>DIYN01000046.1 GCA_002429065.1 Verrucomicrobia bacterium UBA6053 | reverse complement strand
ACCAACCGGTTGCGAGGAGGGTGAGCGGGGCGTGTACGAGCAGTCTTGTCCCACATATCCTACCGGAAACAACAGTGCGCAGGAGACGGCGTAAGCCCCCCACCTTCATCTTCTTACAACTCATAAATGCTCCTCTACACCAGCGAACATACGTGGCGTTCGTTGTCTCCGGATCCATAAAGGACATCACGGTTTGTTTTCAAGACATAAAACAGCATTCCACCAGCATCACCTATTTAGGTTAATAAAACCCCATCAGCATCGGCAAACCCCGAACATTCAGGATTGATTCATAGATTGGTGCTATCGACACGTTGCTGTCTGAGTTGCGCATGCGGGTCTGGGTACAGCATCACCGACCAACGCATACCGGCGGCAATCGCGGAGCCGATGACACCGGCCACATTCGCTGCCATGGCATGCATGAGCAGGCAGTTGGATGGTTCACTCAACCAACGGCACCCCTTTTTGTTTCAGCCATTCCACGGCATGGTGATGACCGCGGAATGTCGCACGGTCCAGGGCCGATGTCCCATCCGGCAGTGTCACGTGTTCGGTCTCCTTGGGATGAAGGAATTCGAGTACCGGAACCTCTCCCGCTTCTGCCGCAATGAAAAACGCCCAGTTAATCCGGTCCTGTGCCGCTTCCTCCGGTTGATACCCAGGGACCCTGGGAGCGTCATCTTTTAATGTTCCCTGTGGGGTGAACATGGTCTTTATCAGGTCCAACCGACCATTTCCAGCCGCGAGGAAGAGATCACATGCCGCACCGTGTTTGAGTAAATGGGCTCCGATCTCACGCAACTGAAAGATGGTTGCATTGTGCAGAGGGGTTCCTCCGGTGATCACACCGCCAAGACGATTGATATCTGCACCTCCCTCCAACAAGGCATCGATGACCTCCATCGCCAGCGATTCATCTCCATCGCTGGCGGCGGCATGCAGGGGGGATTCCCCGCTGCCATCGGGTTGCGCTCCCAGATTGGGGTTCGCCCCCCTTTCGATCAGGAACCGGATGGTGTTGCCCGGATTCGTTCTTGGATAATTCAGGTTGCATACCACATCCAGCAACCGGCCTCCATACAACGGCATCCAGTCATGCACCTGTTCCGGATTCTCGTCCAGCAGTGAAGCCAGCGTCTCGAGATCCCCGGCAAGTGCCGCGTGGGTCAGGGTCGTGAGCGGAGTAATGTCGTTGATAAATTCTGCAAGATCCGCATGTCCGCCATATTCCGCCCAGTCCCGGGGCGTCCCTCCCCAGAGCGTGTCTTTCGCAGCAGGGTCAGCCCCCATTTTCATCAACTCCCCGACCGCTTCCCGGTGACCCTGATACCCCGCCTGATGCAGAGGCGTGCTATGGGAATGAAACCCTTCCGGCCCATATGCCGTAGGATCCAGCTTCCCGTAATCGTTTGAGCATAAAACGAAAATCACACTGGCATGACCCCGCATGGCCGCCACCATGAGCGCAATGTTCTTTTCCTGATCCGACAATTCCTCCCCGGTCTGCAGGCGCGTTTTGATGGCGTTTTTCTCCCCATAAAACGCCAGGACAGGCAGAGATTTTTTTGCCCCCTGATGGACCAGGGCCTTCACCGCATCCTCCTCACCCTCCGCAAGGGCGGCATTCATGGCCGCGTTGGGGTCGGCTCCATGTTTACAGAGAACCTCGATCAGAGCTTGCTGCTTCCCTTCCTCTCTGGGGACCCTGCCTGATGCGACAAGACTCAAGGCGTAATTCATCTGCTCGGGTAATTGAGCCACCTTGTGTCTGGAGGCTTCCTCAATCAGGATCTCCGTGATGTCCACAATGTTTTCCGGAAGGGTTTCATTGCGGGTGGGGTTCTCGGCAATAAACCACAGGAGATACGGGTGGGCAAAATATGCCCCCACCCGTGATCCATCCTCTGCGGCTCGGTGGGTCAGCAGTTCAGGTTCTGCCCGGAGCAGTTTCCGCAGTTCGTCTGCGTTACCTTGATCCAGCAACTCCACCGCCAGTTGGAACCGTGGATGTTTGATGAAGGGGATGTGATCGTTTTCAGAGGGGGTATCCGTCATGGTGCAACCTGTAAATATGAAGGGGAAGAAAAGAAAAAGACAGAGGGAATGTTTCATGGAGTCAGGATCCTGGGCGTAACTCTTCAGAGGTTTTCGCCTGCTGCTCCCGGAGGAATGCCGCGGTATCATCCGCACCTTTCATAAGCGCCAGGTCCAGCGCAGTGCAGCCTTCATCGTCCACCATGTTCAGATCCCGGCAGAACGGCTGTAGGAGGGGGACCGTATCAAACTGTTCAAACCGTAATGCAAACCAGAGCATCTCGATCCATCCCTTCGGGCTGTCACCATGTTCACACAGGCAGCCGGCATCCAACAATGCACGCAATGTCCTCACATAGTTCCCGTCCGGATCCCGGAAGTGAATTTTTCCCCAGAGACAGGCGCTCAATGGGGTTCCCTTAAACTCATTGACAGGATTAAGTTCCGGACCGTACGTAAGGAGTTGCTCCACCATCTCGGCCTGCCCGCGGATCGCCGCCCGGTCGAGAGGGGTGGAGTCATGCACGCCCCTGGTGTTCACATCCCATCCCAGCTCGAGCATCAGGGAGACCGCCGACGTTCGTTTCTCCCAAACCGCCCCAGGCAGGGCACGTTTCTGTGCCGGATCCAGCTTCAACAGCACCTCCGGATTCTCCTGCAGAAGACGGGTTGCCCTCTGTCGATCCGCCTGCCAGCAGGCTTCCACAAACTGCTGACCGGGCGGAGACTGATTCATCAGCCACTCGTAGAGTTTTCGATGACCAAAGGTATGTGCCACCCTTGGAGGAGTCTCCATCCCCATCAGTTTCCAGGTGTAGATATGCTCCGCCGCGGGGGATTCATTCCGGTAGTCCCCCTCTCCAACCCGATGAGTCAGACATTCCTGATGTTCAGCCGCCAAATGCTGCACCCTCTTCAGATCACCCAGCCGACAGGCGACAAACACATCCATTTCCGCCCCATGCTCCATCAGAAGCCGGCAGCTCTGCTCATCCTGGATCAAATACTGAATGGGGGTACTGCGGTGATCGAGGCAGCGAACCGACACATCCGCACCGGCATCCAGGAGGATACTGACGATTTCGGCATTTGCGGCGACATGCAAGGGGGTCTGCCCATCCCCAAACCGCTGGTTCACGACGGCGGGATCCTTGTTCAGCAACTCCAGAAGCTCCGGTGTTTTCCCCAGTGACGCCGCCGAGTAGGCGTCCAGCCTCGCCCCTCTTGACATCAGCCAGTCCGCATGCTCCGGATTTTCATCCAGAACACCGAAGCCACCTGCCCACCAGTCGGATTTACGATGAAGATCGGCGCCGGCATCCAGGAGAATTTCCAGCAACTCCCGGTTTCGTTTTCGGAAAACAACTGCAGAACTGTTAAAGGCAAAAACCGGTTCGTCCAGACGCGCTTTGAGGGCCGGGTACTTCGCCAACAGCGTACGCAGTCTCTCAGGATTTTCGGTATTCACCGACAACTTGAACTGCTCGAAGACCTGTTCCATATCAGACGCATCGAGAGTCCGGAATTCGATCAGGTGTTTCAATTTCGGCCAACTGGGAAGCCCATGCTCCCGGGCAATGACCAACTGCGCGTCATGCAGCGAAAAGCGGCGACCTGCTTCCGGCTCTCCGGTTTCGCAATATCTGGGATGGGAAGCCTTGACACGTGCCAGGGCGTTCATGTCCTGTTCCCTGTATTCGCGAACAAGCCGTTTGGCCTCTTTCCGGTAGAAGGAAAGGTCAGGGTGATCGGGTAACGTCCTCATAATTCCACTCCTTTGGGGCCTAACGTCCGCATATCAGGCAGGATGGAATACTCAGAGATGAAGAAACGTTAGGAGGGAAGATCCCTTTCCACGGACTGGCAGCTCCCTAATGAGCTGTATGCACCTTGCCCGACCCAGGCGTAGAGTCAAGAGGATTGGACGTTCGATCCGGGAGACTTATCCCAGACCCGCACATTCAAGGGCGGCCAGGGCCGCGTAGGCCCCCCGACTTTCCGCCCCCCCCAGACAGCGCTCTTTCGCCTGCTCCAGCGTATGAGCATGGACCACGGCGTCAATGACCGGGCAGTCCAGGTCGAGTGAAAGCTGTGTAAACGCCTGGGTGAGAGAACTCATAATCAGTTGCGCATGTCGGGTGGACCCTTCCAGCACCAGGCCACATGGGACAAGGGCATCCGGATGGGGGTCCCGGAACATGCGCTTGAGCATCAGAGGCAATTCATAGCTCCCCGGCACCCACGCGACCTCAATATCCTCTGTCCGTACACCATGTGAAATCAGTGTCTCAACCGCTGATTCCACCATGGGGCCGACCAGCTTAATATTAAAACGTGCGGCCGCTATCCCGATTCGACGGCCTTCGCCAGCATGGGTGCCGATGCGGGTATGAACACCTGCGGGAAAGGAGGGAAGTCCCTCGGAAGGTTCCGGGTAAAAGTGCTTCTTCATAACAGATGTCCCATGCGGGTACGTTTGGTTTCCAAGTAGCGGGCATTATGAGGGTTGCTGGAGACCACAACCGGGATCCGTTCCTCAACCCTGATCCCGTTCTGTTCCAGTCCTTCCACCTTATCAGGGTTGTTGGTCATCAACCGGACCGAGGTGACGCCCAGATCTTGCAGCATGAGTGCACTGGAGCGGTATTCCCGCTGATCGGCTCCGTATCCTAACTGGAGGTTGGCTTCCAATGTATCCAGTCCCTGGTCCTGAAGCATGTAGGCTTTAATTTTGGCTCCAAGACCAATGCCCCTTCCCTCCTGTCTCATGTATAGAATCACACCGCGTCCAATTTTCTGAATCTCGGCCATAGCGTGCTCAAGCTGATCTCCACAGTCACACCGCAGGGAATGAAGGACGTCTCCGGTGAGGCATTCACTGTGTACACGGACAACCGGTGGTTCTCCGCTGGTCACATCCCCCACCGTCAATGCGAGGTGCTCTTTCTCGTCAAAGGAGGAACGGTAGATGCGGCAGTTAAAATCCCCCTCTGTGGTCGGCAAGGTGATTTCTCCTTCACAGATGACGTCTCCCTCTCTCTGCTGACGATACTCGATCAATGCCGCAACGGAACACATTTTCAACCCGTGACGGGCGGAAAACTCTTTCAAATCATCCACCCGGGCCATTGTGCCGTCTTCGAGCATAATCTCACAGATCACCCCTGCCGGCCGCCGACCTGCAAGGCGGGCAAGATCGACAGAGGCCTCGGTATGTCCCGCCCGACCCAGCACCCCTTTCGGATTCGCTTTGATCGGGAAAAGATGTCCCGGCCGCACAAGGTCCGCAGCCGTGCTTTCCGGGTCTGCTAACAATTGGATGGTACGTGCACGGTCCGCAGCACTGATTCCGGTGGTGATTCCCTCTTTCGCATCCACAGACTCCATAAACGCGGTCCGGAACTGCACCTCTTCATCCCCCGCATGCCGCATGTCGGCAATTCCGAGGCGGGCAAGATCTCCACCTGGAAGGGTAACACAGATAAGTCCTCTTCCTTCACACGCCATGAAATTGACCATCTCCGGAGTGACGGCATCAGCCGCACAGACCAGATCCCCTTCGTTTTCACGGTCTTCATCGTCCACAACCACGACCAATTCCCCATTGGCGATCGCGTGAATCACCTCCTCTACAGAATCGAGATCTGTCGAACCCTCCGCCTTCGGAATGGTATCTTCTATGGATGTCATTGCATGTTCCTTCTTTCAAACAGGGCAACGCACCCAAGCCCCCTGCTAACATGAACAGGAGGTGTTGAGACGCATCTTCTTTCATCCCGACTGTACGGTCGGCTGTGCATGAGCACCTATCCGAAGATACGCGCCTGATCACATCAGTCCCTCCTCCGAAGAGGAAGGAGTCGCGGGCTGTCACCGCCGGTAGGGAATTTTCCGAAAACCCGGAATCACCCTGCCCTGAAGATGGTTAAGTTGTGGGACATAGATATACGCCCGGTCCGGACCAAAGGCAAATGAAAAGCGAGGGGTTCCAACAGTCTGTCAAATTCGAAATCGGGATCGGGATCGACCTACTTTAGTAGAATACCTTTGAGCAAAAAAAACATGATCAAGTTATGACAGTCGATCTCGATACCGGTTTCGATCGCGATCCCGACCTTATCTAATCAGGAAGGCTCGCGGAAATCAGGAGGACGGGTCAGGCAGTACTCGATAAGTTCGGGCAATTCCTGCGGCTTTACCCCCCGCCAAAAGACCGTCCATCCACCTTCCCGGTGGGATCCATCCGCCTGCCGCTCGTACCAGTGATTCACAGGATTTCCGGATTTAGAGCGCCAAAACAAGGATTCCTGTGGGGCACAGGCTTCTTCCCACAGTTCCTGGGCCACTCCTTCCCCCCTGGCTTCCGTCCCCACCGTAAACTTACTGAGGTACTTTCCAGCCGGATGCGGCTCCAGCACCACCGCACCCCGGTACCGGCTTTCCACATAGATATCGCAGGCCTGATCCAGCAATGCAGGGTCGCGAAGAGGTTTTTGAAAAGCAGTTTCGATGAGCGTCAGTAAACGGGGCCTGTCCACCTCCCTGCTGCTGGAGGCATGCAGAATCGTGCTTCCTGGCCGGATAATACTTCCCATTCCTCTCACCGTGAACATTTCCTGCAGCAGATACAGGGGGGAGGAAATACTGACGTGCAAATGAGGAACACGCCCCAGGAGATGTTCCGCCATCGCCACCGCCCTGCGGTCCTCCTCCCGTATCGCCATCTCGGTGCCCCGGTTCAAATAATGATAGAACACCCTCTCATCCGTGTCCGGGTTCCGGAGCATTCCCCCTGCACGCAGTACCTGAACCCGGTGAGTATGGTGGGGGATCAGCCGCCCCACGGCTGCGACCGCGTCCTCATCCGAATCGCACCATACCGGGATGCGGCCCGCATCCCGGGCCCTGGACAGTGCATGTCTCCATTCACTCGAGGAACCCTCCGGAGAAAGCGTCAGCCTTTCCAGTTCCCCATGGGCCTCCAGCAATGCCAGATTTTTTTCGGCGTTCTCACCGGCCAGCACCAGTAAAGGGGAGAGTTCGAGGCGAAGCAGGAACTGCAAATCGAACATCATCAGGTCGCCGGACGTCTGCACGCTGGCATCGTCCGGAACCACCAGAGCAAAACAGGCGGAATGATCGGACTGAAACTTCCGAATGTAAAATTCGTACTCCTCTCTCCGTCCGATACTGTCGAGAAACAGGCGCAAGGTCCGGGAGAGGAGCAGGTCCTCCCGTGCCTCACTCATCCGGCGCTCCGATTTCCTCCACTTTCTCAAACCGGATGCCCATTCGGATTCCATTCTGCTTATCACGCACCAGAATGTCTTTCACCATCCACAGGTCCTCCCGTACCTCTTTGATGCTGTCGACTTCAATTCGTTTGATCAGTTTCCCGTCCGCATCCTGCAATTCAGCCTTGACGATGAACAGCGCCTTTTTATCGACCCACAGTCGAACCACATGGACATCCGGACGGTTGGGAGGAGCCGGTATGGACAACTCGTAAACCGGTCGTGTTTTCACCCGTCCAGAACCAGTAATCCTGGCCTCCGGCCACCAGAGAAATGACAGGGACAGGTCTGACCAACTCAATCCCGTATCGGCCACCTGATCCAGTGGTCTGGGCGATGGCAAGGCCTTGCCCTCTCCGTCCCACTGTTCGAAGACGGGCCGGCCTTCTTTCCAGGTCACTTTGACCGTCGTCAGCAGGTCACCGAAGGCGTCGGAAAGCGTATACATCGCATGGGGCACCGGATCGCCAAAACGCAGCTCCGAGATCAGCTTCCGGTCCGAGTCCTCCCCTTTTCTGCGCGTCCGGATCAGTCCGGTCATTCTGAGCGGCATGGGAGGGAGACGGTTCTGCACCTCCCGCATCAATTCCGGACCGGTAAAATCCCGGGGCTGGGCCAGAGCCGAACCCGCCATCAGACTGGCCATGAGAAGAAGAATCAGCCGGTTCATTTGATTCCTTTCACAGGCACATCTTTCAGCCGTCCCATCTCCGGCAGCGGGCCCACCAGAGGACGGACATACGTCAGGAATGCTTCCGTGACCTGGTTGCCGTCTTTATGAATGAATGCCGCCGGCATGTGGCGTGTTTCCTTCGCCACAGATTTCAGGGTCACGCGGTTGAATTCCACCGCGTAGCGTTTCGATTTTTTCCGTTGAATCGCGACACTGCCGTTCTCAAAATCTTTAACGGCGAAGGCGACGCCACTGGCACCGACCTGACGGGCCTCGGCGGCATCCACATGAGACATCACCCCGGGGAAACTACGCTGAAGATAGCCAAAGGTATCCGCCCGCACGCGGCTGATTCCGGTTTTGGCTTTTAACTCATTGGCCAGGATATCGCCAAGCGCACCGGTACCGGAAAGCTGCACATTACCATGACTGTCCACCTCCTGGGTATGGGCGGCGATAATGGGGGTTCCTTTGCTGTCACAAATCCCTTCGCTGACTGCAATCACACAGCGCCCGTGCTCTTTCATGACCTTCTTCACATCTTTGCAGAACCGGCTCATGGAGAAAGGTCGCTCCGGGAGGTAAATCAGATGGGGTCCGTCGTCCGGATATACCTTTGCCAGTGCGGAGGCCGCAGTGAGAAAACCGGCATGGCGTCCCATGACAATGTTTATTTTCACCCCGCCCAGGGCACGGTTATCCTGATTGTCCCCCATAAAGGCCGACGCGACAAACTTGGCCGCACTTCCGAACCCGGGGGTGTGGTCATTCTGCCGGAGATCATTGTCGATGGTTTTACACAGATGGAAGCAGCGGAAATCGAACTTCGCTTTCTTCGCATGCTGATGGATGATGTACGTGGTTTCAGCGGAATCATTGCCGCCAATGTAAAAGAAGTAACGGATGTTGTGTTTCCGCAGCACCTCAAAGATTTTCGCACAATCGTCTGCAGTGGGTTTCTTCCGAACAGATCCAAGTGCGGAGGAAGGGGTTTGCGCCACCCGTTCCAGATTCGCCGGGGTCTCCCGTCCCAGATTGATAAAATCCTCATCCAGAATGCCCTGAATTCCGTGCTTCGCCCCGAATACTTTCTGAATGCTCTCATGTTTCCGGGCCTCCAGAACCGCTCCGACCAAGGTCTGGTTGATGACGGCAGTGGGTCCGCCGCTTTGAGCGATGAGCATGTTGCCTTTCAATTCGGGTAATGTGGTCATGAGAATCTCCTGAGAAAAGAGTTAAGAGGAAATGGATTCGGGTCCCTTAGCGGATGGGCCATCCGACCGAAAGTCCGGAGTGTCGGAAAGAATGCTGCAGATTTCAGCCGCGGACTGGGCGGCGGCGAGGCCGGCAATCACGTCCGGATCCCGGAAACGCTTTGCCACGCGTGCCAGGGACCGCAAATGCAGCTCAGGCGCATCTCCACGTGGACTGAGCAACGCCACCAGAATGCGGGGGGTCTTCTCCAGGTCAAAGAACGTGCCCCTGGATTCGCCATGTCCGATTAAGAGAATCGGTTCCTCTTTGTCCCCACAGTGTGCATGCAAAAGCAGTGCATCCTGCGAGAGTTCCACCGGTGTCAACTTTGCAGAATCCACCAGCAGCGGGACCGCCTCTTTTGCCATCACCGGCTGAGCCGGCAGGCCCCGCCTCACCAGTTGTTCAATTCGGGTTTCATCCCGCTCCTCTCCAAGATCCACCCCTCTCAATGCGGGGAAATCATTGGTGGAGGGAAGCGCAACGGGTCCAAGATCCTCTGTGGCACCGCGAACTGCAGGATACGCCACCAGCAGATTGATATTCGGGAAGGTCCGTTCCATGAGTTCCGGAAGTTTATCAAGTGTAGGCGTCCAGAGAGCGGCATCCCGCCGAATCTGAGGCAGAAGCAGGAGATCACTGTCTTTCATCTCCTGCATCAGCTCCTGCCGGGCCTCTTTCCAGGTGTCATGCGTGACAAACCGGGTCTCCACCCCGGGGCGGGTCGTCTCCATGAGTTTCTGCAGACCTTCCGCAGCCTCTCCGGCCACATACACATGCAGATCAAGCCCGGCCTGTTTGCACAGCAGCTTCACGTCGCGAAACAGGATGCGAAGGTCGTTCCGGTGTTCCGAAAGCGGGGGGAGTGCCAGCCGGAGGTGCTTGTTTGTGTTCAGGGGTTTCACCTGACGGAAGCAGTAAATCCGGCTGGGACAGCGGTCAGCGAGATTGGATCGCACCCCTCCAAAGAGGCGGGATCCCCGGCTCGAGAGATCCCCCCAGCCCGTTAACACCGCTCCGGCCCGAAGTTCACGTGCGGTGCGGACCAGACCGTCAACCGGATTAATGTCCATACGCACATGCGGCTCTACATCAATTTCTGCTGAGGTGGCTTTGGCCACGCAGTTGGCCAGGAGCTTTTCGCCACGGCTGACGTGCCGTTCCGGGTCATTGTCCTCCGGAACAATGGTCACCGGAAAAATCCCCCCCGGCAGTGCAGAATCCCGGATCAGCATGCCAAGATCCATGAGGGAGTCGGCCGTACCCGTTTCCCGAACCGCCAGCAGGAGCCGCTGCTCCGTGCGCTTCAGGGAGGGGGTTTCCTCTGAAGCCAGTGCCATTTTCCGGCCATACCGCTGCACCATCGCAGAGCCAAGAGGCACGGTCACGAGGATCATGGCCACTGCCCCGTTCAAAACGGCGTCACTGAAAATCTCCGCCTGATATCCCACCTGTACCGCAGCCAGAGTGGCCGCCGCCTGCACCACAGACAATCCGAACACCACCTGCCGTTCGGCAAAGGAATACCGATACAATGCGCCGGTGACAAATGCCGCCAGCCATTTGGTGACCACAACCATCCCGACCATCACCCCGATCACCGTCCAGGTCTCCGGGTTGTGCACCAACTCGCTGGGATCCACCAGCATGCCCACGGAGATGAGGAAAAACGGGATAAAGAGCACCTTGCCGATAAACTCGAGCCGGTTCATCAAGGTGCTGTGTTCCGGGATCTGCCGGTTGAAGGCCGCGCCCGCCAGAAACGCTCCAATCAGAGGTTTCATCCGGGCAAATTCAGAGACATAGGCACAGGCACACATCACAGCGAGCACGAAGAGAAACTGGGACCCACCGGATTCCCCGGCGTGCTGGAAAAACCAGCGGGCGATCCTGGGAATGATGAGCGCGATCCCCAGAACCAGGAGCAGCATCCCGACCACGAGCCCTCCCCAGAAGGCCGCATCCAAAGAAATCCCCTCCTTTGCATCCACGATCACCGCCAGCACCAGCAGTGCCAGCGTATCCGTAATCATGGTTGCGCCTACACTGATCGTCACAGGTTCAGACCGGTGGATCCCCAACCGTGCCGCGACCGGGTAGGCCAACAGGGTATGCGAGGCGAACAGGCTGGCCATGAGAATTGCGGCACTCAGGGTGAAGTCTTCCAGCACCATATACACCACCATGGCACCCAGGACCTGCGGCAGCAGGAAGGTCATGATGCCGAAGGTCAGACTTTTCTTCCGCGTACGGGAGAATTGATACAGATCCACTTCCAGTCCCGCAAGGAACATGATGTAGAGTAGGCCCACTTCTCCAAACAGAGTAATGGCCTCATTCCGCTCGAGAATATGAAAGCCGTGTTCACCCAGAGCGGTGCCGGCGATGAGCAGAAGCGCGAGATCCGGCACTCGCAGTTTCGCCCCCACGATCGGGGCAAGAAGAATCACAGCGGTAATCACTGTGAAAATCAGAACATGGTTGGTTACGGGAAAGATCAATTCAGGCACAGAAAAACCATACCGGGTCCTCGTGCTCTGACAACCCCAAATCAGTGGCCCGGCACGTAGAGATTTTGAATCTCACCCGTAAAAGGGTTTCCACCCGGACTGAGGAACGACACCTCACGGAAGCCTGTACGGGTGGCGGGCCCCAGTTGCACTTCCCATCCCTGAGGCAACTGGCCCACCATCCGATGCGGGGGAGCCTTGCTGAAGACAGGCGTCTGACGGGGAAGTTTGACGGTCACACCCCCGCCATCCTCTCCACCGGGATTCCCCTCATCCGCCATCCCCCACAGTCCCCGCCCCGCCTTCCTGGCTTCCCGCTCCAGTTTGCGCAACCGCGACCAGTACAGGCGCTCTGAGGTTCCGTCGGGCAGCTCGCGGGCCCGGCCATACACCCGGGCCCAGCCCTGCTCCACCAGCCATTCGCTCAACCACTGCCCCTCAAGTTCGATCATGGCATAATAGCGTTTTTTCTCACTGGCCCCTCGGGCATTTTCATAACGGGTGTAAACCGTCAGGTCCTGGTCCTTGAGCCGTTTCTCCACGGCCTCAGCCGCCCGTTGTCCCCCTTTGAGGGCCTGCTCGGAGGTGAGGCCGAAATATTCCGCCTGTTCCGCCACCCGGTCGGGATACCGATTATCCGTCTCCAGGGTGTCCACGTAATACAGACGGAGAATGTAGGTGCTGGAATTTCGTTTGGCATGAAAACTGTCGCCGTCGTTGCTCTGATTTTCCACATAGCGAGTGCCGTCCAGCGTTTTCCACCCGTTCGCCCAAAGAGGCGTGACACAGACCATCCACAAAATCCAAAGACCTTTCATTCTCCTGCAGTGTGCAGAGAATCCACAGCAAAGTCAAAGGTTTGTCGGACTCCCTGCTCTGTCATCCCACGGAGAAATCTCATGGCGTTCAAATTTTTTCCTCACTTTTTTCTTGCGGAGATTCCGGAGCTGGGCGTATCTTTTAAAACGATTGAATTTTACGCCCACTTAAGGAGACCCATGAAATTTACAGTACCTTTTACGATGATTGTATTTCTCTCATTTGCTGCATCAGGCCAGGTGACGCCCTTTGATGTCAATGCCGGTGATGACGGTTTCACAGGATGGACTGATAACAGCACGGGATCAAATGGCGGACGATTCCTTGGGAGCAATACTACGATTGACACCACCGGTACAAACGGAACGGTTTCCTGGGGGTTTTTCGGCAATGCTGCAGATACGAGTACAGGTTCATCGTACTACGATTTTGGGGGGGCCCTCCAAGCAGGAGATACGGTTTCCATCAATATCTCTCTGGGATTCATCAATGCTGGAGGTGTGGTTGGCATCGGATTGCAAAACAGTTCCGGAATCAACCGTTTTGAAACCTATTACAGGGGCAGCGATCCTACGGATGGCTTTAAACTGAATGATGCGGAAGGTGAGGAAAACATCACCGGAGCCACCACCACTTATGGTTCGTCCAACTGGGTGAATGACGGTAATTTCCAGACCATCGTGTTCACACAACTGGGCTCCAACCAATACAGCCTGACCTTTAATGGTGACAGCGTAACCAACAGTAACCTAAACCTTAACGCATCCGACATCAGCCGGATACGTATTTTTAACTTCGCTGCGGCTCCCAACAGCAGTTCAGGTTCAAATTACGACCAGTACTTTAATTCTTTGGCGGTCATCCCCGAACCCTCTTCTCTGATGATGCTGGGCCTCGCTGGCGCAGCCGCCGGGGGATTGCTTCTGCTGAAGCGGAAACGGTCCTGAATTCCGGAACCGACAAACGGAATTTGTCATGAAAACACCCTTTTCCATCTTCCTGGGCGGACTGCTCGCCGGCCTGCTGTTCTCCACGGCTCACGCCATTCCTGTGAGTGTGGATGCGGGAACAGACGGGTGGACAGGATGGGTCCGCACTCCGGATCCCAATACCGTGGACAGCGGGTCGTTTCTGAATTCATCCGGCACTTCCATGGACTCAGGCGGTTCAAGTGAGTCCTGGGGCCTCTACGGACAGAATTCAGAAACCGGAGCCGCCGTTTATGATTTTGGAGGTGTTCTCGGAGTGGGGGAAACCGTCAGTATTGATGTTTCCCTGGGATTCATTGATTCAGGGGCAACGGTAGGGTTTTCCCTGCAGAACTCATCCGGAATCAATCGCTTCGAAGCCTATTACATTGGAGGCGACGCGGTCGATTCCTGGAAGCTCAACGACGCAGACGGACAGGAAGATATCGTGGGACCCGCCACTGATTTCGGGAATTCATCATGGAAAATCGCAGGGGACAACTTCCTGTCTTTCCGGTTCACTCAGCTGGCCGGAAATCAATTTGAATTATCTGTGGATGGTGTTGATGCCACCAACAGCAACCTGAACCTTGCAGCCTCTGACATTTCTCAAATCAGGATTTTCAATTTTAATGCCGGCTCCGGCTCTGATAACGATCAGTACTTCAACAACCTTGAAGTCGTACCTGAGGCGGAAACCACCCTGCTCCTGCTGGGGGGCCTTGGGATCATCCTCTGGTTCCGGCGCAGGTACCGCGGGTAACCTCCTCATCCCCTTTCCCGCTTGCCTCCCCGCTGGGAATCATTAGGAAGTGGCCATGCCTAACCGCATGGTCATTTTGTTTTTCCATGCCCTTCTCGGAGGGCTGGCCCTCATCCTCGCCTTTCTGATCCGCTTCGACTTCCAGCCCCTGCCCGAGCGGTATCTGCACATGCTCTGGGTGACCTTCCCCATTTCCGTCGGGTTAAAAGTCCTTGCCGCAGAAATTTTAGGCCTGAACCGGGGATTATGGCGGTATGCCTCGCTGGCCGACCTCTTCCGCATCCTTCAGGCCGCCCTGTTGGCCACCCTGGTGTTTATTCCCATTGTCCTGCTCTTTGTAGGGCACGGATACCCCCGCGGCATCTACGGTCTTGATTTCATCCTCACGGTGGCCTTTCTTGCCGGTCCGCGGCTGTTGGGACGTCACTGGATCCGGGAGAAACCCCGCAGTCTGTTTCGCAAAGAGGAGGGAACCCCTACTCTCATTCTGGGGGCCGGCGATGCGGGAGAACTGGCACTGCGGCAGCTCCGGCAGACAAAGGGACGGTCTCACCGGGTCGTGGGATTTCTGGATGACGATCCCGCTAAACGGGGGCTCTCCATTCACGACGTGCCCATTCTCGGGAGCTCTCACGAGGCGGCCAAGCTGTTCAGCTCCATGGGCATCGAGGTCCTGGTGATCGCCATCCGGGATCCCGGCAAGCCCCTGTTGGAACGGATCAGCCAGATCTGCGGAGAACATGCGGTTGAGGTTCGGATTCTTCCCACCCTGCAGGATCTGCTTACAGGAGAGGTTCAGGTCAAACCGGTCCGCCCCCTCCGTCTGGAGGATTTGCTGGGACGTGAACCCGTACAACTGGACCCTGCCCCTGTGGAGGAGGCCCTGAAAGGAAAGCGGGTTCTGGTGACCGGCGCCGGGGGATCCATTGGATCCGAACTGTGCCGTCAGATTTCCCGCTACCAGCCTGAGGCGCTTTGTGTCCTGGACCATGCGGAGAATGCCCTGTTCGAGATCGAACAGGAACTGAAGGAGACCCGAAATTCTCTGACATTGCAGGCATCGCTCTGTGACATTCGGGAGACCCTTGCCCTCGATCAACTGCTGCGGGAGTTTCAGCCGCATGTGCTGTTTCATGCTGCCGCCTGCAAGCATGTCCCCATGATGGAAAGCCATCCGGCGGAGGCCGTTCGGACCAATTTGTTCGGCACCCGGAATGTGCTGCAGGCCGCGCGCATCCATGATGTGGAGCGGTTTCTGTTTGTCTCCACCGATAAAGCCGCTTCCCCCCGGAATGTGATGGGGGCCACCAAGTTTCTCGCGGAGCAATTGGTCAGAAAGACGGCAGAGGAGACCGGGAGGCCCTACTCCTGTGTTCGCTTTGGCAATGTGCTGGGAAGCAGAGGAAGTGTGGTTCCTGTGTTTGAACGGCAGATTGCTCAGGGAGGGCCGGTGCGGGTCACCCATGAGGAGGCGACCCGGTATTTTATGACGATCCCGGAATCGGTCCAGTTGATCCTCCAGGCCGATGCACATGCCGAACCGGGAGATGTGTTCATTCTGGATATGGGGGAACCTGTCCGGATCCTTGAGCTGGCAAAGAACCTGATTAAGCTGTCCGGATTCAAACCGGACCAGAACATGGAGATCCGGATTGTAGGGCTTCGCCCAGGGGAGAAACTGCACGAAACGCTCACGTCGGCTCAGGAAGCCGTGCTGGCTACCGAAATCCCTCACCTGAACCGGCTAGACCTCTCGGAAGCTCACCCGGTACCGCCTTCAGGAAAGGCCCTTTCCCGGCTTCGCGAGATATCCGGTTCCGATGCCACCTCCCTCTGCGAACAACTATGGACATTGATACCCCGAGAGTAAGGCGACTCCCGCTGTGGATGGGACTGGCGGCCTTTCTCCTGTATATCGCGACAGGGGCCCGCACCATCCAATGGCAGGACTCTGCCCAGTTTACCTACCGGATTGCGACCCAAAATCCCGACAATATCTATGGTCTGGCCATGGTGCACCCTCTGCACTACATGCTGGGAAGAGCGGCGGCGATCCTGTTTCCCTCCAACCTGCCCTGGGCTCTTTCGGGAGTCAGCGCACTTGGGGGAGCTGTCGCGGTGGGTCTGACCACCGCCTGTGCCAGAATGTTGCAGCCAAGAGGTCCTACCGCCCTGTTTACCGGCATCACCCTGATGCTGGCACATACCTTCTGGCGGTTCTCCTGTTTACCGGAGGTATATACCCTCAGTGCCGCCCTCATGATGGCCCAGGTCACGTTGCTGATCTGGAGTCGCCAGCGGAAACGTCCCATTCCTTGGGCGGGAATCCTCGCCTTGAATGGAGTGGCATTCGCCAACCACAACCTGGCCTTGCTGACCCTGGCCGTTTGGGGGGGTGGGTTCCTCTTGATGGCCCGAACGTCTCCGCAGATGTGGCGGCTGCTTCCCCGCATGGCCGTTGCCTGGATCATGGGCAGCCTCCCCTACACCATGATGATCGTGCAGGAGGCGGTACACTCCGGGGATCTCATGGCGACGATTCATTCCGCTCTGTTCGGCCACGGCTTCCGAGAAGAGGTATCGACCCTCTTCCCCCGTCCGGCGTTCACCGCCATCAGTCTGGCGTTTATGTTTCTCAGCTTCCCTGGGCTCTCCCTTCCTCTCGCGGTGAGATCTTGGAGACGGAGACAGACGACCGGGGTTTCACTGCCCGGGATGGTCTATGCCCTTGCCGCAGTTCAACTTGGTTTTTTTCTCCGCTATGACGTGATTGATCAATACACCTTTCTCGTCCCGGTCTTCCCTCTGCTCGCCCTGATGGCGGGATGCGGGTTTGCCACCCTGACCAGAAGGGGGAGCATCCGAACCGCCTGGGTTTTCCTTGCGCTGCAAATCCCGCTGTATGCCATCAGTCCCTGGATGGCAGAGACCTCTGGGGTGCTGAAACCGTTTGCACGGAACAAACCCTTCCGAAATGATGCGCAGTATCTGCTTTGGCCCTGGAGGTCACAGGACCGGTCCGCACATCAACTGGCCGAGGCGGCCCTCCACGCGGCCCTGCCGGACGGAACCATCGTGATGGCAGACCCGATGGCCACCCATACGCTTCAATGGATGAGAAGGGAAATGGGTCTGGAGGCAGACATCCGGCTGCTCCGGCCTCAGGACCATGAAGCCATGCTGGTCTCCCTTCAGAAACCATCGCTCCTGGTGTGGGCACCGAGCCGTTCAACCGATCCCGCCCCCCCAGGATGGCGGGAAGAAAACGGGGTGTGGATAGCCGAAACAGGTGCGAAACCTCCCTCGACCCCATAGGTGGATTCCTGTACCATTCTCCATATGACGGATCCCTCCTCCACCATCTACGAACTCGCCCGAATCATTGGGAACCGAGAGGTCTTCCATGTAGGAGCCCACAGCCAAATTGATGATTTTGTCTTCCTCAATATTGGGACAGAATGCCGCATTGGCCGGAATGTTCATATTGCCAGTTTCTGCAGTATCATAGGCGGGGGCACATTTCTGATGGACGATTTTTCCGGGTTGAGTGCCGGGTGCAGAATGGTAACCGGAAGTGACGATTTCACGGGTCCCTGGCTGACAAACCCCACCGTACCCTCTGAATTCACCAACGTCCGCAGATCCACCATCCATCTCAAACGGCATGCGGTCCTGGGCACCAATGTCATCGTGTTTCCGGGAGTAACCATCGGGGAGGGTGCTGCCGTTGGCGCCGGTGCCATTGTAAGGAAAGATCTGCAACCATGGACTATTTATGCAGGAACCAATCCGAAACCGGTTGGAAAACGGGATCAGGTTGACATCACAGCTCTCGAACAGAAATATCTGGAGTCAGACTCTCACTCTGACTCCTGATCCCCTCCCCCCTTCCGCAACATGCCCATAGAACGACGCAACCGCTGGCACCACATCCGGAAAACCTTCATGGTTCTCCGGATCTGCCTCATGTTGGGCCTGCTGGCCTATACCTTTCAACTGGTGAGATGGAACCGGGATACCGATCCAAGATTCTACCGGTTTCTCGGCACCCCCCCCGGGCAGTTTCTGTCCAGGGTCATGGATTGGCCCAATCTGCATCTGATTCCGACTCTGGATAAACCCTTAGAGGAGTATACCGATGAAGAGAGGCTGATCCGGATCAAACTGGAAAGCCAATTGGAGAATGCCTGGCCAACCCACGTTCTCACGTTGAACTCCGGGGAACAGGAGTATGTGCGGGTGGTGGGACGGTCGGCATCCGGTCTGGACATCCAGTCCCACTTCGGCGGCAGAGGCCGTCTGGTTCGGTTCATTCCCCGCTCCACCCTGCAATCCGAGGTACCGTACACAGACCCTCCGCCGCGGGTCACCTGGAGAGATGTCAGTTTTCAGATGGAGTATCCGGATTTTCATCTGGAGTATTTTGGACACTATACTGTGCTGACAGATGCCCCCTACTTTCAGGTGGAGTCCTCCGTCCACGAACTCGAAACGCTCCGCACCCAGTTCATGAAGGAAATGGGCGAACTCGTTCGGTTCCCGAAAGCAGACCAGGGGTTACAGGTACTGTTTTTCCGCAATGAAGAGCAGTACCGAACCCATCAGATGGACTCAGCTCCAGAACTCAGCAGCAGTGCAGGGTATTATTCCCCGACCGAAGATCGAATGGTCGTCTTCAATCAGATGCACTCGGAAACCGCCAAAGAAATCCGAAAAGAGGTGGATGATAAAATCCAGCAGATGCTGGCTCAAAGCACGTCCTCGGGCGATCGGCGTCATATCCTGAACATGCAGGTGGCGGTTGAGGATCAAATGCGGGCAAGGGGAGAAATGGAAACCCGGGCCACGCTCCGGCATGAGGCCGCCCACCATCTCGCCTACACCCATGGCATTCATTCCTGGATCCACGCGGAGAATGCCTGGTTGATCGAAGGCCTGGCCGTCTACTTTGAGCCCCCGAAGCCCGGCCAGGTTCCGATGTCTCATATCAATACCCTCATCCGGTTGTCACATGAAGACCGGATTCCACGGCTGCGGGACCTGATGCAGGTGCGGTTGCCGAAAGATTTTCAGCTCGAGCTCCGGGACGTCACCACAGCCGAGGCTTATGCCCTGTCCTGGACGCTGTTTCATTTCTGCATGCAGCCGGAAAACAGAGAGGGGTTTTTTGATTATTTGCGCATGCTACAGGATCCTGCGGATATTCCGGGGCTGATGAATGCCTCAAGATCCAGCCTCCTGGCTCAGCATCTGGGGTTTGAGAGTGAAGCCCTCCTGGAACGCACGTGGAGAAAGCACCTGCAACGCCTCTGACACCTGGAGTCATGGCTCATCGCTGAGTGAAGAGACGTATCCCGGCAGCACCTCAATCCTGTCCCTGACGGGGCTTGATCTTTTGTCAGTTTCGTGGAGGTTCACTCCATGAGGTTTCTGAGTTGTTTTCCACGCCGAACTGTCGGCGTCTGGTGCATATTCCTGTGGTTATTCCCTTTGCATGCAGAGGTGAAGGAAGAGGAATTGTATCCCACAGAACGCCTCAGAGTCCGATCCATTGCGACCCGTACCAGCCCCATTCCCAACCCCATCCGATGGCCACGGTTTGAATTCAGGGTTTCGGACGGCAGTCGGGTCCAAGAAGGGGATGTGGTCTTCCGTGCAGATGCCCGCGGGACCCAGGAGGCCATCCGCAGTCTCACGGAACAGATTGAGCGGAAGAAAAATGAACTCCACCAGAAAACGGAGGAGATGCAGAAATCAGTGGAAGCCCTCATCGGCCAGCTTCAGGATCTCAAGGATGAACGCAGTATTCAACAGGCCCGACTGGAATATCTTCAATCCCTCCCTCTGAAAAAGAATGTGGAGATCGCAAAGGGCCGCCTGGAAGTGGCGGAGCTCCAACGGGCGGCCCGGGAGGCAGATCTGGCCAATATCCAGGAACGGAAAGACCTCGGCCTGGTGTCACCCGCACAGGTCGAGGAATCTCTCTTCCAACTGAACCTTCAGAACGCCCGGACTGAGCACGCAAAACGCAGCCTGTCTCTGGCCCGGGCAACGGCACATCCCAAGGACCTCCAGGTCATCCGCTACCGGATTGAAAATCTCGAACTTGAAATCGGGAAGCTTACATTTGAGGTGAAGACCCAGGAGGAAATCAGCGAACTGGAAAAAGCCTCTCTTCACCGCGAACAGGAGACGTTGATCCGAAAGCTTGAAGATCGGAAAGAGGAGTTGAAGCATTTGGTCATCCGCGCTCCCAGAGACGGAGTCCTGATGTATTCCCCCCAGTTCAAACGTGAACTGGTATCGGGCGGACAACCCTCGATGGGCATGGTGCTGGCGGAGATTCCGCATCCGGACAGTATTGCATTCGAAGGGGAAATTCCGGAACGGGTTCGCCCGCTGTTTTCCGTAGGAGATCCTGTGAACATCATCCTGAATGCCAACCCGAATCAGGTGCTTCGCGGAACCCTTTCGACCATTTCGCCCTTCTCCAGGGAAAAGGCGGAGGAGGAAAGTGAAGGGGTGAAAGTTCTGGATGTCCGGCTGGACGTGGAGAACCTGGAGGGGGAATTGCCGGTTGGAGTCTACGGATGGGCAGAGCTGACCACCTCCACGCCGAGAATCGGCCCCTCCGTGCCAGTGAGCTGGGTGCGCATACAGGGGGGGAAACCGCATGTAAGCCTCAACGGCTTGTACCAGCCTGTGACCGGGATCGTGAATGAAGACCGGTTTCAGTTCACCGCTCCCCTCCCCCCGCTCGAACAGATACAGGAAGAAGGTGACTGGCCCACAGAGGAACAGCCGCAGCTTCTGGTGGACGGGGACACTTTTCATACCTCCGGAGAACTGGAACCCTTACAGAGCATTGGGGTCAAGGTTCCGCGGATCCGGGCCTGGGACATGAAGGTGACCTCGCTGCATCCCGAAAATACATTGATCAGCAAAGGTCAGACGGCGGCCGTCCTCGACAGTGAATCCCTGAGAGATCTGCTGGAAAGTGCCCGTTCAGACGCCGAGGAGGCCCTGCAGGAAAAAGAATCCGCGGAGAAAGAACTCCAACTTCGCATCCGGGACCGCGATTTTCAGGTGCAGGCAGTGGAGACCAAATTGAAGATTGCCCAACTGGAACGGGATCTGGCTCTACCCGGAGTCAGGGCCTCGCAGGTGTATCAGAGCATTCTCACACTCCAGACCGCCCGGCTAAGAACGGAACAGGCTGAACGGCAGCTCTCCCGACTGGAAGCGAATCCCACCCTGACCGCCCCCCGCGAACGAACCCGGGCTCAGCGGGAGCTGGCCCGGCGGAAACTTGAAATGGAGAAGGCGGACATTCAATTCGCTCAGGCCAAGGAAGGACTTTCAGCGGAGGAAAGGAGCCTTGCCGAACTGAAGGTGATGCGGATGGAGGCGGAAACCGTGAAAGTACGGGCACGGCAGACCAGGGCGGTGGCAAGGGCGCAGTCCGGCCTGAGATGGCGGGGGCGCAGGCTCCTGCGGCGGATGGAACGCCAGAATGAGCTGGAAAAAAATCTGCGTGACATGAGCATTGAAGCCCCGGTGGAGGGGCTGGTGAAATATGAGAATGTGTGGGATGGGGTGCGCAGAAGTAAACTCAAAACAGGGATGCGGGTCTGGAGAGGGATGAAGCTGCTCAGCCTGTCCAATACCGGAGAGCTGTATGTCGACATCTCCGTACCGGAACGGTACGTCCAACAGCTCGAGACCGGAATGAAGGTTCAGGTGCAGATCCCCAGTGAGGGCAGCCGGATGTGGAACGGGGAAATCTCCAGACTCGGCGAGATGCTGGTCCCGTTGGCAACCCCTCCGGTCGCTGACAGCCTGTATGCGAACCGAGAGCCGATTCCCATCCAGGCCATCCCGGTCCGCGTCCTCATTGAAGGGAGCGAGGAGGATCAATTAAAACCTGGTGCTATTGCACACGTGCTGTTCCCGTTTGAGCCATGAAGCTGCGTGTTTCCCTCCTCATCATTCTGGTCCTGGCCGGAACCGTTGCCTTTTGGAGGCATGCCCCTCCGGACACCACGCCACCGGAAGAGCCTGCACCGCGGGAGACCTCCATTCCAGAGCCCGTTCTGGAACAGGGGGTGTTTGAAGCAAAGGTACTGGCGAATGTTCCCTCTCCCAACCAGGGGATTATCGCGGAGATTCTGGACGATGCCACGTACGTTCGGCCCGGCGACCTTCTGGCGAGGCTGGATGAAGAGGAAATCCTCAACAAAATCGAATCAGAACAACTACAGCTTGAGCAGCATGAGGAGTCACTGGAAAGTGAAATTCAGGAGGTCGCCGTTCTGACGAACCAGTATGCCCGGGTGGCCCAGCTTGAAATCGCGGAGTTGAAGCATGCGGAGTTACGCCTGGAGCAGGCCCAGAAACCCCTGGCGGAAGACGAAGCCCGCTTGCTGGAAATCGAGATCGAACTGGCCGAGTTGGACGTAGAGGAGGACGAGGAACTTCTTTCCCGTCAGCAGGAACTGGTTTCAAGATCATTCGCCCCGGCCTCCAGTCTGGAAAAGCCGAAACGGGATCTGGAGACCAGCCGCGCGTACCTTCAGGAAAAACGATCTCAACTGGATCTCGCGAAAGAGCCCCTCCCTCCTGAAGAGATTCTCACCCGCCAATCCGAAGTCAACAAAGCGAGGGATCAGGTGGAGAGAAGCCGGAGCCTCCATGAGCGCGAACTGCGGATTCAGCAGCTCAAAATCGAAGGCGCCACCATGAGGGTCGCACAATCCAACGCTACCCTCGAGCGGCTGGACGAGGACTTGAAAGAGGTGCGGATCACCGCACCGGTGGAAGGCCTGTTTCTGGCCATCCGGAAGTATTCCTGGGGAGCGAGAAGATGGCAGCCTCTGGGGGTGGGCAGTCAGGTGTGGGGCATGAATCTCGTGGGTCAGATCGTAGATCCCAACGACCTCCATCTGCGGGTGATGGTGCATGAAACCGATAGAAAGCGCATACAGCCGGGAACACAGGGAGAGGTGTTTCTGACCGCATTCCCCGGGAAAGGGTACCCTGCCACAGTCACATCCGTTACCGGAGTCGGTCAGGACCGCGATGATTTAAGTCCGGTTCATCAACAGGCACCCGCTGTCAATCAGGCCCTGTTTCTGGCCATCCTGGAGGTGGAGCTTCCGGAGGATCTGCCGATCAAACCCGGCATGACCGCCCGGGTGCTCCTCCAACCGGAGGAGACAGAATGAATGCGCTCATTCAACTCAGGAACGCCCGGAAGACCTATACCATGGGTGAGCATGAAGTCCATGCACTGAATGACGTGGATCTTGACATTCAGTCGGGAGAATTCACTGCGATTGTAGGAGCATCGGGAAGTGGGAAATCCACCATGATGCATATCCTGGGCTGTCTGGACGGGTTGACCTCAGGCCATTATCTTCTGGCGGGTGAGGACATGTCCAAAGCCGGGGACGCCCAGTTATCCTCTATCCGGAACCGGCGGATCGGGTTTGTCTTCCAGCAGTTTAATCTACTGCCGAATTTGACCGTGCGGGAAAATATTGCCCTGCCATTGGCATATGCGGGGGTGAGCCGGATCGAGCGTCTGAAAAAAGCGGAGGAGATGGCGGCGAACGTGGGCCTGGAAGCCCGGCTGGATCACCGGCCCAATGAACTCTCCGGCGGACAGTGTCAACGGGTGGCCATCGCACGGGCATTAATCCACGATCCGGAAATCCTCTTCGCGGATGAACCAACCGGTGCCTTGGATTCAAAAACAGGGGCCGAAATCATGGCCTTACTGAAAACACTCCACAGCAAAGGACTCACCATTCTTCTGGTGACACATGATGTGGGCATCGCCGAGAATGCGCACCGGATGATCCGGCTGTCAGACGGCAATGTCATCGAGGACATCGAACGAGAGCCCCCTCTCCTCAACCTGCAGCCCCGACATGCGCCGGAGAGGGATTGCCGGTTGGGATTCGCTGATATGATGAGAATTGGAATCCGGGAAGGACTTCTGGCTCACAAGCTCCGCACGTTGCTCACCATGCTCGGAGTGATCATCGGTGTGGCCTCGGTGATCGCGATGTCGTCATTTTCAGCAGGCAGTAAACAGAAACAGGCGGATCAAATCCGGGCCTTAGGGTCCAACCTCATCAGGATTCTGGATCGGAGGCTGGAAGGTGCGGATCTGTACAGTGCCCGGGCAGGAGGATCCTCAGGCTTGAGCCGGGAGGATGCGGACGTCTTGCGACAAAGTATTGAGACGATTCAAAAAGTGTCCATGGTTCGGGATTTGGATGTGGATGTGACCTTTGGCACCCTCCCGATACCGGATGCGAAGGTTCGGGCCATTCGGGGGGATTATCTTGTGGTCAATAATCTGAGCCTCGAGGAAGGATCCCCATTGACCGAAGAGCACAATCTGAACCGAAGACGGGTTGCCGTGTTAGGGGCAGGACTTATTCCGGACGGAATGAAACCGGCGGACCTGCCGGGGATGGATATCCAGATCGGGGGACAGCCTTACACGGTTACAGGGGTTCTGAAGGGGAAGGTCCTCGACCAGACCGAACTGGAGGCCGTAGGGGCAAACGACAGCAATCTCGAGTTGCTGATCCCCTTGGAAACCGCCTTAAACCGGTTCACATACCTCCCACTTCGAAGCGAGCTGGATGAAGTCCAGTTCCAACTGGAAAAAGAGGAACTGCTGGCGGAGGTGGGAACGACAATCAGACGAATTCTCGATGTCCGGCATCAGGGAGTGGATGATTATGACCTGGTCATCCCAATGGATCTCCTGAAATCCCAACAGGAATCGCAAAAGCTGCTGGATCTGCTGTCCCTTTGCATCAGTGCCATTTCCCTGGTGGTGGGAGGGATTGGGATTATGAATATTATGCTGGCTTCGGTTACAGAACGGCTTCGGGAGATTGGCATCCGCCGGGCAGTCGGGGCACGGGCGGAGGATATCCGGAATCAGTTTCTCATGGAGGCCACTCTGATCAGTATGTCAGGTGGTGTTCTGGGGCTGGGGCTGGCCATGGGGGGAGTGGTGCTGGCCTCCTCCCCTTTGGATTTTCCCGTAGTGTTTACCCCGGGAATCATGAGTGTGGCGTTTCTGGCCTCCTTTTCCACGGGCCTGGGATTCGGTGCGTATCCTGCGATTCAGGCTGCCACGCAAAACCTGGTTGATATCCTGTCACGCGAGTAAATTCAGGGCAATTTATCTTGTCAAAAGAAGGAGGATATCGTTTATCGGATCCGGAAGCATAGCTCAGTCGGTAGAGCAGCTGACTCTTAATCAGCGGGTCCAGGGTTCGAGCCCCTGTGCTTCCACCAATTTCAGGTTACCCGGGTTTGCCCACGATCCTCTGCTATTGAGCCATCCCGGATTTTACTCCTCTGCAGAAACAAGAGAGAATCACCTGGTTCAGTTTCGGGCGCGTGGTGGAATGGCAGACACGCTGGATTTAGGATCCAGTGCCGCAAGGCGTGTGGGTTCGACTCCCACCGCGCCCACTTCTCTCGTCAGCATGATTTACATAAGAGATGAAAGTATAACCTCATAAGGTTATTTTCACACCCAAACCCCTTACTTTAAGTCGTATTCTCATGGTATTTGGCTTGATGGTTGCGATGAATAAGCTCATACTTCGGCGACTCTAATTTAAATTAAACATTTCCAATGAAATTTTCTCTTACCTCCTTCACAGTTTGCTTGTTGGTGATGATGTCTTTTCCATCATCCCTGGTTCAAGCCCAGATTCAGCCCGGCAACGGAATCAAACTAGGCAAGACCACCTTGTTAACACCTGAGATTTCTGCCGCCTATACCTGGGATAACAATGTCAACCTCAGAAGACGTGCGCTGGATGAGGGTGGGAATGTCCTGGATGAAGAATCAGAAGACTCTTATGTGTCAGGACGATTGAGTTTAGCTCTTCGCCACTGGAACCGCAGCATGCAGATCAACAGCAAGGTCTGGTACAATGTGGAGAATTACAAAGAGTTCGACGAACTGGATGAACCCACATATGGTGCTGATTTTGGCATTTTCTGGGCCCGCCCTGGTGCTGACACCACGATTCGGGCGGACTTCTCGTATCAGGTGGCCGTGGATAAAACTGAACGTAGTGAAGGGTTTATTGGTGACTCCACTCTGACCACAGAGCTGGAAAACATTGCCGAACGTGTAGACCGTGAGGAAACCCGTGGCTCCATTACCCTGGATCAAAAACTCATCACCGATATGCGGGGAAGTCTTTCGTACTCCTACTCAGATTTTGCCTACGTACAGGAAGAGTACAATGACCGTGTCAGTCACGCCATCAATGCGGAAGCCAACTACCAGGTAACAGACAAAACCCAGCCCTACTTCCGGATTGGACTGGGAATTGACGATGACGAGGGCCTGGATGGAAACGCGGAAAACCCTTATTACCTGATCGGAGTCCGGCATCAGCCCACTGCAAAGCTGAACTTCGATCTCGCAGTGGGGCATGAAACCTACACCCGTACCCCTCTCGAAGGTGTGGATGCCGGTATCGAGTTAGAGGATAGCGATTTGAAGTGGACGGCCAACGTGAACTACAACATGACCCACAAGACCCGGATCTCACTCAACGGTCGCTCCGGGTACAGTTCGGTGGCCAGTCCCGGAAGCTCCTCCCGCCGGGAAGTGTCCGCCTCCCTCGCTCTCGATCACCAAACCACCCGGCAACTGAGTCAGCGGCTTTCCGTTGCCTGGCGTGAAGACGACTACCTGACGCCAATCCCGGCCCGGGGTTCTCTGTTTGATGAAATGAAAGAAACCATCTGGTATCAATATCGCGTTGATTATCAGACGGTGCGTCCATGGCTTTTCCTGTTTGCAGGCATCAGCTATGAAGACGGCAGCAGCCAGATTCCTGGTGACTCCTACACCCAAGCGGAAATCAGCGTCGGTGCTAGAGCACGTTATTAATTGCATTCCACGGATAGTTTCATGAAACGTTTTCTCCCTCTCATTGTTTTCGTCGGATTACTTCTCCCGGTCGTCCGCGCTGAGTTTGAACCTCCCACAGAAGGTGAGCTTGATCAGTTGCTCGCCAATCCCGGCCTGATCAATGTCACAATCAAAGGTGCCAACGGGCAAGAAGCCTCCGGTGTGATGGTTCGTATCATCGAACGCCTGGAAGACGCGGATCTTGTGGACATCCAGTTGAAATATCTGGTGGCTTTCTACACGGCGCGGATTGTCTTCATGCTACCTGGAGAGGAGGCGAAATCCTTTGCCACGGAACTCGTCGGTGTCGCCCCGCCAGAGTTGATTCCTCCCATCATGGCCGCATTGTCCATTGGCGGGGGTGGTATTCAGGGGTTTGGAAACTTTTTGCTCCAACTGGCAGGCGAAGTGCAGGATCAGGTTGATGCAATTGAAAACCCGAAAATCCCTCTGACACCACCAGTGTATAACGTCCTTGTCAATGCGTTGGGTACTGCACAGAGTTTGCCTCCAGTTATCACGGACTCTCTTCCACCACCGGTACCAGAAGGGATTAACGATGGTGGCGGCGCGGCGCCCCCTCCCCCTCCCTTCATTCCCCCGCCTTACGACGGGCAAGGGTAAGGAAATCCGTTGATTTCTCCGGTCCGGAACGTTACCCGTTCCGGACCTTTTCGTATCTAAGACATGACAAGTACCTCCCGACCATTCCTGCTGACCGGCCTCCTTCCGCTGTTTGTCGCACCTGTATGGGCCGCTGGGGGAGCGTACAAACCCTGGCAGGGATCTTTTCTATGGCTGTGTCTTTTCGCCTGGGGAATGTATTTCCTGGAACCGACCCGATTTTCCGGCATCACGCCTCAACGTCGGCTGAAAGCAGTCGCTGTAGACCCCATCTTCTGGTGTGCCTTGCTGTTGATGGGCTTTCTTACCCTGCAGTTCCTGAATACCGGCCGCATCCAGATCTTTGATTTTCTCAATAACCGTTACACCTACTCCCCTCCCCCTCACCCCGGTCTTCCCTGGTCTGTCAACCGAATTGAAGCCCTGGAAATGATCCGATGGTTTGGGGTTGTGTTAACCGTTCTGCTGCTGCTCCGTCATAGTTGGACCACATTTGATCCCAGAGCATTCACATGGCTGGTTATGCTGAACGGGTTTTTGAATGCCATACTCGCCTTCATTCATTTGGCTTCAGGTTGGGAGTATATGTACAATCTGAAGCGGTTTGGAAAAGATGTGTACGGCAGTTTCGGATATCCAAACCACGGGGCCGTCTTCTTTATCCTGTTGTTCTCCATCTCCATGGGCTTAGCCCTGAAGGAACTTCTTCAGGATTCCTCGGAACGCAACCGGGCCACGTTTCTTTTTGCGCTGATCTGGTCCCCGGTTTTTTTCATCGCGGCCAACCTCAGCACCAGCCGGGCAGGGATTTTAGGTTCATGGATGGTGCTGGTGTTCAGCCTGGCCCATCTGGCTGTGATTGCCTGGCCCCGCCTCCACCCGGTTCAACTCCTGTACGGGATGATCGGCAGCCTGCTTCTGTTCGGTTTCTTCGCCGCCGGTTTTGTCATTTTTGCGCAACCAGTTCACTTGAAGGAACTTCAGGCCGCAACTGTGGAACTGGATATCCTGGAGGAAATCGGAGGACGGTTCTTTCAGGTCGAAACCGCCTATGACATGTGGAAAGATCATCCTTGGTACGGAGTAGGTGGATGGGGATACCGGTATTTTGTCTCTCAGTATCTTCCGGTAGAAGAATGGACGCTTCTTGCCGGGAAAGGGAAAGCCAATGTGCATAACGACTGGATGCAGTTTTTAGCCGAATTCGGCCTCATTGGCTTTGGGTTGCTGGCAGCCTGTTTTCTTCCACGGGTCATCTGTCTGGTCAAAGCCTTCAAACTCCGCCCTACCAACGAAAAAAGTCTATGGTCAGATCCGTTAAAAATCTGTGCGTTCTGGGGACTGGTGATGCTGCTTCTGATCAGCCAGTTTGACATTCCTCTTCGAAGCCCCGGCGTTTTCGTTCATGGCATCTTTCTTCTGTTTCTGTTATCGCCACACCCCATGTCGCCTTCGTTATGGACCCCTGTCATTGACTGGAAACGGCTTCAACCTCCTGCCTTACGGGTTAAACAGGAAGTGCGTGAGGTGATACCGGAAGATCCACCTACGGATTGGTAATCGCCCTCTACCGTTCAAGAGTGAGGCTGGGATCCCCCAGCAGATTCAATTCACACAACAGAAAATGAAAGGCGGGGTGTTTTCTGGCATTTGACTCAAACCCAGCCTGACTTTTTGCAAAGGCCTCCCCTGCGGAAACAGGTGTCTCCAGGGCCGACTGCCAAAACCGTGTCATGGTCTCAGTCGTTCCATCCATCTTACCCTGAAGAACCATTTCCCTCATCTCCACCCGCGGGTTCATAAAAATCGGAATGCCTTCCCGGCTTGGGGCCAAGACCAGGAGGGCTCCCCCCTCCTCTTTCCTCAACATGGCCTCGGCAATACATGGATCCGTTGCATGATCGAATTGCCCCGTGAAACATGAGACGGTGGTGACAAACAGAGGACGGTCCTTATTCTCAAGAGCCTGCACATCTTTCAGAGTAATTTTGCGGTCATGTTCCAGAATCCAGTTCTGGATCAGGCCGTGGCCATGAATGTGCATTTTCTCCACCTCACCCTCATTGATCAGAGTCCGCCAGTTCCGGGGGCTGAGATCATGATCCCCGGCCTCTTTCTCATCCCAGGGGGTTTTCCCGGTGAAGAACATCTCTACCTGCCCTTCCGGCCAGATTTTTCCGATCTCCGATGCATTGGTGTGCAGTTTTGCCTCAGCACTTGGAACCGCACATGTGATCACCATGCGGGAGGGTGCCGTCGACTTCCGGGATTCATATGCGATCACTTTGTCGGTGTAGGATTTCACATCTTCGGCTGTCCGTACCGGGATGCGACCGATAACCGCCTTTTCATGTGTATACTGTATGGCTTCCAGATCCTCCGGCCATTCCCCAAAACGGCCATTTCCATTCGCATCCCAATCTCCCGTACTCAGATAGTATCGGTCACTCGGAATTTCCCGGTATTTCCTTCCCATCGCAGGATGAGCTGTTGCTCGTGTGGGAATCCCCTCCGTGGATCCTGCGACCGTGTCAGCGCCAAGAATCACCCATTTCACTTCATCCTGATCAATACTCGCCAACACAGCCGCACGAATTTTTTCCTGCGCATCCCCACCTTCTTCGGACGAGAGAATCTCACTGAGTGAAAGGATACGGGTCGGTTTCCCTTGGGAGGTTTTCCATTCCGCAAAGGGTTTCCAGGCATCAGATAAACCGTCCGGAGAGATCAACAGGATGCCATTGTCTGCGTGGAGCAGCGAGAACAGCGGAAACCCAAACAGAAAAAGCCGTAAGTATGTCATAATGGAACCGGGAAACAGATCGTGGGGAATTCGAAGGGAAACATGATCACCTGCCAGACCAGGTCCGGACAGGCACTCGACTGTGAACACATCCTTTCCCTTACCCAATCACGTCTGTCGAGTCTTGAACCCTGATCCATCCCCAGAATCTGAGGCCGCCTGTAAACCGCTCCTTTTCCATGGATCAACGGACAGATCAGGTGGAAATGGTTATCGGTGTCGTTGCCGCTTGATACTCCGGAAGCGGACCATGTGGGATGGGGGAACCGGATCATATCCCCCTTTTGTGAAGGGATGACAGCGAAGCACCCTCCACATACTCAGCCGGAGGGCATGGTGGAGAGGGAGAGTTTTAAACGCCTCAATTGCATAACGCGAACAGGAGGGTTCAAAGCGGCATCCACTGCCTGGAACCAGGGTGTGAATCACAGGAGAAATCAGATACCGATAGAAAAAGAGCAGAAGGAGAAACGGAGAGGCCAGAACCAGTCTCAGCGTCTTCACCATTCAGCGTCCAATTGAATCAGTTCATCCTCACCCGGCAAGGTGTTGAGAATGTCGGACACACTCCGGTCCATGCCGGGCAAGACCCGGTCCGGCTGAAGCTCTGCCAATGGCTGCACCACAAACCGCCGCTCCGCCCAACGCGGATGGGGCACCGTCAATCCTCCGGAGCCAATCAGCCGATCCCCCGCAAAGATAATGTCCACATCCAGATTCCGGGGAGCATTTTTATCCGTACGGTCACGTTCTCTCCCCAGCCGCACCTCCAGGTCTCCAATTCGTTCCAGCCACGTTTCAGCCGGCACTTCTGAGGAGATCACCAGGACGGAATTGAGAAACTTCAGGTGCTGATACTCGGGTTTCACATCCACGGGCTCGGTTTCATACAGCGAGCTTTTCCCCACCAACTGCGCATCCTCCATCGCCAGGATTTCTCTGGCCGCCAGGCGGAGGTTTCCAATTTTATCCCCCAGATTACTCCCAAGAGAAAACCCGATTTCCATCCGGGAAGACATCAGGTATCCTCCAGTCCCAGTACATCTTTCATGCTGTAAAGACGACCGGGTTGTGTTCCTTGCAGCCAAGCAGCCGCCCGGAGCGCCCCGATGGCAAAGGTTTCCCGGCGGGTCGCTCGGTGGGACAGGTCAATCAGTTCCCCATCAGTGGCAAACCGGACCGTATGATCGCCCACCACATCTCCTCCCCGCAATGCGTGAAAGCCGATTTCATTGTCAGGACGCTCTCCTTCCATACCGGAACGACCGTCTTTCTGAACCTCCGGCAGACTCCAGCCACTCCCTCTTGCCGCCGCTTCACCGAGGAAGATCGCAGTGCCGCTTGGGGCATCTTTCTTCATGCGGTGATGCATTTCCGTGACCTCAATGTCATACCCTTTGTCCCGAAGCCCTTCCGCCGCCCGTTCAACCAGCGCGGCAAGCAGGTTCACCCCCAAACTCATGTTGGGAGCAAACAGGAGCGGCATGGAGGCCGACAACTCATCCAAAGTACTCATGTCTTCAGGGGTGAGTCCCGTCGTCCCGATCACCGCGGCTTTCCCCAGCGTTGACAACATGAGCATGCGCTCCCGGATTCCGGTATGGAAACTGAAATCGATAAAGACGTCCCCATTCTCCGCCACAGCAGGCAAATTATCACCCAGCTTCACCCCGCAAGCCGGTCGGCCGGACATGGACCCAAGGTCTTTGCCCTGATTTTCATGGGTGGCAAGATCCACGGCACCTGCCAATTCCAGTCCCGGCACAACGCCATCCAGCAGACAGCCTGCCAGGGCCTGGCCCATCCGGCCTCCACCACCAATCAGAACAACCCGGGTCATGACATCACTCCATGATCCACCAACATGTGTTGGAGGAAAGAACGTTTTTCTTCGTCCAGTTTGCAGAGTGGAAGCCGGAACACTTCCTCCACCTGCCCTACCAGGGCCAGCGCGGTTTTGATCGGAAGCGGATTGGTATCCAGACCCAGCAGTGCTGAGAACAATTCATGATTCTTCAGATGCGCGGCACGGGCAGATGTGAAATCGCCCTGAAGTGCGGCGGACACAACCTCCACCACCCGCTCCGGCAAGAGATTGGACGCCACGCTGATCACCCCTTTTGCCCCCACGGAGATCATGGGTAGGGTCAGGGGATCATCACCGGAGAGAACGCACAGATCCGGCTGACGGGCCAGAATCTGGCTGACCCGGTCCACGCTGCCTCCGGCTTCTTTGACCGCCACCACATGGGGATGGGCCGCGCAGCGGAGAATCAGGTCGATGGAGAGGGATTTTCCACTTCGACCGGGAACATTGTACAACACCACCGGGACTCCAAGATCTGCGACAGCCATAAAATGCTCCAGCAGTCCCTGATCGGAAGGTTTATTGTAATACGGGGTGACCTGTAGTGTACCGTCACATCCGATGTCCGCCGCACCGCGGGTCAGTTCGAGTGCCTCCCGGGTGGAATTCGCACCGGTGCCGGCAATGATCTTCACCTGCCCGTTGGCGCGGGCCTGCACCCGGCGGATCACCTCCAGATGCTCCTCAGTGGATAAGGTGGGAGATTCCCCGGTGGTGCCCACAGGCACCAGCCCCTGCACTCCGCCTTCAACCTGTCGGTCAACCAGCCGGTCCAACGCCTCCCAGTCCACATCACCGGAGGGGGTGAACGGCGTAATAATGGCAGTATAAACACCTTCAAACATGGGGTCAGTCCTCAATGCGCGCCCGCATGCGCAGACGCAGGGAATTCAGACGGATAAATCCGTGTGCATCTTTCTGATCATACACGGTATCCGTTTCAAATGTGGCGACATCCTCATCATAGAGGGATTTGGGCGATTTACGTCCGGTGATGATCACGGAGCCTTTGTACAGCTTCAGCCGGGCGGTTCCGGTGGTGTTTTTCGAGGCTTCATCCACGGCCGCCTGCAGCATCAGACGCTCGGGGGCAAACCAGTAGCCGTTATACACCAGCTCCGCATACTTGGACGCCATTCCATCCCGGAGATGCATCGCCTCGCGGTCCATGGACAACTGTTCCACTGCCGCACGGGCCCGGTACAGAATCGTACCCGCAGGTGTCTCGTAGACGCCACGGCTCTTCATGCCGACATAGCGGTTCTCCACAATGTCAATCCGTCCCACGCCATGACGACCGGCCATAATGTTCAGCTCCAGCATGATGTCCAAGGCGGACATGTCCTTGCCATTCAAGCTGACGGCACCGCCTGCTTCAAACCCGATTTCAATTTCCTCCGGCTCATCCGGAGCATCTTCCGGATCCACCGTCAACAGGAACATGTCTTTATCGGGAGCGCGCCACGGATCCTCCAGCACCCCGCCTTCATAGGAGATATGGAGCAGGTTCCGGTCCATGGAATACGGTTTTTTTGCGGTAACCGGGACGTCAATCCCGCGTGATTCCGCATACTCCATGAGTTCGGTCCGGGAGGTGAAGTTCCAGAAACGCCAGGGAGCAATCACTTCAATCGAGGGATCCAGTGCATAGGCCGTAAGTTCGAAACGAACCTGATCATTGCCTTTCCCGGTGGCACCATGGGCGATTGCGGTGGCCCCATGTTCATGCGCCACCTCCACCAGCCGTTTTGCGATCAGAGGACGTGCGATGGACGTACCGAGCAGGTATCCATCTTCATAGACTGCATTGGCCCGGATCATGGGAAACACATAGTCTTTGGCGAACTCCGCCCGGACATCGTCCACAATGCATTTGACCGCACCGTGTTTGAGGGCCTTCTCCTCGAGCCCGTCGAGCTCCTCCTGCTGTCCCACGTCGCAGGCATAGCAGATAATCTCAGCATCATATTCCTCCTGCAGCCATTTCAGGATGATGGAGGTGTCGAGGCCGCCAGAGTAGGCGAGAACAATTTTCTTTTTCATGATTCAGGATGTTCCAAGATACAGGTTGTTCAAAAAGGGTCAGGCTGGATTCCAGGAGGCACAGGCATCCGCAATGAGTTCCACCGCATCATCAATCTGTGCCTCTGTCACATTCAATGGGGGCAGCATGCGGATGACATTACCTGCGGTGCAGACGGTTAGCAAACCCCGTTCCGCAAGAAGTTTTTCCAGTTCCTTGGCGGGCTGATCGATCACAAGTCCCTGTAGAAGGCCTTGGCCCCGCAGGGCCGTGACCTCCGGGGTTGCGTCGACCACTGGAGCCAGTCCCTTCGCCAGCCGTTCTCCCATTTTACGCGCATGCAGGCAGAGTTTTTCCTCCTGAAACACGTTCAGCACCGTCCGGGCAACCGCACAGGCCAGAGGCTGACCTCCGAAGGTCGTTCCATGGCTTCCCGCCGTGAACACATCCTGCAGAGCCGGTCCGGTCACTACCGCGCCGATGGGAAATCCACCGCCCAGCCCCTTGGCCAGGGAAATCGCATCCGGTACCACATCATAGTGTTTGTAGCCGAAACACATCCCGGTACGCCCGATACCGGTCTGAATTTCATCCACCAGGAGCAGCAATCCCTGTTCATGGCACCAGTCCGACAGACCTTGCATAAACTCGGGGTCCACCGGCACGACCCCACCTTCCGCCTGAACCGTCTCCAGCATCACCGCAGCGGTTTTCTCCGTGGTCTGAGCCTTCACCGAGTCCAGGTCATTGTAATTCGCATACCGGAACCCCTCCGGCAACGGGGCAAATCCTTTCTGGATTTTTTCCTGCCCGGTGGCGGTCAGAGTGGCCAGCGTCCGTCCGTGAAAGGAGTTCCGCATGGTGATCACCTCATGGCGCCCATGTTCCGCTCCCCATTTCCGGGCCAGCTTGATCAGCCCTTCGTTTGCCTCCGCGCCGGAGTTGCAGAACATCACTTTGCCTCCGAGGCTCATTTCCGAGAGCTGCCTGGCCAGATACGGTGCCTGATCGTTGTAGTACAGATTCGAGACATGCATCAGAGTGGCCGCCTGTTGCGTCACCGCCTCCACCACAGCCGGATGACAGTGACCGAGGGAGGTCACCGCAATTCCCGAGACAAAATCCAGATACTTCTTGCCCGTGCTGTCCCACACATAAGACCCCTCCCCGCGCACCAGAAGGAGTTCAGGTGCGTAATTGGGCGTATGCCAGGTATGATGCAGCGAGGAAATTTCCTCAAGGTTGGCAGCAGAGGTCATGACAGGTCTCCAGAGAGAATTTCTGTACCCACGCCTTCGGCGGTGAACAGTTCCAGCAGCAGGGAATGAGGCAGAGAGGAATCAATAATATGGGTTTTCCGGATACCGGCTTTCAGCGCTTTCACCGCTCCGGACACTTTGGGCAGCATCCCCCCGGCAATGGTGCCATCCGCAATCAGGCCTTCCATCTCGCTCAGAGTGAGGGTGCTGATCAGGGTGGAGGGGTCCTCCGGATCCCGGCAGATACCGGGAACATCCGACAGGAACACCAGTTTCCGGGCTTTGAGCTCACGCGCCATCGCACCCGCCGCCTCATCCGCATTGATATTGTAAATCAGACCTTCCAAATCGGATCCCAGCGGTGTGACCACCGGAATTTTATTTTCCTGAAGGGCCGCAAGAACAGGTTCAATGTCCACAGACACCACATTTCCGACATACCCCCAGTCGAGGAGCTCTCCGGTATCAGGATCCGTTTCGGTATGGGGAACCACCTGGAAGATGTCCTGCCCCTTGATGCCGACGGCATGGGCCTGGAAGGCTTCCAACGTCTGACAGACTTCCGGGTTCACCTCCCCGTTCAATGTCCGTTCTACAATGGAAATGGTTTCCCCATCGGTTACCCGGAGCCCTTTGACAAAATTCGCCGGGATCCCCGCCTTTTCCATTTCCCGGGTAATGGCTTTTCCTCCTCCATGCACCACCACCGGACGCAGACCAATAATCTCCATAAACGCAATATCCCGAAGGATATCGGAATACTGGGCCCGGTCATTCAAAATGCTGCCGCCGAATTTGACCACCATGGTATCGCCGCGGAACGACTGGATAAACGGCATGGCTTCAATCAGAACGGAGGCTTTCTCAATAGCGTGCTGGATCATGGGTCTGAAAGAGTGAAAAGGGCGTGGAAACTAGCACAAACAAAGAGGAAAGGTCAATCAAACGCCACAGGTTTCACCCTGGACCGACAGGATGATCCCGATACCCTGTTCAGCAGGGGATGTTCATGAAACATCTCTCGCCATTGACGACCGAATACAAAGCGATAGCTCTACCTGTTATGATTGAGTACAAATCAGACAAACCGACACCCGAAGACATCGAACGGCTTTACCGCGATGCGGGCTGGTTTAACGGCCATTACGCAGGATTGCAGACAACCATCGCCAACACCTCTCATTGGATGTTGGCGCGACGGGATGGTTTATTGATTGGCATGGGGCGCATCATGACCGACGGGTTTTTGTATGCCTGCCTCTACGATGTGATCGTGGACTCGACCCATCGAAATCAAGGCATTGGCAAAGAGCTTTTGCGCCGGATGATCCGGCATTGCGATGACATCGGGGTACAAAAAATTCACCTGTGGCCCGCGAAAGGACTCATCTCCTACTACAAAGATCTCGGTTTTGAGCCTCTCAGCGAGGAGCAACCCACCATGGTGAGAAAAACGCCTACGGGCTAAGCTCCGGTAATTTCGGCTGCCTTTCTCTGGAGCGGGGTCACCGCCACTCATTCCGGGAGAGAAACCGAAAACGGCAGATCCTCATGTATCATCCAGGGGTTCCCAACCTGTGAATTTGGGTCCAAGCCCCTCTGAGGGGTGCCAGCGAAGAAGGCTGTACTTGCCCAGGATCCGCAGGCAAACGCCCTAGAGTCGCGGCGGGCTTACATCGCGGATGCGCTTGCCCTGCCGCTGCCCCCATGCCCGACCACGGTTCACGGGCCCCGCCTCCTGTTTGCCTCCTAATGTAACAAAGATCGCTTTGGCCTCCTCGCGCTCCCGAAGCTGCTCTGTAAGCAGTGCTGCACTGGCCGTTTTTCCTTTCAGGGCGTGAGGCTTTACATCACTGGCTGTAATGGGTGCGGTGAATTCATTGAGAGTAAAGGCAATGGCCTCCCGTAATCCGGCATTGGCAACGCTATCAATCGTGGCACCGGCTTTCCCCATTTCCGTACGCATGGCCGTCTGCACCCGGTCTTTGCGCTCCAGATCCAACGCATTATGCCGTCTCATGGTCTCCTTGGACTCTGCAAAGAGCCCCTGGCCTGATGCAGTCGGGTGCTGCATCCGGTCTGTACTGCTCAAGGCATACCCCGAAAAACGGGTTGAGAGCCGGACACGAGAGATTCGATTGAAAATTGAGTTTGCGACATCCGTTTGGTCGGCAGACATCTGCGTTTTATTCTCGAGGACACCATGCATGAGCTCCCGCACCGACGAGGTGGAAAGCAGCTCATCCTGAGCATCCCATGCCCTACGGTATTTACCGCCAAAATTATCTGCTTTGAACCGTTTTTCCTGATCCGCATCATGGATGATTTTAAGGAAAAAATCTGAACGATGATCCTCAGGATTAATGATGAGAATCTTCGGCTTTTTCTGTTTCTTTCCCGCCTTGGTAATCTGGCCACGCATATCGCGGCCCAAAGCACGGAATTCAGAATTGAGCGTACGATGAGAGCGTTTCTTGGACTTGGGTTTGGATTTTGCCACAACAGATGCCTAGGTATACAAACGGCCGCTGCTCAGCTTTCCCCAATAGCAATTGCTCGTAACTGGTACACCGCACCCTGGTCATTCGGGCTAACCGTAATGTCAATTGTGTTGGTCCCCAGTACCAGGTAATCATGGTAGTTAATGGACGCATAGTCCTTGTTGCGCAAGTTCAGCTCCAGGAGGTTGTTCTCGCCGCCAGCACCTTCCGCATCGTCAACATGACAGATCATTTCATTCGCCGTATCGCCATTGCAAACGACCGTGAGCGTGCAACCCGTAGTCCCTACAATCCAGTGTTTGAGAAAGAGGGAGTAGTTATAGACATCATCAATAACTTTGAACTGCAGACGAAACTTGGCCTCTCCTCCATGACTAAAGTTTGTCGACATTCCAGCTTCAAAACCCGAACCCGTAACCTGCAGGTTATTCGTGCCTGAGAGGGCCTTAAAGGGGGCTCCCTGGCTGGGAGGCACAATGAAACGGTCCGCACTAAAGCCGACGACCGCACCATTATCCGCAGCTCCATTGAGTACAGGGTCCAGGCCGAGTAGAGTCAAATCCAAAGGGGGGGACTTCACCGGGAAGGTAGCCGGTGCCGGGTCCAGCCGCGCGTATTGAGTTGCGCCATCCAGACCATGTGATGCCGTAATATAATCCAGCTCGTGGTTCAGTTGTAATGTCTGGGCGGACATGTCCTTTGGAAGTGCCACAATCCAGGTGGCCTTCATGATCACATCTATACCGAAGAGAGAAAGCTGACTGGGCGGGCATACAACGACATTGTTTGTCTTGGGGTCCGTGGCAAAGAGCCTGTCCTTGATGAACTGAGGCAAATCCACTGTATTTCCACCGGCATCACAACTGCGGAACTGAATAATATCCCAGGGATACTCCTGCCCCCAAATCCACGCCGGATGGGTACGGGTTTCATCCAGATACGCATAAGAGCCCCAGTCCTTAATGCTCATCGACTCCCCGCTGGCCTGCTCACTGCTGGTACCTGACTGACTGCCCGTGGAGTCTGAGGTCTCCTTGGTGCGGGTGGTGGAATGGCTGTAACCGCCTCCGATGGAGCCCGTCGGCACATCGCCGAAAAAGCCCAGCGAGACATTGGCATCATAACTGTTCGTCTGTGCGACAGAGGATCCAGTGGTGTGCTGGCGTGAATTCGACTCTGAAGTGCCATCATTATGGTTGGCAGAGGTCATGACCGTCGTATTGAGCGTACGCGGGTTATAGTCCATTAACCGCGGCGTATTGCCGCCGACCGGCTGACACGTGGTGGTCAGACGAAAGAGGCCGGGATAGGAATTGTACGTGGTGATCGTCGAAGGCGTCAGGCTGAATGCATTTGTGTTGGGAATGCTAATCCGGTGCGTACACATGATACGGTAGCTGATGACGCTCTCCAGATTACGGACATCCACAAGCTGCCGGATTTCGTAGCGGAAAGAAGCCGTGCCATACTCGGCCGTGCCGACTTTAATCGGCTCCTCTATGTATTGTGTATAAAGATCGCCTGGTTGAATCATGACAAAGCCTTTTTATGTAGCTGGAGCGTATTTGATGTAGAACTTGATATATGCGTTGAGCGGACGTGTTTCCTTATCACCGCCATTCACATCAGGACTCACCGTCCCCCCCCAGTTCGCGACATGATTCCCGCCAAGAGCCGCTGCCGTATCGTGATCACTGCTAGGCAAATGAGGAACAGAAGCGGTAATAGGTGTATGTGGCGAACCTGTTGCCCATGCCTGCACAGAGCCCACATTGTCACCCGTTTGACCGCCATCTTTGGCGGCCTTCCGCTTCGTTGAATCCGGGTCACGATTCTCGCCGTGGTCACACCCACGCATAAATTGCCCCTGTAGATCCGGGAGATCGTACGAGGTTGCATCTCCGCCATTGTCGTGATGAATGGCATAATACAGTTCCTCATATTGCTGACTGTTCTGAAGGGTGGAACCATTGCACAGGAGCCACTGGCCTGTAGGTGGAGCACCGTTTCCGGGAATGCCAATGATCCCGCCAATAGGGAAAATGTCCTCCGTACCGGGGTCTTTCGCATTCAAAATGAAGAAATCCACATTCACGTTTACCGGACGCGTTTCATTATCTCCGCCGGAACCCGTTACGGTGCCGGTTCCGTTTCCGTCATTCCACACCGAGTTATCGTGCCCGGCACACACAGAACTGTCTGCCCGGGTGTCTCCCACTCTGAGGGCCATCGTAAAGGGGGTCTTGGGTCTGCCCGTTGCCCAGGATTGGATAGAGCCAACATTATTTGCTGTATTTCCCCCTGTGTTCATCGCCGTCCGGCTTGCGGCATCCGGATCGTTCTCCGTGTCACCCGTCACCCCGCGCAGGAAACGGCCGCGGTAGTCCGGCAGGTTGAAAGCGGTTGCGTCCCCTCCATGCGCGGTCTTGATCGCGGCAAAAAGGTCAGGAAACTCACCCTGGGGCAGTTCCGTTCCATCACAAAGACTGTAATACCTTGCCAGGTTACGGCTGCCTGTAGTGGCACTGCCTGCATAGGGGACCACGGCACCCGTGGGGATGGCTGCCGTGCTGAGGATCTTGATGATGTAAAAGACGTAGGCATTGATGGGTCGGGACTCCGTGTCGCCTCCAGCGTCAGAGCTTACGGTAACCGTGCCATCAATCAGCATGGAGCAGTCACTGCTTGCGTACGCGTGATGCCAATCATTCGGCACATGGTCTACAGAGCCCTTAAAGCCACCTTGGGAATTGTGAGTCGCCCATTCCTGAATACTGCCGACATTATCTCCAGAGGCGCCGCCGCTGGTGGCGGCCGTACGGCTGGCAGCATCAGGATCTACCGTTCTGGTGGGATCCACGCCGCGCAAAAAGAATCCCTGGTAATCGGGCAGGTTAAAGTAGGTCGAGCCGTCCCCTCCATTACTGGTCCCCAGAACCTGATAAAGATCGTTGTGACCGCTGACGTCCATTTTAGAGCCGTCGCAGAACGCCCAACCCAGAGCATTCAGTTGGGGCCCCGTAAGGGAACCTGCATATGCCAATACCGTTCCCAGCGGAACAGAGACACCTTCACTCATAATTAACTCCTCCTTTAGTGGTGATAAGTTAACTCATATTTATCAATTCATGATTAATCAATTAAAAAAACGTCCGGATGACTTTTTTTTAAAAAAATACATCTTCACCCACACGCTTTTCTTAAATGTCATTCTTAAACTAATTGATTTGAAGCATGTAACCTAAAATAACTTTTTAAGTTCATATTTATAAATTTTGAAGTTTTTTTTCCGAATCCGATCACTTTCAGAACGTTCAAATGAACTTACTTCAATAACTCTGATACAAATCCATTTCACTCCTTCAACTCTATCCAGCCACCAGCACCCACTGTAACAGGTATATCCTGTCCATTGGACCAGGAGCTCAATGCTTCTCGTAAAAAGTTAAACTTCCTTTTATCCAATCAGAGGGACGGATTCCTATTCGTGCTCTTCAGGAAAACAAAGGCACATCCGCCCCACAATCATTTCTCACACAACATAGTTTCAATTGAACCAATTGAGGCTCTTATTTCCATCTTGATTCAAACTAAATTGTGCCAATCATGCTGCATGATAACCCTGGCACTCGTCAGGAGCCGACTGGGCCGCAGCACGCTTGTATGCGAAAGGAAAGACGGAGTTCAGGAAAGTGCCTTTGACGCGCCTCCGACGTATACGTCTGATGGAAAGCTCAGCCGCCCACGGATCAAGAACACCTGAAAGGAGGAATGCCGACATTGTGCAGGTCGCAATGCAGCCCACACAACGTCAATTTGTGGCACAGCGTTAGCCGTTGTCCCCACTGCCTTGTCCTACTTGATGCTTTTCTTGGTATTCTTGCACCCGCTCCTTGTCGATCCATTGGAAATTAAACCGCGACATCACAACCCTCCCCTCCTTGTCATAGTTGACCACGATGCCTCCCAGGCCCCAAGGAGACTCATGCTCCAGCATTTTTCTCTCCGGAGTCTCTATATACCAACACTGAAACGATCCGTCCTTTTGCACCAATGGAGAAAATAATGGCTCACCCAAAATCTCTTCCACCCGCTCTTTTGTCTCCAGCTTCTGAATGTGATGGAACAGGTTCAGGATGTTCGATTCCGAAACCTTCGAATGCTCTTTTTCGCCAGCTGAGGCCATGAGGTGAATCAACATGGAAAGCAGGATGGCAATATGGGCAATGGTTTTCATTTAGTATTCGATGTATGTTTTTGCAGAATGATTTAATCTGGCAGAAATCCGCTATTCGGGATGCGGACGGATGGGGTGGTTATGGGGTGTTCATTCCTACTTGGTCTTTAAGATCGGAAACAACATCTAAGAGGTGAGTAATCTCTTCCATCGCATCTCCAATATCTTTTCGCTGACATCCTCCATTCTTCATGGGCTCTTCCTGAATTCGTGCCTTCAGGTAAAGCTCCCTCTTCGGAGGGTGCTTCAGCAATCCAGTTTGCTAAGACTTTCTCAAAATCTTTCATGTGAGTAGGAAAACGGTTACATTCGCCATTTTCCTCAACCGAGAGCGGTTTCAGAAATATTTGTGGAGTGTATTGTTAAATATCTTCGTCTTTCTCTAGTCGTATCCGAACGAGTTAGCTTGCTGAATCACAATCTTTCCATTTACGACTGAGATGCCAAGACCTTGTGCTTTGGTTAGATCAACAATGTGCGTTGAGTATATCTCCTTCTCAGGGATCTCAATGATCACTGTCATGTTTGTCTGGTCTGTTGAACCTCCGAATTCGTGGGCGAAACCGAGCAATGGGTTAGTTATCGGTTTCCCTTCAAACACTTGATCTCCATCCACTACTACACGCATACGTTCGCCGGAAAACCCGCTCTGTAGATGGACGAAGAAAGGAGAGCCTTCGACATGGGATGGTGACTGAAACGACTGTTGCTTTGCACACCCGGCATTGAGCAACAGAGCAAGGACAAACACGGTTTTCATTTTCATATAACAAGTGTTTCAATAGATCAGGTGATGCATCCCAAAAAAAAGATCAAGGGGCGAATTTACGGTCATAGTTAGCATTTATTACGTGATTACTTTGTCTATTGATCCAACAGTACTGTTTCGCATTTCCACGGCAAGAAAAATCAAAACCATCGCTATTTCCAATAGATAGAAGCATGGTCATACTTTACATACTGGTTTGCCGGAATGGAGTCCCATGTGTGTGTGGCCGGGCGCCTGATGAAAGAGAGTCCATACAACCTGTTGGGAACATACGCAGGGAGATGGGCCGGGTGAAGATACCCTGTTGAGAACATGGCTGAGGCTTTTTGGTGGCTCTCTTTAGAACGGGGTCACATCCACCCATTCCAAGACGTCGACCGAAAACGGAAGATCGTCCACCCGGTTGAAGGTCTCGATCCAGGCATGAGAGGCTTTGGGCTCGATCAGCAGGTGGACCTCCTCCCCTGTTTTCGGGAGCGGAAGGGAGGTTCCGTCGAGCAGGGCCCATTGCCATACCCGAATCCGCTCCCCGGCCTGTGCCCCGACCTCATCCTCCAGAACCACGTACTCGTTCAGCACCAGGGACTCGCGGTACGGGGTGATTTCCTCCAGCGTAGGCGGAGTGGTTTGTTCCTGTAAGCGAACCCGGACACTTCGACGGAGGATGGGATCCCGTTGGGCGGCTCGTCTCTGCGTTTCCTCCGCTTTCTGTTTGATCGCATCCGTGGTCAGAGGTTCTGCGCTCCATTCCAGCTTTGCAAGCACCAGATCTTCACTCTCCGGGCTGCCCACCAGCCAGTCCCCCTCGGTTGGAAACGCCGGAGCGGGCAGCCTCGGACCCGGTTCTCCATTCACATATGCTTGAAGCATCTCCTCCTGCACCACCAGGGCTACGTGGACTGGCTCTGACATCGGCAGTTCGCCGGAGAGAAACTGTGGGGCCATGTCCTTTGACAACAGGGCCAATCGGGCGTTCTTGGTTGCCAGTTGAACCGGACTGTCGGAAAAGCTCATCAGGTGATGCCCTTCTGTCCCGCCGGACAGGGTCACGGTCATCTGCACCACAAACCCGGGGCTCTGTGAAAGAAACGCTGCCCCGCCCGGAATCACCCAGGAGCCTTTACCCACCTGCAGGTCGCCGTGGGCATGAAACCGGGCCAGCCCGGTACGCCGGGTTTGCAGTGCCTCGGTCACACTCCGGCCGGGGAACCGAACCTGTTTGATGTTTTCCGACGGATCCCAGAGGAGAAAAGGAGGCTCCACCTCCAGCGCAGGGTTCAAAGCCACAGACTGAGACTCCGGGAGCGGAGCCGGCCGCCACACTTCCGGAAACCGGTCTGTGGCTTCATGCTCGGTAAACCGTATCGGATTGCCTGTCACCGCCAGGGTCTCAGGGTCCAAAGGAAGCAGGAACAGCTCATAGTCACTGGTATGATGGTCATGGCTGCCGTCCGATGCGGCATAGACCAGCAGCGACCGGTCGGGGGAAACATGGGGAAAATACAGATATCGCCAGCCTTCCGGTAACCGCGCATCATTCTGCTTCAGCAGATCCACGGGAGTTTTTGTCGATACATCCAATGTGCGGATCGGACCGCCCATCCCGCCCATGTAATAAAAAACGTCTCCGTCCCGAGTGAACAGCGGCTGGCATCCTTCAAACTCCTGCTTCAGGGCCGGTCTGTCCTCCTGACCGATGAAGTCAAAGAGCTGGGGAAGACCGGTGGTCACATGCTTCAGGGTTGGCGAAGGTAAAAACCCATGGTCCCAGGAGCCTCCCTCCGGGGAAAGTCCCAGCCACATCCGGGATTTGCCCGTTTCCAGGTTATGGATCTTGGTCCGGTAGGTATTGTCAATGAAGGCAATTTCATGGTTCGACAACCATACCGCCGCCCGGTGCTCCCCATACGGACGGGCATTGGGAATCAGCATCTGAGGCGGTGCATCCGACCGCAGATCCACCATCCACATCGGGATCCGGATCGAAGAGGGTTGCTTTCGGTAGCCGTTCCTGCCTCTGGGATAGCTGAGATAGAGCACCCTCGTCCCGTCGGGTGACACATGGGCGGCAAAATGGTCCCTGCCCTCTTCCTCAGGAGAAATCTGAACCGGTTGATCCGCATTCAAGTCCTGTTTGAAGATTCTCCAGGCTCCGGAACGGGAGGATTCCCAAACCACAAAGCCTTCCTGAAAAGATTCAGGTACGTCCGAAGTGGCAGGAGTACACCCACTGATCCCCCCCAGGATCAGGATCATAGCAAGAGAGAGAAGTTGAGTTCGCATGGAAGAGGCTGAAAATAGGCACGTCTGTGGGAAAAGCAAAACTTTGATTTCTTCCCAGTTTGACTTGTTGCAAGAATCGATGCACGAAGCCAGTGAATTTAACTGGATCTATTCCCCATGAAAGAACTTCTTCACACCCTTCTCCTTCCCTCTTTCCTGATCTGCCTCCTGACAGGCTGCGACCCCATCGACGGGGGAGACGGTGGTGGTGGAGGCGGGAGCGGTGAAAAAACGGTCCTGGTGATGGGGGACAGTATTTCCGCCACAGGGACGTACGCCGGCACGGTACCCTGGCCCTCCCTTCTGGCCTCCGACCGCCCGAATCTCACCGTGGTGAACCGTGCAAGATCCGGAGAACGCATGGAGGAAGGTTCCGCCAGAATCGCGGCTGAAATTACAAATTCGTCTCCGGATGTGGTGGTGATTTTTTACGGATCGAACAATGTCCTGCGGGGCAATGAGGATGTGGTGCCCTCCTCACTGCGATCGGCCATTCAGACGGCAAAAGCCGCTGGCGTCAACCGGGTGATTGTCTGCACCATTCCCCGCATGTATGGTGAGTTGGAATCCAATGTTCCCGCGATCAAACAACTGAATAATCAGATCCGCAATGTCGCCAGCTCAGAAGGAGCCCGCATCGCGAATGTGTTCGGTGAATTTTCCGCAGGTGAGGGAACTCTGTTTCCGGATGGGCTCCACCCCAACCAGGATGGTCAGCGTATCATCATGGTGACGGTACGGGAAAAAATCTAGATCCAAAGAGGAGCAGGCCCTGCCGCAGGAGTGCGGCACCTCCATGTGGTTTGAACGGGTCAGGACTCCGGGGATTCGAAGGGCTCCAGGTGCACCACCAGTGCCCCTACTTTCGGGAGGGTGCGGAGGAGATGATCTTTCACGTCATGTCCGATTTCATGTCCTGCCTGCACCGTGATCAGAGGGTCCACTTCGACATGTAACTCTGCGAAGTATACAGGACCGCTTTTTCGAACCAGGCACTTGTCCAATCCAAGTACGCCCTCCACCTCAAACGCCTTTTCCCGAAGCTGGCTCTCCAGGCCGGTATCCACCCGGCCATCCAGATTCTCCTGGAGAGAGGCGTACACAATCCTGCCCCCATTCACAAAAATAATGATCGAAGCCGCCAGAGCCCCCCAGTCATCTGCGGCATGAAACCGCTCTCCGCCCAACAGTGCGAGCGTGATCCCCACGGAAGCGGCAGCGGAGGTGAGAGCGTCCGACAGATGATGCACCGCATCCCCCTCCAGCGCGGGACTTTCCCGGATCGCCGCCTCTTTGGAAACCGTGCGAGCCAGCACCCATTTGACCGCCACCACTCCTATGAGCACGGGAAGCGTGTACCAGGCGGGAGGTTCATGAGGCCCCGGCAGTTCCCGGATACTGAGAAACCCAATTCCGAATGCGGCCCCCATTAAACCAACGCCGGAAAACATACCGGCCAACGACTCCATGCGGCCATGTCCAAAGGGATGCTTGGAGTCAGGCGGACGCTGGGCATAGGAGACCCCCAACCAGGTGAGAAGAGACACCACCACATCAGCCGCCGATTCGATTCCATCTGCCACCAACGCATTGGAACGACCGACAATCCCGGTAATCAACTTGACCAACATCAGGCAGAGGTTCACCAGCATGGTGGCGATTCCCAGCGTCAGCAACCCTCTGGAAGAAGAATCAGTTGTCGTCATCACCCCGCCCCGTTTTCCTGAACCGTGCCGCTTTCTGAACATTTCGGTAGAGTTTCCCCTGTTTGCGGCTCTGGGCATGACGCTGGGGCACACTGGCGGCATTCCGGGCCTGCTCCCGCTGAAGTTTGTGGTAACTCGCAAGCCTGCGGGGGTCGAGTTCCCCGGATTTTACGGCGGCCAGTACGGCGCAACCGGGCTCCCCGGTGTGGGTGCAGTCATTAAATTTGCACTGAGCGGCAAGTTCCTCAATATCATGAAACGTCGTTGCGACCCCTGTTTCGCAGTCTGTAAGCTGCAGTTCCCGCATTCCCGGGGTATCCAGGATCAACGCACCGGACGGGAGGCAGAGCAGTGATCTGCGGGTTGTGGTGTGACGCCCGCGGCCGTCGGTCTCCCGCACTTCACCCGTGTCCTGCCATTCCTCTCCCAGCAGGGTGTTGGTTAAGGTCGATTTCCCCGCCCCCGATGACCCCAGCAGCACCACGGTTTTCCCGGGTTCGCACCAGGAGGAGAGTGTCCCGATACTTTCAGATGACCGTCCGTCGATCGCCACCACCCCGAGGAGAGGGTCCAGCTCCTGCACCTCTCTTATCCTGTTTTCCAGAGCCCCGCATTCATCGGCTTTTGTCAGAATGACCACAGGCTCCGCACCTGATTCATGGATCAGGCTCAGATAGCGCTCAATCCGGTTCAGATTGAAATCCCGGTCCAGACCGCAGACAACAAAGGCGATATCGACATTGGCCGCAATCACCTGATGGGCCACCCGGTGACCCGCCGCTTTTCTCCGGAACAAGGACGTCCGTTCCAGTACCCGGGCCACTTTGCCATCCTCCTCCAACACCAGCCAGTCCCCCACGGCCAATGGAGGGGTAGACCCCAGCAGGGGCACTTCCCGCCGTCCATCCAGACCTTCAGCCTCCACCAGATGTTTATGCTGGTCCATGACCCGGGCCACACATTCCACCGGAGCGCCGGCAAGGGCTCGCTCAGTTTCAAAATGAGGGGACCAGCCCAGGCGCTGGAGAGAATCAGACATCATACCGACACTCCTAGCCGATTTCGTTCGGAATTTCGATTCGGAAAACATCAGAGCCATCCGGCCCGGCATCTGGGATTCTCCCTCTACAAGAGAACATCATCCAGGGCATGTGCGCATGGCCTCCGTTCAGACAGAAACGAAGATCGGAAAGAAAATCATGAAAAAACGGACCTCTCCGCGTGACATCCACGGATTCCACAATGTAGATCACCCTCATGCAACGTGGCCGGTACAATAATTCGATTACACGAACTCTTCATCCACTCCATGCTTATGGACCCGTGTTGAACGGCGACATCGGCCGCTTCACTCTGTGGTGCCGCGATGCGGTGAGCCTGGACCTCCTGTTATTTGAACATGCCGGGGATCTCCGCCCCCTCCGGACTGTAAGTCTGAATCCGGGGGACCACCGACTTGGCGATGTATGGAGTGTGGAGGTTCCAGGGGTCAAAGCGGGCATGTGCTACGTCTGGAAACTGGACCGTGAAGAAGGGAAGACCCGGGTGACCGACCATTATGTTCTCGACCCCTATGCACCTGCCATTCATGGATCCCCGCACTGGGGCCAGTCCATGATCCGTCATCCGGGAGAACCCCTGTCGAATGGCCCGGCCTTCCCCAAAGGGGTGGTGGTCGATTCCAGCTTTGACTGGGGGGATGATCCCCGCCCCTCCATCCCCTGGAAGGAGATGGTCGTGTATGAAGCCCATGTCCGCGGGATGACCGCAGGACCGAACAGCGGGGTAAATGACCCGGGAACCTACGCCGGGCTGATTGAAAAAATTCCCTATCTGAAAAAGCTGGGTATTACCTCCCTCGAACTGATGCCGGTGTTCGAATTTGATGAGATGGAGTACTTTCACCACAACGATCCCCGGGCCAATCTGAGAAATTACTGGGGATACAGCACGTTGGGGTTCTTTGCCCCCAACGGACGTTATGCAGCAGCAGGGGTGCGGGGACAGCAGGTGGATGAATTCAAGTCCCTCGTGAAAGCTCTCCACCGGGCCGGGATCGAAGTGATTCTGGACGTGGTATACAACCACACTGCGGAAGGAGGTGAAGGAGGAAACACGTACTCCTTCCGGGAACTGGGCCGGGACACCTACTACATTCACGATTCGAAAAACGGATATCACAACTACAGCGGCTGCGGGAACACCGTAAACTGTAACCACCCCGTAGTGCGGCAATTCATCCTCGACAGCCTGAGACACTGGGTCTTGGAATATCACATTGACGGCTTCCGTTTTGATCTGGCTCCGATTCTCTGCCGCGGCCGGAACGGGGCTCTGCTGGAGCGCCCTCCGCTGATTGAAGAAATTGATGAAGACCCGATTCTCCGGCATACGAAAATGATCGCTGAAGCCTGGGATGCCGCCGGGGCGTACCAGGTGGGATCGTTCCCTTCCACACGCTGGCCGGAATGGAACGGCAAATACCGGGATGATGTACGACGCTTCTGGTCCGGGGAGCCGGGGATGCTCTCCGCCTTTGCCACCAGGGTCCTCGGAAGTGAAGACCTGTATTCCGGTCAGCCGCTCGGAGCCCTGAAATCCGTGAATTTCGTCTGTTGTCACGATGGATTTTCCTTGCGGGATGTTGTCAGTTACCGGGACAAACACAACGAGGCCAATCTGGAGAACAACCGTGATGGTGAAAACCGGAATCACAGCTCAAACTTCGGAGTGGAAGGGCCTACCCAGGATCCGGAGATCAACCGCCTCCGTCTGCAGATGCAGAAAAACTTTCTCGCAACCTTGCTTATTTCCCGAGGAATCCCGATGTTCCCGGCCGGGGATGAAATCGGTCGTACCCAGCACGGCAACAACAATGCGTACTGTCAGGACAATGAACTCAGTTGGCTCGACTGGAATCTCGAAGCGGATCAAACCGAGCTGCTGGCGTTCACCCGCGAAATGATCAAGTTGCGGAAGGATCTTCCCGCCCTCCAATTCGGGGGCCTGATTCATCAGGGGCCAGAGGAAACGGTCAAGGGCCGTGTTAGGTGGATTGGACAGGAAAACCGCGAGCCTAACTGGGGAACCGATCAGGCTGTCGGCCTTCTCATCAGTGGTCAGGGCCGTCACATTGGAACCGAGCGCGACCACCAGGATGTGCTGATCTTTTTTAATGCCTCTGCCAAATCGGTTCGCTTCCACATTCCGGACACCGATCAGTGCAAATGGAAACCGAGGCTGCACACCTGTGCCAAGCGGGCCCACCGCACAAACCTCGGCACTCAGATTCAGACCAAAGCCCACAGCGTCATGATCTACAGTGCTTCACGGAAAAAGAGCTGAGAGCGGGACTTGCGAGATCGTAAACCGCCGGATGACCCGGAGGGAATTTCCCGCCGTCCAAGTTGAACATTCTTCATCCTGCACGATACAAAGAGGAAACAAACCCCGTTAACGCTATGATGTTTGATCCCCTTTTTCTTCTGATGGCACTGCCAGGCCTGCTTCTGGCCATGTATGCCTCTTTTCTGACCAAAAGCCGCTTTCAGACCTATTCCCGTGTTGCTCCCAGCAGCGGTCTTACCGGGGCCCAGGCCGCCTACCAGATGTTGCGGAGAGAGGGTCTCCACGATGTGGCGATTGAACGGGTTGGCGGGTTTCTCAGCGACCACTATGACCCCCGGAAACGGGTTCTGCGCTTGAGCCCGGATGTGCACGACGGCCGCAGCCTGTCGGCTGTCGGGGTGGCCTGTCATGAGGCCGGACATGCCCTGCAGCATGCCCGGCACTATGCGCCTCTTGCGCTTCGCTCCTCGCTTGTACCCGCCGCAACTGTGACCAGTAATCTCAGCAACATCATCCTGATGCTGGGCATGGCTCTGATGTTTCTCAGAGGGGTTGCAGCCGGACAAAGCGTCCTCCTGGTCGGAGCGCTCCTGCTCTCCGTATCTGTCCTGTTTACCCTGATCACACTTCCGGTTGAATGGGACGCAAGTGCCCGGGCCAAAAAAGCCATGGTCTCATCCAACATTGTCGGATCCGCTCAGGCCGATGATGCGGCGAAAGTACTGAACGCCGCCTTTCTGACCTACCTGGCATCCGCGATTTCGGCCATCATGACCCTGCTGTACTGGCTGATGCGTGCTGGAGTTTTCGGCAGCCGGGACTAGAGACCACAGATGTCACTGATGCACACAGGTCCTAACCATTGATGGGTTTGGGGAGAGAAACACGGTCCTCCCCGCACAAAAAACATCACTGCATGCATCACAGTGCCCCCGCCACGGCGGGGAAGCATCCGTGGGTATAATCTCATCCATATTTCCGTGGTCTTTCCTCTGCCGAGTCTTTAGAAGGCGTGCATGATTGTCTTCGACGGAGTCCATAAGCAGTTCGGACCTCAGGTGATTCTGAACCAAACCTCGTTCACGGTAAATCCCGGGGAACGCATGGGCATTGTCGGACCGAACGGGGCGGGCAAAAGTACGATCTTCCGGCTCATTACCGGTGGAGAGGAATCGGATAAAGGGGATGTCATCGTTCCGAAAGGACTGCGCATTGGCTATCTCCGTCAGCAATTGCCCTCGACGGAGGAAAACCTGGGACTTCTTGAGTACGTCTGCGAGGGGTGCCGGGATATCCTGGACATGGAGGACGAACTTCACCGGCTCCAGGAACAACTGGCCGAGAATGCAGATGAGTCCGTCATGCAGAAACTGGGGGAACTCCAGCATGAATTTGAGCACCGCGAGGGGTACCAGCTCCGGTCCCGGGCGGAAGCCTCCCTAAGCGGCCTCGGGTTTGCGGTGGACCGGTTCACCGAATCCATGTCCTCCTTCAGCGGGGGATGGCAGATGCGTGCCCAGCTTGCGAGAGTTCTTCTGGCGGCCCCTGACATCCTCTTATTGGATGAGCCGTCCAACTATCTCGACCTACCGGCGGTTGAATGGCTGCAACGGCATCTTGAGGGCTTCAAGGGGACCCTGCTGCTCATTTCACACGACCGGCACCTGCTCCGTACACTCGCCCGTCAGATTCTCGACATCCGGCGGGGAACCGCCACCCGGTTTGCGGTTGGATTTGACCGCTATGTGGAGGAGCGCCGCGAACGGATTGAACAGCAGGAGGCCCGTTGGAAAGCCCTGCACAAACAGCGGGAGGAGGTCGAATCCTTCATCCGGCGGTTCCGGGCCCAGGCGACCAAAGCGGCTCAAGTGCAGAGCCGGATTAAAATGCTGGAAAAAATGGAGCCCTTGCCGGAACTGGAAAAAGAGACCACCGCCACTCTGCTCCGGCTGCCTTCCCCTCCCGCTTCGGGTCACGAACTACTCCGCCTGGAGGCCATCGGCCATCACTACCCTGAAAGCCCCTGGCTGTTCCGCAATGTGGATGTTCGGGTTGAACGCGGAGACCGTCTGGCTCTCGTGGGCTACAATGGGATGGGGAAAACCACGATGCTGAAGATCATGGCCGGAATTCTGCCCCCGGCCACAGGGAAACGGGTCGAAGGCCATCAACTGGTCACAGGATACCAGTCGCAGGAATTTGCCGAAACCCTCCCCCTGGAACGGGAGGTGTTCCGGGTCATCCGGGATGCGGCCCCGCCCGGAGTACCCGATCAGCAGATCCGGACGCTGCTGGGCAGCTTCGGATTCCAGGGCGATCATATTTCAAAACAGGTGCGCGTTCTCAGCGGGGGCGAAAAAATCCGGCTCGCGTTTGCGCGTATCTTCGTGAACCCTCCGAATCTGCTCTTGTTGGACGAACCCACCACCCACCTGGACCTCGCGGGACGTGAAGCACTGGAGGAGGCCCTTCGCACCTACGAGGGGACGGTGTGTCTGGTGAGTCACGACATCTCTTTTGTCCGGAATACGGCCAACGGAATCCTCTCCATTGGCTCCGAGGGCGTCAGAAGGTGGCTGGGAGGATATGATGATTTTCTCCTTCAGAGTGCAGGAACCGTGGCATCGGGAGGCAAGGCACCTGCTGCGCAGGCCGCTGAGAACAAGAAGCCGGATGGAAAACGCCGGAAAGAAGTGCAAAAGGAAATCCGGAAACTGGAAACGCGGATGTCCAAACTGGAAAACCGCCTTGAGCAGTTTGAACTCCAGCAGGCGGAAGCGCTTGAAGCCCTGGCACAGGGAACGGTCACTGATTTCGCGACGCACAACCAGGATTTGTCGAAACTGAAGGGAGACATTCAAACCACGACCCGGGAATGGATTGAACTCGGCGAGGAACTTGAAGGACTGCAGGAGGAACTATGAACACACCGACTGTCTTTATCACGGGAGCCTCTTCCGGGATTGGGCTTGCAACGGCCAAAACCATGAAACAGCGCGGCTGGAAGGTGCTGGCCTCTGCGAGAAAGAACGAGGACCTGGAAATGCTGTCCGCAGCAGATCTTACTCCGGTTGCCCTGGATGTGTCTGACCCGGAGTCGGTCCAGTCCGCGGTCGAACAGGTGCTCACCTCCACTGGCGGCAACCTGACAGGGCTCGTGAACAATGCCGGTTATGGTCAACCGGGTGCCTTGGAGGATCTCACCCGTGACCAGATGCGCACACAGTTCGAGGTGAATGTTTTCGGCCTGCTGGACCTGACCAACCGCCTTCTCCCGTCGATGATCAACGCGGGCAACGGCAGGATTGTCCACATCTCCAGCGTGGTGGGACGGGTCGCCCTGCCCTTCATGGGAATCTACTCGGCCAGCAAATTTGCGGTCGAGGCTCTGGCGGATATCCAGCGGGTGGAGCTGGATGGAACGGGTGTACAGGTGAGTCTGGTGGAACCCGGACCGATCATCACCCGCTTCAGCCAAAATGCCGTGCAAGCCGGAGGCCTCTCCCTCTCCCAGGCCAACAGCCGGTTTTCAGCGCTCTATGAAAAAGAGCTGGCGCACCGTGAAGACCGTCAGGGCCCCAAACCCTTTGCGCTTCCCCCAGAAGCAGTGGCAGCCAAAATCGAACATGCCCTCACCGCCCGCCGGCCGCGGAAACGCTATAAGGTGACCCTCCCCGCCCATCTCGGTGCCGCCCTCAGCCGGTTTGCGCCGGATGGACTCATTGACGGCATCCTCAAGCGGGAATTACGGAAACGGAAAGGGTAAACCTCTGAGGGGCTGTCGCGTTTACGCGACAGCATATCGGCTGCCCCTGTGGCAACGGAATCAAACAGGGATAGTCCCCCTGAACCACTATGGTTGAAGACTTCGATAAGGCCTCAATGACGTGTATCAACCGGTGATCGGTCTATCCCGGCACCTCAGGAAAAAACCTGAAAGTAATCGGGGTGCCCCTCAAAATAGATGGATGTCTTACCCGAGTTGAATTTTTTCAGGCGGATGGCGAGGTATTTGTCATCTGTCTCATCTGGCGGGGTTAGGGTATGTGAAAATTCTTCCTCGAGTGAGAGCTCTCCATGCTTTTGTTGAAGAATACTCAGAAGAGGATCCTGGAAAAATGTCGGATATTTCTCAGCCAACACCTTTAGTCGATCAGGAAACATATCGGTTGGAATGAGAAAGGTCTTTGTATCCACCAGAATGGTTTCCAGCGGACCATCCGGTATTCCCCGAAGGTCCCGGAGTGAGATGCCGCCAATAATCACCAGAACAGGCCCTGCAATGAATGCCCAAGGCCAGAAGATCCCGTCCACCAGCAAAACGGCTACCGCGATCATACTGAGAAAAATGCCTCCAACCAGGAGCAGAATGGATTGTTTTCGGTCCAAGGTGAGGCTTCCTTTCTATGTTTCAATTGGCCGTAAGCTTCACCCGGGCACGTGCAAAACTGCCATTGAGGCGTGCGCCTTCGAGCCAGATCAAATGGGTGTCGGTTCCATCATCTACCAGAAACGGGTCCGCAAGGCGGTGTTCCGCATCCGGACGGTCCTCTGCCGACATCAGTAACCGGGTCTCACCCCGTTTACGCATGTAGTCATTGACCGGAGTCGCGTAGAGATTTCCCGGTCCGTTCATGATGTCGAAGTGATGGAGAATCCAAAGACCGTCCTCTAATGAAATCAACTGGGGACTGCAGGCCTGCCATCCCACAGGAGGAGTAATCACCGCCTCGCTCCGGGGCATCCAACTGATCCCGTCCGGCGACCATGCCATGAAGATATGACGGGTGCCCCCGGCATCCGCTCCGGGTTCGGGTTGCTTGCCCAGCGCCAGCAACACATACCGGCAGGCTGGCTGATCCGGGAGACGATGGGGAAACACGCGGGCGTAGGAACACTCATCCAACCGCCATCCCAGAAACGAATTGGCGGTCAGCATGACCCCGCCGTATTCCCAGTTGACGCCATCCTGACTGAACGCCACTCGGGTGGTATCGTTTTCGCCATGAAAATAGCAGGCAATCCGTTGCCGTTCCGGCAGCCAGATCAGGTGGGGGCTGGCCACATGACTGACCTCATAGAAATTTGATAAATGATGCTTATTTGGATTCCGGACCCAGGTTTTGGCTATGACGGGATTGTTGTCGAACACCTTCCATTCCCCGTCCAGGTCATCGCCCCAGGCAAAGCAGATCCCCCCGGGAGCGTCATGCGGGCTGTAGGCCAGGAGCCAGCGGGCCGGGGCATCCGGCACGATACCCGTGGTGTCGAGGAGACTGGGAAACATCCATTCCCCGGTGGGGTCGTAGGCTAATGTCTGATCAGTGAGAAACGGTGTGGGGTCTTCGAGTAGGGAGATCATGACCCGCCCCTATGAAGAGGCTGAGCCGAATTACAAATGGAAAGCTCCTCTGTGAGGAGAGTTTTTCAACTCTGTTCCATTTTGATACTCGGTAACGTAAACAATCCACCGCAGCTCTGACATTTCACCTGCTGGCCTGGAGTGTCCGGATCATCATCGTATTCCGCACTCCCGAGGATTTCCGCCACATTGTAGGCCGCCTCACACGTCGGACAGGTGGCAATGATTTCACCATTTTCCCGCATCACCAGGTCTGCAAGCGGAACGAGTTGCGCGGACGGAGCGGCAGCACCCGCTCCCCCCAGGTGGATGCCATTGCCCCCTAAGGCATTCAACAGATCAATCGGAATGGGAAGCACCACGGTGGATTTATCATTGCTGACATCACTCAGGGTCTGCATCACCCGGAGCGTCATGGCACCCGGAGACGCGGCGAGGGTTTTGGCGGCGTCCGAGAACAGAGTCGCGACATGGCGGTCAGCCTCCGCTTTGATCCGGATGGCGGACGCTTCTTTTTCCGCCTCGGTTTCCCGCATCATGGCCCGCAAAAGGCTCTCATCCATCTGTGCGTCGGTGAGACGGATGTCGATATCACTCAAACCCCATTCGGCAGCTTTTCCTTCGATCTCTTCCTCGATCTCATCTGCAATCCGGGCTTTGGCCGTTCGAACCTCTTCAATGGTTTTGGTTCCCAGCACATCTGAGATCGTGGTGAGAGCCAACTGTCCCATGCTATGTCCGTAGTTGCTGACATTCAGCAGGGCGCGATGGGGATCCGCCACCCGGAAGTTGAGATTGCCGCTGATTGTGACCGAGATATTTCCGCTGAGGACAATCTGCTGATCTGGAAGGTCGATGGTCTGTAAACTGGACAGGGTTTTGTACACCTTCTGAAATCCCGGCATCGCAAAGCCAAGTCCGGGGCCGACAATGCCGCTGAATTTTCCCAGGGTGAGTTTTACTCCGATTTCATTTTGTTTCAGGGTGTACAGGCCGAAAGGGCCAAAGGCACGTTGTGCGTTCATCGTTTCGAATTCCTTTTGAAGGGTGTGAGAAGACAGACTCTCACATCAACCAGAGAGAACCCGATTACAATACCCAATGATCATTATAAGGATCCACCCTGCATCCGGATGCTCAGGAAGCCGTGTTCTCATAGAGGACCGGATTCAGGGGACCCGCGCAGAGCTCGCCATCCGGTATCGAATCACAGAAACTGATCCAGTCGGATTCGCACTCATGTGAGGACGCCACCTTCGTCTCTTTGTCCATGTAGATCACCGTCATGACTTCCCGCGGAGCGGCGGAACAGTTGGGTCCTGCACGATGATAGGTATAGCCATAGTGAAAACTCACCTCACCAAGATCGAACGGCTCCTCGACATACTCGTAGTTGCCCGTCTCCATCGCCTCCTGAATGATCCGTTCGCTTTCATCACTGATGGTTAGATTCCGATGTTCTTCATAATGATGAGAGTGTGCGGCGAAACAAAGAGCACCCATTTCCAGCGGTGTTTCCTGGAGGGGAATCCATGCTGTAACCGTTTTCTCTGAAGAAAGAGGCCAATACACCTGATCCACATGCCAGGGGGTGAATCCCCCTGAGGGTTCTTTGTAAAGGGCCTGGTCGTGATACAGTCTGACCCCGTCACATCCGAGCAGCTCCGCGGCAATACGGGCCAGCCGTTTGCTGAACACGAATTGTTTCACCACTTCGCTGTGGGTCCAGATGTTGATCACCTGCAGAAATGCCCTGCTGTACGTGTTCCGTTCCTCTAACGGCAGGTGCATGGTGTTCAGCCGCCGAACTTCCTGGCTGATCTCCCTTCCGTAGGTGTCGAGCAGTTCCGGACTGAGCACGTCTTTGAGTTTGATATACCCGTGTGAACGGAAAAATTCGATCTGTTCAGCGGATAACGCATAGGGTTCGTGAAGGGATACATTCATCAACATTGCTCCTGTTCAGGTTAAAAAAATGGAAATGGTATAGGGTCCTACTTCATTCCTCTACTGGGTATTGGTCAATTTCTGATGAAATATTTGCATTCGTTCGCCTAATAGATGAAAATCACTGCAATATATCATATGAAACCATCTTTAGAGAAAATCCTCCCTTCTCTGGAGGCCAGTGCCAACATCCATCGATCAACCAGTGTCAGAGGATACCGGTTTGACTGGCATCAACACCCGGAAGTGGAACTGACGCTCATCCGAAAAGGTTCCGGACTGAGATACGTTGGCGAAACCGTCAGATCTTTTACAGCTCCTGACATTGTGCTGCTTGGAGGGATGGTCCCCCATACCTGGGACGTCTCAGGGCCCAGTGAAGCGGTCATTCTCCAATTCCAGCCCTTTCGACTGCTGGGAGACGTTCCTCCACCGGAATACCTCTTCATTCCGCCACTGCTGAGACAGGCAGAAAGAGGATTGGAGTTCACGGGACCGCTGAAAGAACATCTTGCGGCAGAAATAAATGAGATCCCGGAGAGATCCGCATTTGAACGGCGGGAACGGCTGCTGCATCTCCTCTATGAGATCTCAGAAGAACAGCAGGATGCTCGTTCACTCTCGGATGTGACCTGGGAACCCGGCCAACATCATGCCGAGTTACAACGTATCGATTCCGCCTGCGGATTTATGCACAGCCATTATCTGGAGCCCTTGCGGTTAGAGGACATCGCCCATGCCGCCGGGATGAGTGAAGCCGCTCTCTGCCGCGCGTTCAAACGGGCGACCCGGAAAACCGTTCTCTTCCATCTCACTTCTCTTCGGATCCATCATGCAATGCGTATGCTGAGAGACCGCGACTCCTCGATATCGGAGGTTGCGTTTTCTTCCGGTTTCCAAAACCTCTCCACCTTCAACCGGAATTTTAAGGAGCATGCAGGCATGACACCTGGAGCCTATCGAATGACCTGGCGGACAGGCGGAACGTTTCTCGCCTGGTCTTGATCCCCAGCACCTCTTTGCAAAACGTCAATCGTGCGCGGTATCGCAGAGATACAGCTGCCAGGCCTGCCCCCCTCACCCGAAGGGATCACGGGATGACCGGCCCTCGCGGTCAGGATGTGAAACCGTTTGTGTTCATACCAGCCCTGCAGTAGGAGCTGTGATCATCGCCAGCAACTGAGGATCCCCCCGGAAAACCAAAGCGGTGTTTCCATCCGGGCGTTTTTTGATCCGGATTTGAAACCGGATTTCATTTGATTCCTCCGAACGTTTTACCCGGTGGGTAAACACGTGACCGGTGCTCAGTTGCAGATGTTGCGTGATCAGAATCTCTACAATCGGGCCCTGAAAGAATTGTGGGTACGACGCTGCCAAGTGCCCCAGGGTCGCTTCAAACTCCGCAGTGCGAATGAGGAACCCTTTTGCCTTCGCTTCCGGATGGCCCAGTTTCTGGGCGGGAGACTGCCGATTTGCCGCATTCAGCTTCACCAGGCTGAGAATCATGAGCCCCGGCCCCACGACCAGAGGAAGAAGCCAGAGAATGCCATTGAGAAACAGGAGCACTCCCCAGGCAGTGACCAAAAATCCGAGGAGCAACATCAACCGGGCATGCGGTTGTTTGACCTCCAAATTTTCCAGTTTCCGAAAGCTATAAACGAGAAGATTCACGTCAGGATGCGACGTGACGCAGAGTGTAGATCTGAAAGTTTGGAACCCGGGCCTCTTCTTCATAGCCGGGATCCTCTTCTGCAGGCAGCGGTTCCAGAAAGCGAGTGAGCACAAACCCCTGGTTCAGAAAAAGCCCGAGCAGATAACTGAGCGGACGGTGATAATTCCGAATTCGTATATCCCGCCATTCCAGCTCCATGGAAAAATGATCCATGTACCGGTCCACTTTCCGGTAAAGCTTGGTTCCATTTTCATCCCGGGTCCACTCTGGAGTTGAGGATGTGAGGTTACTGATATTGACCACCACCAGTTCCCCTCCCGGTCTCAACACCCGGCCCACCTCTCGGGAGGCGGCCAACAAATCGGGAATATCGATCACGGTCAGATAACTCAGCACCACATCAAATGACGCGTCCTCAAAGGGAAGTGCTTCGGCAAACGCCTCGAGATAGATGGAATCCGGATCGAGGGAACGGGCCTTCTCGATAAACCGGGGCACCGGATCGATCCCGCTTACCACCGCCCCTTTCTGTTTCAGGATCCGAGAATACCGTCCCTCACCACAGCCAAGGTCCAAAACCGATTTCCCTTTCACATCCCGAAACAGGTCTTCCAATGCGGGGTCCAGAATTCGCTGTCGCGAGTGATCTCCCTCTTCCCCCTGGTCCCGAATCCAGGCCTCCGCAGAGCGTTTCCATTTTTCGATTGAGGTGTCGGACTTCATGATCGGGATTGGATCATGAGAAGGAAACCACGAAAGTCAAAAGAGAAGAGGTGTCTTCATGTTTCGGTGTCCTCAAGAGGCAAAGGAATCGTTTCAAGCCTTCGGGTCTTTACGGAGGATGTGACGGAGCGGTGTCCTGAACGGAATGTCCGGCTTCCATGCCGTTCCTGAACCAGACGCGCTTGTTTTTGAATCTCTGGCCGTTTTCGAAGAGCGGAAATCCGTTTCCTCGCCTCCCGGCACGCCTCGAGATGATCCACAACCGGCAAGGGATACCCGTTCCGTTCCCTGGCAGAAAGTTTCCAGGGTTCGTGGAGTCCTTCCAGCGGAACCGCCTCCAACTCCGGCAGCCACGCCCTGAGAAACACGCCGTCCGGATCATGATCCAGCCCCTGCTTCACCGGATTATACATGCGCAGAGTGTTGATCCCGGTGACGCCGCTTTGCATTTGCAGCTGTGAGATGTGGATACCGGGTTCATAATCGAGAAACTGCCTGGCCAACGGATCTCGCAGCACCCTCCAGTCAATCCAAAGGTCGTAGGCCGCAAACGAGACCAGCATGGCCCGCATGCGGAAGTTGATCCACCCCCGGGTTTGAAGTGCACGCATACAGGCATCAACCATGGGATAGCCGGTCCGTCCCTCGATCCAGGCATGATAACCCTCTTGGTTCAGATCCGATCGAAGATCATCAAATCCGGGATGAAAGGCATGCGATTCGATCCGGGGTTCACTCTCCAGCTTCTGGATAAAATGACAATGCCAATGCAGTCGGCTTTCAAAGGCGGACAGCGCCGCTTTGGGGAACGCTCCGGGCACCTTGCCCTTTTTCCGTTCCATGTGCCATATCCTGGCCTCCCGCGTTTTCCGGAGGACTTCCCGTATCGAGAGGTTTCCCCAGGATAGAAATGGACTTAATCGTGAACAACTCTCCCAGGCGGTCACCGGACTGCTCATTTCCCGGTGATACCTTGCCCCCCGGGTCCGCAGAAACTCCCTGAGCCTGCCACGCCCTTCTCGTTCACCCGGGAGGATATCGGGTTCGCGGAGGGAAACCGCGGGGTGATACAAGGCGAGTCCGAGATCCTGTGATGAGGGGATCCTCCCTTCCGGTGCAACCGGGGGACCTTGAGGAGAAGGTGCAGGCAGAACCGTTTGACTCATGAACTCAGTCCAATGGTCCTGCCATTGATCCCGGTTCCGGAGTCCTCTCACCACCGCTTGTTGAGGAATCTCGGTCCAGGTGCGGCCATAGGACGCCACCAGCCGCTGAACCGCCCTGTCCCGTGCAAATCCACGTTCCACTCCTGTTTCCATATGCGACCAGAGATGGAAATCGGGGTCGGCCTTCAACAGCGGCTGAAAGACATCGACCGCTTCTCCCCGCAACACCCGAAACGGGATCCCTTTTTTCCCGCATTCCAGGGCCACCTCTGTCAGACTGGCTGCGATCCAGTCCCAATGCTGGGCATCCATATCCGGAGCAGCCAACAGGGAGGGTTCCACTAGAAACACAACCGTCGAAGGACCCGAGTCCAGCGCCCGGATAAGGGGAGCATGGTCGTGAAGGCGCAAATCCCTTTTCAGCCATACCCAGTTCATCGACGGGGCCGTTGTATGGTGAGAGTTTGATCAGGTTTCAGCATGATTCTGTAGCATCGTCTCTCAAAAAACGTCTCTGGAGGTGCCTCCTTACAGCCAGAGGGTGGGAGGAGGCCCCATAATCTTGACTTGGCCCTCCAACGGCCTCAGGAGGTGAGGATGCACTGGCCAGGCTTCTCATGGTTAACGAGACGTGGCGCGAAATGGCCCTGGACCTCGATCCTGATTCTCGGGGTCGTGTTCTTCTGGTCTGCATGTCTCTGGCCTCCAAGGAAAGAACTGGCGATGCAGACCCTGAACATTGGTCCTTCGGACCCTTCCGGATACGCCCTGCAGGCCAGAAGTCTGCACCGCGGGCAGGGGTTGAACATTCCCTATATCACAAATTTCTTCCACCGTTATGATCCGGAGATCCACCGCCTGGATGATCACTGGCCTCCGCTTCTGAGTATGGTGATCGCAGGGGCCTACCGTCTACATGGGGAGTCCCTGCAAACCGCGGCATTGACGACTGCGGCCATTGGATGTTTCGCGCTTCCGCTTGCAGCCGCCTGGCTGGCCATGTGTGCCACCCGGATTGCCTGGACGGGACTGATTGCCTCCCTCCCTTTCCTTCTTTCCGAAAGCATTCTCATGGGGAGTCTTCAGGTGCTTTCAGATCAGCTCCTGGCGGTTGTGGTCACCTTGTTTCTCGGTACACTCCTGGCGTCACGGCGTCACTCCGCCTGGCTGCTTGCCAGCGGGTTCCTGATCGGGCTGGCCTGGTACGGAAAGGGCTCCCAGGTCATCCTGTTTCCGATGCTGGGAGCAGGTGTTCTCGTCATACACGGTCCGAAAGCACTGATCGGGAGGGCATTCCTAGGTGCGGTGCTGATCGCCATTGCCCTGATGACTCCCCGTCTCTGGTACAACACCAGGCAGTATGGACATCCCCTCCACAGCACCCAGTCCTATGTCAGTTCCTACTTTGGACTGACCCGGAAAACGTGGACCAACTGGGACATGGGATTTTACAGTGTGTACTGGGATCACACGCCCCCACCCGGACTCCGCGACCGTTTTCTCCACAAGGAACCGCAGCAGAGAAACCTGAACCGGAACCTGGAGCGAACCGTCCGGATGCTCACCCTCGGAGCCCAAAGCAAGCCGAAGGACTGGGAGGAGCTGGGAAATTTACCCAATACTCTCAGCCGGCGCTGGCTGGGAAAGGAACCGGAACCGGATCCGGACGCACGAAACTGGGAGCCGGTGTATCACTGGCCGGAACCGGCCCTTTCCCCTCTCCGGCTCACCGGGCTGTTATGGGCGGGATTCTGTGTCCTGGTGCTGCCGGTGCTGCTTCTCATCCACGTGGGCTGGCTGCCTGGACAGGAAAAACTCCCCTGGCTGGCATCCGGCAAGGCGTCCCCCCTCCGTTTGAGGGCCCAGATGGAGGATGCCGCCCTCCTGGGAGGTTTCCTTCTCAGTCAGGGTTTGTTTCTCGGACTCTTTTGGATCAGTTTGTCCCGCCTGCTCATACCGTTGCTTCCGGCCGGGATGGCGCTGAGTCTAATGCTGCCCGGTCTGCTATACCATCTGACCAAAAGGCTTCTTTCCACACGTCTCCATATCCCCGGGAGGATTCGTAGGCTCCGCCACTGCATCACCCCGGTGGTGTGTGTGTTGGCATCATGGCTGTTTCTCCATCACAGGCCCGCGATCATGGACACGCTACACGGACAGGAGGCCCGGGCCAGCAAACGGAAACAGAAGGAAAGTGGATTCATCTCGTTGAGAGGAGTCATTCCCGATGATGCAGTCCTCATGTCCCGCCACCCGTGGTCCCTTTTGCTCCATCTGGACGGAAATCAGCGTGCAGTCGGATTTCCGTATGCGGACCCGGATGTCACCCTCGCCATTGCGAGGTATTACCGGGTTGAGTACCTGCTCCCGTCCGGTTCCAGAAAACCCATGAGCCGGTTCCTCAAACAGCATCCGGACTATGTGGACGTGGTGCATGCCAGTCCTCTGGTCTACAGGCTCCGTTACGACCGGATTCCACCAGAGGCCTATGCGAATCTGGAAACGGTGACGCCCAAATGGGATCCCCGTAGAGATCCAATGCCGCGGTAGCCCTGCCTCTTGAAACGGGATTTTCTGAAGAGCAGGCAATAAATCCGTCCCGACTCCGTTTGAGGATGATATCATTCCCCGGAGTCCTTATGAAACAACAACTTCTTCTGCTGCTTGCTCTCACGATCTCATTTCACCTGCCCGCCGCCACACAGGCCTATCAAATTAAAGGGTCCGTGAAGACGCTGGACAAGACCAAGGGGGCAAAAATTGATCGACCCAGGGGCACGGCACAACAAATCGACCGCGAACAGGCCCTGATCTTTGAGGTCCGCCGAACAAATCCAACCATCGGGGAACATGCAACGGTGGAATGGGTCGTGGTGATGGAGGGTGAACGAGGCAACCCCTACCTCGGCACTTATGGGAAACAGCAGATTCACTCTGTGATCGGGATCCCGGTTGAGTTGGAAAGCGACCCCTTCCGTTCTCAGGAACGAACGTTTAATGGCGACAAGCACCTGAAATACGTCAGTAGAGGGCAGGATGTGAAAGGCTATGGCGTCCGGGTTCTGGACGCAAACGGTCAGGAAATCGGGACGAAGTTCCAGCCAGCCAGTGTGGAGGAAGAGGCCCGCAAGGTGTTCGCCTTTCAGACGCAGAAAGAGCAAAAAGCCGAAAAGCAGGCAGCCGCAGCCCCTCAGAACCCCCGGAGAAAAAAGCGTCGGATGTTAAAATGACCCCATCCGACTCTCCTAAGGGGATCCTACGGTTTCCCTACGGGTCATTTCGTTGTATCGAGTATCTCCCTTTCGTCCGGATGTAGAGGAGCGTCTCGACGGTAGACGACACATGATGCGTATAGGCCCCGGATGAGCCGACATAGCTGCCGGGCTTTAAGACCTCCTCCCTCGCCTTATGGGTGAGCCCTCCCTCGATCACCACCATCCGAAATAGATCTGCCGCGGACGTCACAGTTCCAGTAAACCCGGAGGGAAGTTTCAGAAACGTCCCGTTTTCCTCTTCCTGAGAAAGTCCTCCCCACAAAAACGCCTGCTGGGGGTTCTCCGGGGACAGTGTAAAGCCTTCAGCGGCTACCCACACGACGTTGTCAAGCACCATATTGATGGGCCGTTCCCCTTTATCAAACCGTTCCTCTGGCGGCATCACCAGGTACGGTCCCTGATCAATCTCCACCAGGGCAATCACTGAGGGCCCTTTGGCCGAGGTAATATGAACTTCACCTTTCGGCTGGGTCCAAAACGATCCCTTCGGCATCCACATCGGTTCAGCTTCAGGGTCATCATTATGAACAAGCCCTTCGATGACGACCGCGCGATAGGTTGCATTGTGAATATGCGGAGGAGAGGAAAACCCATCCACAAACTTCGCTAAAAACCCTGTGGGGACCTCTCCCCATCTTCTGTTGCCCCATAGAGTCCCGGCCTGAGGGCTTTGATCTCCTCGGGCAGGGTTGAGCTGTTCCCACTCCACCTCTGCAATGGAGAGAATTTCAACCTCACCGTTATCCATGGAAGACAGTTGTCCCCCCGCTCTGTCCTCCTCACGGGGTTTGGAGCATGCGACCAGTAACAGGGAAACGGACAGGATCAGCCATGACATTTTCATGTAGATATACTTGGGGAGGTGTTTGAGACTCTGAACAGTAGCCCCAATTGGAATAAACACAACCCATCCGGTCTACCCGCTCTCAAGCCGTCAGATGGCCCCACTGAAACCGGCAGTCACCATCCAGAGAGAGAGGATGCCCCAGGTGATCATGATCGTCCAGAAGAGAAAGGGGTTCTCATACCGGTCCACCGGCTCGAGAAAGTATGTCCTGCCGGATTTCAGGTCCGGAAGCATCCACACCAGAAAGAGCAGCCCCCAGGCCCAGGACTGTTCGAACAGCACAATCCCGTAGAGGAGAAAAAGCCCGAGTATGCTTCTCCATTTCCAGGCCGGCCGTGACACAGGAGCAGACGTTGAAGCGTGTTGGTTTGACGTTCCGGTTGCCTCTAACAGAAAAAACGCAGCCCCCTGATCATCATAGGCCAACCCCTGCTCTCCCTGCTCATGAGGGAAGGTTCCCCCGGATTGCCCCCCTGCCGCTTCAACATCCTGGAGGGCCTGCTGCAGATCCGGGACGGTGAAATAGACCGCCCAGTATTCTTTGGGGCCTTTTTCTTCCAGAGAAGCCTCCTGGATGGCGCCAATCCGCTTCCCGGAGGAGGTCACAATCGAATACCGATCGGGGGTATCGTTGTGAATCGTCCAGCCGAAGAGCTGCTGATAAAACGGAATGACCTGTGTGGCATCCGACACCATTAACTCCATCCATCCCCAGTATCCGGCCTGCTCAGGCAGATGGGTGCCGGACCTGGCAGGTCCTTCATAGCAGGTAAACCCCGCTCCGGCTGGATCACGGATCAGGGCAATCCTCCCCTCCCCGCTCTCTTCCTCCATTTCAATCTTCGCTCCGAGATTCCGGGCAAGGTCCACAACCTTGTCCAGGTCCGGAACGGTGAGGGTTGTCATCCAGAAGGAGGGCATGTTGATTTTCTGGAAAAACGCAGGCATCTCATAGAACCCGGCGATCAGAGTTCCCTGACGGTGACAGGTACTGTAGCCGGCGGCATCGGTTTCCACCTCCCAGCCAAAGAGTGTCCGGTAAAACCGATTCGCTTTGGCGGTGTCAAATGTGGAGAGATCAATCCAACTGAAGTGTGCGTCTTTCATTCAGTCAAGACTCTATAGGATTTTCTCCCGGGAAAGAAGCTTTACAGGGGACTAGGGTGTTTTTGTTTCCCCGGGTTCCGGAGGCAGCTTCTCGACAAAGGTCGGAAGATCATAGGTCAGCCACAATCCTCCATCCGCCACCATCCCTCCTCCCCAGGGCTTAAAATCGTATACGATGTAGCTGCGCATGGCCTGTTCCCGCGGGATAACGATCCGCACACCTATCCGTTCACCGTGTTCCTTCACGTCCTGCGGGACAATGTCTTCGATCACCCCTAACCGTTCTCCCGGGAAGTTCAGCTTCTCTTTCAATTCCGGAAACTGCTCCATCCGTTCCCGGTTTTCACGGTGAGAGGGCCAGACGATCATCTCAGACCGAAACTGTAAGGACTCTTTCGGGAGACGTTGGGTGGCGGTAATGAGGAAATATCCCTTGGTCATTTTCCTCTTCCCGGGTTTTTCGGCCGGAATGAAAATCTCCACCAGCCCCCCATCCTCCGGAGAACGCCGCACCGTAATCGGATACACGTCCTGATCATGGCCATGCTGAACAATTTCATGTTTCGCCCAGACGGCAAAGGCAGGTGTCGAATAGATCAAGGTGATACAAAAACAGACGATGGAAAAATGACGAAAGAAAGGGGATCGCATAATCGTGCTCCTGGTGAGGAAGAGTAGTTTCAGGGGGAGACGCTCCTCTTCAGAAACTGCTTAGAAGAAACCAGGAAAAAAAGCAGGGCTGTCACCTCTCACAACGTCCCCCACCATGCAGCCACCTCGTCCATGACCTGATCGGGAATGGAAAAAAACAGGAAGTGATCTTCTGAGGGAAACACGTTCGAGGTGACCCGGATTCCACGGTCCGTCATATCGGTGACGGCCTCCTCGACATACGTGAGCGGAATCCGCCGGTCCATGGCTCCTGTGATCACCAGTACCGGGCGGTCGGACCAGGAGTCCGCAAACGACATATTCCCCACCACCTCCCGTTCAATGACCGGGGACAGAAACATCAGCCCCCGGAAGGCCTCCGGCTTCAGGCTAGCGGCACGGGAGACCCCGGTACCTCCGTTGGACAATCCTGCGAGCACGATTCGGTCTGCGTCCAGTTCGGGATGGTCCTGACAAACCTCCAGAGCGGCCTCCACGGCGTCCATTCCGCCTTCCAGATACCAATTCCCTATTCCAAAGCTGGGTGCGACGATGGCGACACCATGCTCATCTGCAAAGGCCTTCCATACCCAGAGGTATCCCTTAAAGTTCCCCAGGCTCCCATGCAGGAAGAGGATCACCGGCAGAGGTCCTTCCTGACCGGTTTCCGGAATGTAAGTGTAGAGATGCCCAACCGTGCGTTTCGCCAGGAACAGGTCCTCATAAACGGTTCCAAGAGATGACCCCACATCGATAAAGGCATCCGTGTGACGGGACTCCCGGTAGATCCTGAGAAACAACTCCCGGATTCGATCCCCCTGCTCCCGGTCGATAAAGGGATCAATCTGCGGGAAGAGATAACTGCCGAGTTTCAACTGATCGATTTCGGGAACCAGATTTGCGATCGACAACCGCCGGAACCGGCTTGAGCCGAGATGAACGGATTGCAGGTTTTCCCCCTCCGCCGACCGTCCGGAGGCCGACAAAAACGCACATCCGATGAAGCAGCAGCCTGCGGCAGCAGCACAGGCAAGCGTGGCCACCCAAAACGGCCGGGAGGAGGTCACATATCTGGACATCCAAACCAGAACCGGTGTTGGAAACATCAACAGACAGGCCCCGCCGAACAGCCGGCCTTGCGCCGTTTCCGCACCGACCACCAAGAGGAACGCCAACCAGACCAGAGGGATTCCCACCACGAGATACCCGAAGATCAGCACATTCCCAAACACACGTAACGGTGAAGACATGAACAGAACCCTCTCATCTTTCAGCAGGGCTTGCACAGAAAAAAGAACCCTGTTGTGCAGGATCGGCTGTTTCTCTGCGTAGAACAGGACATGAAGCACCTGATTCGTCTCCCGAAACCTGTATGGACCCTGTTGTTTTGGTTTGTTTACCCCGCCTCTGGAGGGGCACAACCTGTTCTTGAATCCGTCTCTCCTGCCTCAGCGGAGGCCGGCACCACGAATCTGACGGTCACCTTCACCCTCCCGGACAGTACGCCTCCGACGCCACCGGCCCAGGTTGTCCCCTCCAGCGTCACCATGGGGGACATCTCCGGGAGTTCGATCACCCGGGTCGACTTTGAAACTGTGACCGCGGTTTTTGATATTCCGGCGGATGCCAGCGGAAGTGTGGACTGCACGGTTACGTTCCCAACTCCCTCCGGCTCCACCTCGCTGTCACTGACGGATGGCTTCACGATCGGGAGCACAGACATCTCCAGCACAGCGGGCCCTCCTGCTTCAGGATACAATCTCTTCAGCCCTCTCGGTTCGACGGACACCTACCTGATGGACAAGGATCAGACCGTACTGAACACCTGGACCAGCACTTATGGCCCCGGTCTTTCCCTGTACCTGCTGCCCAACGGAGATTTGATCCGCACCGCCTCAACTGATTCGACTGATTTTGACACAGGAGGAGCTGCGGGAAGAGTCGAACAATACGACTGGGAAGGAAATCCGGTGTGGGAATATGACTACGATACCGCAGATCACCGTTCCCACCACGACATTGAAATCCTCCCCAGCGGAAACATTCTCATCATTGCCTGGCAGAAAAAAACCGAAGCGGAAGCGATCGCGGCCGGACGGGATCCCGCACAACTCAGTGAAGGGGAACTCTGGCCGGACTCCATTCTCGAAATCGAACCGACGGGCACGTCCGGAGGAAACATCGTATGGGAATGGCATGTCTGGGATCACCTGATTCAGGATCACGATGCCAGCAAAGCCAACTACGGAGTTGTGGCGGATCATCCCGAGAAAATCGACCTGAATTACATGTCCAGTGCCAAGGCGGACTGGAATCACATCAATGCCATTGACTACAATGCCGAACGAAAAGAAATCATACTCAGTGTGCGCAACTTCAGCGAAATCTGGGTGATTGATCATGACACCACGACCGCTGAAGCGGCAGGATCTGACGGGGATTTACTCTACCGGTGGGGAAACCCCGCGGCACACGGAGGGAACGGAGACCAGAAACTGTATGTGCAGCATGATGCCAAATGGATTGAATCCGGGCTCGAAGGGGAAGGCAACATCCTCATCTTTAATAACGGGCAGGGCCGCGATGATGGAGATTACTCCTCCGTCTTGGAAATCAGTCTCCCTGAACGTGCTGACGGTTATGACCCATCACAGGACGCCACAGAGGTCTGGAGTTACACCGCAGAAACCCCGACCGAGTTCTATGCCTCCCGCATCTCCGGTGCACAGCGGCTCCGAAATGGGAACACTCTCATCTGTGAAGGCACCGAGTCGTATGTTTTTGAAGTCACCAAAACAGGAGAAAAAGTATGGGAGTATACTGGCAGCGGCGAATTATTCCGCTTTGAGCGGTATGCCCCCGACTTCGACGGTTTTGCCAACACCGAACTGGCCCTCTCCACCTTGCCCTATGTGGTGGTCGATACTGCACAGGAAAACACCTATGACAACAGTTCTGTGATGGATGCCCCGGAATCAGGTGAGGATTTTTACGGTCAGGATGCCCAGCACCACGGAAACAAGCCGCTGTATGAAGTCAGTCCCGATGACAAAACCGTTTACGATTATCAGACCCGGCTGACCTGGACCCGGTCGCCCGACTGGAATGAGGACGGCAGCATCGATGTGAATGATAAAATGACCTATGCCGAGGCCGTTGCATATGTCTCCACGGTCAATGCCGCAAATTTCGGGGGATACAGCGACTGGCGGCTCCCCTCGATCAAAGAAGTCTATTCCCTGATGGATTTCCGGGGCACCGACCCCATGAGTGATGATACATCCACCTTGGTCACGTTTCTAGATGCAGAGTATTTCGAAGTAGCCTGGGGTGACACCGCCAATGATGAACGGACCATTGACAGCCAGGTGGCCTCAACTGCGCTTCACCTTGACACCATCATGAGTGGACCCGAAGCCATGAGTGGTCTCAATATTGCGGATGGACGCATCAAAGCCTATCCGACTTCGAAAAACTTTCTCGTCTACCTCTGCCGCGGCAACACCGATTATGGGGACAATGACTACACGGACAACGGCGATGACACCATCACCGATGCCGCCACCGGATTGATGTGGATGAAGAACGACAGCGGATCCGCAATGCTGTGGAAAGACGCCCTTGCCTATGTGGAGGCCCGCAATGCAGAGACGTATCTGGGCTACGATGACTGGCGCCTGCCGAATGCAAAGGAACTTCATTCGATTCTGGATTATGACCGTGCCCCCACGGCCACAGATTCTGCCGCCATTGATGCCGTCTTTTCCTGCACGGAAATCACCAATGAGGGCGGGGTAAAAGACTGGCCCTGGTATTTCACCAGCACCACCCATGCCCGTCAGGATGGTTCGGGTTCCGCTGCGGTATATCTCTGTTTCGGACGTGCCATGGGATATTTCGGGAATAAGTGGGATGATGTGCATGGATCCGGAGCTCAACGCAGTGACTCGAAAACCGTCGATACCAACGGGTACACCTACGTCACCGATGGCTGGTATTACACCTCCTCTCCTCAGGGGGATGCCACGCGCTGGACGAATTATGTCCGGCTGGTCCGGGATGTTCCGGCAGAGGAACTCGAAGAGCCCACGCTGACGCTCACAACCGAAACGCAAAGTGTCGCCTTTGACATCAAGACCTTTTCCATTCTCGGCACCCTCACCGGCGCCATTGCCGGCATCGACTGGTCCAATGCACTCACAGGAGAAAGCGGAAGCATCACTCCTTCCGGATCCAGTTTCGAGATCACCGACCTTCCTCTCGACCAGGGAGACAATGTCATCACCCTGACCGCGAATGTCACGGGTGGAGATCCGATCGTGGAAACGCTGACCCTCAGCCGGGCCCTGACCTTCGATGGCTCCGTCATTTACGTTCATGATGAAACAACCGCTACTTCCGATGAGCAGAATGGCCGAAGCTGGACCACTGCCTTTGCGGACCTGCAGGATGCCCTGGCGGTGGTGGCAGAAGGACAGGAAATTCATGTGGCAGGAGGCTCCTATTATCCGGATGAGGCGGCTGCCGGTTATGCCACCGTCACCGACGATGACCGGGGCTCCACCTTCTCTCTTCCGGAAGCTGTCACTCTGTATGGTGGATACAATGCCTCGACCGGGGAACGGGATCCCGATTCATACACCAGCGTACTCAATGGGGACCTGGATCAGGATGATGAAGCAGGGGAAGGCGGAATTGTGGAGGAGGATCCCTCCAACCACACAAAAAACAACAACGCCTACTCTGTCGTGACCGTGACCGGTATTTCCTCCAACTCCCCCACCCGGCTCGACGGCTTCACCATCACCGCCGGCAGAGCCAATGAAAACACCTCCGATGCCACGGGGCTTGGTGGAGGACTTTATGTGGACGAGGCAGACGGATTTCTTCTTCAGGACTGCCGGATCATCGGAAATTACGCATGGGTCAAAGGTGGGGGGATCTATTGGCGAAATTCCGGAACCCAAACCATCGGGGACTGTGACTTTATCGCCAACGAATCGAACAGCAGTGGCGCTGCCGTTTATCTCGACACCAGCACCCTCACCTTCACCGACTGTCACTTCTCTGACAACATGGCCAGTGGATCAACGGTCTGGGTGGAAGAAGCGAATGCCACCTTCCATCGCACCATCTTTCAGGGCAACCGGGCGGAAGGCGGAGGGGGGATTCATGTCAGTGCAAATGGGCGGGCCACAGCCACCAACTGCCTGTTTGCCGGAAACAACACCATTGAAGGAGGTGCCGCCACAGTCGTCGGTACGTTTGTCGCGGAAAACTGCACCATGGCGGCCAACAGTGCAGATCATCCAGGCGGTGCCGTGATCGCCTACACCGGTTCAGTGGTCACACTCACGAACTGTCTCATTTCCGGTAATCAGGATCAAAACGGAGTGGATTCCGCAACCGCAGCGGTCCGCAATGTATCCGCGACCGTCACCATTTCCTATTCGTGCATCAGGGGGTCAGGCGGGAGCAGCTCATGGGATGCCTCTCTGGGGACCGACGGCGGGGGGAATATCGATTCCGATCCGCTCTTCACCGATGCAAAAGCACCTGGTGATTCACCGACTCTCGATGGAGAGTACACCCTGGCCGTCACATCCCCTGCAATCAACGCCGGGTTGAATGATGTGTCCATGGATGGAGAGACTGACCTTGCAGGAAACGATCGGGTGCAGCATCAGCGGGTGGACATGGGATGCTACGAACAACGTGACTTGCAGATTCTGGATGCCGATTCGGATGAAGATGGTCTAGGCGATTGGGATGAATTGATCACGTATGAAACAGATCCGAACGATCCTGACAGTGATGCTGACGTAAGTAACGATGGCGACGAAATGACGGCGGGAACGGACCCGGGAGATGAGACGTCTGTCTTTACCTTTGACATGACTCTCCAGTCAGACGGAGACCTCACCTTCACCTGGACCATGACCGACAATCGGATGTACACCCTGTACCGAACAGAGGATCTTACCGGGGATCAGTGGGAAGTGGTCCGCATGATCTATCCCGGCTCCGGAACCGCGAACATTACCCTTGAACCGGAGTCGGACATCGACTGCGCGATCTATAAACTCGAAGTCAGTCAAATTGGGCTGGAATAGATCAGTTTCTCCCAACATCTTCAAATAGGCAACGTCACTAATAATAATAAAACTAAATAGTGGATTTGCATGAAGTTCTACATACTGGTACTTTAATAACAGTCCATGTGCCCTTTTTCATTATAGACCAAAATGATATCGTATAGCGGCACTCATATTGAAAAATAGAATTTCTGCGTTGGGAGGAAGCACATTTGAAGCACCGCCGGCATTACGTCATCGTCGTTCACGGTATGGGCGAACAACGAATCAATTCCACGACCTATCAGGTGGTGAATCGGTTTGCGGAGTCACGAGCAAAGTCGAGACGACATGAAATTGGGGAAGAACGAAGCAATACACCGCTCAAAACGGTTTTGCCTGCTCACTTATCCGGCCAGTCGATCCGTAAAGGAGCCACTGCCTACGGCTGGTCTGAATTCAAAGGAATACCGGTTGATCCCAGCAAGACGGATGAGGTCTTTGATGGGACTCGGCCAGATAATTCCAGAGGAGAAAACTTCCGTTTTGCCGAATTTTACTGGGCGGATATTTTGCAGAGGCATCAGGATCGATATGCTTCCAAGGCACGGGCATGGGTTCCTTCATTGCTTGAACGGCTTCAGGAAGAGGAGATCACCCCGGTAGGTTGGGTGCCTGCTTGGGGAAACCAGTTGCTGAAACATATCGCAGAAACAGGATTATCTCTTCAGCGAGCTGCGCATTTTCGTTTTAAGAAACTTGCCGACACCATCTTCGATGGGTTCCTAGGAGATGTTCACCTATACGGTGATTATGATCGAACACGCGGGAAAGCGGTTCGACGATTCCATGTTATGATGGATGAATTATTCATGAGGGATTTTATACAATGGGCAACACATTGCACAGAGGAGGGTGCGCTTCCCTATCAGCCTCCAGAATTTACCATCATTGCCCATAGCTTGGGGAGCATTATGGCATTGGATGCATTGACGTATGCATTCACAAAACAGAGTATTCGGGAGGGAGATCACGAAACGCCCTGCTCATCCCTCCCTTTTCTGGGTTACACCTATGAAGAAGCACAAACGGAGAAAAGGAATCGAAACCGTCTGGCGAAAAGACTCCGAAGCATTTTCAAGACCAGCAGTTTTTCCCTTGATGAGTTTGAACAGTTTCTACCGGAAGAAAAAGAGGCGAAAATTGAAATCATTCGCCTCACAGAGAAAGTACGTTCCCTGTTAAAGGAACTTGAAGAATCCGAGTCTGGAGAAGCTAATTCTAACGGGTTGCAATCGGCACAGAATGCGATTCGTTCCGAAAAACCACCCCTGCCAAATTTATTTTGGCGAAACTCCGTACGGAATTTGATCACCGTCGGATCTCCTATCGATAAGTTTTTAGTGTTTTGGCACCCAAAATATCGTCATCTAGGGCTACAGAACCCAGATGGGACTACGCCTGACAGCTGGAAAGAGCAATCCACCCACTGGCAAGAATTCCCCAAAGATTTTCAAAAAATCAAGCACTTCAATTTTTGTGATGTTAATGACCCCGTAGGGCATAAACTCGACGTCCTCCACTCCACAACGGAGTATAAGAAGATATTTCATGGAGGTGGGAGCCAAGAAAACCAATGGGATGTTCTCTATCAGCGCTATAATCTCCCGGGGGCTGCCCATATAGAATACTTCACCGATTCAACATTATTCGAAAAGATCGTTACCGAAATCCTGGATGGGGGCGCAAAGAATACTCAATTCACAGATCCCAATTTTGCAAGGTGTAAGCAGGCAGAAGGTTGGACGAATTTTTTGATGTGGTTCATGCCCATTCTATTATTTGGTATGACCGCGGGTTTAGTTGGGCTGGCATTCTGGGGGTATCCATTCTCATTCACAACCAGGGCGGTCTCCCTCATCCTTGCAGTATTGTTGTGGCGAAAACCAGGATTCCTTGACTGGAACCTGCACGATCCAGAGCAAAAACGACCTTGGACCTCAAAAGGAGTATTCTGGCTCCTCATAGATATTTTTTCAATGTGGCGATATGTCCGAAAGCATAACGCCCACCATTTACCCGCAAAAGCTAAGACCCTGAAGGAATCGTAACATGAAAATGACGAGTGTATTCAACCAGCCAGCGAATATCGTGAAATGCATGTCATGCATGGTCATCCTAACCTGCCTTACTGGATGCTGGTCCAACGCAGAGTTGAATGCGGATGCTATTGATGTGGGATACCCACAGTACCATTCGAGAGAACGCCTGCTGCAAGAGCGCAAGGCCAAAGAGGACTGGGTGAAAACTTATAGAGAAAAGGTAATTAATCCGGAGAATCCTACCACCTTCACAAATGTACTCAGTGCGGCAAGGAGCAGGAGTCGGGTCACCCAATTCGATGCAAGAGTACAAGCCACCTATGACCCCCTACGATCCGGTCAAATCCTGAAAACCAATGAAATTTGGAATGTGGAAGCAGATCAGGCACTTGAAAATGCCGAAGCAAGAGGTGATCGTCTCGAATTGGAAAGAAGCCGTTTGTTAACCTTAGAAGAATATGAAGGGGAGAAACTCAAATCCGACATTGAATTTGAAAGAAAAAGAAGAAAGCTCCTCGAAGACCAAGTAAGTCGAATCGATGGAGAAATCTCAGCGGCAGAAAAGGACCGCGATGGTCACGAATTGGGTACGCCTGAATGGACCGCAGCCAATGATCAAGTGAAAGCACTGCAAGCAGAGCAAAATACATTACTGGGAAGTTCACAACAACCCGATGCTTCAGCAGAAGAGGCACTGGAGACCGCAGCGCCAAAAGAACCAGAAACCATGGATAACCCAGCCTCTTCGTCATTAACGGCACTCATGGAAAGGCAAGCCGCCGATTTAGGAACCAAATTGGATGCGTTAAACGCGAAACTAGATTCAATCACACCAGTTGGAACACCTAACAACAATATTAGAATTACACATAGCGAACAACTCGATGACATGCTGGCATTTGACCATGATATAGATCAGGTTCTCCGGGGTATCGGCCTGGACGACCGGCACGACCTTAATGCCTCCACATTACATTCGTACTCATTTCCGATTACGGTCCGCCCGATCAAACGTAAAGGGATGCGGTTTGCGAATGTAGCCATATTCGTCGAATCCGATTTCACTAGCGATGATACAGACTTAACGGCAAATCAGCTCAGTGCAGTTTTGAATGAGAAAATGGCTGAAATCCTTTCAGACGTCATACAAACCGAACATATCAATACTGAGCTAAGTAATTTGGAATCGAAACCAGACATGGCATTGTATTTTGCACAGAAAACGAAGAATAAAATCCAGACAGTTACAGCGTTCAACAAAAAAACCCGAGCAATAAACCCCAAGTCCATCAAGGCACTTGAAGCACTAAAGAAAAAATGTGAAGAAGTCGAGAAAGCAAGTAACGGCGAATTCTACAACAGCATTGATTCAATATATTGGGTATATATGATCACTTTTAATGAATATTTAAAGTATATACCTTTAGACTGGATACAAAATGGTGCTGTTAACATAAACATACTGCGAAATGCTACTCTTACTGAATCTACACCGGGTAAATTTTTCAAAAATGTCTTAAGAATGTCTCAGATGGAAAATACAGTTTTTGACGAACTAGCGAATAATTGGATAAGCTACAGAGCACCTACAATTGAAGAGATCAAAAAAGAACCTTCCAGGTATTCGGCAAAGGTCGAGATTATATCAACTGATACATTTACTGAGAAAATAGATGATGATTTCCAGTTAGTTTCCGTTTCTCCCAGGCTCGAAAAACAAAACGTTTCCGAAATGACACGGAGCCTTAACGGTATCAGCCTGGGTTTAGGCGCTTCAGCAGCTTTACCTAATGCTGGAATTCCTGGATTAGATGCCGCCGTTTCTTACCAACGACAGCTCTCCGAAAAAATCGACACCATTCGTCGTGTGCCGAGAATTGTAGGAGGATTCGAGGAGGAGACTGCACGTTGGAGCTTTGGTCCACGATTTTCGGTGAGCGAAGGTGACAGTTTGGATGGTGAGTGGGTATTTGATGGGATGGAACGAAATGTCACGATGGATATCCGCGTGCCAAATTTTATTCGTCGTTTAACGTTTCATGTAAACACCTCTTGGGGCAGCTCGACTGCAACTCACCCAGAAAATAAAGAGCCTGAAGCAACCTACACCGTCGATGTAACTACAAATCAGGACAGGGCAACAGCATGGCTTGAGTATGTGAAAGCCTGGGCTGCGGATGGCTGGGGAACCCAAGAAGCGGACATCAGAATTGTGAAAGCCGTGCAGAAGGTGAGAGAGAGCGCCGACCCCAAAAAGAATCCTCCCACGGTTGAAGAAATCGTGATCTTTGCAACCGGAAAAGGGCTATGGAGAGACTGCCGTTTCTTTTTAGAGGGTCACGAAAATGACACATCTGCAAGTGAGCTTCTTCCTGATATGAAGACCGTTCGGTTAACCTGGAATGAACCCCATTTACTCAAACACCAAGGAGAGATGTACCTGAAGATCTACAGTCCACTCTTCCCGGATGCCAAGCCTCTACCGGTTGAGTTCACGAAACTTCCAGGACCACCCCTTGCAAGCAAACAGAAAAAAACAAAAACGGATGCGATCAAAAGCGGAAAATTCTATCCAATAAAGGACGGTCAAGACGAATGGCTCCTAGAAATACGTTTAAACTCTCCAGATGATATATTCCCTTTTGATCATGAAGCATCTACAATCTTCTACGGTAAAGATAAGGAAAACCTTGATGAATCCGAAATAACGGGGCTTGTCTTCGAAGCTCGACCGGGAAATCAAAAGGCAGCAAATGTTTACATACGGGGAAAACAACCACTGGTTATCGATGATAAAACTGAGGTACAACTTCATTCTGCCAAAGAAGACCAGTCATTGGCGACATTTGTCGCAGATACAAACCTTATCAAAACAGCATCAGACAACGATCCAGCAAGAAAAATTCAGGAAATTGGCCTTCGCGGTGCAGACTACCAGTTAACTGCGGTTCCGCTTGACGACGAGGGTACATTGTTCGATGTAGAGTTATTCGCAGTTTTTCCATGGGATCTCGTCCATGCACCTTCGGATGTGTATCTTAATGGTTACAAAAAAGGGGAAGATCTGAACTCACAAATTGGAGATGCCACTCATAAAGCAATTTTTGCAAAGAAAAGTCTCCGTACACGTTGGGAAAAAGTTCCGAAAGATGTTTTAAATTTTTCATCCAAAGCCGTGATCTCAATAATGTACAACTCTGATTCACCTCAGGTCTACGATGTAAACGTTTCCATTACACGGAAAACGAAGAAAAAAGCCGAACCTGCCAAAACCACTGGAGGGATTCGGTCAAAATCATACAAAAAGGTAAACGTCGGAGAGACCGTCCGTTACATCCTTTGGCTGCAATTCAAAGAATCCGATGTCAGCTTCCTATCTGATTACAACGTCGCACTTGATGGCGTAAGCACAACAGATTATGAAGTAGAACTCCCCGGAGCCAACGGTATGACGTCGAAAAACGAATTGAAGTTTCTCTTTTCCTCACCCGCAATCATATCCAGCAACGGCATGGTTCGAATCGTTGCCTCCAAAACGGACAAACAAGACATTGCATTTTCGGTAAAAATCCCAGAGCTACAAGTGGAGAAAGATAAAAAGTCTTCAGATGCAGAAACAAAGTGAGGCTTGAACACATTCCTCAGTCTTCTCCCAAACGCAACGAGCTAAGAAAAACGTCCAAAAATCATCGTAGAGGTTGATTTAGAGGAAGTATGGCTAAAATCATCAAATCAGAAGATAAGTTTTAAACACCGACACCCACTCTTGTGGGTCAAACATGTTATTCTGTCTGGCATTTCTTAAAACTCAGATGCACAGGGACTTATGCAACAGCTCACGTAACCGCTCCGGTCCCACCGCCGAGGTCTTGGCCACAAAGCCCTGTTTGTGGGCGAAGTGGACGTCCGGTTCGTTTTCGATCCGGGCGAAGTTGAGTCGGGCATCATCGTCAACCCGAGAGAGCCCATACCCATTCCCCCGTTTATCCGGGGAAACGGTCCCGGCGATGTCACGGTCCTGCTCGCGGACAAACATATTCAAAGCACCGGCCACTTCCGGGCTGAGGTCCTCACTACGGGGTAAAAATGCGATGTCGACATCGCCAACCTGCCAATACGCGACCCGGTCCGTGAGCTGGTCCAGGTGTGACCGCAGAGAACGCAGATACTGAAGCAGATCGCCGCCGATACGGGACATCAACTGCCAGATAGGGTGATCAGGTTGAATCTCTGACTCCTCTGCAAAATACCGGAGGAGCGAAACATCGATTGGGGAACGTAACTGGGCCACCACAAGAGGATCCACCCCCAGCCAGTTGGCGGTATTCCGTGCCCCCCGGGCATCCAGCCATTCCGCAGTTTCCATCCAGGGACAGAATCGGCGTGCATCCTCATAGAGCCCAAGAAATGTCAGGACGAGAGAAAGGGCACAGGTCGGCGGGTGATCCCGATCAAACTGATGGTGGTCAAAGTTATGCCGTTCCGGAGTATACTGACCTCCGACATCCACCACCACCCATTCCGGATCCGAGAGTTCTTCTTCCGAAGGTTCCCGGCGGACGATGGGCAGTCCGAATTCCGCCGCCAGCACACTGCAGGCCAGAAATTCATCATTATGGGCACTGCCAGGGTGAGTAAGAATCGTTTTCACGTTGGGGATGTAGCATGACCCTCCGCAGGAGGCAAGTGGGGAAGAATGTGGCCGCATCAAAGCTCAATGGCCATTGGAAGAATGTCCTCCCGTGCACGCCAACCCCGATGTTCCCAAAACTGACGTCCGGCCGGATTGTCCCGCAGGACAAAGATCCGGAGATGGTGAATGCCGAGGTCTGAAAACCGGGATTTCACCCTGCGGATCATTTCAGAGGCCACCCCCTGCCCTCTGAACGCATCCTCCACACAGAGGTGCTGGAGATAGCCCCGCCGACCGTCTGTCCCGCAGAGGATACTGCCGACAATCCGTCCTTCCTGCTCCGCCACCAGGCTTAACCTGGGGTTGCGGTTGAGATACTGTTCGATATCTTCCCTGGAATCCTGGGCGGATACTTTCACACCCTCAGATTTCTCCCAAAGGGCGTAGACCTCCTCGTAATCCTGCATGGTCATGTCCCGGATCTGCGGGGGTGTGGTCATGATCGTTTCATCCTTCGACAGAAGGCTGCCACTGAAAATCCACCGCATTCAGCCAGGCTTTGGCCAGGATCATATGTCCGGCAGGTTTGGGGTGAATGCTGTCATCGGACAGCCGGCTGGCATGCACATGCTGCAGGGCTTTATCAAACACCGCCTGTGTATCCACCAGAACGCAGTCATATTCCTCCGCGAGTTCGCGAATGGCCTCCGCATATTTCTGCAGTGCAGACCGAAGCGGATCCTGGAAACTGCTGTTGAGGTAGAACGGAGTCATCAGCACCATTCCCTTCAAGGATGCACGGGTCGTTGCCACCAGTTCCCGCAGGGTCACGCGGTAGGTGTCCGGTGACACCAGTCCTTCCGTAACCAACGGACGATGAAAGGAGCGGCTGCAGTCATTGATTCCCACCATGACCGACAACCAGTCCGGATGCAGGTCCAGTACATCCTCCTGCCAGCGCTGGTGCAGGTCCAGCACCGTGTTGCCGGCAATTCCCGTGTTCTGGATCCGACGCTGATGCTCAGGCTCCCACGCCATCATCATGGACGCGATGTCTTTCACATATCCCTTCCCCAGCCAGTCTTTTGCATCCTCCCCCACCGGACGCCGACGTCCCGCATCGGTGATGGAATCTCCGGTGAAAAGAATCGTGTCTGTTTTTGAAATGATCATGTCGTCTACCTTGGGAACCGTGCAAAAGCCGTCCTTTGGAAACGGCTATCACTCTATTTCTGTAGGGTCAAGGGAGCGTAATCCCGCAGGCCCTGCGGGAAACCCCTCCTTTCCGGCAGAGCCTGCCGGATTACAGAAGAAACCATACTTTCTATTTTACAGCCGTGTGATGTTGGGTATGTACTCCCTCAGGTGAACCCAATGCGTGTCCTGATCCAAAACCAGAATCCATAAACCCGAGACGGCTTTCTCAAGCCGCCCTCCCCTGTTTTGGTTTCTTTGCCGGCCGTGTCGCCGGCCTCAACACGTCCGAACACTCTTCGGACATCCATTGGATCAACAAAAGGAGTTCCGCCATGGACCAAACCCATGTGGAGTTCATCCGAGACGTCCTGCCCCGGGGACGCACTCTCTATCATTATTACCGGGATCATTATGCCGTGTACCTTCTTCGCAAATGGATGGGCGATCAACCCGTCTGTGTACGCGAGCTGAAACGGAGTCGAGTGGCCCCGTTCCTCAACAAGTCCTGCCTTCGTCCGCTTTTATCGCAAGCGGGTGATGGGCACCTGTACCCACAGCAGCTTGAACAACTGTGGCCCGAAAACACCCGTGCCTACCGTCTCAGCCTGGGCGTCTGGCCAGAACTGGATGAAGACTGTGATCTCAATTGGCACCAAGTCACCCGGAAGGGGCGAAATCTGGTGCTGCAGTTGAACATGAACGCCGGTCACAAGCGGGAATTGGCCAGACGGATTCCGGAGTGGCGGGGGGTCGCGAGATCGTTCTGCCATCCGGTTGCCGGTGGTGACGAACTCACACTCGCCTGGTCCCGGATCGACCTTGATCTGGAACGGGGTGAAGCCCTGATTGAAGAGATTCAGTCAGACTGGGTCCGGGATGTGCGTTCCTGTACGAATCAGAGGTATCGACAGGATTACCGGGAATGGAATGCCTACCAGCAGTCCACGTTTCAACTGGAACGGAAAATCTGGCCGGAAATCATCCTCAGTGCCACTCTGTGGTTTCTGATCGAGGAACTTGGAATGCAGACCGTTTTCTTTCACCGGTATGAGACCGGGACGAAGTTGAAACGCATTCCTTTCAGCCCTCCCCCGCGCTCCCTCTACACTCAACTGCCTGAGCAGTTCGGGTTCCGGTTGACCCATAACGGTCCCGGATTTATCCGGGACAGCATGGATCGGCGTCAACTCCGCCTGTTCTGTGACCCGGAAACCAGGTGGTATGTGATGCAGATCTAAACGAAAAAGGCTGGATACCACATCTGACGTTGACAGGACGTCAGATGTGGATGTCCAACCTCTCCTCCCTGTCCTCTTCCCACTTGGGTCGGAGGCATGATCGGTTACAAGCCGTACAGGTTTACAGATACCCCTTCCGGTAAAACTCAGTGAACCCACTTTCGGTGGCGTTTGCACTGAATGTGAGCGTTTCTTATGTGAAGGCCGGAAGGCTAGGTTGATCTCAGCAGGAAACCTATGCACCGTGTCAGGGGGTTCACCGCCATTTGTGCCCGCAGTCCGGGCAAGAATACTTTGGCCAGGGGTAAAGCAACGCAGCGATCCCAAGGGTCAACACAATGAGGAAGCCCACCCATAAAGGTCTACGGATCGGCTGTCCGTTTTGCCCTCCACATTCGGGACATGTTTTCGCACGCAGTTCCAGCGACTCCCTCTCTTCCTGACGGTACCGTTCCACAACGTCTCGAGCCTGTTCCTCATCCTCTTCCGCCACCAGAATCCGAATCCCCCCGATGGCGTTCGACAACAACGGGTCCACGGCAATGGTCATTTCTCCCTCCGTAAAAGACTCAATGCCCTCCGATTCCAGTTTCATCTGGATGGCATCCGACTCCAGGGGCTGCCCGGCCGTGGCAATGTGAATGCGGCCCGGAAGTGGACTCACTCCTCATCCTCTTCTTCATCGAATTCGTCCTCCTCCTCAAATTCCTCCTCGTCATCGAATTCATCCGCAAACTCGTCCTCTTCTTCACCGGGGTCATCCGGTTCGTCCTTTTCGAAGGACTCGGCCTCTTCGTCCTCGGCCTCCTCGTCCGGTGTGGACATCTCGTCACCCTCTTCCCCTTCTTCCCCGGCTTCCTCGTCAGTAGGCGGTTCCTCCTCCTGAATCCAACCCAGGGTTTTCGCCACATCCATCTGCACATCGGCGATCTGGTCGAGGGCCAGCTCTGGATCCAGAATAAAAAATGTTTCCCCGGAGTCTTTGTGCTCGTAGATCCGAACGGGTTTACCATCAGGATCGCGCTGCAGCCCCTGTTCGATCAGAATCCGTTTCCGTTCCAGCATGACCGCGAGAATGAAGACCGTATTCACCGCTTCCGGATCATTTTTCTCCACGAATTCCCGTAGAAACTCCTCTGCATTCTCTTCTTTGAAGGGTTCCTCTTTTTTCGGAGGCGGCAAACGGAATTTGGTCTGCCAGTAAAACAGGGACTCCTCCTGTTTTTCCTGATTCCAGGCTTGTTTGGAAAAATCCTGTCTCTCCCACCCCTCCTGTGTGACCACGAGACGGGAACAGATCACCTCCCCTTCGGTAAATTCAGCTTCCGTCTCCAGGCAGTGGGTGGCGCGGCTTTTCACTTCCCAGGAGGCTCCCTGGGCGGGTTTCAAGGGGATCTGTTTGTTTTTCTTTGCGGACATCGGGCCGTTGTGGAGAATTACAGACGCGGATCAATCACTTTCCGGAAAATCCTCGTCGAGCTGCTGTAAAATCTCCTGGGCCCGATCAGGCATTCCGGCGTCGCGATAGGCCTCCGCGGCTTTCTGGAGGGCAAGCGGAGTGAGTTCTTCATCCTGATACAGCACGGCCACTCCCAGATACATCCTTGCGGCCTCCTGGTAACGTTTCATGGCGGTTTCCGCATCGCCTACCCGCATCATGGCCGTCGCCTGCAACCGGCCCTCCTCAAGAGTCGACGCCATCCCGGATGCTTCGCCAAACCGTTGTTTGGCTTTCTCGTGTTCGCCCATTTCCAAGTAAAGGTCTCCCAGTCCCAACCGGGCCTGGACCGCTTCAGAGGAGGTGGATTTGAACGCCAGGCCATGCATCCAGTCCAGAATGGCCCCCCCCTTGTCCCCCTGTCTCGCCTGTTCACGGGCCCGGGCATAAAATCCAAGCTCGCGCAACTTGTTATTGCGGTCCTCACCCGTCATGACGTCCGCGATTCCGACCGTAGGAAGGTCATGTTTTCCTGCTTCCGACAACCGGAAGAACCAAAGGACCAGGGAATCAGGAAGGGCATTGGGCGAATCGTCCAGCAAGGGACGTAACACCTTGACGGCGTCTTCGTCCTCTTCACGATTCTGCAGCAAAACACCCAGGCGGAGCCGCAGCATCACCTCCTGATCCCCCGGCTCTCCGGCAAGGGCCTTCTGATACGATTCGATCGCATCCGCAGACTTCCCGGTCCGTTCATACAGCAGTCCCATCCGGTAGGTGATCTCCGTGACCCGGGCCTGGTCTTTGGTCAGGGTTTGCGCCGTCACATACCGCTGCAGTGCCAGGTCCAAGCGGTTTGCCTGTGCATCCATCATTGCCAGTTGCAGAATCAGTTCCAGAGTATCAGGATGTTCCGGATACCGTTCAAGGGCCCGCGTCCACAGCCCATATGCCCGGCTGGTATCCCCCTCGTTCCGAGCCAGGGCTCCGGCACGGTGAAGGGACCCTGGAGCCCGTTCGTCGTCCGGAAACCGCTGCACAAACGCGGTGTAGGCGGAGATCGCGTTCTCATCCCCCTCACGATCCCGAAGGAGCGCACGCAGAAAGGAGGCATCCGCCACACGGGGGGAAGCCTCCGGGGACAGCGCAGCCAGGGCGTCATACCGTTTCAATGCTTCCTCGATGTCACCGGTGGCCCGCGCACTTTCCGCCAGCAGCCAGTCGACGTCGCGTTCCCGACCCGGAATTCCTTTCAGCTCTTCCGCAAGTTTGAGCACCTCCACATGTTGACCTTTCGCAGCCTGAATCGCGGCCAGCTCATACGCCGCCAGCGAACGGAACCGGGAATCCGGATACTCCTCGAGAAGAGTCTGCAGGGCGTCTTTCGCGAACTCATGTTTCTGCAAGGCCACACCGCAGCGACCATCCAGGAACAACCAGGTATCCGGCTGCACGTTGCGTTGAGCCGGTGTGGCAGACTGCGACAGTTCCAGAGCGCGGGCGTGCTGACCCACCTGCAAATGTGTCCAGGCCAGGGTCAACAGAGCCTGCCGGACCCGGGCACCGTCGGGATGCTGTTTCCACAAGGCCCATCCCCGTCGGGCCGCTTCTTCAAGTTCATTCTGTTCGCGGGCCAGCCGGAACAGTCCCCACATGGCCTCCATTTCCAAATCGGGGGAGCCGGCATCGTCCACCACGGCTTGATAATAGTCTTTTTTCCGTTCCAGATCTCCCTCGTTGCGTGCCAGCTCCAGTGCGGCATAGGCAGCGAGCGGATCATCCGGAGCCTCCTTGATCAGTTGCTGATAGGTGTTCACCGCCTCTTCAGGCTGTTTCGACGCTGCAAGTGCCTGCCCCTGGAGGTAGAGGGCCGGGACCCGGAATTCCTTGGCCACATCCGATTTCAGAATCGCCCGGGTGTGCGCGAGGGTCGAATTCAACCGCTCAAGCTGAAAGGTCAGCTCCGCCAACCGAAGCCGGGACCGAATCATGGTGTCCCCCTCTCTGCCAAAGGCCACGACCCGCAGATAAAACGGGATTGCCTTGGCATCCTCTCCCAATGCCCGGGCACATTCACCGGCCCGGAATGCAATCACGTCACTCTCCTTCGGCGGAGGATCCAGTCGAAGCAGCCGCTCATACTCTTCCAGCGCCAGTTCATGTAATCCACGGCTGTAGAGTCCATCCGCGAGCCGCAGTTGTTCCGCATAGGGAATCGGCTCAGGGTTCGGTTCCTGGGCCATGAGGGAACTCAGCCCGGAACAGAATGCGAGGCAGATTGCGAGCCGGGGAGACCGGGAACGTGACATCCAATTCACAGCCATTTACTGCTGCACCTGTGTGGCGAAACTGATGTTGAAAATGTCGGCTTCCCGGCAACGGTCCAGCACATCCGTGATAAAGAGAAATTCCGTTTTCTCATCACTGCGGATGACCACCGGATGTCCGGGAAACAGCTCGGACACTTTTTTCAGAAGCTGGCCCAGGGACTCAGAGCTCAAGGGACGCCCATTCACCACATAGGTTCCGTCCGGGAATACATTAATGATAATCTCCCCCTGAAGTCGCTGGAGAGGCTCCCCCGTCGAGGAGGTGGGAAGCGTCAGCGGGAGCTCGGTTTCTTTTTCCCACTGGGAATACAAACTCATGACCACCCAGAAACACAACAGCAGAAACACCACGTCCAGCATCGGAGCGAGCTGCATCTGAATGGGCTCGGTTTTGGCGGGGCCAAACTTCATTTCTTTTCCTGATGGACCAGAGAGGTCACCACATCTGCGGCCACCAACTCCATGTTCGCGGTCAGTTTTGCCAGACGGCCGCGGAAAATCGAATAGGCAATCATGGCCGGAATGGCCACACAAAGGCCTGCCGCCGTGGTGACAAGGGCCTGAGACACCCCGCCCGCCAGCACATCCGGTTTTACCTGCGTATTGTCCAGAGCCACGGAACTGAATGACCGCAGCATGCCCATCACCGTACCCAGTAGTCCAATCATGGGGGCGATCACTCCGATGTCCATCAGATAGGTGACCTGCGACTGCAGGCGTCCCACCTGCCGGACGCCTTCACCCTCGACAACCTGTCGCAGAAGCTCCGGATCGGCATGATCCCCGGCACGATCGAGGTAATCAAATGCGGTGTTGACCAGTTCCGCCACCGGAGACGATTGCTTCCTGGCCAGTTCTTTCGCCTCTGCCATGTCCCCTGCTTTCAGAAGGAGCTGTATTTCCCGCACAAAGGCCGCCGGTGTCACCCGGCTGGTGTTCAGGGTCACCACAAAGTACAGCACCAGGGCAAACGCCAGAATGGATAACACGGCCAGGAGGTACACCAAGGGACCTCCGTTCTTGATGATATGTTCCACATCCAGCTTCCTCATCAAATCTTCCGGGGTAGGCCTGCCCTCCTGAGCGGGGGCCATTTCAGTTGCCATATCCTCCGCACTGGAAAGATCCTCCGCGCTGGAAGATTCCTCCACGTCGGAAGGTGCCTCCTCGATAGAGGGGGACTGCGCAAGGGACGGCAGTGAAAACAGGAGAAGAAACGTGAAAAAGAGTCTCATAGGATTCCGTGGGTTATAATTGAGCGTTCATCTTTCCCGTTCACGTAAACATGCAGAGAGAGTATTCTGTCGCTGTTTCCGTCTGGCAAAACAACACCCTCTCACATTTTACGTCAAACGGCAGGAATGCACGCCCGTCTAACAGAAGTTCTTGTGATAGTGATTGACCGGGCACCTGTTCAAGCTCTAACTTTACCGACCTCTGATTGGATTACCATATGCCCCGACACTTCTCTCTGACTACGTTTGTACGAGTGGGCCTGATGGTCGCAGCGCTCTGTCTGCAACCCGGCCGCTCCTCCGACTGGCGCGCAAGCGCCAACTCTGACACTGGCGTCTACACCTTCACAGGTCCCGAAGACGTGAAAACCGTCTGGACCTTCCAGCAAGGATCCTCTCCTTTAGGTCAGGTAACGGCAACCCGAAAAGGGGAACCGCTGTTCGCCTGCGAAGGTCTTACCGTGCGAAAAGGATCGTCTCCCAGGGAGACCGCCGTCACGCCTTCGAAGAACATTCAACTGCAGCGGGTAAGGGTGTCTCCCACCGGATCTGGTTCTGTAAGCGCTCTCCGCAGAGGGTTTCACACTCCCAACCGCGAACCGGTGGGAGAAGACAAAAAAACACCCCATCTGCGGCAGACTCTGGGCGTGGATACCAGCATGACCTCCGGGGTGCCGGGGGTCTGGGTGTTTGTGGTGTCACATTTCGGTTTCGGGAAACGCCATGTGGACTGGACGCTTGATGTCCCCAAAGGTGGTGAATTTGAAACCATTCCCGGTGGGTTCCGCTACACCCTTCCCAAGGGACAGGGATCTTTGCGGGGACTGATGCTGCATCCGGCGGAAGCCAAGGTCGATGTCCAGGCACCGGGACGCATCCGGTTTAAGGTGCTGGAATCCGACGAACCGGGAATGACCTGGGAAGCTGCGGGTCCGATGGGTATCGCACCTCTGGATGACCCTCTGCTGCAGCTCGATGTGAAACCGAACACCAAAGGGGATGCCGCCCTGTCACGCCAGGTGGGAGAACGGATCCTCAATGTCACCACAGACTCCAACATGGGAGCCCCCACCTTAAAAACCCGAGTCCGTCAACACGCGGTGATTCTGGTCACCTGGACCCCGAAGGGCTCTCATCCGCCCCCTGTTCCTGACCAGGACCCGGATATCTGGTTCACCCTTGGAAAGCAGACCGTGCGGTACGATGAGTTCCTCGTCGATTTTGACAAAGGGATGCGGGACACCCTGAGCACCCTCCAATGGGGGAGTGCCCGATGACCACACGTCTTGTTCTGATCGGACTGTTTCTCAGCACCACACTCGTCCGGGCCGGAGAGTCCCTCCTACTCGGCTCTGATCCCGCAAAACGGGTGAAAGCCTATGCCACTGCCAACCCGGAGGTCTGGAAGCAGCTTCAGGCACAACTGGACAAGGCGAGGACCGCCGGCTTCGGGTTCCAGCAGGAAAATGCCGACCACAGTATGCAGCCCACCTGGGCCGTGGGGGAAGCACTGGAATTTCTGCGCACCGGGGATCCGGATCACGCGGAACAGGCCCTCGATTATGTCTGGGCCGGGATGTACAGTGTGCTGCCAAATAAAAATCAATGGCGTCAGTCGCACCGGGTGGCCGGGATTGCGCTGACCTACGACCTGTGCGGCGACGCCTGGCCGGAACCGTTCCAGAAAAATGTCCGCCACTTCCTTCAGCGTCAGGCGGCAGCCTACAGCAGCCGTCTGGATCACCAGGAACGGCTCAATACGTGGGGCCGGTACACCTATGGCGGAGAAACCGAAAATGAACTGAGGCGTCCGGACCATCTCGAAGGCCTACGTTACCGGGTTGCAGGTGCTCTGGCGGCCATGGCCTTATCGGATCGGCCACCGAAACCGTATGACCCTCCTCCCCCAAGCGGGGCAAGAGAGATCAGGGCCCTCAAACAGATCCCGGATATTCCCGGCCTGCCTGTGGAGACGCTGGAAGATGGCCAGATGTTCCACAAGTGGCTGGGCAATGGCCCTTTCCCCACCAGCCTGAAGGATCCACTGAAAGAACTGGGGGGCTTTGCACATGCACGGCCGGTGCCCGGCACACGGATTACCGTTCAAGGGGAGTCCCTTGATTTCCGCCCCTATCAGACCTCCTTTCTGGAGGGGGCCAACACCTTTTATCCCCGGAACTGCATGCGATACTTCGTCAACAGTACCGGCAAAGGATTTCCGGCAGGAAAACGCCTGATGGCGAAATGGAAACAGCAAACCGAGCGGCGAAACATTGGCACCGCTGTGACCCTGTTTACCGTCTGGAAGGTACCGGAACCCACCACCATTCGCGCCTTCCCGAATGTGTTCAGTCCCAGCCGCGGCGTCCGCATGTGGCTCAATGGTGTCGAGGTGATGGATGAGGATGTGCTGAAGGTTTCCGCCGGGTACGTGCCGGTGATGGTCTATATGCCGATCACCGGGGGATATGCGCGTCAGCAGCCACAGCTTCAGCTTTACTCTCAGGAACGTTATGAAAAAGAACGCCAGGGGTTGAAAGAGGCACAACGCTGGGCCTCGGAACATAACGGATGGCTGGAGACCGTTCCTTCTGAGGCTGCGGGTCATCTGAAAACGTACCTCTCCACGTATGTCCCGAAATCCGGCTGGCAAAGCTGGCACATGGGCATTCATCTGCCTCTGTTTCTTCAAGCCTGGCACCATGCGAAAGGGGAAAACCTTGTGACCGACACCGGGCTGACGGCGCTTCCCGAACTCGCGGGCATGATCACCCCCTTCCCCGAATCGAATGAGGCGCGTAAAGTGGTCGGGATGACGCTTCTGCTTCAGTCCAAGGGTGCGGATCAGGCCCAGACCCAGTGGATCCGGAACGAACTCAAACCCGGGCTCCGTACACCCATGGAGATATTGGCATGGATGGCATCCGACCTTCCGGACCTGTCACCTGATTCTTCTCTGGAACGCTTCTGGACAGCACCGGAGGAGGAACGAAGCTGGGTACGGGATGGCGTCGCGAATGCCGGCACCCGTTCAGGGATCGCACTGGGGTTTCAACAAAAGGACGGTATCCACGGCAACCGGCATGGTCTTGGACTCACGGTACTGACGTCAGCAGAAGGCACCTCGGCCAGTTGGTTGCGGCCGGGATTCGGCAAAGACGATGAACGGACGGCATCCGCGAATATCCCAAGGGTGAAAGGATTTGTGAACACCACCCCGGCGGAGCCTGTCCACCCGGCCTGGACAGAAGGACTGGAAAGCATTCAAACCTTGCGGACCCGCGGCCTGAAACCCGAGAAAGGCAACGCGGAAAAAGACCGTCCGATCCTGCAGCGATCGGTTTGGACATATTTTCCTTCCGGCAAACCTGAACAAGCGATGTGGGTCGTCGCCGATCAGTATGAAAACGTCAATTTGAACCAGGTCAAAATGCTTCAGTTTCAACCGGGAGGTCAACTCCGCGGTGCGGAGTGGAATTACAAAACCAACAGTGTCATTTTTGGACCGGAAAAAGGAATGGAGATGCGCTTGCAGGTACTGGCACCGCGTGAATTGAAGGTGACCAAAGAAGCTCACAACAAAGAAGGAACCCGGGGCATGTACCGCGTCCTGATGGATCAGGACGCGCCTAAGAGCCGTGAACTGAAGGTGATTGATCCAGGTCATATGATGGACGGTGCACTGGAGGAACTGACGCTGAGTCTGGAAAGTGATCTGAACCAACAGAAACGGGCGGCACAGGTGGAAACCGTGACCTTGGTCTCCGTGTTCAGCCTGAGGAAATCCCGGGGAACGCATCCGAACGTCCGCTGGAACCCGCCACACCTTCAGGTGGGCCCTCACACCCTGCTTCTGGAGGATGGCGCCTGGAAAAAGGCTGAATAGAGGATTCGCGCCCCCCGGCAGAACCGAGGGTGTGTCCACTCCAAAGCCGTCGGTGCTGCACATAGGCCTTCGCCATCATCTGATTGACCAATCGGTGATTCGGGCGTAGGGATATCCTATGTCTGAACCCAGCTCCAGCACAGCATCGGAAGAACCCGCATTTGAAACCGCTCTCAAACGCCTCGAGACCCTTGTGGAGGAAATGGAAGCGGGAGACCTGAGCCTTGATAAGATGATCACGCATTTTGAAGAGGGCTCCAAGCTGGTGGACGCGTGTGGAAAACGTCTGAACGAAGTTGAGCAGAGAATTGAGAAACTGGTCAAAAAAGACGGAGAGATCACCACCGAACCCTTTGAACCAAACGAATCCTCATGAAATTCATTGGCGTCCTCACCCTCACGGCCCTTGCCAGTCTTCTGACCACCTTTACGGGCTGCACCCCTCAGAACTCGGTTGCCCAGGTCAAGTCCCTGCCGCAGCCAGTGGAAGAGCCGGTGGTCATTCAACGAACCGTCATCGATTTTTCTGAAGCCGCCCCCATTGAGGTGGCCCGTTCTCTGAATACCGCCATGGCTGATACGGTGGAAAAAGTGCTTCCATCCGTTGTCGTGATCCGCACCGAAGCCACTCAGTACATCGTCGACTGGTACGGCCGCCTGCGTGAGAAAGCCGAACGCCCGGTCGGTCAGGGCTCCGGGGTGATTATCCATGAAAAAGGATATGTGATCACCAACAACCATGTTCTTCAGGGCGGTCAGAGCATTGAAGTCATCCTCAATGATGAAACCAGTTACGAAGCGGAGCTGGTCGGAAGAAATGAGCAGATCGACATTGCCGTGCTTCGCATCACCAATGGCGAGGGGCGAGACTTTCCCGCCGTGACCATTGGGGATTCTGACAGCATCCGGGTCGGGGAGATGGTCATGGCCATAGGGTCCCCTTTCAGTCTGAGCAGTACGGTGACGCATGGTGTGATCAGTCAGAAAGGCCGCTCAGAAGACAATCTGCCGGTAGTGGATTTCATTCAGACCAGTGCCCCGATTAATCCTGGAAACAGCGGCGGAGCCCTTATTGATCTGGAAGGCAACCTGATCGGAATCAATACCATGATTCGCACAGGAGGCCCGCAACATCGCGGCAGTATTGGCATTGGGTTTGCCATCCCATCTGACTTGGCCATGCGCACCGCACAATTGATCATTGAAGGAACCCCACCCGCAGAGCTTCCCTTTCTGGGCGTGATGATGCAGAACACCCGTTACGGTGTGCTGTTCAGCCGGGTGGTGGAAGACAGCCCGGCCGAAGAAAGCGGTCTGAAAGCTGGAGATCTGCTGATCAGTGTGAATGGTCGCACCATCCGCACAGGGGAAGAACTCAGCAGCCTCGTCCGGCTCGGGGAAGCCGGAGAGATGCTGAATCTTCAGATTCTGCGCGGACGCAAGCAGATGTCACTGGTCGTGACAACCCGCCTGATGGGTGACGCAAACTGACAGATATCAGGTCCGCAGTTCCACCATCTGGTGGCACTCCAGAAACGGTACCGTAAATTCAACCCGGCCATTCGCCTCCTCAAAGGGAATTTCCAACTGATCGGGAACTAACACCACGGCCTTGACCGGTTTCGCGAGCTGCAGTGAGACTTCAATCTCGTGCAGGGTGGGAATGTCTTCAATGACTTCAATGGATTTCAGGTTCCATTTCGGCATCGCGTTGTCTCCGCGTTTTACCGGTTGCGCATAGAGCATGTGGAACACATACCGGTTTTCTTCGGCCTGTTCGGTCAGGCTGACCCGTCCAGCACTGGGCAGACTGGTTTCGATCGACAGCCGTTTGCCCAGGAAGCGCTTGAGACCTTCCACCAGGAAATCCCGATACAGGATCTGGGCCCGGTCCGCGTACTGGGTGAAAATCGGAACCGCCAGATAGAAGATCGATCCATCTGCGGAGATCACCCCGGCAGGGAAACCCGAATCTCCTGCGTCAGGCGCATGCTGGTGGGAACAGAAATGCTCCACGGTACGGGAGAAGTACGGATTGTGAATTTCGCCAATCCTGGCAGCACCCTCTGCGGGAACCAATCGGCGGTTTTCACCGTTAATCACAAATGGAGAGGACATCAGGCGGTACGGATCCGTCTTCACCCAGTCACCGTCCAGTTTCAGATATTCCATGTCGAAGGTTTCAGCGGAGGTGTCGAACTCTCCAATCCCGTCAAACACAAAGCGGTCTTCGTCCAGGGCCAGTCCGGAATCTCCACTGAGAAGAAGTTTCCCTCCCCCGTTCAGATAAGCCTGAAGTTTGGCGGTCAGGTCTTCACCCAAACGGCCGCTGTCCGGGAGAATGATGACGGAGTAAGAGGAGAACTCCGCCTCGGTATCGATCACATCAAAAGGAATCTGCCGTTCCAGCAGCATGCGGGAGGCCCCGATGTCACCGGTGTAATGCCGACCGCCAAAGTGCTCGCCTTCATTGGTCCCTCCCGGCAGCGTTTCGATGGAAAGCAACCCGATCTCATTTACGGGTCGGGCTCCACGGACCCAGTCTTCTTTTTCCCGCACCTCCCGGTAGGCAATTCCAATCCGCTCGTAGGTATCCTCGTTCAGTTTCCCATTGGGATGGAGTTGGTCCCCGACCGAACACCGGCAGCCGTAGGCCAGCATATGGGCACATTCGTACCGAAGCGCATTGGGATGTTTAAACCCGCCGAATTCTCCCCAACTGGTGTGGAATTTGCCGGTCATGCCCATCACATCTACCCCGTCCAGTGTGGCGGTGTATTTCGCAGACAGAGGCATATGATCGTACCCCCAGCCGCCGGTGGGCAGAGACTCAATCTCCAGGTGTGACGCATAGTTCAGGAAGATCTGATCCCCTTTGGGAATATGGCCTGCATTGTGGAACACCCGCATCGTGGGATCGATGGCATCCACACAGTCTTTGATACGCTGGAAATACCGTTCCTGCTTCTGACGGGCATACTGATGCCGGTCCGCGCCGGAACTGGGATCCATTCCCTGCGCCCGCATTTCGGCCTGCGCCGGCAGGGAAATGTCATTGGTGAGTCCGACAATGTCATAAAACAGGCCGTCAATCTCATAGCCCTTCATGATCTCTTCCGTGACCTCGCACACGTAGTCCATGTAGGCTTCTTCAAACGCGAGGCGTTTCCAGCCGACCACCAGGGGATCCAGCCCATCCGGAGGATGAATCATCGCTTCCGGATGCTGGGCTGCATACCACTCATCCCAGCCCACCGTGATGTAGACCGGAGTGAGGACACCGACTTCATGACTGGCCTCAATCTGCGCGCCCAACAGGTCAAAATCCAGATGCGGGTGCACAGGTGCGACTTTGCTCGGGTAATAGGCGTACCCGTGATGGCATCGCCCAAAGAGTGTGACCGAATCGACCGCCGCCGTCTGCAGCACCTCCTGCCACTGCTTCTTATCAAAAGCGGTGCCGACGCCCGGGATCTCCCCATTGGTGTGGAAGTCGAGGTGAATTTGACGGAAACGCAACGGGTCAGGCATGGGAGGACCTTGGGTGGGAGGTGATGGGAAACGAAAACCACGGATGGACACAGATCAACATGGATTCTGCAGGTGTGGATCCATCCGGTCTCAATTGAATCTATCTTCCATGCAGAAGTGAAGACAGATCCTCCGGAATATCATCCGTGTTGATCATGGTTAAAAACAGAGTTAAGAAATCGGTATCGGTATCGGTATCGGTATCGGTATCGGTATCGGTATCGGTATCGAAAAACCGATTACGACTTCGATTGCGATAGCGATCCCGAAATTTCGTTCAGGTTCAGTCCTGAGGCTCCACCCCGAAATCAAAGTACTCGGCCGCATTGTTGTAGCAGATATCCCGGACCATCTTGCCGAGGCGGTCCATGTCAGCCGGCAGCAGCCCCTGCTCCACGTCATTGCCGAGGATGTTGCAAAGGATACGGCGGAAGTATTCATGACGGGTGTAGCTGAGAAAGCTGCGGCTGTCGGTCAGCATCCCGACAAAGCGGCTGAGCAGACCCAGTTGAGAGAGAATCTCCATCTGCTCCTCCATGCCGTGTTTCTGATCCAGGAACCACCAGCCGCTGCCAAACTGCATTTTGCCCGGACGGGAGCCGTCCTGGAAATTGCCGATCATGGTGCCGATGACGTGGTTGTCCGTCGGATTGTGGTTGTAGAGAATCGTCGGAGCGAGTTGATCACTGCTGTCAAGGCGGTCGAGGAATTTCGCCATATCCTGTGCCACCGTGAAGTCGCCCATGCTGTCGAACCCGGTATCCGGACCCAAGGTGGCGAACAGGCGGCTGTTATTGTTGCGAATGGCCCCATAGTGGTACTGCTGCACCCAGCCTTTGGCGTGATCCATCTGCCCGAATTCCACCAACATGGCGGATTTGAACTGTTCGACTTCCTCTGCAGTGGCCTCTCCGCCTGCCAGCACCTTGGCGAAAGTCGCGGTGATGCCCTCTTCGGTGTAGGCCGCGGCATAAAACCTCTCGATCCCGTGGTCGGACAGGCGGCAGCCCTCCGCATGGAAGAACGCATGCCGCTGGGCCAAAGCGTCCCGCAGCCCCTTCAGGTCTGAAATGGTGACGCCGGATGCCTCCGCGAGCTTGCCGAGGTAGTCCCGGTATCCGGCACCGTCTTCGATGGCCATGGCTTTATCGGGACGCCAGGCGGGCAGCACCTTGGTTTCAAACCCGTCTTCACGGATTTTCCTGTGCCAGCGGAGATCGTCAATGGGATCATCGGTGGTACAAACCACTTTCACGTTGGAGGTTCGGATCAGACCGCGGGCACTGAAATCGGCTTCCGCGAGGCGGGCATTGGCCCGGTCGTAGACTTCACGCGCATTTTCCAGGGTCAGCACTTCCTCAATCCCGAAGTAACGCTCCAGTTCCAGATGACTCCAGTGGTAGAGAGGATTCCGGTAACAGTTTTCCAGCGTCCCCACCCATTTTTCAAACTTCTCCCAGTCGGAAGCTTCTCCAGTGCAGAAATGCTCGGTGACTCCGTTGGAACGCATCGCCCGCCATTTGTAATGATCCCCTCCCAGCCAGATCTGGGTGATGGTGTCCCAACGCTGATCCTCAGCAATTTCCTGCGGGCTCAGATGGCAGTGGTAATCAATGATCGGCATGTCCTTGGCATGATCATGATAGAGACGGCGGGCGGTTTCAGTCTGCAGGACAAAGTCCTCATCAAGAAAGGTCTTCATAGATTTGGTTGGTTGAGTTTTGCTTGTTCAAGTTCGTGTTCGACCTGCTCCACATCCCGCCAGGCACAGCGTCTGCGCTGATATTTCCGCTGCATCACATCCAGAAGGTTTTCCCAGTCCTCCACCCCGGGAGGGTCAATCGGTTGCCAGTCCTCAGTCCGGTGAGCACGACGGGTAAATACCCAGATATTGCGGTTGCGATGGGCCTGGACATCCCATTTAACGCCATCTTCATCACGGGAGGTCCATCCTATCTGCTGACGCATTAGGACGCCTCCTGAATCGGGGAGATGTGGGACAAAACAGGCATTTCCCCGGTCTAAGCGAATTGAGAACAGGTGACAAGGGGAATGTGCGGGAAGCCTCCCCTGGCATTCAGATGCGGCGCCATCGACACACAGGATCGATCTCGATTGCGATCCGTATTTCGATGAAACCGTGCACACCACCGCAAATCCTGAAGCACATGCGGCTTCAGGATTCCCCCACCCTGCCCGCAGAACGGGCACGCATGAGGTTTTGGGTCCGTTAAAGCGGTTCTACCGTCTTCGGAACCATACCAGACAGCTTGCGGCACCCATGACAAGTACCAATATCACCGAGGAAGGCTCCGGTACCACAGACGTCCCGATTTGGTTGGCAGCGTCGATCACCGTGGGAAGAGTCGAGAATCCCCAGGTGACAATCAGCTGACTTGGATCCAGATTTGCGGGCACAACCGCAGCGGTAACAGAGCCGGTAAGCGAGATACTGCCCCCATCCGTGAAATCAAAGGGGGACCCACTGGTGGCAATCCGGATATAATCGCCATTGTTGGCATCCCCATCCGTCGAAGTCAGAATGTCAGGTGTGATTCCATCCACAAGCGGAGAAGGACCAAAGGATCCGGTATGACCTCCCGTAATCCAGTCGATATCCCCGGGAACGCCAATATAGATGCTTTCGCTCCCGAAATTCGGATCACTGGGAAATGGGGCATCAAGAGTACCGCTGATTTCAAAATTGATCCCTCCTGGCGACATCACCCACGAGGTGATCTCGATCGCTGCATGCGAGTGAAAGACTGCAGTCCCAACGAGTGCTAAAAAGAGAATGAATGTTTTCATGTGAGGTTGAATGTAGGGTTATTGAATACAGATATACTGTATCCGAATTAGCTAATAACAAATCAAACAATTGCAATTCCGAAAGTGAATTTTCTTTCACATCAACGCAGTCCTGAACGTCGGGAGCCCGCCCGCAGAGCGTGCCGCGTTCAGCCTCCTTTCCCGCACACGAGGGTCCCCATCGTGATGCTGGACAAGGAACAGAGTGCCGGGTTGGAGGAGGCGGGAGATTGGGATTTTTAGGAAATCACCACTCAGATCAGACTGAATCCGCTACATCCGTCCCGCTGTCGAGGGTGTGCACAAACAGTCCGCTTTTAAGTTTGGGTTCGAACCAAGTGCTTTTCGGGGGCATGATCATGCCGGCATCGGCGACGTCCATCACTTCCTCTGTGCTGGTGGGATAAAGCGAGAAGGCAATGTCCGCCTTTCCACTGTTGACCCGGTCCTGGAGGAGCTGCACACAGTCGAAGCCGCCCTTGAAGCTGATGCGGGAGTCGGTTCGTGGATCGGCAATTCCCAGAACGGGGTCCAGCAGATAGGTCTGCAGCACGCTGACATCCAGAGCCTGTACCGGATCTGCTTCGGGATCCACCGGACGGGAAAGACGGTACCAGCTTCCGGCAAGGTACATGCGGATATCTCCACGCTCTGTGGATTCACCGGAGTCCACTAACTGAGCCGTAAATCCCTGTTGGGTAAGTCCCGCCATCACTCCGTCGGCCTCCAGGCCGTTCAGCCCGCTCACGAGCCGGTTATAGGGCAGAACCATCAGATCATCCGCAGCAAACATCACCGTGAGGAACCAGTTGTAGTTCTCATTCCCCGTGTGATCAGGGTTCTCACCACCGAACTCTTTCGAGCAGCGGGCGGCACTGGCACTTCGGTGGTGGCCATCAGCCACATACGAACAGGGAACGGTGTCCATAAATGCGATGACGGCGGAGGCATCCGGCACCGGCCACACCGTGTGCCGCACACCGTCCTCTCCCGTAAAATCCACTTCCGGAGGTGCAGCCTGGAGTTCCTCAGAAAGCTCTTTCCATGCCTGCGGAGCCCGGGCCATGAGGAATACCGGGCCAGCATTGGCCGCGAGTGTAGCCACATGGCGGGTGCGGTCGTCCTCTTTTTTCTGAAGCGTCCGCTCGTGCTTCTTGATCAGGTCCTGCTCATAATCCTCCGTGTGACACACCCCGACCCATCCGGCCTGGGAATGCCCGTCAATCTCCTGACGGTAGAGAAAGAAGGCGGGTTTCGCCTCCCGGCGGAGCCAGCCATTGGTCTGAAAGAGCTGAAAGTTTTCCGCCGCCTTGTTGTAAATCGCATCGGAATACAGATCCGTGCCCTCGGGCAAATCAATTTCCGGTTTGATCACATGCAGGAACGAGCGGGGATTCCCGGCCGCCAGGTCACGGGCTTCAGACGAATCGACCACATCATACGGCACACTTGCCACTTTGGAAGCTAGATTGGCCGGGGGACGAAGAGCAGGAAAGGGACGGAATTTCATAAAGAGTTCTCCTTAAAAAGCGTCCCCATAGCAGGAAACCCCAAAGGGCGAAAGGGAAACCCATCCTGAAACGCTTTTCTGATACCCGTTTCCCGCAATCAACGAAATGGCATTTTCTGTCTCAGCTCTTGGGCCGGTACCGCTTCCGCTTTTCCGCCACCATCTTCTTCTGGGACTCGATGCGGTCATAGGCGGAAAATCCGTTGGCGATCTCGGCGTACTTGAGAGAGGAGGATTGGCCCATGGCATTGCAGATCCAGTGAAATTCAAGCAGATCGACCCTGCGCTCTCCTTTCTCAATCCGCCAGACAAAGGATTGCTCGCGGTCCAGGAGTTCCGCCAATTGCCTCTGGGTCAGACCGGCCTCTTTGCGCATGGCCACCAAACAGTCCATGACATGCTGATATTCTGGGCTTTGTGCAGAACTTTTCACATCGTGCTTATATATCACGTGAAAAAATACCGCAAAATGCGGTCAAAAAGCTTGAACTCATCATGCGGTCTGACATCCTCCACCTTCATGAACAGAGGGATTCATGCACATGAATGATGCGACAGATCACGTCCTCAGGGAGGAACTCATTGTACGCGCGGCAACCTCGCACCTGGAAAGTGCAAATGCTCAATCCGGGAGGCTCGCAGAAAAGGCGTACCGGGATGCCGGTCTCATCTGGTCACAACTTTCGACCGACTTCGCGATTCTGTCGATTCTCGAAGCGACCCTGACGCTGCAGCATCGGTTTCCGAACAGCGTCTACCTTCCCGAGATGCTCTATCTTACCGCAGAGGCCTGTTGCCGACAGGGACAGTACGAACAGGCCATTCTGTTTTGGCAACGGGTGGTCACCGGAACTCCCGATTCCACCTTCTCTCCCCAGGCGCTACTGGACATCGGAAAAACCCAACATCAACATCTCAATTGTCCGGATCAGGCTCTTGACGTGTACCGTCAGTGTGTCGTCTTACATCCGGAGACTGCTGTGGCCTCTGAAGCATTGCTGCTGACGGGAAAACTACTGGAGGAACAAGGGGAAGGCGAGACGGCCTTTCACATGTATTACACCTGTCATCTCCAGAACCATCACCCCGGTATCTCCGATGAGGCACTTTACCGTGCAATCCGTATCCGTCATGACCTCATGGTGGAGGAAGATCAGGTACACATCCTCATGTTGGAATTCCGCCACACCTATCCGCAGAGTCCCTACCTGAAGCACGTCGAGTCTCTGGGTTCACGACCCCTCGAATCAATCCAGGACTCCTGAACGAACTTGACCCAGCGTGCTCCGGGTCAATTTTCCGCAGCTCCCACACACTGCAACAGCCCGCACATTCCGAGGCGGGGCGGATGATCATCTGCGAGAGACCACCGTCGGGGTTCGTATTCAGGTACAATCTGAGGAAGAGCGTTGAGCCGTCCGAGCCCCTCCTGACCCCAGGCGGGATGAGCCAATCGAAGTTTGGCTTCGAGGTCCGGCCGTGCGGCCATGGCCGCCCCGTGGCGGTCGCGGAAGCTTGTCAACGCTTGGGTGTAACGTTCTCGGTCGTTGTCCCACCAGTCCAGCAATTCCCGGTATCCGGCAATGGCCCGGTCACGGCGGTCTAACGCATCCTCCAGAGTGGCGTTTACGGGAAGTCCGGCTGTTGCCGTGTATGCTTCCGGATGTGCATCCACCTCCGCCCCAAACCAAATCCTCGCGTCACCGGCTTCTGCCAGCCCGGCATGAGACAGCAGTGCCGTGATGGTCAGATGTGACTCCGTGACAATCCGATGCAAAATGCCTGGAGGAAACTGCAGCACATCTCCGGGCTTCAGGCCCTCCCGCCACATCCCCTTCTCGGGGGTATGAAACTCCACCCAGCCTGCCCCGGACTGGATCATGTACACCTCGTGGGCCACGGCATGCAGATGGGGACACCCTCCAAAGAGCCCGTCCGGTGCAGGGCGCTGATCATAGACCTGCACCCCGGTAATGCTGATACCGCCAATCACCGGATTCATGAGTGGGTGAGGTGCTGGACGGTTTCGGTTTCGCAGGCCCGTTGGGCACCGTCACAGAGTTCCATCACCGAAAGATTGCTCCTGGCCCCAATCCCGGGCTCCACTCCGTCACAAACCTGATGATGGAAATCCGCCAGCACCCCCGCTAACCCCAGATCCTCAGACAGAGGAACGTCCTCCCACTGTTCCGGTGAAAAATTCCGGTCTCCCATCGGATTGAAGCGGATACGGTCATCATCCAGACAGACCGCCCCGCGTTCTCCCATGATTCGGATACGGACCTCATTCACGGCCGCATCATGCGTATGGGTGTAGACCACCTGGCAACCGGACCTGTGCTTCATATGAAAACTGGTGTTGTTGGGATGCTGATAAGGAGACCACGGTGCCGCATAGGCGGATCCAGAGATTTTTTCAAATCCGGCCCCCAGCCAGTAATGGAGGTTGTCAAAATGATGACAGCTCATGTCCCACAGAGAGGCAAACGGATAGGTCAGCGTTCCGGGATGGGGTCGGACCCGGTGTTGCACATATTCGATGAGATACGGTGTCCCCACATAATGAGGATCTTGTTCATCATGCAGCACCCGGCCCAGAGTCCGTTCTTTGGCGGAGTACCGGTAATTCTGAGCGACACTGCAGGCGAAGCCACTTCTCTCCACTGCCGCCACAAGGTCCCGGGCGGATTCAATATCCGGGGCCATGCCTTTCTCTACCAGCACCCCCTTCCCGGCCGCCAATGCCTGTTTCCCCAGGGGAACATGATAGATCGTGGGCGTGCAGATGATCACCACATCACAGTCCACCTGACGGAGTGCCTCCCCGAGATTCTCAAACTCCGGCAGCTCCCCGACAAGTTCTTTGGCTGCGGCACGAAAATCCGGATTGAGGTCCACGATGGCAACCGGTTGGAACCCCCGCGCAGGTGTGGCCTCCTGCAGGGGCCATGTTCCACGGTTTCCGACCCCGACATGAATCGCATTCAGAATCCTCATGCAAACACCTCCCGGGCCATGGCCAGTTCCGTTTTCAGATTATCCCCCCAGCGTCCGTCCACCGTGACAATCCGGTACCGCAGATCCAACACCTCTCCCTTGGAAACATCCATGCCTTCATGAAAGAGGAAGGCCGGGTTCATGAAGGTAAAGCCATGGTTGGATTTGGCATAAAACGGCACTGGGTACCGGGGGTGTGCCGGATCTACGACCATTAGAATCCCCGATGCAGCCGCTTCACCACCCACAAAGGGGCCGTCCAGCAATCCATCTGCCGCCAGCCAGGGTGAGGTTTCACCGGTCCTCATCTCAGATTCCCCTCCGGGATGTAAAAACCGTACCTCATGCAGTTCCCGGCAGGCCCGCCAGCCCAGGCCGGTGTACCCTCCCCAGGTCGTGAAAGGAGTTCGGTCCAGATGCAGATCCTCCTGGGGTGTCAGATGACTTCGCCAATCCATTCGAACGGCTTCCTGCCCATGATCGATCTTGAGGGTCCTCTGCTCGACCATGGCAACGGTTCCTGAAGGCCGGATCCATTGCAGTTCGGTGGAAAAGGTCCAGGATCCATCTGCATGACAGGACGCTTGGGGATGTCCGGTACTCACCTGTCGTCCATATGCATCCGCTTCCTCCCAGAAATTGTCGTCGTCGATGTACTTGATGGCAAACCAAAGGCCCCGGTGCCACTGATGATCAGAGGGTTCAAATCCGCTGATCACCCGTCCGGAAGGCGTGACCAAGGGGTGAATACAGGGTTTCGGTTCGTCAGGATTGCAGCGGAGGGTGGTGCCTCCGCTGAGGGAACAGGTGTCAGCTGGATCAAAGAGTAGTTTTTGCATGAATGCCATTGTACCGGACGGGACAATGTCTCAGACTCTGTAAAAGATGTACGAAACTAACCTTTTGATGATGTGATGAATCCTTTGGGTCCCTACCAATATGATGATCACTGCGAATATCCCCTGGCAAACGGACACCGCCTGAGATTCCGGCATGCCACCCGGGAGTATCACCCCGATGATGCCTGGATCTACTTTTCCAGGCTTTTACCCCATTCGCATTCTGACCTTCACATTGTCATTCCCCTGTCCGGGAAAAACACCTACCACCTCAATGGAAAGGAAATAGAATGGGAGGCACATCAGGGGGTGCTGATCAATAGTGATGAATTGCATGAAGTGCGTCCGCTCAAACCGGGTGCATTGGAATATACCCAAATCACCTTTGTTCTTCTGGGTAAAGATGGCCAGCCCGTCGCCACCACCTGGAGCACCCTCTCAGAACAGCTGGGGGGTAAGCCGATTGAACTGAACCATATTCAACGGAAAACCTGGCAGGCTGTGACGCCGGATCTTCTGGCGGCCGTGGAAGCCCTGCAGGCCCGCGATGCGATGGGGGTGACTGGCCGGGTCCTGAACATTCTTTCACGACTCGGCGTTCAGGAACGTGGGGTCCGTCCACCTGAACTCATGCTACTTGAAGAACGGATCCACCAGGATTTAAAGAGAGCATGGACCACTGATGCACTTGCAGGGTTATGTGGCTGGTCCACCGGCTATCTCCATCGCCGCTGCCGGAAAGTCTATCAGTGCACCCCGATGGAACGGGTGTACCAGATCCGTCTTGACCGGGCTCAAAGCCTGCTCCTGGAAGGACAGATTCAGCTCCAGGCCATTGCCACCCTGTGCGGTTTCACAGACGCCTATCATTTTTCAAGGCGGTTCAAGAAACGCTATGGGGTTGCCCCCGGTCGTTGGCGGCGGCTCTACATGAGCCATACTTCCATCAGTTAAGAGTCAGGGACCCACTGACGGGCGCTCTCCTGATTCCGAGCATCCCCCCCATTCCACCTGAAACCATCACGTTATGAACCGGTCAGGATTCAGGCCTCATGACTTTTTCACATTCTGTCAGTTGCATTCCACTCATTTTGGATTAATACGAACGTATGAATCAATCCCAGGAAATCCCGGATACCCGGACACGATTATTGGATACGGCAGAGCGTTTGTTCGGGGAACATGGCTTCAACGGGGTGGGACTGCGCACTATTTCTGAAGATGCCGAAGTGAATCTGGGTGCGGCGACGTATCACTTCGGCACCAAGGAAAACCTATACAAAGAGGCGTTTTTGCGACGGTTCCTGCCGACCTGTGAACGGCGGTTGCACTTGCTGAAAACCGCCAAAGAGGCCTCTGGAGACCAGCCGCTCTCCGCAGAGAACATTTTGGAATGCATGCTCCTCCCGATCTTTGACACCCTCTATTCACACCCCGCCTTTTTCAAATTTATGTCTCACAATCTGTTCTGGCCCAGTCCGTTTATGCAACAGGTCGTCGAGAACGAACACGCACATGCGTTTCAGCCCTTTGTGGAGAGTTTTCAGTCTCTGTATCCCACCCTTTCACCGGACATCATTATGCGGCAGATGAAATACTGCGCCGGGGCACTGTTTTTTTCCGTGGGCAGAACTCTGGACGCCTACACAAGCCTGAATGAAGAGGAGGTCAAGGAGAGGGTGAACCATCTTCTTCGTTTCTGTGCGGCCGGATTTGAGGAGATGGCATGAAACGCTTGATCGGACTGCTGGGAGTGTGTTTGTCATCCGGCTGTGTGCTGGGTCCGGACTATCAACGGGAACTGCCGGAACGTTTTGACAGACTCGAATCTGCGGAAACCACCGGAGACATGACCCCCTGGTGGCGGACGGTGGATCAGGAAGTGTATCAGCAGTTTGTCAGAGAGACCCTGAGTCAGAACCTGTCCCTGACCGAGGCCGCAGAACGCACCCTGCAGGCGTATCAGCGACTGGGTATCCGCCAGGCGGACCGCATCCCCTCCGCCTCCTTGCGAATCGACGCCGCCCAAACCCGTTATCTGGAGGATGCAGAAGACCGTCCCACGACCGAACGCTATGAGCGGGTGGCTCAGGTGTCCTGGCAGGTGGACCTGTTCGGCAAACTCCAGCGCTCCATTGAATCTTCGGAAGCCCTTTTCGTTGCCACCCGGGCTCAGCAGGAGGCCCTGCTGCATTCGCTGGTGGGAGAAATGACCCGTCGATACATCGCCGTCAGCGTCTACAGCACCCTGCTGGAAAATGCCAGGGAGCAGGTCCGGAACCGGGAAGCCCTACTCGAAGTCGTGGAGCGACGGTACCTTCGGGGAGCACGGGGAAGTTCCCAGCAGGACGTACTCCTTGCGCAAGAGAACCTCAGCATACTCAAAGCGGATGTCAGCGACCTGGAACGGACACTGGCAGAAAACCTATTGGCTCTGGAGGTGGTGCTGGGGAGGGTTCCGGGCAGCACTGCGGCAAAAAAAGCGGCAGCGTTTCCTCTGCTCGATCCTCCCGAGGCATTACCTGATGTCCTGCCGCTGGCATTGCTGGACCGACGGCCGGATTTACGGGCATCAGAGTTCCGCTTAAAGGCGGCCACCGCCGATGTTGGAGCCGCCCTGGCGGATTTGTATCCCGGGATCTCGCTCGGGGTTTCTGTGGGATCCCAAGGAACCAGTGTGGGGGATCTGTTCAGTTCGGACAGTCTGATTTCCACATTAAGTGCCAGCATCCTCCAGCCTCTGTTTAATGCCGGAGCCCTGCGAAAAGCCAAAGACATTCAGGAGTCGGAAATGCGGGAACTGGCGGCAGCCTACGCAGCAGACATTCTGGAGGCGATGCGGGAGGTGGAAACCCTGAGAGTTTCCGACCGCACACTGGGAGATCAATTGACCCAACAGCGTCAGTCTGCAGAGTCATTACGGCAGGCGGAGCAGTTAGCCGCCCGACGATATCGGGACGGAATACAAACTCTGCAATCGTATCTCGATATTCAGCAGCGGCGGTATCAAAGCGATCGCAGGGTCCTGCTCACCCTCCAGCAGCGATGGGTCTCCCGGGTCAATTTGTATCTCGCACTGGGCGGAGATGCTGAATCTGAATTACTCATGTTCTACCCCGAGTCCACACCATGAAAAAACAAACGGTCCTAGGATGGATTCAAGTTCTGGTGGTCATCGTCTTTGTCATGACCATTATGGGCCTGTCACGCAGGATGCGGCTTCGATACCAGCCGCCTTCCAGCGAACCTTCAGAAGAGAAACGCCTGTTTGCGTCCACGCAACGCCTGACACCGGAACCGTTTCAGGTGACCTTCTCCACCACCGGGGTGGTCACCGCCACCACGGACATTGAGATCGTCCCCCAGGTGGGAGGGCGGATCGTGGAGGTCAACGGAGACTTTTTTCCCGGAGGCCGTTTTGCGGCAGATTCCCCGCTGTTCGAAATTGAACCGGTGGATTTCGAACTGGACGTCCAGCGGGCGAAAGCCCAGGTATCCCAGGCCCGGACCCAACTGGATCTCGAAATGGCAGAAAAAGCGGTGGCGGAAGCGGAATGGAGACAGTTCAACGGAGAGGCAGAGATCCCCCCTCTGGTGGCACGGACTCCGCAAATCCTGGAGGCCCGGGCCACATTGGCGGCAGCAGAGGCACAACTGGCATCTGCGGAACTGGCCCTCTCCCGTACCCTCTTTACCCTTCCCAAGGCGGGGCGGGTTCTGGAAAGCCGGATTTCAGAAGGACAGGTCGTGCGCAACGGGCAGTCCTACGGCACTGTCTTTTACGAGGATGACCTTGAAGTCACCGCCTCATTGCAGGGTCGTGAACTGGAGTGGCTCTACCAGGCCCGGGATCTGAAGGTACAGCTGCACGCGACGTTCCGCGGGCAGCCCATGACGTACTCCGGCCGCCTGAAACGTGAGGCGGCATCGGTCAATCCCACCAGTGGATTTGCGGAGATCAGGTTTGGCTTTGAGGAGAACACCGTGGAATGGGTACCGGGTGTCTTTTGTCACATACAGGTGGCTGGCCCCACCTATGAAAACATTGTGCGGGTGCCGGTGACCGCCGTACAGGCGGATGGCACCATATGGCTGGTGGATGCAGAGAACCGCCTCATCGCCCACACTCCGGATATGCTCATGATGACGGATGAGCATCTGGCCGTCAAGGGATGGGAGGAACCCGTGACGATCGTCGACCGCCCCCTGCCCGGAGCCTTTCCCGGCGTGAAAATCATGACCGTTACGGACGCAGGTGAAGAATGAGTACGGCCGGACATCCATCCCCCCATCCGGATGCGGGAGGCCTCATTGGCTGGTTTTCCAACAATCATGTGGCGGCCAACATTCTCATGTTCTTTCTGCTCATTGGCGGGGTCTTCAGTCTGGGCGTCATGCGCAGGGAGACCTTTCCCTCCATTGATCCCAACCTCATTACCGTGTCCGTGGTGTATCCCGGGGCCACCCCTTATGAAATCGAAGAGTCGATTACCGGCCGGATTGAGGATACGCTTCAGGGAATCGAGGGAGTCAAACGGATCAAATCCACCGCAAGCGAAGGTCTGGGGGTAGTGAATGTGGAAGTGAAGGAATTTGCGGATCAGAATGAGGTGTACGATGATGTGGAAACTGCGGTGAACGGCCTTTCCTCTTTTCCGCCTCAGGATGCCGAACGCCCCATCATCCAGAAGGTCAAACTCACACCCAATGTGCTCACCCTGGCACTGTTCGGAGATGTCTCGACCCAGACCCTCCGGCACTGGGCGGATACCATTGATGAGGAACTCCGCCAGCTCCCGGGGGTCTCCCTGGTCTCGGTACGCGGGATCCCGGAGTATCAGATCTCGATCGAAGTCTCCGAAGAGCAGCTCCGGAAATACGGCATGAGCCTGGAGCAGATCCGCCAGCGGATCCGTCAGTTTTCCACCGATATCCCTGCCGGAAATGTGGAATCCAACCGGGGCGAAGTGCTGCTGCGGGTGCAGGAGCGGAAATACACCGGTGCAGAGCTGGCTCAGATTCCCCTGCAAACGCTTGAAGACGGCTCCGTACTTACCTTGGGGGACGTGGCGGAGATCGTCGATGGGTTTCAGGACACCAACATCCTCTCTCGCTACAACGGACAGCCGTCCGCTTTTCTTGACGTGAACCGCAGTGACTCACAGGATACCATTCGGGTAGCGGATGTTGTGGAGAGCTATCTCTCGGAGTTGCACCTGCCGCAGGGGCTTGACCTGCGTATCCTGTCCAATCAGACCACCATTCTTCAGGACCGCATCAGTCTCATGGTCCGCAATGCACTGGTAGGATTTGTCCTGGTGTTTTTCATTCTTCTCCTGTTTCTGGATCTCAAGCTGGCGGTGTGGACGAGTGCCGCCATTCCCATCTCCTTTCTGGGCGGAATGATGATTCTGCATTTCCTCGGCTACAGCCTGAACATGATTTCTCTGTTCGGCCTCATCATCGTGCTGGGAATTGTGGTGGATGACGGGATTGTCGTGGGAGAAAGCGTGTTTGAGGAGCAGAGCCTTGATCCGGAAAACCCCAATGCCAATATCAAGGGCGTTCGCTCAGTGATCGCCCCGGTCACGGTGGGGGTGCTGACCACCATGGGAGCGTTTGCTCCGCTGATGTTAAGCACGGGCACTCTGGGTCAGATTATCGGCGTGGTGCCTGCGGTGGTGATCCCGATTTTGTTCGTGTCTCTTCTGGAGGCCTATTTCATCCTGCCCTCCCACCTTTCACGTCCCACGCGCTGGAGCAAAGGACCTCTTAAAGCCCTTCGGGAAGGTGTCGCCAAAGGGCTGCACGGGGTGATCGAAAAAGGGGTCACCCCACTCTCCCGCTTCTGCATTCAGTGGAGATATGCCACCCTGGTGTTTTTTGTCGGTGTGGTCATTCTGGGCATTGGTCTGGTGACGTCCAACCGGGTTCGCTTTGTGTTTTTCCCGCAGATTGAAGGGGATGAAATCAACATTTCCCTGTCCATGCCCACCGGCACCCCGTTTTCCTCCACCCTGGAAGCGGCGGGTCAGATTGAAGCCGCCATAGAGACGGTGCGGGACCGCCTGCATGAGGGTAAAGAGGTGGGACCCTTTGAAAGTTTTTCACTCACTGCGGGATCCCGGCGGGCCGGTGGCGACGGACCGGGAGGCGGCGGGGGAAATGAGAGCGGGAGCAACCTGGCCGAATTCACCGTCAAACTGGTTCCGTCTGACTACCGGCAGTGGTCCGCCTCCGAAATTGAATCCTTCATCCGGGAGGAAACAGGCGTGATCCCTGGAATCGACACCCTGACCTTCACCAGTTCCCTGGTGGGGTCCGACCCGGACATTGAGGTGGAGTTGTCCCACCCGGACGAAGCCACCCTGATTGACGCCGCGGCCTACCTGCGTCAGGCCCTGCTCGACATTCCCGGCACCCTCAACGTGGACAACTCCTTTGAAGAGGGGAAAAATGAGTGGGTGTTTTCGGTCTCCGCCCAGGGACTTGCCGCGGGACTGACCAGCGAGGAGCTTGGACGTCAACTGCGGGCCGCCTACTTCGGCGCAGAAGCGGACCGCGTCCAGCGGGGGAATTCGGAAGTCATTCTCTATGTCCGGTTTCCCAAGGAGGACCGGGAGCGCCTGGACACGCTCGAAGACACCCGCATCCGACTGCCGAACGGAACCGAGCTGCCCCTGAGCGTCGTCGCTAACCGGTTCCAGCAAACCGGGTTTTCAAAAATTGAAACCGTGGATGGACGCCGGGTGGTCCGTGTGACCGCCGACGCGGACTTGTCTCAAACGACGCCGAATGAAATTCTCGCCATCCTGAATGAGACCACACTGCCGGACCTGACCACACGCTATGAGGGCGTGAGAGCCCTGTATGCAGGGGAAACTCAGGACCAAAGCGAAGACCTGCGGAGTCTGGCGCAAAACATGATGATCGCTCTGCTGTTGATTTATGTGGTGTTGGGTGCGCAGTTGCGGAGTTACATTCAGCCCTTTATCATCATGACCTCCATTCCCTTTGCGATTGTGGGCGCGATTCTCGGTCACTATGCACTTGGATACGACCTTACCTTCATCTCATTGTTTGGAGTGGTGGCTCTGTCTGGTGTGGCGGTCAATGATTCGGTGGTGCTGATGGACTATTACAACAAACGCCGGCTCGAAGGAAGCAGTCCGCAGGAAAGTGCCTCCCTGGCCGTCTCCCGCCGGTTCCGCCCGATCATTCTCACCACCATGAGCACCTTTTTCGGCTTGCTGCCCATGCTCACCGAAACCAGCGTTCAAGCCCGGTTTCTCATCCCCATGGTCGTCTCCATTACCATGGGCATCCTGTTCTGCACCCTGATCATTCTCGTAGTGATCCCCTGCCTGCTCATGATGGTCGAGGATGTGAAATGGGTATGCAGAGGGTGCAAAAGGATGACCTCACCCACTGGGTAAAGCTTCCAGCTTCAAACGAAAAAGACACATTCCTTCTGAGCTTCGCAAACTCTACATTGAGAAAGGCCCTTTCGCTATCAGCAAACAAGTACTGCACCTGGGATGCGGGTGATGATCTCATGAAATGAAAGTGCGGGAACCAGCAGGGAACGTCCTGTCTGGACTCGATCATTTTACCGGCACGGGTGCATGAATCGAAGAGAACGGGTCCGTCATCGAAACGTAATGTAATGATGGAGGTGATACGGCTGGCATCCATGGATGAAAATGGAGAAAGAAAGACTCGATTGCAGGTCCGACAAACAGGTAAAAGACAACAGATGACCACGGTTTATTTCCCTTACCAGCCACCCTATGACTGGAGTATGGTGCATGATTTCCTGGCAATGCGTCTGGTGAAAACCCTGGAATGGGAAACGACCTCATCGTATGGGCGCACATTTCAAACGGAGGGGATCAAGGGGGCATTTACGGCCACCCATGAGCCGGAATACAACCGGTTTGCCGTTGAGTTGCTTGTAGACGACGATGCCGTACTCGAACCTGTCTGCGCCAATATACGCCGCATTCTTGATCTGGATGCAGATAGTCAGGCCATTGATCGTTGTGTGCAAAACGTTCTTGGGAACGACTTCCCTTTCCTGCCCGGGACACGTCTGCCGGGAATCTGGAATGTATTTGAAGCGGGCATTCGCGCCATTTTAGGGCAACAAATCTCGGTGAAGGCCGCGCACACCTACTGCGAAATGATCGCCGATACACTTGGGGAATCGATGGAGAAGGTAAAACCCGGGTACAAACTGTTTCCCACACCTAAGGCCATCGCCGAAAATGCGTTGAGCTTCATGAGAATGCCGCAGGCAAAAAAGGATACGCTGAGGCGCTTCGCGTCCTACATGGCCGATCACAGCAAAGACCAACACCCTGAGAGCTGGATCAACCTGAAAGGGATCGGACCCTGGACCGTTCAGTATGCCCAAATGCGCGGGGAAAGCCACTCGGATATTTACATGGACGGCGATCTCGGAGTACGCAAAATGCAGGACCATCTGCCGGAAGGATTTTCTCCTGATGCCGCTTCGCCGTGGCGCAGCTATCTGACACTTCAATTTTGGAGACAGCCATGACCATGTTTTACGACAAAATGAATTCACCGATCGGGACACTTACGCTTGAGGCGGATGATCACCATGTTCTGAAAATCCTCTTCGATTGGAACGATGTCGACATACGCCCCAACGCGTTGACCGACAGATGCAAAAGGCAATTACAGGAATATTTTGCCGGGACACGTACTGAATTCGATCTGCCAATACGGTTTAGCGGAACAGCGTTTCAGGAAGAAGTTTGGCACGCACTATTGCCAGTGCCCTTTGGGGAAACCTCTACATACGGAGCACAGGCGAAACGCATCAGGAAACCCAAAGCCGTGCGGGCGGTCGGTGCGGCCAACGGACAAAACAAACTGAATATCGTGGTTCCTTGTCACCGCATCATCGGTGCCTCAGGTAAACTGACGGGGTACGGTGGGGGAATCCACCGTAAAAAATGGCTTTTAGAGCATGAGCAACAGGTCGCTGGAAACTTTTTGCTTTGAACATGCCCCGGAGTACTGAGGGATTCAAGCGGCCCTGACACCAAGGTGTCCGCCAGAGTTCAGGGAGCGTAGGCGTATCGTTACCAGGCTTTATGTTCCGTTCGGGATCATAGACAGGATGAACAGACTACCTCCAAGGAGCACGCGCTTCACATCCTCCGGGTGGCCTCCGGCAGCTCACCGTTTCGCTCCGAACGACTTTCCGGTTCGCCCCTCCTCGACTCTATCATAGAGTCAAGAAAGACGTTATGTTTATGGGCAGAGGAGTTCTGGTAAACGTACATCCGGATTTTGCAGTCTTCCTACAGCCATCAGAACACACACGCAAGGAAGCGAAATGGCCAGTCATTGAACAGCGCATATCGACCGATTCAAGCATCCAAATGGAACGCTGGGGTTCAGCAACGAATCGAAGGACGACTCTTCAACGAAGCCTTTGGAACCCCAAAAAACAGAAACCTGAACAGGAAGCGACCTGCCAAGTTGATTCATCGCAAAACAGAAGAGATAAATGGATTCTAGAGCGTATTCGTTTTAATTTGACGCATATTGGGCATGACGAATAAACTCTTTACAGTCTGCAGATGAGATTTCCTTGAGAGCTTCACAGAGGTTCTTTAGCAGATCTGTAAGTTCCCGAGGTGAGTATTTTCTCATCAACGATTTTAATTTGGCGAACATTTGTTCGATCGGGTTCAGGTCAGGGCTGTATGGAGGAAGATACCGGATGGAGGCACCACATGCCTCTACAGCTTCACGGATACCCGCACCCCGGTGGCATGAGAGGTTATCACAGATCACGGTATCACCAGGGGAAAGCTCCGGAACGAGGATGTTCTCCACGTACACTTGAAAACAATCTGCATTCATCGGACCGTCAAGTAACCATGGTGCGCACATTCCAGAGCTGCGTATTCCTGCAATGAAGGTATTGGTGTGCCAGTGGCCATGAGGAACATGGCAGATACAACGCTCTGACCTTGGAGCACGCCCATACAGGCGAGTCATTTTGGTATTCAACCCGGTTTCATCGATAAAGATAAGCTTGGTTGGATCCCATGTCGCCTGCTCTTTTCGCCAAAGAGACCGGGCCAACCCAACATCAGGCCGATTCTGCTCTGCGGCGTGCAGCGTTTTTTTTTAAGCTCAGCCCAAGGTGATCCAGACGTTGCCATAGTGCGGTTGTTCCAATCTGAACCGAGAGTTCATCCAAGCACCTTTGCCGAATCTCCTCCAGTGTGAGATCAGGCTCTTCGCTAATCCATCTGCGTAACGTATCATCATGCGCTTCCAGCCGGGAACGGCGGTACCCACCACGCTGCTTGGGCAGGACAGATCCTGACTCCACATAACTTCGCCAATATCTCTCAACGCTTCGCTTTGAGACTCGAAAAAGCTTCGAGACTTCGGCGGAACTGTAGCCATCGGCTCTGGCCAGCACGATTCGCTCCCTCAACTCCGTTTTGTATGATTTTGTGGTCATGCCCAAGTATGGGCATCATTCAGTAATGCGTCAAATTAAAACGAATATGCTCTAGTATCATCGGCGCTGTCACAATCGACATCATTGTTCTATGAAGAAATTTCGGCAAAGCTCCGTCCGAAAGGGACGCGGGTGAAAATGACGCGTTTTGAGTACCTTGAACCTGTTAGGTGAGGTCTTTACACTGCCTGAGTCTACATTTTCCTTTCCAGAAACCTGACGATTTTCTTACGCATTTTTTGAAAAAGCTCAACGAAAGCTGCAGTATCATCCTTAGATTATGAGTGTTGCTAAAGAGTATAGAACGCTATTCCGCCAAGGATTTTCCAGGGGGATCATTGATAAGTCAGAGAACAACATCGACTTCACGAAAGATGTGACGCTCAGCTTACTACTGATTCGCTCAATGAGCGATATGGGTCTGTTTGATAAGGCCTATTTAACCTCGGAAGGTCTCGCAAAAGGTTTCGCCGCCGACCAAGAGGCGAGAAATGCCGTGAAACTCTATGGCGCTCTCGCTGGGGTAATGCAGTCGCCGAAAAAGGAAAGAAGGTATCATGCGAGGGAACTTTGTGAGCAACTGAAATCTTCTCAGAATACCCGATATAAAGCCATTGGTTTTGACTGTGCAGCCAAGCTGTTGGCGGTAGAGGTCCATCTCCAAATTCTGCCGATCACAGCCCTTAACGAGTCACGAGACTATCTAGAGCAGGCGATTCAATTCTATCGAGCAAGTGGTCAGAATGAAGAGGCCCGCGATGCAACCTTGGTTCTTGTATATATTCTAAAAAATGGCCCTCCTCCGCATCCAAAAGAAGCCAGGTCCATTCTCGAGGAGATGCTGAACGACACCTCAATTTCTGATGACCTCATCTCACAAGCAAAAGCAAGAGGTGCTTGCTTGGAGATAGATTTGGAAGAGATCCTCGCATCGGACCATCAAGAGAAAGCTGCTTCTATGGATGCCGAGATTGAAGAAGTCAGAAAGTTGCGTGCAGCAGCTGGGATGCACTTAGAAAAAGCGCCTTTGCTCGAAACGGTTGGCTCATGTTTTCTGCGGTTTAACCTTTCCGCAGGGGCCTGTCTCATCAAGGAAGCGGCAGAGGAATGGAGAGAAAAGGGCTTCTACAGGCAGGCCGATAACGCGTGGAGGAGCCTTACCACATGGTATTTGAACCGTGCCGAATTTGACGAGTTTGATAAGATACAAAAGCTCTTACAAGAAAACAAAGGGCTCCAGTCAGACATGACGGTTCTGACAAATACACTTGCAGAGGCGTTTGACGCTTCCAATCAAGGCGACTTCGTCTCCATGGAGATTTCACTCGAGGCTGAGAACGATAAAGCGGTGACTCCTGGGCAGAAAGCAGGAGTACTTTTACAAAAATGCAGAGGTTTGGACGCACGCGGAAGAACTCAAGAAGCCCTCATCCGCGCGCAACAAGCCGTTGAACTTTTGCTGCCAGCCAAGCCTTGCAAGATGTTGTGTGAAGCTCTTTTTCATCGGGGGATGTACGAATCTGATGGCTCACAAGCGAGACACTTTTATACCGAAGCTGCAAAAGCCGCGGAGGACTGCAATATGATTGTAGACGCTGCGCGCTATTGGATGATTCTTGCTCAATCGCTTCGAATTCCGATAGGCGCACAGCACTTGTCTCCTGACCCACAAGCAGCAGAAACCTATTTTGCGAAAAGCGCAAGCCTCCTTGAAAAAAGGAGAGATCGGGATTCTCTCGTCGCCCTTGGTAATCTGGCCCAACGTCGAGGAGAAGTCGCCCGATTTCACGCAGACCTCGTCACTTGCGCAGATGAGTATACGAGAGCCCAAGAATACTACCGCTTCACTGAGCAAAATGCGGATCTTGCCTTCATTCTCGCGCAACAGGGTTTAGTGCTTTTCGAATTAGCTCGAAAAAATTTCTCAATAGATACCTGGGATCAAGCTGCCCGCAATTTTTGTAACGCGAGTGAGCGATTCGAGAAACAAGGCTTGCGTGCGGAGTCGGTTCGCATGCTCTATTTGGAAGGCTCCACGCTTTTCGAAAGCCATCTTCTTTATCCAAATCCGGCACACAGACTGCATGAATCTCTCAAAAGATTTGAGCGAGCAGCCCAAGCACTTGAAACCCTAAGACCTGGAAAGAAGGAATTCGATCGACTTAAATCTATCGCTAACCTTGAGAGCTTCGCCGCCAAACAAGAGGACATCTACGACAGGGGATTTCGAATCTGCACTGAATTCCTTGAGCTTCCGAATAAAGCTTTTGAATGGCTGGAACAGATGAAATGCCGAGTTCTAGTTGATTCAATGGCCAATGTGAATGGCCTTGTGCCACCGCCCACTGCCAACAGCGAGTTGGTAAAAAGGGAGCGTGAACTTGAAGAAGCGCTCGAAAAATTGAGCCCCTCTGATCCCACAACTCCCAAGCGATGGCTGAACATCAGCCGTTCACTGGACGACATCTGGGCGTTGATGGGAGAAGAGTATGAATTGGCAGTTTACTCGCGATTGCGCCGCGGACAAAATATAAAATGGTCGACCTGGAAAGCGTGTCTTGAAGAGCAGGCTGAAATTGCAAAAGAGTATGGCCTCGGGTTCCTGACAGTTCATTTTCATTGGCCCCACAAATCAGATTCCAAGCAGCCTGTCATCGTAATTGGCTGCCGTGCCGAGTGGGACAAACCCAAGGTTGTTCGATTGTCGACTGATCCTGTTCGTCTTGCGAACTTTGCAAGACTCTGTTTCGAAGCTCCTGCGGAGGGGCGAAGCTCAACCCGGTCTGTCCTAAAGGATCTCGGAGAAGAAACATGGCAGAAATCATTTTCAGATCTTATCCAACCAATCGCAGATTGGTCTGAACCCGATGATGTGATCGGGCTTTTTCCTCACGGACCTCTTCACGGACTTCCCCTAACATCCCTGCTCCTGGGCGATCAGGTTCTTGCAGAACGGAACCCAGTCTTCATTTCCCCAAGTGCTTCAGTGCAGCATTATATATGGACGCGTTCTAACAATGAACTCCACAATCACCCCCCCAAAGCGGCCGTCTTTGGATGCTCAGCCACATCAAATCATCCCTCAGAACTCCTAAAGGCTCGAGAAGAGGCCGAATTTGTCGCAAACATCCTACCCCTCAATTCTTCGCTCTTTCTCAACACCGACGTTAATCGGGAGAACATGCTCAATGAGCTCCCGAGGACCAATATTGTTCATTTCGTTGGTCACGGCGTTGAGAAAGGAGACGGGTGGTCAAGCGGCCTTTTACTTGCTGGCAGGGAAATGATCACAGCTCTGGATTTTCATAAGATACGCATCCATTCAGATTTGGTTACTCTGAGCGGATGTAGAACGGGATGCAGTCGCTGGCTCCCAGGCGATGAAACGGTTGGGCTTGTACCCAATCTTCTCCAAGCTGGAGCATCCTCAGTGTTAGCAAGCGCGTGGGAAGTCAAAGAAACGCCTACTAAACTTCTGATGCAAGATTTCTATCAAAACGCCTACGGTACGCAACGGCTCCCAAAAGCCGTCGCCATGCAGCAGGCAACAATCAAAGTCAAAAACGTTTTTCCAAAACTGGCTGATTGGAGCGGATTCAATTTTTACGGAGATTGGAGATAGGAAACTTGCAGGAGGAAATTTTTTAATCAAAATGATAGCATGTCAGACTTTCCAAACTCCGATAACAGCGAAGATGCAGATCCTGAAGATCAAAAAGAGGCTTTTGAAAGTAATGGTACGATACTCTTTGATGGTCAGTTTGAGGTAGACGAGGAAGAGTTAGATGAATCCTTTGAGGAGCGAGGCATCATTTCAGATGTGTCAGATGACTTGAAGATTTTGGCAAAGGAAAACCACTTGAGGTTGCTTCTCACAGATGTAGTCAACACTTCCACGAGTCCTGATCATTCCCTCTGCACGACGACTCTTCGATTAGCCAGCATGCCTGATCCAGCATGTGTCTTTCTTTGGGCTTCGCTGCTTATCGATCTTGATGTATCCCCCAGTGCCAAATTCGTCCGCATTGCCCCAACGACCGAAGAACTCAGCAAAATTAGCGTCAGCAGGACCGTGGAACCTTCTGTAAAAGTGGCAATCCCGAAAGCACCTCTCGACATCACCCTCGGTGCCAAGAAGGAAATCAATTATGAAGTCATGCGCCCACAACTTACGGGAGTAAACTTTGAGAATAAAGCCATGTGGACATTTAGAGCACTAACGGAAGAATGCGATTTGCGCTTCAATCATGAGCTCATTCTGGAGACACAGTATCCGTCGGCTTTGGATATGCCTCTAAGGGCTTCGCTGCGTGTAAAAGCGCGGGTAGCATTTCGCGGCTTTGCCGGAGCAATTCCTCTTGTAGGTAGAGCACAGGCGAACCATGGTGCAATAGTGTATCTAGACAGATTAGATCAGTAGGGATATTCCGTACCAATCCAGAAATCATGAGAGATCCGGAACCCGTTTGAATTAAGTGTAAGTTATGCGGTCGAGTCTCACCACATTTTTCTATCCGGTTTGGCTCTGCTAGCACTCCCAAAGCAGGCTGAACCCCCAGCCTCGTAGTTAGCTACCTGGCGTTCTTCCGCTCAAACAGACTGGCCATGTTTTCTTCAAGCTCTTTTTCCAGGTACTCACCTGCACCGGATGCAGATTGTTCTCTTCCGAAATCAGGTTGATCGGCTCAGTCCCTTTCAGGAAAAAAACACCTTTAGCAAAAGGTGCGTATGTATTCACTGTAAATGGTACACCCGAGAGGATTCGAACCTCCACGCTCTTGCGAGCACTAGATCCTGAACTTTTCAAAAAATCACATGATCTTGGCGACATAACCCAAAACGTATTCAGGACATACCTCTAAGGATTTCATCCAACACCTCATTTAAGTGTGTTCCCAAATCTCCCGCAAGAAAGCGCAACACCCGATACCCCTGCTCCTGCAAACGAATATCTTTTTTCCGATCCCGACGATACGTCTCGTCACTTTGAAAGTGACGGGGGCCGTCGATTTCAATCACCATTTTTTTTGACATGCATAACAGATCCACTTCCATTGTTCCCTGTCCGGCAAAAGGAATCGGTAAGCGAACATTGAGTACAAACTGATCTTTTGTCACATCCAAGCCTTGCAGACGCCGATAGAGAAAGGCTTCGCTGGCACTACGCGCTCGCGCTTCTCCCATTTTCAAACTCAAGTCTACAATCCGGCTCACATCCACAAACAACTCCGCAAGTAGAACATCTACGCCATCTCGTACCAGCCGCTGTACACTGGAGGAAAACTGCTTTTTCCACCCCGTATCCAGCGGTAAAGGCACCTCAGTCGGCCACCCGGGTAGCGCGCTTGCCGGGAGTAAAACTCGATAACCCAACTCTTCATAGCCTTTACAACGGCGGTCAAACATACGTGACAACATCGGCACATTTATATCAGCATAATCATAGATCCTCACCCGGCTCTTCCCCTCAAAACTTCGGTGCAAACGCCCGGCGTATTGCGCTAAAATCCCCCTCCATGAAATGGGTAATGTCAAAAACAATGTATCTAACTGCGGGCAATCAAATCCTTCGCCCACGAATTTTCCGGTCGCAAGTACTACATCACAATCCTCCAACTCCTCCATAGATCGTCTCAGATCACCCTTGGTCATTCCTCCCAGAATTGAAACAACGTGGAGCCCCCTCTCAATCAACCCATTCTCCAGAATCCGCAGATGTTCCTTTCGCTCAGTCAGCACCAAGGGGCAGGTATTCTCCCGCACGGCCTTTAACACATCATCGCAAATCATCTGATTTCGAACCGCGTCGTGAATCAAAAGCTCGTTTAACTCCACAAACCCGAAGCCCTCTTCATCCATTCCATCTTGCCATAAAAAACGGGTCGGCCTAACCAGAACCTCTTTCGAAATAGCAAGGGTTTGCTCATGTCCCTTGGCCGCCACCTGATGCCTTACAGGACCGCATTGCATAAAAATGATTGGGTGGTGTCCATCTTTCCGCGTAATGGTCGCTGACAATCCCAAGACATACTTTGCCTTCGCACGCCGAACGGCCAGCTCGAAGTTTCTCGCTGACACATGATGGCATTCATCAACAATCACCTGCCCATAATCCGCAACCCGGTCATCCACTACCCCTTTGCGCACCACGCTCTGCAACAACGCAATATCCAGTTTCCCTCTCAACTTCCGCCGTCCAGCTCCTAAACGCCCTATCTCTTTAGCGTCCAAATCCAAAAACTGGTTCAAGCGTTCCACCCACTGCTCCATCAACTGCTGCCGATGCACCAAGACCAACGTATTTACGCCCCGCTGGGCAATCATCCATGCTGCTACCACCGTTTTCCCAAATGCTGTCGTTGCCGCCAACACCCCCGTATCGTGTTTGATCAAATCGCTAACAGCCTTTTGCTGATCCTCTCGTAGCACGCCCTGAAACTTTAGCTCTACCACCTCACCCTTATTGCGTTTATCCAATCGTCGATAACGAATTTTTAGCTGACGCAGGTGGCCTATAAGTTCATCCAAACATCCACGGGGCAGGGCCAGATACTTCTCATATTCCTCCGCACACGCGATCACCCTCGGTTTGTCATAGGTTGGCAACCTCATTGCCTGCGCTTTGTAAAATTCCGGATTTTGGAAGGCCGCCATTCGTAATAAATGATTACGGAGTGAAGGGGTCAACTCCCCCCTAGGCAAATAAATTTGATCCGCCACCACAATTTTCAACACGTCCTGCAACGATCCCTCTACTATGTTAGGGTTCACTTTCCGCGACGGAGGTGCCTTCCAAGGTTCCAAACAAAATGCCTCATCCGGCACCGCCCGAACCCCAAGCACATCTTTTTGTCCCACCAGTGCTTTGACTTCCTCTATCGATATCTTTTCAGCCAAGGCCAAATGAGCCCATGGATCCTGCACCATTTCCAGTTGATCATTCAGAAACACGGAATGACCCTTCTCTCGCGCTTCCTTTTGTAGAGGAAGTGCTATCAGGTTGCCAAAACCTCCGCGCGGCAACGTATCCTGATTGGGAAACAAACGATCATACGAGTCCAACCCCAAGTCTGGCCGTTCCTTCATGGTCTCCGTCAGAAGAACCGTTCCAAGTTTACGCGCCAATACAGCCTGAATCGGAACCCTAAAAAACACCCATACATGTGCCCCATTTCCTGAACGGGATCGTTCCAATAAAACGGGTACTTCTAAACGCCGACAGGTTTCCATCAAGGCTCGTGCATCCTCTTGCCAGCCTGCTTTATCCAGGTCCACGGCAAGAAACCAACAGGTCTCATCCAACAGCATTGGATAGATACCCATCACATGGCCCCCGGCCAAATGATCCCGCACGACTTCGTTGGACACCGGAGTAAAAGCGCGATTCGAACAGCTCGCACACTTCACTCGTGGCTTTTCACAGATACCCCGAACCCACTCATTGACGCATGCAGGAGCATAACCTGACTTCCCCGTTTTCCGGTTTTCAAAACGTTTGGCAAAGACATCCTCCCGTCCACGGAAGAAGGAGCGAAACAGCACAACCTTTTCCTCCGGTGAGGAATAGTGATTCACCTTCATACAACCCACGACTTCAACTGTTTAGCCCTTATGCATCGAGGGACCTACTTCGTGAGTAGACCCTCACAAACACCATCCACTTGTTTTCGAAAGAATGGAAGCAATGCTTCACCTACAGGCAAATGCTCCCCCCCCATCCGACCACCTGGCAACACTTGATTCAAACCTTCAAACGTTTTCCTCTCCAGCAGTCGTCGAAGGCGAGAGGCTTGCTGTCGATCCGATACTCCACCTTTAGAAATTTCTCCAAGATAATAATGGAGCTTGGTAAGCGCAGGTAGAACCGCAAACCAATCTATGTGCGGTGGCGAATCGGGCCAACCGACCAATAAAGAGCGCCATTGGTCTGCATCTTTTAACGAATACAATACCCGCCTTCCCTCGATGTGCGAGTCCACCCATCCAGATTCCGTCATCTCGGATAGTGCCTGGGTCACCGTAGGTGCACCATAACCACAAAACCTTGCGATCGCCCTTGGAGATCCTTCGCGATGCAACAGCAAGTACGTAAGCAGTTCAGCCCTCGCATTCAATCCCGCAAAGGCCCGTAAACGAAGAAGGATGGTCTCCGGTCCAGTTGTTGGGAAATGTCCACATACCCCACGTGAATGATAGGACCCACGAGAATAGCCCCATGCTCTGAACACATGATCCTCAGAGCGACCTATTGGCATGGCCTCGTCCTCCGCGTTCAGAAATAACGGCACTGCCTCTTCTGAACGTTGAGCCGATACCTTCACGGCCTTGAATTTGGGAAGCAAGCTTAAGTTACCCCGCTCAATAACAGCTAGTAAAAGCTCTACAGGAACAACCTCCGTCTTCCGAAACAACCGTTTTATCCGTGTAACATTGATCCATCGTCCATTCTGTTCCACCCACTCCACCATTGCATCAAATAACCGCTGATCCCGTCGCCCAATTTCACAGGTAAACAAGATTAACGCCTCTGGATCAATAGGAGAGTGACGCCAAGCTTCGCCATAGCCTTTCACTCCGAGAGCTACCCACTGCCTCCAGGCCAGATCCAACATCCGCTTCCGAACTTCCAGTTTATACTCGTCTAGCTGCATCCGGATACCCAATGGTTTCTAACATACTCCGTACCATCAGCAAAAAGCCATCCGAAGGGTCATGGCTTCTCGCCCAGCGAACAGCCTCTACCAATTCATCCGTAGTGGGATTCAAGGCATGAAGATCATCTACATGATACCCTCCCCGGTCTACCGCCGCATAGACCTTGAAAAAGATCTGGTCGGTCCGGCCAATGAAGTAAACCGTCAAAAAGTCTCCAAACTCCCGCTGGCTCAATCGTTCAGCAAATCCCTTGGGTAACCCACCCTGAAATAATCCCATCTGTGGATCTTTACTAGGGCCGTTATTGAGCCAATCCTCCATCAACCCCTCATCCGCAGCGACTTCTTGCACCGCTTTCAGAAGGTTTTCCGGCAAAGGCTGTGGGCTTATCAATCGACCCTCTTCCATCATGGCGACTACATCCACGTCTTTGGTGGTTCGAGGAACCGCCCCGGTTAGAATCAATGCCGAACCTCCGCACACCACAAGGCCGTAAGGCCCCGCATCGTTTTCCTCCAAACGAAACGCCAATGCATCTAACGCCCGATGAAGGCCCGCTTCTCCCAGAGATTTATGTTCATATATATCGTTCATTATAAATGGAATATTTGAATACCATTATACACAAACATCAACTCCAATTCTTCTGTATCTGAATCCCCCCAGGACCTCATTCTTGGCGAAAAATCAACCGATGCATGACCCTACATCACTGCTCACCTGAAAAATCTGCAAAATCGCCCAATAAATAAAAGAAAAATGCACCCGATGGTGTGGTAGACTTGTGGTAGACTTTCGGGCAGCGAAAGGGGAAGAATCGGGAAGAATGGAAGCGAAACAAAAAAATACGCGCCCTTGGCGGAAGGCGCGTATTTATTGACTTATAGTGGTACACCCGAGAGGATTCGAACCTCCACGTCCTAATGGACACTAGATCCTGAATCTAGCGCGTCTGCCAGTTCCGCCACGGGTGCATGGTTTGGCAAGGGGTGGAAGGATATACGGAGTTTTCCCGAAGTGTCAACCCGGGAGAATCGGTTTTTCCTCTCTCGGCGTCAGCAGGAAGAAAAGGAATCCAAGTCCGGTGTGGAATGGAAAGAACCCCGATGGTAGGTAGACGGCATCATGACATCTGCCCCTCGCCGTACACCTGTTATCGGCAGTCTTGGCCTCTTTTTGGGTGGCCTGGGCTGCATCACCTCCATCGTCCTGTTGGTCTTGGTATGGCGATCGGCCTTCTGGATGCAGCAGACGACGAAAGAGGTGGTGGACGGCACTCTACTGAGGCTGGAGAACACCCGAACCCGGCTGCTTGAATCGGAAACCCGCATCCAAACGATTCGAAAAGGTCTTGAGCAGGCCCAGCAGGCTGTGAAACAGCGTGCCCGCGAGAACCTGGAGCTGGACGGGGAAACCCGGACGAAACTGCTTACGCTGTCGGAGAGGCTGCAGACCTATGAACAGGAGATCCGGGTGGGGCTTCAACGAAGCCAGGCCCTCCTGATCATGAGCCGCGAAAGCGTAACCGGTCTGCAGACTCACTGGGGCCCCGACCGTTTGACGCGGCTGCAGGAACGGATCCTCGAACTGGAGGAACTCACCGCATCCGCTCTCACCAAGCTGGAGAAACTCCGGGCCGTGGTCGACCGCATGCAAACCGGTCTGGAGGAGCGCAAAGATGCGCATGTTGCCTTTCTGAATGCAAAACTGGATGACCTTGCCCTGATACTTGATGAGATACTGCTGGAAGCGACCCATGCGGCAACCCGCTCTGCCAAAATCGTCGAAGCCGTTCACGAGGACATCCATTCCCTCCGGACCCGGCTGCTCCGGATTGTCTTTCAGGTGGCGACGGTGCTGAGTGTGTTTCTGCTTTGGAATTTCGCCGCGCAGACCTGTCTGCTGTTGACGGGGAAGCGGCATTTGCACTCCGCAACCTAGAGGGGCATCCTGTACTTTCCCGGTGATTCTCTCTCTTCAAGGCTGGTTTTTTTCAGTAGGCTACAGGCCATGAGGCGCATTCATTTTCCAGTAGTCCATACGGCAGTCCTTCTCATCACCACCGGTCTTTTCAGTGGTTGCTGTGCCGCCCGCCGCGCGGTCAACTATCCCCCCTCCCCGCTCATGACTCCGGCTACCTCAGGCCCTTTGGTGGAGGTCGCGGAGAAGGCGCAACAGGATGTTCCGAATGAACACAGCCGTTTTTTTCTGATTGATCGGAATCTGGATGCCCTGAACATCCGCATCGCCTTGATCCACCAGGCGAAGGAAAGCATCGATCTGCAGTACTTTATCTGGGAAAATGACGAGACCGGTCTTCTCCTCATGATGCACCTGTTCGACGCCGTGCAGCGTGGGGTGCGTGTAAGGGTTCTGGTGGATGACATGCCGATTGGTGGAAGTGACAGCAATCGGGCCGCACTGGCACAGTACCCGGGAATGGATCTCCGGATCTTTAACCCGGGGCGTATTCGCAAGACCCCTCTGCTTCCTTCCGTGGAATGGATCATTGACTTCGGCCGTCTGAACCACCGGATGCACAACAAGGCAATGGTCGTCGACGGCACCTGGGCCGTCATGGGAGGGCGCAACATTGGAAACCCCTACTTCGGCTTCAGCAAAAAATATAACTTCCGGGATCTGGATGTGGTGACCACCGGTCCCATTGTCCGGGATGTGGCGGACGCCTTCCAACTGTTCTGGGAAAGCCCGTACAGCTTTCCCGCTGCAGCCTTCCGCAAACCGTATACCGAAGCCCAACTGGCGGAGAAATTAGCGGAGGCCCGGGAGGAGGCCGCCGAGAATGAACCGTTCTTTGACGGGTCCGGGATTCTCTCGCCAGAGGCCTCCTGGGATGCGTTTTCCGTGAGATATCTTTCAGAGGCCGTTGAAGGTGAAGCACATTTTGTTCAGGACGACCCTGACATCGGGGCCAAGGACCTCGATCGCACCATGGTGGATACCCTCACCATGCTCGGGGATATTCTAGAGCAGGAAGCCGTTCTGGTAACCCCTTATCTGGTGACCCGACGCTCCTCGCTCGAACGCATGGCAAAACGGCGGGAAGAAGGTCTGGATATTGATGTGCTGGTACCTTCCCTGGCGGCGAATAATCATACCATCGTGCATGGACACTACCGGAAAAACCGGGAACGCTATCTGGATGCCGGGGTGGAGCTCTACGAATTTGATCACCAGCCGAACCCGGAAATCCGGGAACTGGCCGACTCGGATCCCGTGAAAGCGGAGTTTGTTTCCCTGCACATGAAAGCAGTAGTCGGAGACCGTCGTTATGTGATTCTGGGTTCCGTTAATCTTGATCCGCGGGCCCTGGAAATCAATACCGAGAACGGGCTCCTCATCGACTCCCCCGAACTTGCGGCAAAGGTCCTGAAGAAAGTGGAAGCCATGATTCAGCCTGGAAATGCCTGGAAGCTGCAGTACCGCAAAACGGGAGAGATCTACTGGTCTTCCGGAGAAGAGGAATTGAACCGGCAGCCTGCGCGCGGATCCTGGCAGCGTGTTAAAGATTCATTTCTCGGCATCCTGCCGATTGAAGGTCAGTTATGAGCCAAGCCCCCCACACGATTCTCACCTCGGTCATTACATCCCGGAAAACGGAAAAGGTGCTTCGCGATCCGGATGCAGCCCCGCACATCCCCGATGAAGTGGTGCAGCAACTGGCGGAGGATCTTCACGAGGACCTGCTGACGGCAGGATGGGCCCCGTTTCACTATCCGCGGGACGTCGATGGAATTGCGGAACCCTGGAGAGCCCATGTCCTGGGCCCGGATCAGGCACGGAATGCGGCTCTCTATCTTCGGGATGAACAGGGGGTGACCTCCAAGGAACCTCTGCTGGCAGGGGGATGCGCCAGCCTGGTGCTTGTCACCTGGCTCCCGGAATACCATGAAGGAGATTCCGTGTCTGAACGGGTCTAAGAAACACGGGCTCTGCGTGACCGGGAACACCTGGCGGCAACCTCCGCCATGGTGCAGAATTTCCTTCTGCTGCTCACGTCCCGGGGCCTGGGGACCTACTGGTCCAGCGGGGGAGCCTTCGGTAACCCGGAGATGTTCCGCTACCTGGGCATTCCCGCCGAAGAAACGCTGCTTGCCGCGGTGTTTGTGGAACATCCCGGGGCCCTCAGCGGAGCAGAAGCGCGGAAACCCGGTGCACACCGTGAACGTCGTTCCGGAAGCTGGATCCGGGTGGTGAACGGTCTTGAATCCAAAACCGGGCCTACTTGAATTCCACCGGCAGACTGTGGGGGGGCTGAGGACTCCGTTCCACCCGGCCGTCGGTGTAGAGAATGTGGTAGGATCCGAAATGAGGGCCTGGAACCCGGTCATCCAAAGCCTGAATATCCACCAGCACCCAGGTAATGTCGTTCCGGTTACGCAGACTTCCGTGGTTTAACGCGGGATTCCAGAGGAAGGACAAGCCGTGGTTCCGTACCACAGGATGAGCCGAGGGGCAGATGGCCAGTCCGGGAGAGGCATCGAACTGAGCCAGAACGTGAAGCAGACTGGATTCACTCTCCTGTGGATTTCCCGGAAACATCTCCAGGGCGGGGAGGCGGCCATGCTGCTGCTCGTACTGGCTGAGTACCTGATAGATTTCCAGTAACTGCTGTTCCGAGGCATCGGCATGTCCCAGTCCCACATTGAGCTGATTGAGCAGCCACAGCAGACTTCCCAGCATAAGCAGGATGAACAGCCAGGGAAGAAATGCGGCACCTTCTTTTCCGTTCATTACAGCCTTCCCATGATGTAGCGGCTGAAGGGCAGTGGCCATTGCTGTGGGTCCTCGGCTCCGGCGGACAGTTTCCGGAGACGGTCCTCCAACTCATCTCTTGGCACTCCCTGCCGATCCCGGACGGCTTCGGCCAGCACCAGATTCCACCGCAACAGAGGACGCCACCCTTCCGCAACCGCCGAAAGGTCCACCCCGGGCTCCTCTCCCATGGCGACCTGCATGAGGTAGACATAAGGACCGGGTGGAGTTCCCTCCAGTGAGGCACGGATTTGCGCCCCCCCTTCCCGATCCTGATCCAGCAACGCCAGCAGCAGCTCCTCAAACCCCGCTCTCTGACGGAACAGATCCGGCAGATCACCGTTCCCCCTCACCTCCTGCAGCAACTCCCGGCCCCGCTGACTGTTCTGCAGCATAATTTCAGCCCGGGCCAGTTGATGCATGGCCTCGTACATGGGCTGTTCTTCTCCAAGAGCCCGGTTCATCTGCATCGCGGACTGAAGCAGGTCCCGGGCCTCAATCCAGCGTCCGGAAGACATGGCCTGTCGGGCCGACTGCATCACCGGGCCGGTTGACTTCCCGGCCAGTTCCACACTCTTTTTCTCCGCCAGCAGAATCAGTCGGGAGTAAGACTCTCTCGACAGCAGTTCACGCAATTGAAACCATCCCACCAACCCCAGAAACAAAAGGGCGGAGACTCCGGCCAATGCAGTGCGGTGCTGCCGAATCCAGAACCGGCTTCGACTCCAGGGGGACACCCATCGGGCGGCGAGGGGTTTCCCTTCCAGTACGGATTCCAGATCCGCGGCAAACTCACGGGCACTGGTGTACCGTTCCGAAGGGGATTTCCGCAGGGCTCGAAGCAGCACATACTGCAGGTCCCGACTGATCGTGGATTCCAAGGTACGCGGAGGACGCGGAGCCTGATGCTTCACGGCATCGAGAATCGCGGAAGTCGGAGCCGCTTCGGCCAGTTCGTACGGCAGTTCACCGGTCAGAGCCTCATACAACACCACGGCAAGGGAATAGACATCGGAGGAGGGGGTTGCCACTTCTCCCCGGGCCTGTTCCGGCGCCATGTAGAGCGGTGTGCCGGTGAGAGCGCCGTCAAGGGTGAGACTTGGCCAGTCCGTGAGCTCTGCCACTCCGAAATCCGACAGCATGGGCTCGTTAAATTCATCCAGCAGGACATTGGCGGGTTTCACATCCCGGTGAATGATTTGATGGTCGTGCGAATACTGCAGGGCCTCGGCAATCTTCAGCACAATTTTCAGAATTTCGGCCCGGGCCGGCTTCTTATGGATGAAGCTCTCCAGACTCCGGCTGTCTTTGATCCGCTCCATTGCGATGTAATGCAGATCGCCTTCATGACCACTGGCATACACCGTGAGAATGTAGGGGTGACGGCGGAGAACCTTGGTCGCTTCCGCCTCCCGCCGGAACCGTTCCAGCATGGTGTAGGACATGCCTCCACCTGCTTTGAACACCTTGAGCGCAACCTCATGCCCGGTGGAATCAACCGCATCATAGACATCCGCCATCGCCCCACGACCCAGGCGACCCACCACCTGGTAGCCGCCGAGATTCATGGACTCAATGGGGTCGCTCATCGCCCGCTTAGGGTGCGTCCGGTTCCCACGTCACCGTGGTGCCGGTCATCTTAATGAGTTTTTTGGGATTCATCCCGTTGTTCCGGGGATCTCCCGCAGCTTCCAGTTTCTTCAAGACCTCTTCGCCGGAGGTCATTTTCCCGAAAACGGTGTATTTGGCATCCAGGCTGGGAGTGGAACGGAAGGTGATAAAAAACTGTGATCCGGCACTGTCCGGGAGGCGGGACCGGGCCATACTCAGCACACCGGCGCCCTCATGTTTCACCTCGGGTTTGGCTTCCAGCTTCAGTGCGTAGCCCGGATTTCCAATCCCGCGTCCCAGTGGACATCCCCCCTGGGCCATGAAACCGGGAATGATGCGGTGGAATTTGAGATCGTCATAAAACCCCAACTCAGACAGATAGAGAATGTTGCGCACATGATTGGGCGCGTTCACATGATCCAGGGCAAAGGTCATTTTGCCTTCTGTCGTCGTGACCTCCCAGAGATAACGGCCACCATCACGGAAGGAAACCTCAGGAAACTTGGGAAGGGAGGTTTTCCATCCTTCTTTCTCCTGATCGATGGTGCCTTTGGTTTTCTGCTCTTCGATAAAGGCGCGGAGAGCGTCCTGGGCAGAGGGAGGGACGGGAGATTGGGCCCGGACAGAGGTCAGGCAAAGGGATACGAACAAGAGAGGCAGGACTTTCATGGCCGCAATATGCGCAGGTCCTGCGGGAATGTCAATGACCTGATGAGCAGGGTGAAAAGCGCGACGGATGTCTTGACGAACGCCTTCCACATCAGCTATGGTCCCGCGCCCATCCACCCTGCCCGATGGTGTAACGGTAGCACTAGGGACTCTGACTCCCTCTGTCTAGGTTCGAATCCTAGTCGGGCAACCATTTCCCCCCTCCTCACGGAGGGGTTTTATTTATCCAAAGAGCTCCTTCGAATTGAACGGCCTTGGAAGGAATTCAGAGAGCGGGAGGGCGTCACCGATCGTTTCCGGGTCCCCGCAACTGATACGGGTGTCCGCATCCGCGAATTCGGAGATTACCTGCAGGCAGAGACCGCAGGGAGAGGACGGTCTCTCCGTCACCAACACCAGGTGGTCGATGATACCCGCTCCCTCTGAGGCCACTGCGGAGAAGATCGCCACCCTTTCGGCACACATGGTACCGCCGTAGCTCGCATTCTCAACGTTGCAGCCAGCGTAAATCTGGTTCGAGCCCCGGAACATCACCGCAGCCCCCACACGATACTTAGAATACGGTGCATATGCATTCATCCGAGCCTGACAGGCGGCCTGGTGAAGTTCGGGAAGACGGGAAGCGGAGTCGGAATTCATAGCAATGGGGGTTCAGGGTATCATCATCAGGGGCGAGTCGACAGGAAGCAAGAGATTTTATCAGACTGCGTCTGATCACGTGGCGTAGACGCCGATGCATGAACCCGCGGCCTGAGTGTGACTGGAGCCATTCACGGCCCGGCATCCACGCGTCAGAAGGTGACCTCATCCCCCCGAATCTGAAGCGGCCCTTGGCTCGAAAGCATGTACCGTTATTTCGTGGCCAGGAGGGCAAACTCATCTGTCCCCGGGGCAAAGGGGGTGCCGGCCACATCGCAGTAAAGCTGATGGTCGGCAAACCCGGCCTGTGAAAACTCCGCCCATAACGACTCCGGAGAAAAATGCTGCAGCCAGTTGTATACGATGCGTGTCCGCTCCGGGTCGAAAATTGTGTATTTGTCCAACAGCACCTTTTCGCCTTCGTATTTAAACCGGTTCAGGAAACCATAATAGGTGTCAGGCGACCAGAAACCATCGAGCTGGTTGACGTCGTACGTAGCCTCTTCCTTCCAGTTCGCAAAAGCGTCCAGGGAATACACATCCAGGAGGACACAGCCTCCGGGAGCCAGCAGGGAGTGAAAGGTCTTCAGCATGGCCATACGTTGCGGGGGACTCAGCGCACAGAAATCACACATGATCATCAGGATCAGGTCAAAGGAATCCTCTAGTTCGATCTCCAGGTAATTCCCGTGGACATAGTCAACCGTCAGTGCCTGTTCCGCCGCGATCCTGCGGGCATAGTCCAGAGACCGTTTCGAGACGTCGATGCCCGTGACCTGCGCCCCCAACTTCGCGAGTCTGTTGGTGTACAGGCCAGGTCCACACCCAAAATCCGCAATTCGGGTATCCGTTCCGACCTTGCAGGTGGAGGTCATCCACTCAACCGACCGATTGATAAACACCGTGCGGCGGGAGGAGACATCCAGGTCGGCGTTTAGATGATACCCGAGCATCTTCTCAGAGGTGTGCTCATCCGTCCAGAGATCCACGGCCGTGTAGCACTCAAACGGAGCCGGACGTCTATTGGCCTCTTCAAGCGCTGAGAACAGACTATTCATGCAGGTTTTCCTGACGCGTCTTTTTCCGGACATCCGTCACGACCCCTTTTGTAAAGGTCAGGGTAATGCTTTCGACAATGGTGATGACATTCCCCTGAAGGACATAATCCAGTGAACGTCCTTCTAACTCAATCTTGCCGGAAAACGCGGTGATTTTGGCGGGGAACTCCAGATCCGGGTACAGCTCTTGGGAAGAGAGCAGTCTTGCTCCTTTGGTCGCAACAGTTTTCCCCTCCACACCGATCAGATACAGTTGTTTGTTGATCACCGCCCAGGTGGGTCGATTCCCGGCATAATTCGCAGCATGGAGCATTCGGTATTCAGGGTGTTTGACCTCAGGCAGCATCACCTTCAGAGGAGGAAATGCATGTGTGCCATATACCGCACCCTCCAGAATCAAATACGAGAACTCCTGCTCGGTCGCAGAAAGCATCATAGGCAACCCACACAGGACAGAAAAGGAAATGAGGAGACGTTTCATAGATCTAAAAGTTTGATACCCAGTTGGTGCTCTTTCACATGCTGTCTGGGTGGCGGAAGAGTTCCTTGAACCCCCGTTTCCTTAAATCCACAAGCGTGATACAATGCGATGGCAGCCCCATTCTCATCCGTCACGTCAAGAAGCAACTCCGCAAAGCCTTTTTTCTTTGCCCACCCAATAACGGACTGAACCAAGGCCTTTCCGATTCCCTCGCCTCTGCAGGCTGGATCAACCCACATCGAGTATAGCCCGGCACAGTGATCGTATGGCCCCGCGACCACCAAACCGACAGGTTCAACCGTCCCCTTGCGGGCAATAAACGCCTGATGCGAGGTTTTCTCCAGCATTTGAATCCACTCGTTCTCTGTATAACCCTTTTCCCGTGCAAGAGTGGAACCAAATGCCTTGGGAGCGTCTTCAAGAGCGCGTAACCGAATCGCTCGAAACGAGCTCCAGTCCTCAGGGATCAGTTCAATGATGTTAATGCTCATATCTGGAAAACAAACACACTTGCCGGTTACACTCAGATGCATTCAATCGGTAGCGTATTCTCGATCCATCCGAAACAGATCAACAGATCTCAACGGATGAATGAAGATCACGGGTAGAAAAGATTTTTTCAAGCTAAGGCGATATGGAATAGCTCAGGAAAATGGACTGGTTGTGCCTGGTTTTCAGCCTCACGTTAAGGAGTCATTGTAGGAGGATGTAGAGAATGAATGCATACATGATTGGGTTTGCAATGTACATCGCCCAAAACGGGACCACACCCTCTTTATGGATCGAGGATCCAACTGCGCACCAGACAATGTGATACGAAATTACAAGCAGATGCAGCACCCTTACCCAGGCCGGCAGATCCGGATCGTCCTTGTCAGGCTGCCGTTCAGCAGATCGTCGGCAGATTCCGGATGTGGACCACATGATAAGCAATGACACCAATTCCGCAGATATCGGGATGATCAAAAAAAGATACCGCTGCATAAAATTGGAAGGGGAGAAGCATCAGGTGGTGACGATGCGCCCCTGTTACCCTCTATCCGGACCGCTTTCCAGAATCCTCCGGATTTTTCTCGGGTGGTGGGATCGGGCTCTTGCCATTCGTACATTCGGGGTCTAGGATTTTCCGATGAAATCTCTGCGATGCCTTTTCCTGCTGCTTCCGACCCTGCTGTTCGCCGAGCTCCGTCTGCCTGCCATCTTCGGTTCGCACATGGTACTTCAACAGAAGCGGCCGATTCCGGTATGGGGATGGGCGGAACCCGGCAGCAAGGTCCAGGTGACATTGGGGGATGGATCGGAGGGGCAGACCCAATCCACCGGGGTAGAGAAGGATGGAAGCTGGAGAGTCGAGTTCCCTGCCCGCCCTGCCGGTGGAGAGCCTCTGACCCTGACCGTTCTGTCCGGTGAGGAGACCCGCACCTTCGTGGATATCCTGATGGGGGAAGTCTGGCTCTGCTCCGGCCAGAGCAACATGGACTGGTCCATTGCCCAGAGCGGGGATGCGGAAAAACACCTGGCCGAAGCGGAGATTCCTCAGTTGCGACTGTTCCGAATGGCAAGGTCCATTGCCCATGAGGAGGATCCGGTGGGAAAAGGGATGTGGAAGGTATCCTCCCCGGAATCTGCCGCCGGGATCACCGCGGTGGGGTGGCATTTCGGACGCGAGATTCAACGCACCCAGGGCGTTCCGGTTGGCATCCTTCACTCCGCGTGGGGCGGGACTCCTGCCGAATCCTGGACCCCTATGCCGACCCTGCACAAGCTGGAATTTATGGGGGAGCGAATTGAACGCTATCATCAGTTACAGAACATGCCTCTTGAGTCGAAGGAAACCCTGGAGGAGCTGCAGCAGACGCTGAAGAACCTGAAATTTCTCCAGGATCCCGGGAACCGCGGTTTCTTTTTCGCCTGGCATCTAGCAGAGCATGACGATGCAAACTGGAAAGACGCTCCGGTCCCGGCTCCAATGGAATCAACCCATGGCCTCATGGACGGAGCGGTCTGGTACCGCACATCCGTCCCGCTTCCAGAAGAATGGCTGGGCAAAGACCTGATCCTGGAACTGGGAACCATCGATGATTTTGATGTCACCTATGTGAACGGAAGAGAGGTGGGCCGCACCGGATTGGAAACGCCCAAGTATTATGCGCATCCCCGGGTCTACGCCGTTCCGGCGGAGTTCATCAAACCTGACCGCGATCTCCTCATCGCGGTCCGGGTGTTCGACCATTTCGGGGAAGGTGGATTCAGCGGAAAACCCGAAGACATCCGTCTGCGACTGGCAGAGGATCCCTCAGCCGACCCTCTCCCTCTTGCAGGCCTGTGGAAAAGCCGGGTGGAGTTACGTCAACTGGAGCTACACCGGGGTCCCTTGGCCCAACGTCTTCAGCCGGGTCCGAAACAACCCGCAGTGCTGTACAACGGCATGATCCACAGCCTCATCCCCTTTCCTCTTCAAGGCGTTCTCTGGTATCAGGGTGAATCCAACGCGGGCCGGGCAGACGAATATCATGACCTGTTTCCGGGTATGATTCAGAGCTGGCGTGCCCGTTGGAACGATCCGGAAATGGAGTTCTATTATGTGCAGCTCGCGAATTTCAAAGAGCTGCAGAGCGAGCCTTCCGAAGGAGGCTGGGCCTGGATCCGGGAGGCCCAGCAGTCCGCGCTGACCCTGCCCCGCACCGCAGAGGCGGTCATTCTGGATGTGGGGGATGCAGAGGACATTCACCCCAAAGACAAGCTTACCCCGGGTCACCGCCTGGCTCTGCATGCCCGGGCACAGGTTTATGGAGAGGAGGTCCAACACCTTCATCCACGTTTTGACAGCTTCCACCAAATAAAACCCGATACAGTGGAACTGAGGTTCACCGGAACCTATGGGGAACTGAACACCCGCGACGGAAAAGATCCCAGGGGATTTGCGGTGCGGTCCCGGGGCGGAAAATGGGTGTGGGGAATCGCACAACTCATGGCCCCCGACCGGATCCGCCTCCAGCATCCGGAAGGAACTCCGATTACGGATATCCGGTATGCATGGGCCACGAATCCGGTGGGCAATCTTTCCAACCGCATCGGAAATCCCATGTCCCCCTTCCGTACCGACACGGATGACTTGTAATCAGGCGGAATCCGGCACATTCATTGAACCCTTCGATCCGCTATTTGAAAACAGACTTGGCCCGGGGCGACTCTTCCCCCATCATTTTCCCACCCCACAGGAGACGACCCCATGACTGACCCCCTTCCCTCTGCCTCTCTCGATTCCATTCAGACCGGACAGGCCGTGCTTGGCATTGAAATGGGATCCACCCGGATCAAAGCCGTGCTCATTGGACCGGATCATGCACCCCTGGCCTCCGGTGGACACGCTTGGGAAAACCAATTGGTGAATGGGATCTGGACCTACCCGCTGGAAGCGGTATGGAGCGGACTTCAGGCCTGCATGGCTGACCTCCATTCCGAAGTGACCCGCCTGACCGGTGCTCCTCTCCGCAAGGTCAAAGCGTTTGGAGTCAGCGGGATGATGCACGGATACCTCCCGTTTGATCAGGAAGGCACATTGCTCGCCCCCTTTCGCACCTGGCGGAATAACATCACAGGAGCCGCTTCAGCAGAACTGACACAACTGTTTCAATATCCGATTCCACAACGGTGGAGTGTCGCGCATCTGTATCAGGCAATTCTGAACGGAGAAGAACATACCTCAGCGATCTCCCACCTCACCACACTCGCCGGATATGTGCACTGGAAACTCACGGGAAAAAAGATCATGGGCATCGGCGAAGCCTCCGGAATGTTCCCGATTGATTCGGTCAAGGGCGGCTTTCATGCAGGCATGCTGGAGACCTTTGATCAACACTTCGAAGGAAAGGGGGGTTCCTGGAAACTGGCGGAGATTCTCCCGGACGTCCGGTCGGCGGGAGAACATGCGGGGGACCTCACGGCTGAGGGGGCCTCCCTGCTGGATCCCGAGGGCCACCTTCAGGCGGGGACCCCCATGTGTCCACCGGAAGGAGATGCCGGTACCGGCATGGTCGCCACCAACAGTGTCGAGGTCCGTACCGGAAACGTGTCGGCCGGCACCTCGGTATTTGCCATGCTGGTTCTGGAACACGACCTGTCCCGGCTGCATACCGAACTTGATATGGTCACCACTCCGGACGGACATCCGGTGGCCATGGCGCACTCGAACAACTGCACCTCCGATATCGATGCCTGGATCAGACTGTTTGGGGAGGCGGCCGAAGCCTTGGGGGCCTCTGTATCGCCAGACGACCTTTACGGAACCCTCTATGCCAAAGCCCTGGAGGGAGAGGTCGACGGCGGCGGTCTTCTCAGCTACGGATATTTATCCGGGGAACACGTCACCGGATTTGAAGAGGGCCGCCCCCTGTTTGCCCGGAGTCCCCATGCCTCCTTCACCCTGGCGAATTTCATGCGCACCCACCTCATGAGCGCCCTGTGTGCGCTGCGGACCGGTCTCAATATCCTGCTTGAAGAGGAACAGGTCGAGGTGGATGAAATCCGCGGTCACGGCGGATTCTTTAAAACTCCGGGAGTGGGAACCCGGATCATGGCTGCAGCCACGGGTGTCCCGGTATCCGTTCTGGAAACCGCAGGAGAAGGGGGAGCCTGGGGAATCGCCCTGTTGGCTGCGTTCAGTGTCCGCCCGCAGGAAGAGACCCTCCCCTCTTTCCTGAAAGAGGTGTTTGGGGAGGACCGCTCAGAGGCAACGGTTGCAACGGAAGAAGAGAAGGACGGATTCCAAGCCTTCTTTAAACGGTACCATCAGGGGCTGACGATTGAACAGGCCGCTGTGAACTCGCTGTCATAATCCGCAAGAAGACTGTGGCCGTCACGTTTACGCTACAGCTCCATCTACAACAATCGGGATCGGGATCGTAATCGGAATCGAATACAGAAATCAAAGCGCGATACCGATACCGATACCGATTACGATCCCGAATAGCGATTCCTCCTGATTAAACCTGCGGTCGTACACTCGGTCCATCGACCCAACTGGGGCCGATGAGGGTCGCACGGGGGAAAGGTTTGATACTCCCCTCCCCGCGGTGAATCATGCCGATCAGCATGTCCACCGCCGCCTGACCGGTGAGATCATTGTGCTGATCCATGCCGGCCCAGTCGGGCTGACGCTCCCGCCACTCCAACTGGATCAACCCCATGTCTTTCGGAACGTTGAATCCCAACGCCTCCACCCAGTCCCGGACTTCAGAATAGAGACTGAAGAGAACATCCGGTTTCCAACGATCCAGCCAGTTTTTAAATAAAGTCAGATCTTCTCTGGCTTCATGAACCTTTTCGAAAACCGGGATCCGTCCATGCCCGGGCGTCTGCTCCTGGGCCGTGCGGTATCCGGCCGTGAAGCGATGCTCTACCAGTGCATCAATCACAGGATCCATCACCAACCCAGGGTTCCGGTATCCCAGATGCAGTGCCTGCTCAAATGCCTGCAGGGTGAGGATATGGTGATCCACACAGGCAAAGGACAATGCTGGATCACGCGTACGGACTCCGGTCACGACGGCGGGGAACCGTTCGATCACCGGGAGAAACCCCTCCGGGATGCGATTCTGCGCCATCATACCTATGAGGACCAGTCCCCGGATCCCGCGGGTGTCCAGCACATCACACCAGCGATCCGCACGCCACTTGGGTTCATGAAGCCAGAACCGGTCGAGAGGATATCCGAGATCCTCCGCACGTCCTTCACACCCGGCCACATACTGGGGAATAGTAGGGTGAGTGATAAAGGCGTCCTTATCCTGATGGCAGTTCATCAGGGCCAACGTTGCAAGCGTGGACCCATGCCCTTTCCGCCGCATTTGAGACATCAACTCCCCATGGGCGGGATTCCGCTGATACCCGAGCGATTTTGCAGTTTCCAGTATCCGTTGTCGGGTTGCTTCCGGGATGGATGGATCGTGGCGCAATGCAAGTGACACCGCATTGCGGGATATGCCCAACTCACGGGCAATGGTCTCCATAGTGACCTTCATCCCAGCATCCTACCGATGCCTATTAAAAAATGCCAGGTCACTTTACTGTAAAGTTCCCTTTGACTGTTTCGATCGCACAATACCCGGAATGAGTTCACCATGAACCCGACTCTCTCTCTCCACCCTCTTCCATCCAGACTGCTTGATCTTCAGAAACGGGCCTGTGACGCCAACCACCTCCTTCACCAGAATCATCTGGCCATCCTCACCTGGGGAAATGCATCCGAGGTGGACAGGGAGTCCGGTGTGTTTGCCATCAAACCCAGCGGAGTGGAGTATGACGACCTGACACCGGAATCGATTCCACTGATTTCTCTCGAAACCGGAAAACAGGTTGCTGGAGAGCTGAACCCTTCTTCTGACACCCAAACCCACCTGCATCTGTACAGAGCGTTTCCCGAGATTGGCGGGGTCGTTCATACCCATTCCCCGAATGCCACGGCCTGGGCACAGGCCCGGCAGCCCATTCCCTGCCTTGGCACCACCCATGCAGATACCTTTCACGGCACAATCCCCTGCACGCGTGCCCTGAACACAGAAGAAGTAGAGTCTGATTATGAACAGAATACCGGCCTGGTCATTACGGAACATTTCCAGGAGCATGGGTTATCCCCCGGCGAAATACCGGGTGTTCTGGTTTCGGCTCATGCTCCGTTCACCTGGGGGGCCTCAGCCAAGCAGGCCGTTCTGCATGCAGAGATTCTGGAGGAAGTCGCCAAAATGGCCCAGGTGACCCGGACCGTGTTCCCGAACGGTCCGGTGGCGGAGGATTGGCTTCAGGAAAAACACTACCGTCGCAAACATGGAGCAGAGGCCACCTACGGTCAGACGGTCCCGGCTATTCAGAACACGGCTTCCGGAGAGGTGACGCCTGAAGTCTGGTTCATCACCGGCAGCCAGCACCTGTACGGGCCAGGACCACTCAAAACGGTGCAAGCCAATTCGAATACGGTTGCTGAAGGGCTGGCATCGAAGGGGGCTCTTCCCTTTCCTCTGATCCCCAGGCCCATCGTCACCACAGCGGAGGAGATTACCCGGGTCTGCCGGGAGGCAAACTCCTCCCCTTCCTGCGTGGGACTGGTGTTCTGGATGCATACCTTCTCCCCGGCGAGGATGTGGATCCAGGGTCTGAAAGAACTGCAGAAACCTTTTCTTCATCTGCATACCCAGTTCCACCAGGACATCCCCTGGTCGACCCTGGATATGGAGTTCATGAATCTCAACCAGTCCGCACACGGCGATCGGGAATTCGGGTACATGTGCACCCGTCTCGGAAAACCAAGGAAAGTCGTGGCCGGGCACTGGCAGGACACCGCTGTGCAACAGAGGCTCGGGGACTGGATGCGGGTTGCACACGCCTGGAACGATCAGCAGCATCTATTGGTGGCCCGGCTGGGAGACAACATGCGGAATGTCGCGGTCACTGAGGGCGATAAAACCGACGCTCAGATCCGGTTCGGGTACACGGTGAACGGCTACGGGATCGGAGAAATTGCCAGCCGGCTTGATGCCCAGTCCGCAGAACAGATCCACGCCCTGTGTTCAGAATATGACAAGGCTTATACCTTGCAGCCGGAACTTCAGCACAATGGAAGCCGGAGGGGAGAGCTCGAGGAGGCTGCCCGGATTGAACTTGCACTCCGGTCCTTCCTTGAGGAGACGGGAGCCAGGGCGTTTACCGACACCTTTGAGGACCTGCAGGGAATGAGGCAGCTCCCCGGTCTGGCCGTGCAACGTCTCATGGCTGAAGGCTATGGATTTGGGGCGGAAGGTGACTGGAAGCACGCCGCACTGGTGCGTGCGCTGAAAGTGATGGGAGACGGAAAAGGGGGCGGGACCTCCTTTATGGAGGACTACACTTATCATCTCCAACCGGGGAATGGATGCGTACTCGGGGCCCATATGCTGGAAGTCTGCCCCAGCATCTCTTCCGACATTCCCCGCTGTGAACTCCATCCCCTCGGCATTGGAGGACGCGAAGATCCGGTCCGGCTGATTTTTACCGCCCGGGCCGGTACCGCCCTGAATGCCACCATTGTGGATACCGGATCAGGGTTTCGAATGATCGTGAATCCGGCGGAGGTTCACTCTCCACCGGAGGACCTCCCGGAGCTTCCCGTGGCCAGAGCGCTCTGGACCCCCGCACCTACCTTACAGACCGCCGCGGAAGAATGGATTCAGGCCGGCGGGGCCCACCACACGGCCTTCAGCTATGACGTGACACCGGAACAACTCGAAGATTTTGCGAAACTGGCAGGAATCGACTACCACCTGATCTGCTGAAGACCCACCCATTCGAAAACTCCGCTGCAGGGTCATCTTCATGCCGTGCGGGGCATGGGAAAACGTTTGTATTGTCAAATTCTTGCATTTTTGCCCCCATCCGATTGGGGAAGCGGTGAAAACAAAAGGGCTCTTACCCTTTTTCCCCTCATCTCTCGTACCTCTCCCATGGCCAAATCCTCCGCCGGTAACGGTTGCCTCACGATTTTCTCTCTTCCCTTTGCAGGGGTCGGACTGTTCATGCTGTATCTAATCGAAGCCTCTCTCTGGAACTCGTACCGCTTTTCCAAATGGCCCGTCACTTCAGCCACGATCCTGTCTGCGGATCTGAAAACCAACGTCTCTTCTGACGGAAGTACCCAGAAAGTGGTGGCCACCTACCGCTACGTCTGGGAGGGTGAGACCTATGAAGGTGACCGGGTGCGGATCGGTAAAACCTCGGACAATGTGGGGTCCTTTCATCGCAGGAAAGCCGAATTCCTTCAGCAGGTGATGCGGAACCATCAGACGGTGGATGTGCATGTAAACCCGTCCAATCCCAGCGAATCGATTCTCTTCCCCGAGATCCGATGGGAGATGATCGGCTTTTACAGCCTGTTTGTGGTGCTGTTCGGCGGAGCCGGATTCGGTATGTTGGTTTACTCGATCAAGAGCCGGCATCACGTGTCGGCAGTCGAAGAACGGAAAACGACCTCCCCCGGTGAGCCCTGGACCTGGAAACCGGAATGGGCCTCAGGGGAAATCAAATCCGGTGGGAAAACCGGAGCCATGGTGATGACGGTGTTCGCGCTGATCTGGAATCTGGTCTCGCTGCCGGTTCTGTTCGCCTTCCGGGAGGAATTCATGGAAAAGGGAAACCGCGTGTTTGCCGTCGCCCTTCTCTTCCCCCTCATCGGGGTCTTTCTCATTTTCGGGTTGGTGTATGTCTGGGTCCGATACCTCAAATATGGCGGCTGTACGTTTGTGATGCAAAAGATGCCCGGGGTTATTGGCGGAAGACTGATGGGAGCGATCCGCATCCCCAAGGGGGTGTATGCTCAGGACGGGGTGGAAGTGACACTTCGGAATGTGAGGAGAATCACAACAGGCTCTGGAAAACACCGCACCACCCGGGAATCCGTGCTCTGGTCGGATGCCCGGAGACTGTCCGACTGGAGAAACGGACCGAGCGGTGAAACCCTGCTGCCCGTGTTGTTTGAGATCCCCTACGATACCGAGCCCTATGAAGACGAAAATCCCAACAACAAGGTCTTGTGGACGCTTCAGGCGAACGCCAAAACCCCGGGAGTCGATTTTCATGCCGACTTTACAATCCCGGTGTTCCGGACACCGGACAGTGATCCGGACTTTGTCCCCACCCAGAACCCCGGAGATGACTGGAATGAACCCGATGTGCAGCAACGGCTCTGGGCGGAGGAGCACATCCGTACCGAAATCGGTCCCATGGCTTCTACCCGCCTTGTGTTTCCAATGATGCGGCACAAAGGCTATTCGCTCGGGATGTGGATCTTTACCCTGATCTGGAATGCCATTGTAGTGGGGATCTGGATCAGCCCGGCTCCCCGCTTCTTCTTTTTTGCCTTTGGTTTCTTCGGAGTGATCATGCTCATTGGATCGATTCACTCCAGTCTCACCCGTCAAATTCTCGACCTGCGACCGGGTCACCTGGAGGCACGTGGAGGATTGTTCGGACTGTCCGGCCCGCGCCAGTTCAATGCCCGGCATTTGGAGACCTTGAACACCCATTCCTCCAGTTCCCAAGGCAATACAGCCTATTATACATTGCGGGTGAAAGATGAGAGCGGGAAGAACCGCTCCCTGGTGTCGCTGATCAAAGGAAAGAACAACGCGGAACGGCTATTGGCGTATATTCGGGAGACCTGTGGGGTTTCGTAAATCAGAAGGTCCGTGTTCCCGTAACCCGACGGGTCTCCATCGGGACCCTTCGTGAATTTCCCGCAGAGGCCTGCGGGATTACGACTCTCATCACCCCATTTTTCCCGAAAACGGAATCGACATCCCGAGATGTGTCCCCTATGTTACTCGGCCCTTTGACACTGTTTTTTCTTTAGATCATGTCTGATACCCCCGCAAAACTTATCCTGGGACTTCCGAAAGGGAGTCTGGAAGCCTCGACCTTCGAACTCTTTCGAAAGGCGGGTTTCCATATAAAATCCAGTTCCCGGAGTTACATCCCCCGATGTGATGATCCTGAACTGGAGATCCGGTTGCTGCGTGCACAGGAAATGAGCCGTTATGTTGAGCTTGGAATGCTGGATGCCGGTCTCACCGGACATGACTGGATTGTGGAAAACAAATCCGATGTCCATGAAGTCTGTGAGTTAAAATACGCCAAACAGGGCCGGAATCCGGTCCGTTGGGTGGTCGCAGTTCCCGAATCGTCGGACATTTACGCGGCCAAAGATTTGGAGGGAAAACGGATCGCAACCGAAGCGGTGGGGATCGCCCAGAGCTATCTGGACCTCCATGGCGTAACGGCGGATATCGAATTTTCCTGGGGAGCCACCGAAGTGAAGGCTCCCGAACTGGTGGATGCCATTGTGGAGCTAACGGAAACCGGTAATTCACTCCGGGCCAATAACCTGCGAATTCTGGACACCATTCTCGAGTCCAATACTCAGCTCATCTGCAACCATACCGCCTGGCAGGATGACATCAAACGGGCCAAGCTGGAACAGATTTCCATGCTGCTGAACGGTGCTCTGGCAGCTGAAAACAAAGTGCTGCTCAAACTCAACGTGAACGATGAGAATGTGCCGGCCATCACGGACATTCTCCCCTCTCTGCATGCCCCCACATTAAACAACCTTTCGGAATCCGACTGGCACTCCGTCGAGGCCGTAGTGGAGGAAGCGGTGGTGAGAGACCTCATTCCGAAGCTGAAGGCTGCGGGGGCCGAAGGCATTATCGAACTTCCACTGAACAAGATCATTCCCTGATTTTTGCACGGGATGCATCAAAAAGATTTGCAACAACCTTGAACCATAGGACACTACATGGGCTCTATTAAGAAACAGCGCCGGAAAAAAATGTCCAAGCACAAGCGTCGTAAGCGCAGAAAGCTTGACCGGCACAAGAAGAAATAACAGGATTTCCGTATGACAACTTCCCCACCTTCCGATCGAACCCATTTCTCTGGAATCGCCGGCAGGTGGGGCGTCATCGTCACAGGCCTCGCCCTATTGGGCGGGTTGCCTGCCTGTACCACTGTACCAGATGCCGCCACCCGCAATGTGGAGGCTGATCGTCTGGAACTATCGCCACTGATCTCCCGGGATCCGGTGGCGGTTTCTTTTTCCGAGGCCCTCGCCCACTTTTCAATGGCTCTCAGCCATGAGCTTCGGAAAGACACTCCCGCAGCCATGGAGGCATATCGTCGTGCCATCGAAAAAGCCCCGGAAAATGACAATCTGTATCTGCTGACCTCTCAACGTTTAATTCAGAACGGTCGTGAGGAAGATGCATACAAGTTGCTGGACACACTGTTGGAGCGGGATCCTGACAATGCCAGACTTCTGAGATGGCGAGCCCATCTTCACCTGAAACAGCAGGAAACCGAGGAAGCTCTTGCTCTGCTTCGACGTGCCGTCGCGCTCCATCCCAAACAGGAGCAGGTCTATCTGTTGACCCTACGGTTGGAAATGCAGGAGGAAAGGCTGGAGGAAGGTTTGGAAATCGGACGACTGGGGCTGCAACATGCCGAGTCACCGGAACAGCTTACCCGATGGATGGTGGAGCTTCTTCTGGCACAATCCAAGCAATCCGAGGATCTGCGCACGTCGGTCGCACTCCAGGAGGAGGCGGAAGCCCTGCTTGCGAAGGCGATTGAGTCATTTCCAAACGAAACCCGTTATCCTTTGCGGAAGGCACAACTCTTCATGGAGGGAGGATCGCCCGAGAAAGCATGGCCGTTTTATCTTCTGGCGGACAAACGTTCGGACAATCCTGCAGAATTCCGAGCCGGTCTGCTCATGCACATGATCCGGTCCGCCGGCGGAGCTCAGGAAGGTCTGGTCACAGCACGGGACTTTCTGGAAACGGATCCGGAGTCGGATTACCTGAAAGCGTACTTGCTGGGCCAGCTTCAGGAAGTGGCCCGCACCCCCACCCTCGCATTGGAACAGTATAAAAAAGCGATGGAACTGGCTCCGGATGACTGGGCCATCCAACGGAAACTGGCATTGTTGTATTACTCGAACGATCAACCCTTCCGGGCCAGCCAGCAGTTGGAGCGGGTTCTGGAAAGCCAGCCAGATGATCCGGAAATCCGCATGCTGGCCGCGCAATTGTATCTCGCGGGGGGACAATTCGAAAAAGCGGTCCGACACTTTGAGAAGCTGGATGTTCTGCAACGGCAGGGTGAAACGATTGAGGATCCGGTCACCGTACAGACTCAGTTTGCTATGGTCTTGATGGCCCTGGGCCGGGAGGAGGAGGCGGTGGATGCCATGTATACCGCCACCAAAGCCAACCCTGCAAATCTGGAACGAATTTGGGCACATCAAATGCGCCTGTCTCTGGATGACCGGGATGCGGGTGACATGGAAGCCTTCGAACAGCGTCAACGCCTCATGCTGGAGGCTCTGTTTGATCTTTCGGATCTGCTCCCCGACAATCCGCTGGTGGAAATTCAAATCGGGATCACCTACAACTTCCGGAGGGAGCACTCCCGGGCGGTACAGGCGTTTGAACGGGCGAATGAACTGGCGGAGGATACGGGAACCCCTTCACAGTGGATGACCCCGGATGTTCGATTCGAGTGGGGAAATTCTCTTGAACGCAGCGGGAAATATGACGAGGCGGTCCGGATGTTTGAAGATGTCATCCTGGTGGATCCACAACATCACAGAGCCATGAACTATGTGGCGTACATGTGGGCGGAGAAAGCAGTGAATCTGGACAAGGCCCTGCGTTATGTGGAACGGGCTCTGCAATTGGACCCCGGAAATGGCTCCTATCTCGATACCCTCGGTTGGGTCTACTATCATCAGGGTCAGTTTGACGCCGCGTTGGAGGAATTGCAAAAAGCGGCGGATGCGGAGCCGATGGAGCCCGTCATTGTAGAGCACATGGGGGATGTGATGCTCAAACTCAACCGCCCGGTGGAGGCCGCCGGCTATTACCGCATCACTCTGCAACTGGGTGCTGGAGAGCGGGAGGACACCGTCCTTGCCTCCCTGAAAACTGCAGAGGATCTGGTGCGGGCTCTGGTCTCGAATCCAATTCCCTGAGGCTCAAAAACAGAAATGGCCCGCGCAGAGGCGCGAAGACGCAGAGTTGCGTTATGAAAAGGAAGGATCAAGAATCGACATCTGATACCTGATCTTCCATCCACTCCTCTGCGACGTTGCGCGAGATAAACTCGGCAGTAAAAGGAAATCAGGGCATTTCGCCGCAGCCTGCTTCCACCCACTGCCGCATGAATCCTACGAGCTCTTCTCGGGTGGCAGAACGGCAGTTCCGGACATAGAACCCAGAGCTGCAGACACCGGAGATCAGGCAGGCTTCCGGGCTGAGGCCCGAGAGCAGACCGTTGCAATACCCGGCGTTAAAGTTGTCACCTGCCCCCGTCGTAAGTTTCGGTGTGGGGGTGAAAGGCCCCTCCACATACCATTCGCCTTCCTCGGTGGCCACAGCGGCACTGCGGGTGGGGTGGATGACCACCTGTTTGAGGCCAAGACGTTCCCGGATGTCACGGGCTCTGGAAGTCAGATCATCCCCTTCATGCCCGAATAGAACCTGTGCAACCTGACAGGACTCGTTCTCGTTCAGCCCCAGGACCACATTCATCTGAGCCTGGAGTTCCGACAGCAGATCCAATACCTCGGCAATGTCCTCTGAGCTTCGTTTCCGGGGATCGGTCAGGTCAATGAACAGCAACGGATGTTTCTCGCAGCCTTCGAGTGTCCGACCGATGCCCCTGAGAATGGAGTTCATTTCCGGAAGCATGGTCCAGTTCACGCAGCCGACCAAGTCGACGGCTTCAAACAGTTCCTTGAGTTCCTGAGGGGAGGTGCGGTCAGCCAGGCGGTCCCAGTTTACCTGAGGCAGAGTGTGCATTTTCCCCAGCATGACTTTGCCGTCATTGAATTCAACCGCATCGGTGTGCCCGGGTTCACAGAGAGTAATGACATGGTGACAGCGGTTGGCGAATTCCTGGAACACCCGGTTGACAACATTGTTGGCTCCGATGGCCCCGCAGTACGTCACGGGGAAACCCTGTTCCACCAGGTTATTGGCCATGATCGGACCGTTTCCACCCAGTTTCACCTGCTGGGGGACCATCTCGATGTTGCAACTGAGGCCAGCAGCCGCGAGGACACGTTTGCCGAACTCTTCAATCGTGGGAATCGGGGTGTAGTCATCCGGAGACGTGCGGGTGTCCACCAGTTGAATGATTTCATCAATAAATCCGTCAAATCCCACCAGCACCTTTGCAACGGGTGGTGTGGAGGACAAGCGATCGGCAGCGGCTAAAACGAGAGAGGCGGTTTCGGTCATGAAATTCTCCTGATAATACGAGAGGCGCTCAGTACCATAAAACGTTTTAAAAGCCATCGGGAAATGACGGGAATCACTTGTTTGCACAAACCGGCAGCAAAACACCCACCCAGATCGGGTGTCCCGAATCCGGATGGGTGAAGATGTAGAGTGAGGTTGCTTACGGAAGCAAAGGCCGCCGACCGATCTGATGCAGCTTTGAGATGTCTTCCTGGGTCAGGGCCCGGTCGTAAAAAAGGACATTATCAATTTTCCCCTTTTGATTGGCCAGATTGCTGTAGGGAGCATCTGCAGAACCAAGATAAAGAGCGGCGGGGATGTTCGTGAAGGCTTTCGTCTCAAACTGTTTCGGCCGGTACAAAGGTTTGATATCTTTGTCCCGGTCAGCCGTGTAAATCGTGAGCTCCCCTTCTTTGAACACCATGGCGACAAACATCCAGGCATCCCCATACGATTTCTCGAACGGTGCGGAGTAGAAGGACTCTCCTTCCACATCCACCCTGAACTGAGGTTGCCCTTTCGCGTCGGGGTTGAGGGTGACGATCATGCCGGAACTCGGGCGCCCTTTCGCTTGCACGCCCCAGCCAAACAATACATGCTGCCACTGCTCACGTTCGGCGGCGGTGAACCACATTGACAGGCTCCAGTGCGACATCGGTTTGAGGTCCTCTGGAACTTCCAATGTCACCCGTGAATGTTTGGGATACTGGGTCTGAGTGCTCATTTGCTCCCCGGCCAGTTCCAGTGCCCGATCATTTCTCTCCCCGGTCACTCCAGGGACGATCTCAGGTTTCGGAAGTTTGAGAGCGTCCAGTTTCCCCTCGCCTCCGAGGGTTCCTTTATTCGGGAAATGCCCCTCCTCCGTGGTCTCGTTGAAATTCAGAGCCACCAGCGGCCGGTCCGCCGCGTGCAGAACGGATACAGAAATCAGGGCGAGCAGGATCAGAGGGAAACGGGTCATCATGGAAGGGTTCCGGCTTCTTTGGGGTCATAGAGGTACATATGGGCAAACTGCGGTTCCAGTGGTCTGGCATGCCCGTCAAAAAACAAGTAGTTGGCATTTTTACCGTGACGGAAAGGATCTCCCCGGCTCCAGGAGGTAAATCCGTAAAACCCGTTATCATACCGCCAGGTGGCAGAGACATGCCAGTCAATGGTATCAGCCACGACCACCCGGGAAGAGGCGAAGGTGATATCGTCCATATAATAAAGGGGGTCATTGTTGAGGTCATTCCGGGAATTTGAATTCCAGTTTGCCGGTTGCTCCGGATACATGTTCATCCCGTACCCTGGGCTGGAACTTGCCGTTTCGGTTCGGGGAGGAATATTCCAGCCACTGTCCCGTCCTTCCCAACTGGGGCAGCCCCAGAAAACTGAATTCGGGTCATGGGGGTCCACCCAACCGACGTCTTCATTTCCGACATACCCGGACAGATACTGAACCCAGTGAAGTTTCCCGTCTGAACTTCCTGATCCTTGATTGGTCACCAACGGAATGGCACCTTTGTTATCCGCCGCAAATCCGGAAAGCGCGACCCCGATCTGTTTCATATACGAAAGACAGCGGACCGCTTTTGCCCTGCGCATGGCCCCGGTGATTGCAGGGGCAAGAATCGCGGCCAACAATGCGATGATCGCGATGACCACCAGCATTTCGATCAGGGTAAATCCGCCACGGCGCCCAGGCCGTGAACGTTTCGAAAAGGAGGAGTGTTGTGGAATCTTCATGACAAACCTCTGGGGTTAGGGGGAAGAAAAGGTTTCGTAGGCTTCAGCAGGATCTTTGGCCTCGGCCTGTCCCGCGGACGGAGACAGGAGACGCCACTTGTGGGGAAACTTCGCCTGTGTTTGCATAAGGTCCGTTGGGACACCAGGTTCGAGAAGAACCAAAAGCGGCGTATTGCGGCCAGGGGCAGACAATGACGTTCCGAGAGGAAGGCCCACCAGGGAAACAACCACACCGGGACGAACACCTGCGAGAGCTTCGCTGTAGGCATCCGCATGCAGCCCAAGTCCTAGCTGGATCTGATCCAAGGAAATTTCCGCGACCTCAATCTCACTGGCTTTGGCACGGAGTCCCTTGAGGATTTGCTGATGATCCGGCCGCGACATGACGCCCTGTTCTTTCTGCACCAGGACGAGCAGTTTACCGGAGCCGGGAGCCAGTTCCTGTGACTGATCATAGAGATATTCCCCGAGCTGTTCCTGAAATGTGATGACGTCCTCAGCGATCGGTGCTTCCTTCGAAGCACTGCCGCCGCATCCCGTCACGACAGCCAGTAACGGGGCAAAGATCCAGATTTGGCACGGCTTCATGGGGAGACTATACACGGAATCTCGCCCTTGCGGGGCCCATTGTGAGAAAAAAGGAAGAGTTACTGTAAACCTCACTTGGGGGATACCTTGACATTCCGGACGTGAGCGACCCCGTCTGCGCCGAGAAATTTGATCTCCAGCTTCAGTTGTGTGGCATTTTGGGGGACAGTCAGAGTGGCCGTTTGCGTGACCCAGTCTTTGGAAAGTTCATTCTGCTTCAGCTTGATCTCATAGCTGATTTTCTTGTCAAAATCATTGAAGTAGATTGCCGCCACCAGAAACCGGTTCCAGGAGTCCTTCCCAGGCGTCTGTTCCAACACCCGGAAGGTCATGGACAGGTCCAGGGTTTTCCATTCCGGGCTCAGTTGGATGAACTCTCTCGGAGCGATGCCGAAATGATTTTTCTCATAGGCCGCACTGACGATGGATTGATAGGTCACCTCCCCCTCCGTCACCCGTTCCGTTTTGTTCGCGGCTTCTCCAGAGAATCCAATCGCCATCCATTTCATGGAGTGGGCTTTGTTATGGGTGTGGTGCTCGGAAAAATCTCCGTTGAGGACCAGATTGATCTCTTCTGCGATGAGAGGGAGTCCCATGCAAATGAGGGAAAAGAGGAGGATGGATTTCATATGGAGTCCTGAGGTGTGTGGATTCAGTTGTTTACCAACGGTAATAGCGGAAAGGATTATCCCCGAGTGCGCGGTCTTCTCGGTAATCGGCATGATACAGCCCTTCACGAAGAGGAGGATTCGCCAATCGAAGGCGATAAAGACTCTGCTCGTACCCGGTGAACCCTCCGCCGCCGAAATGATCAAAAATCCGGATCGCGATTACATTTTTTTCGCCGGGTTTCAGCATCCAGGACCGTACCGGATAGGCCCGGGAATGGTTCCAGGCATTTTCCGTTTCCTTGCCTGTCTTTCCCACCCGGAAGCCATTCACATAGGTGATGTCAAAGTCGTCCACCTTGTGCAGTTCCAGTACAGCATCCCCATACCCTTTCCACTCCTTGGGCACATCGATCGTTACCCGCATCCACATTGCACCATCAAAGGTTTCAAAGGACTCCACGTTCCGTTCCCATCCTCCGAGGACTGGGGCTTTGATCCAGGAACTGTCGTCGAAATCCCGCTTATGCCAGCCTGCTTCCAGTTTACGGTTCCCTTCATCCTCGGGAACATTCTCCAGGGACTTCACGGGCGGGAGTGATGTTTCGACTCCGTACCGCCATTCCAAGGGAAGCACCACGGGAGAAAAGGGATTCTCCTCTGTTGCCAATAACTGCTGATCACGTTCAAATGCCGCCCCCATATTGGAAAGCAACCGGCTGAGTGCCCGTGTGCTGTTCCAGCGGGAATAGCGAAGGTAGGACTGACCGGCAAAATGCTCCGGAAGCAGTTGGTAGGACAACTCCACCCCTTCCCCAACCTTACGGTGGGCAAGCACAGATCCATCCAACAATCCCAGTTCTGTATCCAGCCGGGGGCGGAGGTCACCAAGGCGGAGACCGGAGAGCTCAGGCCAGGCCGGTAGCTCCTGGAGGCCGGACCACACACCGGGTGTTCCCTCACGGTCCAAGCGGAGAATCCGGCCCCCGGTCATAAGATGCGCCTCCACGTCGCTCTCAGTAAGGGAAGCCCCCTCACCGACCACCCAGAGTCCGGCCTCTTCCGCAGTCTGAAGTCCAAGTGAGGTCATTCGGTCATGGAACGCTGGGGATCCCATCAGGCGCACAGGACCTTTGGGCTCACCCTCCTCAACCTGGTCCAACCAGGTAAGCAGCCGCTGCAGCAGGAGATCGCCCACAGGATTTTCCGCATCCCGTTCCTCCAGATCCAGGCCACAGAACAGGACATGTCCCCGTCCTAACTCGAGCGTCATCAGCGGCGAATACGAAAGGTCAAATTCTCCCTGAAGAAGAGGTTTCCAGCCACTGTGATGGGGAATTTCCCAAGCGGCAGAGGAAACGGACCCGCGGGTTCCCCATCGGTAGCCGAATGTAGGCGCGGTATTGACGGGATGATCAAACCCGGTGTTTTCTTCGGGAGGAACGAGGGTGCCCCTACCGGGCCAATCGCGGAAGTCCTCTCCGTCAAGCCCCTCCACCAACGGGTGTGAGGCTACGGATGAGACGGGCCAGAACCGCCGGGTCACATAGCGGGATACCCGGACATCTGTATGAAGGTGCATGATCTGCGGAGACTGTCCCATGATCAGCAGTCGGTTTCCCTGCTTGACCCAGGCGGCCAGTGTCTCCCATGTCCAGGGGAGGTCATCCACGATATTGCGGCCTAAGACCAGGATCCCACTTTGAGGCAGGTCATTTTTCGCAGGCTCAGGTTTCACGCCTGCCCCCTCCAGCAGAGTGGTTGCAGATCCGTCCTGTTCAAAGACCCTCACGGTTCGGGAGACGTTCGTGGGTTCGACTTTCGGATATACCCGGAACGAGAACGTATCCTCTATGATCCTCTCCCCCTGCTTGAGCTTCAGTGTGATCATCCCTTCCGTCATCTTCTCGACGTTGGGAAGGGTCACCCGAAACGGTTCGGAATGAATCTCAGATACGTCCAGGGTTTCGTTCACAGATCGCTGATAGATCTCCTGCCCCTCCACGCTCACGGTAAGTTCACCGGAAAAGCGGGCCTTGCTGCGGCTGTCATTGACCATCATGATCTGTTTCCCGAAACGGCTCCCTGAAGTGAAGTGGTGGGTTTTGTCCGCCCAGTGCTCCTCTTTTCCGCCTCCGATATAGGCGAGAGTCTCCGCATTGATTTTCAGGAAGTCCCTGGCTGCGGGCTGATAGGTGGTGGCGCCCGTCTCCTGCCAGAACCGACTGAATGCAAGAGGATATCCGCTTCGCCAGAAATAGGTTCCCTTGCTGCCGGGCACAAACGGCGGCTTGGGTTCCCGGGACCAGCCATCATAATTCCCACCTCTCCAGTCATTGGGGAACAGGCTCGCGCTGATGGCCCAATGGACCACCCCTGCTGAGAGCCCCCAGCTCCTCCAGGAACGGCCGGTGTTCGTGAGAAACAATTGCTGCATTTCCTGAAACAGCGGCTCTTGGTTGAGGAACGCATTCCCGTGCCAGTGAGGTTCCCGGACCCCCATGGCCTGAAGCTCCGCCAGCTTTTTGCGGTAGGAAGACGGCTCACGCAAGTAGGCACTCGGTCCCAAATAGGAAACGGCGTGTTCCGTCAGCAAGGGTTCCGACGCACCGGCATTCGCGCCGTTGTTCCGGCCTCGCGTGAAGGTTCCGTCCAAAGGCGTGCCAAACTCCACTCCCATAAACGGTTTTTCTCCATGTTCCGCCCAGTGGCTCAGCCATTCCTCCCGTTCCTGCAGAGGCAGAAGGCACAGATAGGTGTTGGTGGCATAAATATCGCCTACGGAAGCCCCCTGGTGGATCAGAACCGCACGGGTGGGATCCTGTTCCTTGATCCAGGAGATCCACCGGTCTGCCCGTTCCGCTCTGCGTGTCCAGTCCATCGAGGGAACCTCGGTGTTGCGTCCAATCCGTCTCGGGTTCTGATCATCGCCATGACCGAAAAAGTTTGGACTGCAGCCCCAGACCACCACAGAGGGATGGTGCCCCAGTGAATTCATGGTCCAGAGCACAGTCTGTTTCCAGAGGTTGATGGTGTCCTGTGAAGGGTCCTCCACCTTTACCAGGTCATAGAACGCCGGCAGAGGCAGACTGATCAACACCCCTTTTTCATCCGCGATCTCCGCCACCTGATCGTAATCGATCACGGAACCACGACGGAGCGGATCGTTGGGCCAGTAATGGAGCATGTTGTGCCCGGTGGCAATCAATCCCTCGATCAGCCCCTCATTGAGTTTGCGAATCCCTTTGTAATACACGCTCGCACTCGTGGGCCGAAGCCGGATCCGTTTTCCGTTGAGGTAAAAGTCTTTGCCATTGATTTCAAACTCCCGGAAAGCCACCCGGCGGCTGATTTCATCCAGCAGTGTCTTGCCGCGGAACACGCGAAGCCGCAGTTCATACAGCTCCGGCTGTCCCACATCCCATAGACGGGGAGATGTCCATTTCCAGGTGACAGAGGCGGTTCCATGTTTGGGAGTCACATGTTTCTTAAAGCGCTTCTCCACTTCTCCATCCGGTGAAAGGAAGTCCGCTTCCACCCGAAGCTTCTCTTCGAGATCCTGTTTCCAGGACAGATCAAAGCGGTCGTCAGATACCCTCGACGTAAACCGGAGTTGCTGCACGGGGCTTTCCATCGGTTCACTGCGAAGAATCACATCTCCGATAATCCCGTAAGTGGGAAGCCGCTGACGCACCATCCGGTTGTGACCCTCCTCCGTTCCCATCATGGTGGACACCATCTCGTTTTTCTCAACCGCCAGGACGCGCAAACGCAGTTCCTGTGTTTCGCCCGGCTTGACGAGTGCTGTGAGGTCCACCTCTCCCCCCGGCCAGTTGACCTCACCCGCCTTTTGCCCATCGAGAAAAATTTCCGCATCGGTACTGACCCGACTCACGTCCAACAGAATCCGCCGTCCGTCCCAGTGTTCCGGAACCTTCAAGGTACGCCGGTACCAGGCCCTCCAGGTGTCATGCCCGCGGCCATACCCTTCCCATACTCCTTTGGTTCCCTGGGTAATCAGCCGGGGCTGGGACCAGGATTCTCTCCACGACCCGGGAACCTGGATCAGGCCCCACGGAGCCTGTTCATCCGCATCCGGTTTTTCAACCGAAGGCTGGAATCCCCACAGTCCATTTAGGACCCGCTCCCCGCGTGTCGACGTGATTCCCACTTCCGGTTCCAGTCCCCAGGTGACCTTCCATTCAGTGCCCGGTTCCGGCTGTACCAGGTTCCAGTCAGAGGGTGGTCCTGCAATCAGCCATGAACCGAACATCAGCAATCCAATCAGAAAATGTCTCATGCCCACAGCCTACACCCGCCTGGGACTTCGGGTCAAAAGGTGAGAGGTTTGTAAAAAATATTTCCGTAACATAAAAGTCGGCCCTCATCTGAATCCACCACTTGCATGCAGGCGAAATTTCGCCCAACATGCAGGCAATGGCGTCAAAACGAGTGACACTACAGGATATCGCGAATGCGTGCGGAGTCTCCCGGATGACCGTATCCCGGGCCTTGCAGGGGAAAACAGCCAACATGAGGCCTGAAACATTTGAGAGAGTGAGGCAGGTCGCAAACGAGATGGGATACGTGAAGGATCACCGAATTTCCCAGCTCACCACCTATCTGGCCGATCAGCGCAGGGGAGTCATGATCCAGGGAGAACTGGCTTACCTGCACCTCATTCATCCTGACTGGAAAGACAGGGGACGGAATCAGTATTTCTATGAGATCCTGCACAATGCGGCCCGGCAGTATGGCTACCGGGTTGAGCCCTACGAATGGAGCGGGATTTCCGGTCAGGGTTCCACAGCAAAACAATTGGAACGGATTTGGGACGCACGCGGGGTAAAGGGGATATTTGTCGGCCCCCATGTCTCCCCCCATCCCCCTTCCTTTCGCTGGGACAAATTTTCCTGGATCGCGATGGGGGATTCCCTGCAGCAGCCGGAACTTCACCGCGTGGATTCCGATTTCCGTCAGGCGACGATGGACTGCTGTCTGGAACTTCATCAGCGTGGATACCGGCGGATAGGACTGATCGCCATCCGAGGGTATGACAAGGCCATGCGGTTTTCAATCCGCGGGGGGTATGAAGCCTTCCACTACCGAATTCAACACGCCACCCGGCTTGAGATTATGGGGGAGGATCTCCCCCCGGATGGGGACCGGTATGTAAACCCCATGCGGGCCTGGATTCAGGAGCAGCGGCCGGATGTGATTGTCGGAGATGCGGCCGAATACCGTAAACTGCTTCAACTCGGCTATTCGATTCCAGATGACTTTGGATTTGCCACCTGGCTGGCGGAACCCAGCAGAGGGTCCGGGGAGATCAGCGGGATCCACAGAGCCGAGGATACATTATCAAAGACCTGCGTCGAACTGCTGGTGTCACAGATCAATCATGGCATTCGGGGAATTCCGAAAGATCCAATCCAGACCAAAGTGGAAGGTCACTGGAAAAACGGGACGACCACCCGCTAGGAGAAGAGACAAAAACCTATTTGTTTACAGTAACCACGAGAACCTTTTGTGCATGCAGTGAGACCGGCCCATACTGGAACATCCTGAATCTCTCTCTCCAACCCATAGGTTCTCATATGAAAAACCGGTATGTTCTCTCCAGTGTAGTGGCCGCATGTATGTGTGCAGGTATGACCGCCCGTGCGGCCCTGATTGCCTATGAGGGGTTTGACGGCAATGCCACAGGGTTTTCCTCCACATTTTCCAGCCCGGAAACACTGAGCCTTAACTACAATGACGGGACAAATGACCTGCAAACTGTCGCAGGATCTTCCGATACCAGTAACCGGTTTACCCAGACCGCCACTCTTTCGACCGCACTGACCTCCGGCACGCATGACACCGTCTGGTTCAGCTTTCTGGTGGACGAGAATATCTCGAACACTGGAAATGATGATTTCCGATTTGATGTTTATGACTCCGGCTCCAATACCGGGTTCAGTATCCAGTCGCATTTCAATGGCCCGAATGCGAACCTGAGTTTGATTTCAGGCCCGGGAAGCTGGAATACGCATCAGGATTTGAGCGTATCTGCCAACCAACTCAATTTCTTCGTCGTCGAAGTGAACATGGACACCGGGTTGATCAACGCTTACGTGAATCCGTCACTCACCACCGGACCCGGACCTGCAGCCGGCACCTTTACTTCCACAGTTGCAACTGCAAACGGCCTGGACACCATCGGGATTGTGTTTGCGGCAGCCAATGATTTTGCCTTCGATGAAATCAGGGTGGGTGAAACGTTTGCGGATGTCGCCGTAATTCCGGAACCCTCCTCTCTTTTTCTGGTTGGCATTGCTTCTCTGACAGTGCTCAGACTCATTCCCCGCCGGAATTGACGACGTTCTTGAGCACACGCGACACCCGGTACGACCACGTGCCGGGTGTTTCATGAAAAAGGGACGCATCGAGAACCCCGTGAATGCACCCCGACTTCCGTGGAGATACATCCCCCCGCCAGCCCCCTCCAGACACTGCGGAATTTTCGGGCCAATATGTTAACGTATTCCACAGTCATGCAATCCGTCCAAAGCTACTGTAATCCCACCCCACTCCCTCAGTACCCGAAGGGGATGTGGGTTCCGCTAAAAACATCCAATGACTACGGCTGGATCCATCCCGCAGAGCGCAACGATTTTCGAGAAGCGGCAGATCCCTGTGTTCTGTATGAGGATGAGAAATGGTACTTGTACGTATCCTGTGGAAGTGCGTTCGTCAGTTCCGATTTCATCACCTGGGAACATCACCCCATTGACCCCTACAATCTGGAATATGATCCCAGAGTCATTGCATATCGAAACGGATACATTCTCACAGCAAGCCGCTCCCCATTGTTTTACGGCGAAACGCCGCTGGGACCGTTCACAGAACTCGGCCGGGTAAAGACCCCAGGTGGAAAAACCGTCACCTGGGGCGCTCCGCATCTGCATGTCGAGGGTCATCGGGTATTTGCGTATTGGGGAATCGGCGGACCCGGCATCTATGGGGCCGAAATGGATCCAAATGACCTTTGCCAATTGATCACGGAGCCCAAGGTGCTGATCAGATATGATGCCACTCACATCTGGGAGCGGTTTGGGGATCATAATGAGGATCCCACCCTCAGTTTTGTGGAGGGTCCCTGGATGTACAAACGCAACGACTTATACTATCTCGTGTATTCCGCTCCGGGCACGGAATGGAAAAGCTATGCCTTCGGCTACTATGTCAGCCACCACCCTTTGGGACCTTTCCAATATGGCCGCAACAATCCCTTTGTCCGCAAAACCGATGGAATGATCACGGGAACAGGCCACGGATGCCTGGCAGACGGGCCCAATGGAACCACCTGGGCCTTTTATACCTGTCTGGTCCGGAATGAACACAACTTCGAGCGGCGAATTGGATACGATGAAGTCATGTTTGATGCGGAAGGGGTGCCGCATTGTCAGCCCAGCGAAACCCCACAACCCAAACCGGGAAGTCGCACCCCTCTCTCATGGGAGCCGCTGACCCATAACCGCCCGTTCGCACACAGCAGTTGCGCTCACCGGAATGCGTCCGGGCTTTATGCACTGGATCAATGCATGCATACCTGGTGGTTGCCTGCTGCTGAGGATGTTCACCCCTCTCTGGAGGTGTATCTCAAACAGCCATTCCAAAAGCAGTCTACCTTTTATCTTCGTGCGTTCCGAATTCAGTGGAAAGAGATGTTTCTGGATTACGAGGCCGGTGCTCCTCCACGGCCCATTGGGTACCGCATCGACTGTAAATTCCATCTGTCTGATCCAAACTGGAAAACGGTAGTCGATTGTTCCGACCATTGTGAGGATCTGCTTGTGGATTATCGCGAAATACCCGCGACAGAAGCACAAGCGGTTCGTCTCGTGATCACAGCGAACCCCTATCCCGGAAAACTGGGTGTTCTCGATTTCACCGTGTTTGGCGACGTGGCAAACGCAACGGAAGAATTGGCCCATATGGAGCATACCGATCACGAAGAGGATCCCCATGTTTTCTGACAGAGAATCGACCGCCTTTTCGAGTAAAGTTACCGTAAACTGACCTCCTTTATCCGACAACTAGAAGAACGACTACACCTGTGATAGGGTTTCCTATTCCCCTTTCTGAATCGAAATACATCCCAAGAGTTCCCCATGAGCGTTTCCTGCCGCCTTTTATTCGTTGTTTGTTTACTCTCCCCGCTGCAACAGATCATGACCATGGAACCCGGCTGGGGCAGCGAGCCTGTCGAGATCCTCTCCCACACCCGGGCCCGCATCTGTCTGAATGGACTGTGGAATTTTTGCCCGGATGCGGCACAGCCCCTGCCGGCACCCGATGATGCCGCATGGGGACTCAAACATGTCCCGGGAGCCTGGGCAAACGCCCACTGGAACATGCAGCTCCGCAAAAGCATTCATTCTTTCGGGAAAGGGCCCCGCTGGGAAAAAAACAGGAGAGGCCTGGAGTTCAGGGAACTGGAGTCCGCCTGGTACCGGCGGACCCTGCATATCCCGGAGGATTGGCAGGGCAGCCGGGTTCTCCTGGATCTCACCCGGGTCAGCACAGATGCTGTGGTGTATGTGGATGGCAAGCAAGCGGGTGAAGTCCGCTGGCCGCACGGGGAGGTGGACCTGACAGATCTGGTCACACCGGGGCAAACGTCCGAGCTGTCCCTTCAGGTCATTGCCACGGTGTCAGAAGAACCCGTACTCAACTTCATGGCCACGGCAGACTCCCAGGTGACCGCTGAGAAAGCCACCCTGAATTTTCGTGGGATCATCGGAGAAGTCTTTCTCAGGAAACAACCGAAAGGCATTCACATTGAAGATGTGTTCATTCAACCCTCCGTCCGGAACAAAGAACTCACGCTCTCGGTCCTGGTGCAGGACCTGCCCTCCCCTCAGGAGTTGACGCTGGGCATCCGGGTGTTGGATGCGAACGGAACCGAAGTCATCACTGCGGGTGACGCTCACTCGTTCTCTCCGAATACCCCTCTCACCGTGACCCTGCCCTGGGCCGACCCCAGGCTGTGGGACTTCGGGGAACCGAATCTCTACACCCTGGAAGTGACACTGGAAGATGAAACCAAACTGGATGTGCGGACCGAACGTTTCGGGTTTAAGGAATTCTGGATCGAGGGGCGGCAGTTTTACCTGAACGGCCGCCCCGTCAATCTCAGACCCATCGTCACCAAAGACGGAAATGCCACCGGGAATGTGGAGATCATTCGCCGGCATATCCGGCGGTACATGGAAATGGGATACAATGTCGGGGAACTGTGGCCCAGCGATCATCTGCAGCGGGGTTCCGGCCACTATCGGAAACTGTGGAAAGAAATTGCCGACGAGGAAGGCTTTGGTCTTATTGCCACCCTTCCCCGCAGCAACAGTTACATCATGGACAGTCGCTGGCGGAATGTGTGGGAAGAAAACAAAGATCGGTATGCCCAGGACATCCTCCCGGAACTGATCGACTTCCGCAATCATCCTTCGGTACTGTACTGGGTGAACAGCGCGAACTTCTTCGGGCATCACCAGGACCAGAACCCCCGCCATCTGGGCCGGCCCATGGAGGTGAACCCCGGCTGGCATCAGAGAGAGGCCGCAGGCTTGGAAGCCATCGGGATGATCAAGGAACAGGACCCGACCCGTCCGGTCGCGACCCACCAGGGTGCGCAAGTGGGAGATGTCTTTATGACGAACTTTTACCTGAACATGCTGCCCCTTCAGGACCGTATGGAATGGCTGAGCGATTACGTGGAAAACGGAACCATGCCGTTCATGCCGGTGGAGATGGGCACCCCCCTGGACTGCACCCTCCGACGGGGACGGAACGGATTCAGCGACAACACCCGGTCAGAACCCCTGATGACCGAGTTTCTGGCCATCTATTTTGGAGCCGATGTATACCGGACAGAGCCTGCGGCCTACCGGAAGGATCTCGTCGAGACCTTCAAGGGCGATCAGCTATACGGCTGGTGGCAAAAGCGGGATTCCAAAATTTCCTCACCGGGATTTCAGGCTCTTCAGACTCTGTTTACCCGCAATACCTATCGGGCATGGCGGACATGGGGCAACTCGGCGGGAATGATTGCCTGGGCGGATGCACATGGCTGGATACAGGGACCGGGCGCCAGTACCCGCATCCCCTCATCCGAGCCCTTTGTCCCGGGACACCGGGGAACCTGGCTGCCGTCGATTGAACGGTGGAAAACCGCGCCCCTGATGGAAGAAGGCGGGTGGATTCAACTTCCCGCCGGAGATATGCTGATTGCAAACAATCAACGCACCTTGGCCTGGATCGCCGGGGCACCCGCGGCCTTCACCGAACGGAGTCATCTGTTTGCATCAAGCGGGACACTCCTCAAACAGGCTGCGTTGCTGAACGATCACCGTCTTCCAGCGGACTATGATCTTCACTGGTCCGTCACCCTCGGGGGGAATTCTCTGGAGTCCGGCACCGCATCCGGTGAGATCCCTGCCGGGGACAAGGTCATGCTGCCGATCGAAGTGGTGCTCCCTGACGTCCTGCAAAAAACAGAAGGTACGATTCAGATTCGGGCCCGGATCGGAGATCAGCAGCACGAGGATACCTTCCGTTTCCGCGTCTTCCCCCCCCCTGCCCCTCTCACAATTGAAGCCATGCTTGAGGATCCCAAGGGACTGACCACGGCCATGCTGGAGAACCTTGAGGTTCAGATTGAGGCGGCGGATGAGGACACACCCGGTCTGATGATCGTGGGCAGAGAGGCCCTGGGTGAAAGCACCGGTCTGAGCGAGGAGGCTCAAAACGTGCTGAAGCAGGGTGGCACGGTTCTGGTGATGATTCAGGACCGGACATGGTATTCTCGGGTTCCAGGATTCAGAATTGCGGATCACATTTCCCGTCAGGTCTTTCCTGTGCAGGACGACCACCCCGTCCTGAAGGACCTGGATGAAGTCGACCTCCGCAACTGGAACGGGGAGGCCTCACTGATCGAGGCCTACCCGGTGTTAACCGAGCAGGACACCAAACTCGGCGCATATGGTGTCCCCTACTACGGATGGAGATGGGGCACTCGTGGCGCGGTTTCCAGTGCCATGATGGAGAAACCGCACACCTCCGGATGGACACCGATTCTGGAAGGCGAATTCGATCTGGCCTACTCTCCATTGATGGAACTGAACCTGAAACAGGGACGGGTGATTCTCTGCTCATTGGATCTTGAAGATCTGGCCCCAACAGATCCCGCCGCAGCACAGCTCACCCGCCAGATCCTGTCCTACGCCGCCACCCCCCGACACGCCCCCCGGCGAACCACCTTCTTCTGGGGCACCGAATCGGAAGCAGAGGCCATGACCGGTCACGGCCTGCTCTTCACATCCGTTTCAGCACTCCCGGAAGAGCCAGGTCTGCTTGTGGTGGGATCTGTGGAAGGTCTCCGTTTGGAGGAGTTGGAAGAATATGCGGCAAAAGGGGGGCGGGTACTGCTTCTTCCACAGGATGCAAACACCTCTCCGGTTCCCGTGCATCTGGATGCCCGGGCAGGCTTTGTGTCGGATGTTCCGGACTGGCTGGAGCTTCGCGGGATCTCCCTTGCAGAATTGCGCACACGCGCCTCCACTCCCCTTCATGTCCTCACGAATGATCCAAGGCTGGAGACAGCGGCGAGGGGGTTTCTCGGCCGCATGATTTCTGGAAAAGGACTCCTCATTGCGTCTCAACTGGATCCGTCCGCTTTAGATGCAGACACCAAGACCTATCTGAGATTTACCCGCTGGCGGTTTACCCGTGCCCAGAGTCAGTTGTTGGCAAATCTGGGAGGCGAATTTGAACAGGATGCCCGAATCCTCTCCACCCCGGAGGATTCCCTGCCTCCCGTCTCTCTGGCAGGAGACTGGGAGGTACGTATGGTCAAACGGTTCGAGGATCCGAATCAGGAAAAACATGATGACCCCGGCGTTTCCGAAGAAGCAACTGCAATTCTGGCAAAGGGTGAACCCATGATAGGGGACCTCACGAAAACCAAGGTCCCCGCCATGATGGATAGCTTTACCAAAGAAAATGGGGAGGCGGTGATGCAGCAGTCCTTTACCCTCACGGAAGCGCAGGCCTCACAGGACCTGATTCTCAGTCTCGGAACCGTAGACGATAATGAAACCACCTATGTGAATGGTAAGAAGGTCGGGGCTACGGACGGGTGGAATGTCCCACGTACCTACACCGTCCCCGCCTCTCTCCTGAAGGAAGGAGAAAACCTGATCCAGGTCCGGATTTGGGACAGCTTCGGCGGTGGGGGTACTGCAGGAACTCCTTCCCAGTTCAGCATCGGGGTGCCGGAAAAACCGACAGGAAAGGGTCTCTATCATCCCGATTACAGAGATGACTTCAAAATGGGGGATGACCCATACCGTTACTATCGGTGGTAATCATCCTGTTGCTTCTTCAATCGTTGCCTATGGTCTTTGTCGTAGACAAGGAGAGGGAATTGGTGCCGGGGCTTTCCTGCCCCGACTGATCGAAAGGGGTTGAAAAACCCCTGCTCCGTTTGAGTTGTGGGTATGATAAAGACGAAGATCAGGACAAAGACAAAGAATTTCCCTCAACCCAATCCCCACTGATCAGGGTCAACTGTTTGGCCTCCCGATCACCGCGGATCCCATGATGGATCGCAAAGAGGAGTTGCTCAGCAGCACTTTCTCCTACCCGAACGTCATTGGATCTGAATCCGGGACAGCCCAACGACGGATCGCGATGGAGGGCACAGGCGAAATGAAAATTTTCCGGTATGCAGTAGCCGAACGACAATAGCTGGCGATAGTCATCTGCAAGTCCGATGACCGCATCCACCTGATAGCATTGACGCCAGGCTTCAAACTCGTCCCTTGTGAGATCCCGGTGATGAGGCCGGTTCACGTCCAGCACCTCGACACGGTCCTGCGGAGCTTCAAGGCTGGACTCACCGAGAAACGCGGAGCGGTAGGCTCTCCGGATGAGTCCGTCGTAAATGAACGGAATGATCGCTCCAATTCGGCGGCAGCCCCGCTCCCGTAACTTCCGATAACAAATCTGCATCGACTCAAAGGCATCATTGTCCACCTGTGGAATGCGGGGAACGTCCAGTGCCCTTCCAAGTGCCACCGCACTCAGTTTCTCCCAGGGTAGATGGATCTCCGTGAGCCACGGACGCATAGGGCCGATCAGAACCCCCTCCACTCCGCGGGCCACCAGAATCCGGGACAGCTCCTCCTCCGAAAGACCTCCCCGTTCCGCGTCCAGATGATACGGACGGAGTTTATAGCCCTGATGGGCCAGGAACTCCGCCGCCGGTTTCTGATACTGCGAATGCGGAAGCGATCCATCCTCCATAAGGGCCAGAGTGTGGACGAATGCAATTTCGCCGTGGATTTCTTTTTTCTTCCTTTCTCTCAGACGGGTCATGAGCTTCCCCAGCTCAGGGTCGACCACGTAGCCCATCTCTTCCGCAGTTTTCTGGATACGGAGCCGGGTCTCCGCTTTGAGCATGGGACTGTTCCGTAAGGCTAACGAAACGGTATTGCGGGACACACCGCATGCCTCCGCGATATCCTGCTGGCTGATCCGGGGATTGCTCATAAGTTATTCCAGTAACATTGCCGTAAAGATCCTACCAATGATTCTTGCAGGAAATCCCGCTTTCAGTCAGTTCGCCCTTCATCCGGAAGAATCAAACCACGTGCCGCGGATCAGTGTCAGATTCTGCGAGTCCCGGGCTCCCCGCAGTCCATGCTCGATGGCGAACAGCAATTGGGAAGCAGCCGCAATTCCGATCTCCCGGTCTTTGGTCATAACACCGGAACAGGTCACTTCGCGGCCATGCAAATTCAACACCACCACCCGCATTTCCCCCGGGAGTTGATATCCCATTCTTTGAAGATTGAGAAAATCCCCCGTGAGACAAATGATTCCGTCCACCTGATGTGTCTTTCTCCACGCGTCCACTTCCTCCCGCGTCAACTCCCGGTGGTGAGGACGGTTAATGTCTAAAATCCCCACTCTCTGAGCCACCGGTTCAACAGAAGCCATGCCCCAGTACGCGGATCGGTACGCATCGCGAATGAGTTCATCATACAAGGAGGGAATAATGGCTCCAATCCGCTGACAGCCCTGTTCTTTCAGATGCTGATAACACATCCGCATTGCAGCATAGGCATCCCCATCCACTTTGGGCAGACAGGGGGTGTCCAGTGCCCGCCCAAAGGCCACACCACTGAAGTGATCCCATGGCAGCTCAATCCGATTCACCCTCCGGGCCATGGGGGAGATCAGAATGCCCTCGACCCCACGGGCAAGAAGAATGCGGGCAAGTTCTTTGCAGGACATCCCCTCGTCTGGTTCCAGGCTGTAGCCCCGAACCCGATACCCTTTTTGCAACAGCCAGTCTGCGGCAGGTTTCACATACCAGATATGAGGAAGGTCTCCCCGGTGCAAGGGCGTGGTATGCACATAGGCAATTTCCGCCTGAACCTCCTGTTTATTGGTTTCCCGGAGCCGGGTCATGAGCTTCCCCAGCTCAGGATCCCGCCGATACCCCATCTCCTCTGCCTTTTGCTGAATGCGCAGACGGGTCTCTTTCTTCAAACGCGGGCTGTTTCGTAAAGCCAGGGAGACGGTATTGGGGGAAACCCCACACTCCCGGGCAATATCTTTCAGGCTGACACGAAATTTTCTCGCCATTGTATTACGATAATATTTCGACAGACTTCTCCGCAAGATGAATCCCGCTTAGACTTTGGTCCATCAAACCCTACGAGGAGAATCCTAGTGAACCGAACCACAGCCACAACCCTGATCATCTTTCTGAGCGCCCTGGTATCGTTGCAGGCCGCCAGTTTTTCTTATGACTTTGACGATGGAGAAACTGATTTCACCAATACCTTTTCCTTAAACACCGGGAACATGAACTACAGTGGAACGGGTGGAGTGGATGGAACCGGCGCGGTCACTCCTCAAGGTGGATCCGCCAACAACTCCGCGCTACTCTCGACCGGTGCGGGCACATTCGCAGACAATGGCAATGTCCTGACCTCCTCGCTCTACTTCCGACCCCGGGACGGAAATGTCAATGAACGCATCCGGGTTGGGTATGCCACCACAGGGGGAGATTTCTCCACCGGAGATTACATTTCCGCCACTGTCAATGGCAGCGGTTCTGTAGGTGCGAATGCCTCGTTAGTCATACGGGGACGACAGGATGGTTTCGGAACCATTAAATTTACTGATTCCGACACCTTTACCCTCTCCTCTTCAAACTGGTATCAGCTCCAGACCACCTTTACGAGAGATACAGGGGTCGCAGGCAGATTTACCTTCAGCATCACCCTGAACGACTGGGGGACCGACGGCCTCACAGGTGGAGGTGTTGTGGATAGTTACGGAGGGACCATTGATGGACTGAACAACGTGTGGAACAACGACCTGTTCGGCGGATTCCAGAATTCCGCCCTCAATGACGGCCCGGCAGGTTCCGGAGGTCTTGCCATCGACAACTTTACCGCCGTGATCCCTGAACCCGGCACCTTTGCTCTGGTGACCCTCACAGGCATCGCCCTGATGATGCACCGCAAACGGAAATCGTAAACCGTCTCCCCCTTCCCTCTCTTGCACCCCGCCCAGGCGGGGTGCAGGGTGTCTACCCCATCAGGAGCATCAGAATCCGCTCTGTATCCTGAAGATCGGTCACCACTTCATCCGCCCCTTCTGCACGCAGATCCTCAGCCGTGTAGGCTCCGGATGCCACCCCCAGGCAATGTGCTCCGATCTGTTTTGCAGCCTGAACATCCCGGGGAGTGTCTCCGATGACCCAGCCTGGTGCGAGCTGGGTGTCTGAAGGAAGTGACGCCTGCATCCGCTTCCGTGCCGTCTGTGCCAGCACATTCCGGTCCGCATGCTCATCCCCGAAGCCGCCGTCTTCAAAGGCGGTGTGCAGTTCCACATGGCGAAGCTTGATAAAGGCACAGTCTCGGGCATTCCCCGTGAGAAGCCCCAACAGCAGGTCCGGCATGTCCACCAACCGGTGAACCAATTCAGGGGCTCCCGGAACCACGGACGGTGGATTGCGGGTCAGGCCTTCGTCGAGAACTTCGGCCATCCTTCGAAAAAAAACGTGCGGCTCCTCCAGCACCGAATCCCGGTCCGTTCCCTGTTCCTGAGAAAGCTGCATCATCACCCTCAAGTCCGTATTTCCGGCAAAAACCACGGACTCCATCGACACCTCCCAGCCATACACATCTTTCCACGCATCCCGGAATGCATCATGCCCGGCCCGGGTGTGCAGGAGGGTACCGTCGATGTCAAACCAGATGGGCGTGAGGGTTTTCATGAGGAAGGCGGAGAGTGGAGCAGGAGGAGATGGCGCTGGGACAACAACCGGGTGTACGCAATCCACAGAGCGGCAGATTCGAGAAACCCCAGCTTCCACTCATCTGCAAACGATTCCACAAACGAGGCGATCGGGCGCGTACCATCCATTTGTCGATAGAGTTCCGTTCCGAGTGGATCCAGTTGAAAGCGCAACGGGGGCTGACCTTCGGAATCCCACTCCATCAGCCATCCCGCCTCCGTCTCCTCGACCACCCGGCTTTCCGGATGGCGGCTGGGAATCAGCCGAAGCATTCCTTCCAGCTCGGGACCCGGCGACGGCATGGGGTCCGCCTTTTCTCTACCCAAGAACAAGACACTCCTCCATGGTCAGAGTGGGTCCGGGTTTGGGTCCCAGCATTTCCAGCGTTCGCAATCGCCTTGAAACCGAATCATGCCAAATCCAGCCAACTCCTTGAGCCCGTTGAAACAGGAGACGGGTCAGTGGGGACAGTCCACGGGAGGTAAATGTAGCTTTCCGGGCATCCAGTTGCATCACTCGGGCGGCTTCCACCTCCTGAACCCGGAACTGCATGGCGGCTAACAGACGCTGAAAAAAAGCCTGCGGAGATTGTCCCTGCAGTACAATCTCCGGGAGTCCCCATGCACGATGAACAATTCGACTCTGACGCGGTCCCTCCAGGGCCAGCATGACATTGGCGGGATGAAGCTGGACCTCCACCGGTCGGTACCGGTCCGGGATCAGGGCCTCGATTCCCTGAAGGGTCAAGGCCTGTTGCTCCCCGGGGTGCGGGCCACTCTCCTCCACCACCCGCCTGGCCACGGGTTCCGATGCACCGGGAAAGCTCCAAAGGAGGCGGACCTTCTCCTCCGGGATCACACACTGAGCCCGGAGGTTTCCTTTGGTCGAGTCCCAGTGCCACTCCCACGGAGCAGCGGAACCGGGAACTTTGGCCCGTTTCCACTGAAGTGTTGCCTGGATACCACCACGCGTCGCGAATTCCACCGAACCGAAGATCCGGTCCAGGCTGTACACAACCATTTCCCATTCCACCGGAATGTGCGTGCGCAGATGATACCAGGCGAACAGGCGGGTCATGTCCGGAAGCCGCTGCGTCCGCCCAGGGAAACGTAGGGGGCCAATTCGGCCATCAGATCGCCAAACACGGAAAACGTCAACTGCTGCGCTTGATCACTGAGGGCATGCTCCGGATCGGGATGAACCTCCACGATCAGACCATCCGCGCCCACGGCAACCCCGGCACGGGCAAGAGGAGCCACCAGATCAGACCGACCCGCCGCATGACTGGGATCCACAATCACCGGTAAGCCGGTTTCCTGTTTCACGACTGCGACCGCACTCAAATCCAGGGTGTTGCGTGTGGCCGTTTCATAGGTGCGGATGCCGCGCTCGCAGAGGAGAATCCGGGGATTTCCCTGTTTGGCGATGTACTCCGCAGCCAGCAGCCATTCCTGTAACGTGGCGGACAGTCCGCGTTTGAGCAGAATAGCTTTCCCGGACTGGGCGGCTTCGGTCAGCAGCGCATAGTTCAGGGCATTCCGGGCGCCGATCTGAATGACGTCCGCCACTCCGGCCACCTTTTCCACATCCCGTTCGCTGACCAGTTCGGTCACCACCGGAAGACCGGTCTGACGGCGGGCTTCCGCGAGAATCTCAAGCCCCTCTTCCCCAAGTCCCTGAAAGTCATAAGGGGAGGTCCGGGGTTTGTATGCACCGCCCCGGAGAAGCGTGGCACCCGCCTTTTTCACCGCGTGAGCCGTGGCAACGGTTTGCTCCAAAGATTCGACTGCGCAGGGACCGGCGATCATATGAAACGTTTCTGCAGAGAACCGGACATCCTCCACGGTAACAGGCATGGGCTCTGCATGAACTTCCTTGCTGATCAGTTTGTATTTTTTCTGGATCGGCAGGACCTCAACCACCTGTGGAAGGTTGACCAGTGCCTCCAGGCTGGCGTGCTTGGTTTCATCCCCAATGCAGGCGATGACCGTACGGACTTCGCCCCAGAGAGTGTGGGGTTCATACCCGAGCTCCCGGACATGTCCTTCCACCTCGTGGACCGCCTCCTCTGTCTGATTCAATTTCAATACCAGAATCATGATTGCCTCCTCAGGGCCGGTTGATCACTTTGTACACCACCGCCATGACGACACTGGCAATGGTGGTCAGAATTCCGGTGACCCGGTTAAACCGGTAGAATTCGTACTGAAGTCCCAAAGACCATGCGGATTCAGGGAATTCCGGATATTTCTCCAGTTTGCTTTCCGGCGGAAACCAGCCATCACGGATACACCAGATCGCTAGGAGCAGCAGGCCGATGGACCAGTAGAGGGGTTCTTTGTTTTTTTCGACGTCAAAGGATCGTGCCATAGGTGTCTCCGGGGTGGGTTCCTTTTAGACTGATAAAGGTTCCTGACGAGGTTGCCACTGGTTTTTTCGGGAAATGTGGCTTCGCCGTTTGCCCTGCCCCCCAAACAATTGACGAACCCGATTGAAGAAGAGAACATCCAACAGCCGACATTCAACGCCCAACATCCAGCGTATGCGCATGAACCACTTGAATGCTTCATAGACGATTTCGTATACCAAAGAGTGGCTGGAGCCGTTCACGGCCCGGCTCCGTTAACCTTCTTTGGAATCAGTTCATCGGGTAGGGAAAGGGGTGAACGGCGTGGGGACGCCGTGGCCGTGCGGGAATGAATTCGACCTAAGGTCAATATCTACGTACGTTATGTGAAAACCGGTTTTCCCATGTGCGTCAGATCTCGGTATTCTCGGAGGGGGAATGTGATCTCGTGATCCTGCCCCCTCCGGGAAGAACGGGAGATGATGTGCAGGGGTGAAGCCGGTTTTCACCCGAATTCATTCTCCGCCCCCTGCATGGGCCGGAGCCCAGTCCACAGCAGAAACAGATATACAGATGACCTCCCCGTACACTGATCCTGTTACTTAGCCTAACTCATCCAGTACCTTTGCCAGATCGCCGGTGAGGGTACGGCGGCGGATGGACTCGACATGACGGGCGCCGGTGTTGAGGCGTCCCACTTTCCAGCGCGTATAAAGGTCCAACAGGGTCTCCTTCATCTGTGCCCGGTCTCCATAAGGAACAAAGCACCCGGCGTCTTGTGTCCGGAACAGTTCATCCACTCCACCGCCTTTCGGACCGATGGCCAGCATCGGATTGCCGGTGGTCATCATTTCAAAACACTTCGCCGGGATAATGATCTCATTGTGCGGCACCTGATCCACCAGCACCAGAAGGGCCTGATGATCGGCAACCTTCTCTCCGTACACTTCGTGAGACAGCATTCCGTTCCATTCCATGTTTTCATCAGGAAGAATCTTCTCAATTTTCTCACGGGCCTCGGACGTCACGCGTCCGGCAAAACGGAAACAGAAGGAATCCGCAAACGCTTCATCCTCTTTGATCAGATCACCCATCACCTCAAACAGTTCCACCGGAACCCGCTGGGCACTCATGGATCCGTAGTAGGAAAGATAGAATTTTTCCTGAGGAGTTCCCTGCCGCAGGTCCTGAAAATCATAGCCGTTGGTGATGGTCCGGAACCGGGATTCACCGTCATGAGTCTTGGCCCCCTGCAGGCGCTGCTGACCCGGTGTGGCCACGATCACCCTGTCCGCGCGGTTGAGCACGTTCCGCTCCATACGTTCATTGAGCCCCACCACCCAGGGAAACCGGTACTGGGTATTGTAGGCATAATTTTCCACCCAGGGGTCACGGAAATCCGCCACCCAGGGGCAAGCTGCTTTCCGGGCAAGTCTGGAGGCAATTAAGTGAACCGTGTAAGGGGGGGCCGTCGAAAAAATGACTTCCGGGGGAAATTCCCGGAGCATCTTTTTTCCGTCCCGGACGGCAAAAGGCAGCCATCCGATTCTCGCATCCGGCAGAAACAGATTCAGCCGGATAAATTCACCCAGTCCTTTACTGGATCCGGGAGGAGAGGATGCCTTCGGATTGCTGGCGGGAGTTTTCCCACCTCGAAGGGCATGGTACAGCGCATGAGGTTCAAGCGAGGGAGCCTTCACCACCGGCTCCACATGCGAAACCTCCGACACCAGAGTCTCGTCTGAGGCGGATGCCGTCCCACCACGCACGGTCAGAACCATCGGGCGATACCCGAATTCCGGCAGATATTTACAGAATTTGACGACCCGATGAACTTCGATCCCTCCAGCGGGGGGCCAGTAGTAAGTGACAATAAGGAGGTTACGCATACGCGCGGGATGCATAAGCCAATTTCAGAAGAACGACGAGAAAAAAGGCTGCAGGTCTCAAGACCGGCAGCCTTTGAAGGGGTGAACCATCTGAAGTTCAGTGGGTGTGCGCAGGGGCTGGATAATACACCTCCAAGGCCGCGAGGGCATCCTTCAACGCCTGGGCAGCCTCCGGCCCTGCACTCTGTTTGGCTTTCATCGCAGCCACCATGGCCGTGTGATGTTTCACCAGACGTTCCTGATAATCATCCTGAGAGGCTTTCACCCTCTGGGTCAGGTAATAATCAGTAATCGAGGAAATAATCGCCTGGGCATGAGATTCTTTGTTGTTCACCCAACGGACCATCTGCTGAACAGATTGAGCGTCCGTTTTCCCTTCCAGTTTCTGAATTTCGGTCACCGCTTTGATCACCGTATCCGCATCCTGAATCAGAGACATCAGCTTCATGTTGTCATCAAAGATTCCACAGGGAACCTGACAGTGCGCCCAGACACGGGGGGCATTCCATGCAGCCAACAAGACAAAAGTAGACAGAATACGAGACAATCGAACAGATTTCATAGGGACTCCTTATAAGGTTAGAAAACAAGGTTACGGGACCTCAATTAGATTTCAACGTGGAACCCGCAGAAAGGGACTATGCTGGTTCCGAAGGAGTGTCCACAATTCTGGGGATAGGTCAACGAAACTGGGGCTATTTCAGCCTGACCTGACACCCTAAAGCTGGA
>DIYN01000013.1 GCA_002429065.1 Verrucomicrobia bacterium UBA6053 | reverse complement strand
CGCGGATCGCCTGGGTCATTGGTCATTGGTCATTGGTCATTGGTCATTGGTCATTGGTCATTGGTCATTGGTCATTGGTCATTGGTCATTGGTCATTGAAATCAGGACACGTGGATGACAGGTTGCAACTGACTACTGACTACTGACTACCGAAAAAATATGACCCGTTTCCGCCCCTGCATTGATCTTCACGACGGCCACGTAAAACAAATCGTGGGCGGAACACTCCGGGATGGAGAAGCCCCGGAAACCAATTTTGTCAGCGACAGAGGGCCGGAATGGTTTGCCAACCGGTACCGGGAAGACGGCCTGACCGGGGCACATGTTATCCGGCTTGGAGCCGGCAACACACAGGCCGCCCGGGACGCACTGTCCGCCTGGCCGAACGGGCTCCAGCTTGGAGGCGGCATCACCGGAGACAATGCGGGGGAATGGCTGGCCTCGGGTGCTGCCCAGGTCATTCTTACTTCCTGGCTGTTTGACGGGGATCAGCAGTTTCAACAAGACCGGCTGGAGCGGCTGGCCGCGGAGTTCGGACCTGAACGGATTGTGGTCGATTTGAGCTGCCGCCGCGGGCCGGGCGGATGGATTGTGGCCATGAACAAATGGCAGACTCCGACCGACCTGTATGTGGATGGCTCGACCCTGGACCGCCTTGCGCCCTTCTGCTCCGAATTTCTGGTGCATGCGGCGGATGTGGAAGGCCTGAAAGCCGGAATGGATGAGGAACTCATCCGCATGCTGGGTGCGGAATCACCCTTGCCCATCACCTATGCCGGAGGAGCCTCCTCTCTGGACGACCTCTCCCGGACTGAAGCTCTCAGCGGTGGTCGTGTGGATCTGACCATCGGATCTGCCCTCGATTTATTTGGGGGCACGGTCCCCTACCATCAATGCGTTCGCTGGAACCAGGACTCATCATCATGAAACGCCTCACCCTTCTCATCCTCCTTTCGGCTGCACGTCTCCCGGCAAACGAACTGGAGAAACTACAGACGGGTTTTCTCGAGTCACACAAGACACCGGAAGCAGTCGGCATGGCCTGGGATGCGGCCACACCGGAGCAAAGTCCGGACTGGTTCCGTGTCTCGGAAGCCGGTGTGACGACTCTTCCGATGATCGGAAAAGGGTTCCGCTTTTCCGTGGTGGAGCTCAAGGTCGGTGATCACTCCATTCTCGGTCTGGTGGACACAGGAGCAGGAACCAGCCTGATTTCCCTGGAGGCGGCGATGCGCATTGGCGCCCATCCCATCGGTCCCCGCATCGACGTACAGAAGGTCATGGGGTTCGGCGGAGGGGGAGTGGGTGTGAAAACCCGGATTCCAACACTCTCTCTTGGAGACCTGGAGGTCGAAAACATCCGCTGTCTGGTGTTTCCCCAGACGGCGGGACTGGCCATGCTGCCGGAGGTGGAAGGACAGAAAATTGAAATGCTGGTGGGGTACGATCTCCTGCAGGCCTTTGACTGGGTGGAATTCCACAGCGCGAAACAGTTCATCTGCATCGGGGTTGGAAAGCCCTTCGAGGGAAATCCACGGGTATCCGAAGACTTGGTGATCGGCCCGAAAAAGGGGCCGCAGGTTTCCGTGTCCGTCAATGGCAGCGCGCTCTTCCCTGTCACTCTGGATACCGGCGGGACCTTCGGCCTTCGGCTGCCACAGAAACAGGCAGACCGGTTGGGCATCCGCCGCAAGGATTTCATTACCCTGCCTCAGGAGCGGAAAAGCAGTACCGGCACCTCTGCCACGGTCAAGGGGGAGAAAGTGAATCTGAGCATCGGCCAGGCAGAAATGCGGAACCTACCCACCTACATCAATTTGGGTCATGATGCTGCGGCAGAGCGGATCGGGGCCCTCATCGGCAACCCCGTGCTCTCACGGGTTCACTGGGTCCTGGATCACAAAAACAAAAAGATCCTGTTCTTTTTGTAGGTGTCTGCAAAAAAGTGGCTGGAGCCGGTTTACGGCCCGGCTCTGTCTGTACCGTAGCGTAAACGAGGACGGCCACACCCGACTGACGCAAGATGGTTATTGCGGTCCCGACGAACAGCCTTGCAACTCTGCTGGCGATTTAAGGGGTGTCACTTCAAACTCTCCCTTCCCGGACTCGAAATGGTAGACCGACTCTAAACCGTCCCCGTCTCTGTGGAGAAAGGTCGCACCCCGCATTTGTTTCACCAACTCCTTAAACACATGGTAGGCGGGACGGGGTCTCCACCCGGACGGGTCACGGTCATCGATCAACCCAAAGCCGTGGGCGGCGAGATTCCACCAGTACACCTGATCGGCCATACCGCTGCAGAGAGCGAGAAGAAAATACCGCTGCATGTAGGCCGCGTAGGTCTCCTCGTCCACACTGGGGTCGTTTTTGCGGGGACCGACACTTTCATACGGGCTTCCCACCGGGGACCAGACTCCGGTTCCAAGCAGGGGCCAGTTGACTTCGGAAACGATGATCCGGTCCTCGCAGCGCGGATGCGTTCGGGCGACCGCCTTCGCCATCCTCAGCTTGTCCACGGTACTGTATCCCGACTGTTTGTTCTCGGGAGCCCCCCGTCGGTCAACGTACATGTGATGCGTATAGGCAGACCAGCGAAGATCTCCCGGCATCTTTTCCAGCAGCGGCTGGATACGGGGGAACTCGAAGTCAATCCCGCCCGGCCCCATCAACGGGATCTGTGGATAGCGGTTGCTCCAGTCCGCAAAGGGCTCCAGCAGGGCGGCATAGTCCTCATAGTTCCAGATTCCCCATTTGACCCGGTTGATGGCATGCCCCACTTCGAACCCTTCCACAAACCCGCTCAAGGCTCCTCCCGCTTTCTCGACAAATTCCCGCCACTTCCGCGGATAAAGAACCGCGTTGCGATCCTGAACCAGCGCCACAGTCACCCGGTGCCCTTCTGCGTGCAGTTTCCGAACCGCCTCCAGTTCATACCGCTGCACCGAGGGTCGTTCATGATGATACAGACGGACGAGCAGGGGGAGAGGGCCGAACGGCTCCAGCCATCGCCGCTCCTGTTCAAACCGGTGGGGCTCGAGGTTACAGCTGATTCCGATCCGTCCCTCCATTTTCACCGGCTTAGACCAGACTTCCTGTTCAAGGCGTTTCATTTCACGGCGGACAGCCCGTCCGCGTCGGACAAAGGTTGACGCCATGGAAAGCAGATCCCGTTTCCGATAGTGAGCACGTTTGTCTTTGCTGCGGAGGGCCGGGATTGCCTGCATGGACCGGTCATCCCAGATCCAGATATCTTGGTCCGGAGGATACGCTCTGGCTTCCTCTGGATCCTGGGTTTCGGCAGACGGGCTGCAGGTTCTCCGTCGTTTCCATTCCCGCTGAAACCAGTCCGGGACCGGTTCCGGAGCGAAGTACATGTCGATCAACACCCGCATTAAATCCGATGGCAACCGGAGGCCATTCAGGTCGCAAATCATGTGCAGAGGGGAATCGGTATCCTCCCCTGCCTCCGGGGCTCCCACGATCCAGGCCTGTTCCCATTCATCGGCTTCATTGCGTCTGACCATCACCTGCTTGTTATTCAATGAGCCATGGTACACGCCTTCCCGGTGCATCCGCGAAAGCGCATCTGCGACACATTGCAGCAGGTCCATGATGCGGCGGCAGAGCGGGTCCTCGTAATAGTGATACAACAGACCGCCTCTCAGAGTCATGACCCCGGAGGGAGGTGGGTCCGGCAGGCGCCAACCTGTCCGGTCTGGGTCAGACTCAATCATTCAGCCGTATCTTGTCCCGTGCGCCTGCAGGATGGAGCACCTCGAGTGCAACCCAGACCACGATGAGAAGCACACACATCGCCCAGCCATCGTCAAATCTGGAACTGTGCCCTCCAATCCAGGGCTGGTACCCCACCTCTTTATTGAAGTCCGTCTTTTTCGACAGCCATTTGATACACCCCACAGCACCGGCATGCAGGCCGACGGCCGCCCAGATATCTCCGCGGTAATGCACCATACGGCTCAGTACGATCCCGAAGAGGAGCATATTGATAAACTTGAGAAGAGTGGGTGCCTCCTGAAATTCAGACGTCAAGGAGGACACGAGCACAGGCCAGGGCCCTTCGAGAAAGCTTTCCTGAGAAGCTTTCATAAAATGGACAAAGGCGAATACACCGCTGGAAAGCAGCGCTCCCATCCAGGGCGTCCACACCCGGGCCATACTCCGGTAGAGAACACCACGGGCCATGGTTTCCTCCAGAAAGCCCACGCCGATCCCGGTAACCAGAAACGCGGGAACAATGGTCCAGACCCATCGAATCAGGGACACCTCTCGCCAGTCCCGAACGCCTACAAACAGAGACGTGGCAAACAGAACGGTCATCAACCCGATGCCGATGAAAAACCACCGGAAAAAATCAAGCCGCCGCTCGCCACGGGTCTGGAACGAACTCCATCCCAGATCCGCTCCACCCTGCCAACCGATTTTTTTCAACAGCAAGGGGGCAAGGATCACCGCCAAGAAGGTCTGGAAGCGGCGGAGGATCCGGTCAGGTCCATGCTCCACGGCAAGATCGTGCAGAAATCCGGTGCTGGACGTCATTGCGTCATGCAGGATCCATCCGCCCAAAAGTCCCCCACCCAGAATCACCAGCACAAGATAAAGGGCAAACCAGCCCGCCGCAGAACCGGGTCGGGCTCGGTGAGACAGGGGTTGCGGTGCCAGCAGAATGGACATCCCTGCTTCATGTCAGGAAACGACAGAATGTAAAGACTAGGGCGAAACCGGCGATCCCCTATTCCCATTGCGGTTATGAGGTGTAAGCAGGAGCCGTTTGACAAGGGACTACAAGATGACTATTCTAGTTATATGAAAAAAACCAATATAACCTATATGAAAGAGCAACTCTCTCACTGCATCAAACAGGTGAGAGAGGGCGAGGAGTACATTATCCTCGACCGGCAGAAGCCCGTGGCCGTCCTGAGGCCCTATCGGGCAGAGGACAGCTCAGATGAACGGGACAGCCTGGTGGCAGAGGGGCTGCTTCGCCCGGCAGAGGAGTCCCGAAGCCCCTCCCCTCTGCCACCGCCGATTCCTCAGACGGGCCGTTCCCTTTCTTCCTACATCGAGGATGAGAGATCTGAGCGATGATGTTCTGGGACAGCTCCGCCATCACCCCCTTGATCGCACAGGAAGCTGAAAGCGGCCTGCGGCGGGAACAATATGAATCCTGTCCCCGAATGATCGTATGGTATGGAACACGGCTGGAGATTGAATCCGCATTGGCCCGCAAAAAACGGGAAGACAGCTTTACCTTGGACGAACTGAGACAGGCACAAGAGGTTCTTCAGACCTTAGAAAGAGGATGGGATGAGGTCACCCCTACCCTCGTGCTGCGCGAGCGTGCGATCCGACTGTTACACACCCATCCCCTGCGGGCTGCAGACGCTTTTCAACTCGCAGCAGCCCTGGTGGTTAGCAGAGAATTCCCGAAGGGTCATTCGTTTCTGACGGGCGACAAGCGTCTCCGAGAGGCTGCCGAACGAGAAGGATTTCAGGTGGATGCCTAAAGCGGCCTCACACCATCAACTGCTGGTCCAGTGCTGACTGCTCCTGGCTCGCATCCACCTCCCGTCCGGCAGGGTCGCCACCCGCTTCAATAAAGACAAACTCGTTTGGCTTCAGGGTCAGGGACACTCGAACCGCGGAGTCGGAGGCGGGTATCATGGCGGACTGATAGGAAGGTTGTGCACGGGCGGTGAGCATTTCCTGCTCCATCCGGGTCAGGTTGGCCGGTCCTCCCATGGCCTGCCAGGCTTCATACGCACTTCCCTGTCCCTCTCGAACCTGCGCGACTGTCACCCGGACCTGATCCCGGTTCCGCAGTGCCTTTGTCAGAGGAAGGTCGAGTTCGATTTCCCAATCCTCCCCGTCGACATATGGAAACACACAGTTCCAGAACATCGCCCGGGTGCAGGAGAGTTCATCGGTCACCACGCCCCCTCTGGTGGAGGGTCCGTCAGGGAGGGGAAGTTCATACCGCTTCCCCCGCATGCGGTTGAGGAACTTGAAGGCATGGAAGTTCGCTTTGGGCACCCCGTCAATGGTGAGCATGCCGTAGTACTGATAGCGGTCACCGTACGGTTCGACCTGAGGCCCCCCCTCCTCAAATACATCACTGGCGACCCACCAGCCCATCACATCCAGGTCCTGATCACAGCTCTGGGTGAGGTGACAGACAGCCGCCCCCGAGAACAGGTTGTTGCAGTTGTCGTTCCCTACCCATTTCGCCTTCCAGTTCTTTTTCTGAGACTGGGTGTTCCATTCGGTCATCACCCGGGGGAGATCCTCGAATCCGGCCGCCTCCAGGTCGGTCACCGTCTTGTGCATCACATCCACAAAGTGCATCCCGGGTTCGTGAGGACTGGCCGCTGCGCTCTCAAATTTGCAGGACTCGTTCTGCGGATAACTGTGGTAACTGACGAAATCCAGCGGCACACCCTGGTCCCGGCACCACTCTGCAAAGGGCACACAGCAGGCCGGGTCCGCAGTGGCCGGCCCACCAACCCGGAGACCGGCATCGAAGGCTTTCAGGACCTTGGCACAGGAGGCATACAGTTCGTAGTACTGCTCCATGGTTCCAGACCAGAACCCGGCCAGATCCGGTTCATTCCAGACCTCAAACATCCACTTCCGGACCCGGGTGATTCCGTATCGTTCGACCGTGTGCTCCACGTAGGCATTGAGAAACCGCTCCCACTCCGGATACGAGGCGGGAGGGGTGATGTTCTTTTTGTACCAGAACATGGTGGTGTCCCCGGAGGCCAGCACGGAGGGCATGGGGTTGATCTCCACAATCGGATCGAACTCTGCCTCGACAAGAAAATCATACACATGATCGAGCTGTGTCCACCGGTAGACGATTTCACCGTTCGGCAGCCGCTGCACCACATCCACATCGTCATGAAACGAGGCATGAAAGCGAATGTACCGGTACCCGAATTCTTTTTTCAGAAACCGGAGGTGCTCCTGGAGATCCGCCCGCAGAAGCTCATATCCCCGGCCAACCGTAATGCAGTGTGACCAGGGATGGTTGAGAGGGGGGAGGTCAGGTGTGCGGGAAGGCTGAAGAAGGACTGACATACATGATCCTGTTTGGGGTGAAACCGGGCACGTAGCATTCCTGTCTTTACGTGGTCAAGGGTGAGCCTGATGAGAACCCCGCATTTGATACGTTACACGTAAAACGCGGTTTTGGCTTTGCGGTGAAGACAAGTCAGGGTAGTTCCGGCCCATGAAAATCTTTTCTGACGTCACGGACCTCCCGCTTCTCGCCGATGAAACCGCCCTGCTTCAGACCGGTCTTTCCGGAGGCATCTGGTTGAAAACAGATGGGCCGGCTGAAGGAAACGGCGGCACCGTTTTTCCAGGGGACGAGACGTGTCACTGGCAGCGGCAGTGTGATCCCGGCAGGCTGGATGCACGTTGGTTCGGGGTGAAAGCGGACGGGGTTACAGACGACGGCCCGGCCCTGCAGGCCGCGCTGGATGCACTGCCTGAGGATGGTGGCACCGTCCTCCTGCCCAGCGGCCGAATGAGGATCACCTCTCCACTGCAAATTCAGAAATCATTTGTCAACATGGAGGGAACCAATTGCGGACTACTCAGCAAACAGTTCGAGCCGGCATCGGTGATTGGCCGGGGCTCGATGCTGCTCCTGGATGGCTGTGACGGGATTGTGATCCAGCCGGCGCCCTCCACTCCGGTGGAAAAAGCATCCCGGCTTGGAGGCATCACCTTTCGAGACCTCGGTTTCGCCGGAGACGGCAGGCAGGCCGGGCAACGGGGAGTTGTGGTGCACACCGGCAAAGACCGTGGCTGGGGTTCCACGGACGGACTCATGATGGAACGGGTCTACTGCATTGATCTGGAATGGTGTGCATGGCTTCACGATTGTGATATGTCCGTCCTGACAGGATGCTGGTTCTCGGAATGTGGCAACGGCCTGCATCTGGAACGCTGTGTGTACAACTGCATCACCAACTGCTGCATGGCGGATAATGACGGGATGGGCGTGCGGATTGTCAAAGGACACGGACATGAACTCACGGGGAATGTATTTGTCCGCAACCCGATGTGTCTCACTCTATCCAACACCGCGCAAGTACGGGTTCTGGGGGGAACCCTGGAGAACAAACCCTCAGGGGAAACCGAGTCCCTGGTGGAATGCATGGACAGCCAGGATGTCCTGATCACAGGCGGGATGTTCCTGAACATGAGTTCCGATGTCACCATGAACGCTGCCGTCCGGTATCAGGGGCATGCCCCAATATGTACAGGATGTGCGTTTAAAGGGAACATAGAGATGCCCCTCACAAAAGGGCCTACTCCCCAAACAACTTGATCCCACGAGTATCAGCCTGACAGAATGGATTACGGCTCCTAGTGATTGAAATCCTGCAAGGCACAAGGTCCCAAGTATGCTTTCTCTGTTTAAAAAATATGTGGGTATAGGTCTATTGTGAACATTGTGATTGTCACACCCGAGTTACCGGGGATCACGCCATCTGGTGGGATCGGTACTTTTGTATGGCACCACGCCAAACTACTTCAGTCAGAGGGTGAGGACGTGCTGATACTCTTGGCATGTTCTAGCGAAAGTGTTCCCTCCGAATCCGGTTTAAGCCGATACACAGAAAAAGGGATAAACGTCAGACCCGTTTTCCCAAAACGCATTGAACCTCCTGCGGTTGGAGCATGGGAGTTCGTCTGCCGCTCACACGGTGTTGCAGACTCGCTGCCGCAGGACACAGATATCGTGTATGTTCAGGACTGGCTTGCGGACGGTTTTCTTCCCATTCGGCGTGCACATCAGTCCACGCAACGGCGCCCCATCTTTGTCAACATCATCCACAGCCCGACCGCATGGATCCGTGAGGCCATGGGTGAATATCCGCGGCATCTCATGGAGGATTTAGGGCGTGACTATGCAGAGCGGTATGTTGCGGAACACGCTGACTTCGTGGTTGCCCCCAGTCAGTACATGATTGACTGGGTGCGTGACCAAGGATGGGCATTACCGGAAAGAGACAAGACGCATGTCATCGGATACCCTATCACGGACTCAGAGCGCGGTCACGCCACCGGGTCAAAGGGAGGAACGTGTCAGATCACCTTTAAGAGACTCGTATTTCTTGGCCGGTACGAAATGCGAAAGGGAATCGGGATTTTTACAGAAGCTCTTTCCCGCCTGAACCGCAATTCTCCAGAACATCTCTCTGAAATCGAAGAGATTCTGTTCATAGGTCCGAAAGGAAACGCAGGCCAGATGCCCCCTCGTAAAGTAAGGCGTATGCTCAAACACACAGGCAAACGCATCCGGTTTCTTCAAAATCTCAATACGACTGACGTAATGAAACGTCTCCAGTCTCAGGCAAGGGATACCCTTGTCGTGATACCGAGTCTGGACGATAACTTTCCTTATGTGGTCATCGAAACATCCTTAATCAAGGGGTTGAATGTCTTGTATTCACAAGCGGGAGGCATTCCGGAAGTTTTACCGAACGCACCACCGGATACCTTTTTTTTCCCCGACACGGATCCCCTAGCAAAAGCGATCGTCAACCGCCTTGCAGAAGGGCCGCGGTTTGAGGCAACTGGTAGGACCTATGATGCGAATGTTCAGAACGCAGAATGGATGAGGTTCCATTCGCAAGTAGTGAATTTCGCTCAGGACCTGGCAGGCCAAAATATTCAGGCATCCTGTATGGAACCAGAGATGGATGTTTGCATTCCGTACTTTAACCATGGCGAGTTTCTTCCCCAAGTCCTGGAAGCTCTTACCCGGCAGACCCTCCCCCCTCGCTCCGTGACCCTGATTGACGATGCGTCGACGGATCCCATTTCGAAGAAATGTTTCCTCGAACTCCATCAGAAATATGCTGACAGGAACTGGCATTTCGAGGTAGCTTCGGAAAACAGAGGCGTCTCCGCAGTCCGCAATCTGGCCGCCACCAAAGGAAGCGGTAATTTTCTTTTGTTTCTCGATGCGGACAACATTCCCTCCCCCAACATGATTGAACGGTATGTGACAGCGATAGAGTCATCAGAGGATGACTGTCTTACCTGCTATCTCAGCTCATTCTCCGGCACAAATCCCCGCAAAAAACACGATCCCAATTTTTTACCGTTGGGTGCCTGTGTCCCTCTTGGGATGTTTGATAACTTTTTCGGAGACGCTAATTTTATTATCCGCAGATCCGTTTTTGAAAATTTGGGTGGATTTTGCGAAGATCCTGAATGGCGATATTCAACCCATGAAGACTATGAATTTCTTCTTCGCCTGGTGCTCGCAGGGTATCGTCTTGATGTCGTGCCCGAGGTATTGTTCCACTATCGAGTTACCGGAAATGGGCTAATCAATACCACAAACGAATACCGCAACCGTCTTCGTATCCAGCGTAGTTATTCCCGATTGCTGCGGGATGCAGGGTTACCAGGGATCACCCCCTTTTTCACAGGAATGCACGCTAGGAGAAAGTCACTCGAGTTCCTGTCTACAACCCTAAGGCAAACCAGGACAAAGCCTTGGGAGACGTTCAAATCGCTCTTGAAAACAGGATTAAAGCGGATACCCATTCCAAAATCCTAAATCCGGGCCTCTCTCATTAAAAAGAGTGAACCAGAACGGAATTTACAGGGTTATTCATCCCTCATCACAAGCCCAGTACCCTGAACAACCGCCTAACTCGCACTGATCATCAAAGTTTCAACGTTTCAGGTGTTTACCTGAAAAATGGCAACGGCTGATCTGGAGGAACGCCAACTCCCAAAGCTTAGAGGATTTTACCTATACACTCCGTCACTCTTCCAGATCTGGAATGTTTGAAACCCTCTGAGATACATGCCAGCAAAAACCCCATACGTGATTTAACACCTGCAGAGTTGCAGCAATCAGTCCAATTTTTAGGACATAAACGGATTAACGTGCTTTCTCAAGAACGGACACGAGGTCGTTATGAAAAAAGCCTTTCGATCAAACAGTACCCATCCGGCGAAGATCTCGAATCCCGGTCTCACGAACTCGCATTTACTCATGCTCTAAATTTCCTCCTGTCGCTTCCCCGTTCTGGAAAACCCAGTGAGCGGATACCATGCAGACAACCTCCAGCCTATCGGGGTCCCCATTTGTCAGTAGCTGAGTGATAAACTTGAGGATAGTCAGAAGTGGTAGTCCAGAGCCACTCATTCTTACGCGTGGACCATATCCAGATATTATTAGGCCCATTGTCTACGACCCAGCACCATTCATTATGTTGAAAATCGTATACCCAAGGCCATAGAGTACCGTAGTACCACTCAAACCATTCCGACCACTTGATCCCTCCGCCAATATCGAATGCATCGCCAAACGCTGTCAGAGGCTGAGGAGCCTGAACATGGATGTACCGAGGTGCACGAATATTGAACCGAGAGTTGAAACGATGTCCGCTGGGAAAATTATATTCTGTAAGATTAACTGACCCATCCACATTCACTTCCTCGACGAATGCAACATGTCCAACTTCGTAACCTTGATCACCCGCATTCCAATGCGCAATGGCACCAACTTCCGGAGTGGTATTCACAACCAAACCAATTGCAACTGCCCGATCATCCCAGTTCTCTGCATCACTGAATCGCCCCAGAGCCCCTGCAATATCTGATTCAAGATAATTGTGGAAGGCCCATGGCGCGGTATCAACTCCCAAGAAGTGATTCACACGCCACGCTACATAAGAGGTGCATTCCCTGTAATAGAACAACCAAGGATCTGCATTATTCGGATCCTCACGAGGAAACGGATACTGATCCTGATACGTCTCGTCAGATGACGGCAACTTCACATTAAAATTCTTGGTATTCGATTCACTCCCATCTGGATTCCGGATTCGAATTCCCCATCGCTCCTCCACCATCGTGGTTCGAATATAAATATTCACCCGACTTGATGAATCACGGTCGATTTGTGAAGAAGGAATCCAGCCTCCTCCTCCCGGCCAAGAGACATAGACATCCAGATTATTTTGAAAATCGCTTCCTCGTACTTCCACCCACTGCCGCTCATTAGAAGCGATCACTGGGATTCCATTGTTAACCTGAGTAATGTTGGGATCAGAACTCGAAACAGAGTAGTAAATACGAATGGACCATTCATCAATATACCCGCTATCGAGAGCTTCCGTGTCCCTCGCATAAAGCCACCATGAATTGTTTACTGGTAATCCGTTGAAGGCAGAGGTCGAGATGGTTCTATTTGGATTATCTCTCCCCTCTCCTTCGTTGTTCCATAGTCGCTTATTATTGGCATAAGTCCCTACTTCTAAATCGACCTGAAGATCCCCTGAATAAGGGTGAACTATCTGAAAACTGACTTCCACATCCGTTACAGTTGCTCCCTCTGGAGCATCTGTAATGTCTATTCTGCTTATGGCCCAATCACCTGCATCAGGAATCGGAACATTTGTGGTTTTTCGTGCAAACTCGTTCTCAGCATGAGCCGGTAAAACGCATACAACTCCAAGAAGAAACAAATGAAAGATAAAACGGACCATTATTCCAATCGAGACATTCATGAAACCATGTATTAAACAAAACTATGGAAGCATGCGTCAACGCAAATAGGTCACATTATCACATTTTTTACATCACCAAAGATGAGGAACAAATTAAATTCAGTACTTGAAAATACCCAGCCAACTTCCTTGCGCCCAGTTGTTACTGCCAAAATGCCATAAACCTGACCAGTACCAGTCATCCATCTTTTGGATCGAGGTTTCAAATTGGGCCGGTTCCCAGGCAGAGGTTAAAGGATCTACCCAGATTTGATCCCCTTCACTCCACATTCCCGGCGCGAGCCAGCCAGCGCCTGTGTTTTCTGAGCACTGAAGAATCAGGTTTTCGATTCCCAGAACACCTTCGTCCGGACCAGATGTACCCGTGACCGTAATGATTTCGGGAGTAAGAGCCGATGCCGCGGTCCCTTCCAGCAGTCCGACAAACATACCATACCATTGAGAGTCTTTGTAACTCCAGATCGAGAGCCCGTACCAGCGCCCTCCCATCAAACCCCGCACCTCCAGTGCATTTAAATCATATACCAAGCGGTGTTCGGGGAGCAGCCAGGAACCTGAACCATAGTCCCAGACATTCACCGCCACCCACTGGGCAGGAAATGGTGAGTCAAGCCGGATCTTTGCAATCCCGGTATATCCACCCGGAAAGTCCTCGACCGCCCCGATGTTCGGCTGAGCACGGTCTCGTAATGCCCCTGCACAATCATACCCCATTGGGTACCCGAGAACCGTGTCGAAGCCTGAAAGTGGCGAACCGCTATTAATACCTTCCGAAGCAGCCTGTAGAGCAAATGCTCCTGGGTGGGGTGTGGCTGCGTTACCTGCGAACTGAGGGGGATTGCCGATATCCCCGGTTCCGTTGACGTGCGAGGGCCATAAGGCAAGCCATTCTGTCAATGTTCTGGCCCCCAGCCATTGGACAGGTTTTCCTGCGGTTGCAGGGGTAGTCAGAGGACCTGATGCATAGAGGTTATGGTGCACAGTATGGTCAAAACTGGTAAAGGCATAGACCCCGAACTGATGCACACGGTTGTTGTACATGAGATTATTCACCACCAAACACCGGCGGGCACTGTAAGCGGCATCTTCACTGCCGATCAGCAGGCCGGGGCGTTCGGTCCAGTGAGGACATCGCCCATTTCCAACCAGGGTATTGTTCACGACCACACAATCATCGGATTCTGTGATGGAAATGCCAGCACCCTCATTCTCAAAACAGATATTGTTTTCGATGATGGTTCCGTCGGAATCGATATCGGCAATGATGCCATGTCCGTCTGCATACCAATCGAATCCTTTACTGCCAGCCGTCCCCTGACGGTTTCGGTATGAGATATTTCGCCGGATCACATTCCCAATCCCAACCTGCCATACGGAAATTCCGCTCATACCGCCATGCTGCCACCCGTTCTCATACGTTCGGTTTGCTTCGATCACATTTCGTACAACTTGGGTGTGGTCACCTGCAATCCCTCCGAGAAAGATCCCGTATGTGCCGTTTTGCGCAGACACATTTTCCGCAACAACCGAGTCGTTTACCGAAGCCAGATTAATGCCTCTCTCCCCGGAGGAGAGTACCGTATTTTCCAGAACCCTTGCACCCGCTACGGTCGTGGTCCCATTGCCATTCACCTGAATACCTGTTCCGACCAGACCGCCGTCCTGCGGAGTTCGAATGTAGGCCGGATCTGCAAAGGTCAGGTCCACGGTTCCAGGATACTGGATATTGGAGACGCTGTTCTCCCGAATCGTGACGTCATCCGTCCCTGCGCAGAGGATGGCAGCGACATACTCTCCGGCTGGCACGCTTTGTCCAGAAGGAGGAGTAACGGTACGAACCAGATTGCCGACAATGTCAATGCCCGGTCCCCCGTTAAAAACAAAGATCACATTATGCCCTTTCAGTGGAGAAGGATAGTTATCCGTGAACTCGTTATCGACGATTTGAAGACCTCCACTGCCGGCCCCCTCTACGGTCAGCGTACTGTCGCCTGAATTCCCCTCTAATACATTGCCTTCGAAAACACCGTCTGTGTTGAGAAAGTAAGCAGCAAATCCCTCGTTGTTTGTAAACCTGGAATCCAAGACCTGGGTGTTGGTCGAATTTCCGGTATAAAAAGCTGGCTGACCGGTGGTCCCATCAAACAGGCAATCGATGATTGCACAGTTCTCGGAGTCTACAAGGGTGACAGGAATGATCCCGGAGGCATTCACGAACTCAATCCCCTCGATGACAATCCACGAACTTTCGCTGATGTAAAACGCGGAGAAAGTGTCGGGTGTCATGGTCACCTCCTCTCCAATATAGGATCCAATGGTGGTCACGCTGGTTTCTGCACCCTCAAGGCTTAACGCGATGGATTCATGATAATGTCCCGTTCGAATCCGAATTTCATCGCCAGCAGAAATCGCATTCACGGCCCTGCCAATTGTCTTAAATGGACCGGTCTGGCCGGATATGGAAGGTGCTTTGCCGTCATAGAGTGCATCATCACCCAAAGTGGCGGACACATAGTAAGTATCCGCCTGCAAGAACTGGGAGCAGATCAGCCCCGCCAGCCATACCCAGAATAGAAAAAGTAAAACGCGCATTCTTGCCTCAGTCATCTACAAGCCACAACTTCGAAAGGATTATTAACAACGTTATGCACATTCCGTCAGGTTCAACAATACCAAATAATTTCGTGACAACAGAGTTAAGTCACCACCAAATCAGGTATACATTAACAATACCATGACATACAAATAAATCAACCCGAGCTCTGCTGTCAGGCATAAAGGCAGAATCTTCACATACAGGCTAATGATTTGCCTGAATACCTACCGAAAATCGCTCAGTATCTATCGCTGCCGCCATGTAAGCCCAGAGTCTCCAGCAAACTGCACCCACGGGTACCAATCAATACGTGTCCACATCCAGCGATTCAGCCCATCATGCCACATCCAGACATTTTCGGGTCCATTATCCACAACCCACAGCCAGGTCCCATGCTGATAATCCCAAATCCATGGCCAAAACTGATCGTTGTACCACCCCAACCAACCAGACCATTTAATGTTGCTTCCGGAATCCAATCTGTCACTAAATGCACTGGGAGGGCCACCAATATCATCTGAGGCTGATGGTGAGTTCAAAGCCAAACGAAATCCTTTGTCCCAAAATTTATCTTCTGGATCATTTCCATATCTGGAGAACATAAAATGATCACTTGTACGCAACAACCAACTTCCTCCACGATGAATCCTTTGGTACACTAGGCGGCCATCGTAAACACCTCCACGAGGATTTATTGATGATTCCTGATGCCCACGGTTGCGATCCAGCCAATCCCAACACCACTCCGAAACATTTCCAACCATATCATAAAGACCAAATTCGTTCGGCGCAAAACTACCGACGGGAGCGGTGCTGGCAGAAGCAAATCCGGGTATGAGGTAAGTTGGATGAATACCAGCCAACGTATTATTATCGGATTCAAAAGTAGGTGTTGCGTTGTAATTAGCATGAGAATGGTTTATTAAGTTACCCCACGGGTACAACCGACCTTCATGACCACCCCGAGCAGCCTTTTCCCACTCTGCTTCAGTGGGTAGTCGATAACCATTCGTATCCCAATTTGCAACAGGTTCGAATTCACCACTTCTGAAAACAGAATTCCCTGAGCCGATAGTGTAGAAAGGGGTTCGCCCCTCTCTTTCACTTCTAGCATTACACCATTTCACTACATCATACCATGATATCGCTTGAACAGGATGGTTCTGACCTGAACTATGAATATTTTCATTTGTAAATGAATACCCCTTCTGTTCTGCCCACGTCCTGACTTCATCCCACTGCGCTCTTGTTACCTCATGGGTCCCCATAAAAAACTCACGCACATATACCCTGGCAGGATGTTCACCTAACCGTGGGAAAGGTCTAGTATCTCCAATAGTGAACCAACCCCCAGTAATTTTGGAAAATCCAGGTGGTGCTGCCGAGGGGTCGGTCCCATCACCGCGAACGGTGAATGTAAATGGATTTGCATCCGGATCATTGTTGTTGATACTCACGGTTGCGGTCTTCGCACCAATAGAACTTGGGTCAAAAGTCACCGTAAAATCCAGCGAAGCTCCAGGGACAACACTAGAAGCAAGTCCTGAAATAGTAAAATCTCCATTTGTAGATGTTCCTTGACTTAAGGTCAAAATCTGTTCCCCACTATTTCGAATTCGAAATGTTCTCTGGATACTCCCGCCAGTTGTTGCATGCCCCCCGAAATCAGTACCCAGCACTGCAGAAGGATTTGAAATACCATTTGGAATATTTACTCCATTATAAGATATTTCAATTTCCGGAGGAACGACACCCCTAGAAAAAACTGCATGAATATAGGCCCCATTATTAACCGGGAGGGTATTAAAATACCCAACGGTTTTTCCATTTTCTTGAGCAAGAACCCGACCAGCTCCTCCAGTTTCCCAACTTTGGAATGATGCTCCCTGACCAGGCTGAGCAGTAGCCTTAAAGGTAATGTGCATCGGGTATCTTCCATTAACAGGTGGTGGATCCAATATGATCTGACCATTTCCTTCTACTTGAAGGTCAAAAGGTACAGAGTCAGAACGTATCTGTTGCTGCTCTCCACTTAAAACTAAAAATGAACCGTCAGCCCAGAATGGCACTAAGATAAGGGGTT
>DIYN01000032.1 GCA_002429065.1 Verrucomicrobia bacterium UBA6053 | reverse complement strand
AACCCCTTATCTTAGTGCCATTCGGGTAAGGCCCAAAATTTCCGAATGCCGGAAACACTCCGTTATGTCCTTCCATATCTTGGAACAGGAGGGAGACGGATTGAGTGTGGCTGGTTTATTTCCTTTTTGCCATCATGGTAAGGCTGCGGAACATTTGGATACCGCCGAATATAATTGCTCTCCAGGTCACTACGTAGGTTCCGCACACTCTGTGCAGCAGCGAGTGTGATAAAGGTTATCGCAATACCCACTATGCACCATGCGGCTCCAATAGCGGCCTGTTTTTTGCCCTCTTCCAGATAGGCGTTACTCCGCATGGTTGAGAGTTTGCCCACCAATGTTTCTGCAGTTTCCTTGTTCAGTTCATGAAGGAGCATGAGTTCCTCAACGACTTTTTGATCTGAATGACCAATCTTCAATTGTTCTGCAGCAAACTGAAAACAGCCGCGAGGTCTTGGTCCTGATCTTGAAGGATCTCTTTCTGTTCTGGATCTGTAGGGTCACTCATTTGACAAAGGGGGATGAGGAGGGGGAAGAACACAATGCAAAAGAGAGGTGTCTTGAGTGTTTATATCAACTTCCTGTAGAGCGAGATCTCCAGATTGACCAGATCGAAGAACCTTCATTTATCTGCGTGATGGCAAAAGCTCAGGCTTCTGTAGTGGGCAGTAAAAAGTTCGGGTGAAAACCGGCTTCACCTCGGCACACCGTCTCCCGATGTTTCCTCGGGGTTAGGATCAGGTGATCACGTTCACCCTCGGAGAACATCGCGATCTGATGTACTGGGGAAACCCGGTTTTCACATTACCTAAAGAGCTTCAGAGCTTGGGCCGAATTCTTTCCGGCACGGCCACGGCCCGCCCACGACTCTCCACCCTGGTTTATATGCTATGAAGGCTTCGCCCTACATTTATCTTTGTCTATCTGTGGTTTGTCATTGCACGGGCATGGGATGCACTTTCTAAGACGATCACATTTCCTTCTTCTTGCACCACATTCTCACCGCACTGATGGAAGGTATTGCCTAAGACCTGGTTTTTCGTGCAGCTGACGGGGACGTTATTGATCAACCGGTCGGTGTGGCAGTGAAGGTCGATCCCAGGTCCGGAGCAGGGGCCGACCCAGTTCTTGAGGTACAGCTGATTGGAGGAATCACCGCCGAAGATTCCGGGACCGTCGATTTCCTCAATCAGATTATGATCGATAAGGTTCGGTTCACGGGATGCCTCGAGAAAGATGCCTCCCTGAAATCCGCTCACCCGGGAAATCCGATTTCGGGTGGCCCGGGAGCCTTTGTTGTCCCAGTCCAGCCAGATCCCGCACCCTCCGGTGATGTCCTCAATCCTGTTGTCTGCAACCAGGCACTGTTCCGTGCAGAGGAGTTTGATGCCGGCGCATTCATAATAGTATTCCGCCTCCTGCCAGCCGCAGTCGTGGATGTGATTATTCGTGACCCTGGTCGCGGTCACATGCAGGCAACGCATCCCGGCGGTCCCGCAATGATGGATGTGATTGCGCCGAATCAGATGGTGACCTTCGCCCCGGTACTGCCAATCGGTCCGTTCCGGGTGGTCCTGCTGATACTCAAAAGGATGGTCTCCAAACTCAAGCCCGGACGAATTGCACTCCGAAATGTCACAGTCCTCGATCACCCAATAACTGCCGCCGCGGGTGGTGACGGCTCCGGTGCTGGCACGGAGAAATCCGTTGGCACAGTGGGCAAAGTGCAGGCCTTCCAGCGCGATGTAGTTCAGACCAAGTCTCTGGGGGCAGAAAAGATGAGGCTGCACTGCCAGTTCGAGCTCTGCCTCGTCCGGGTGAGCCTCCCCACGCGGATGCAGCATGATCCGGCGTTCAGCCTGATCGACCCAGAACGAACCGGGTACCCGGGGGACATCTCCCGGGTGATGAAGCTGCATCAGTCGGCTTCCATCCTGAAACAACATCACGCGGGGGAGCGAGTAGGGCGGGTACTCCTGAACCGGCTCCATCCACTTCATCAAGGGGATCTCCCCGGGCAGCACGTTTTGAAGGGTGAGGGCGTCGTATCCAGCCGGGAAGAGCTGCTGCGGAAAGGAGGCAAACCAGGTGTGCTGACTCAGGGCAGGCAGAGGTTTTTCAGGGCCCTGGTGCTCCGGTTCCCAGGGGCGGGGTCGGGACCAGTCGAGGGACAGTTTCACCGACCCGCGGATTTCGACCTTCTCACCGGGTACCGCCTGATACCGAATCATGGCCTCCGGACCGCTGCCTCCCTGTGCGGGTCTGACGCATTCCCGATACACCCCTTCATGAATGCGGATCAGAGTGCCCGGAACGGCTCTGTCCGATGCGGCCTGAAGGGTGCGCAGTGGAGCCTCTTGGGTGCCGGAATGTTCATCTGACGCGTTCGGATGCTGTGGATGGACGACCAGAGTATGTGGATACGGACTCTTATCCCGCCATTCGGGATAGGTGGGCCAGTTGGACAGCAACTCGGAGACAGAGAACGTGTTTTGCATAGCAGATCAAGAGAGTGTCAGATGAATGCCAACCCCGATTTTTCAGGGAGTAAACGGGAAATGGAAAGGTTTTTTCTGGAAACAGGGTCAATTTTACCCGTTCGTTGAAGCTAAATCCTTTCCTTTCTTGTCGATTCCCATAGGAGAACCCCATGATTCACCAAAAAAAATTTTGGTCATTCTCAGGAGCCTTTATCCGGATCTTCCTCAAAGCGCTGGGAGCTCTTGCCCCGATATTTATTGCCCTCTTGCTTATGATCATCGGTTTGGGCGTTCTTCAGGCCTACCTGATTCATGTTCAGGTTGGGGATGGAATCTATTTTTCCTGGGTCACTGCGTTCACGGTTGGTTACGGGGATGTTGTGCCCTCCGGCTGGTTTTCAAGAATTGTTGCGATGATGACCGCCCTCATCGGAATGATCTTCACCGGTCTCTGGGTGGCGGTTGCGGTGAATGCACTCAAAATGACTGTCTCTGAACTGGAAATGGATTCCTGAACTCTCCCTGCTTGCTTTCAATTGTCCAACCCCTCAAACTTTGCCCTCTTAACCCAACCTCATCATGAAGAAACTTGCCCCTCTTTGCGGAAGCATCCTGATCGTTGCCGGATGTGCCAAACAAAATGAATTTCAGCCCCCGCCTCCTCCTCAGGTCGGTGTCCAGCCCCCGGTCGTGGAGAATGTCACCTTGTATGAAACCTTCCCCGGGCGGGTGCAGGCAAAAGACACGGTGACCATTGTGGCCCGTGTGGCCGGATACCTGGAGAAAATCCATTTTCAGGACGGAGCGATGGTCAAAAAGGGGGAGACACTGTTTACCATTGAGCAGGATGCCTATATGGCGGCACTTAACGCCACAAAAGCGCAACTCGCCCAGGCAAAGGCCTCCAAGAGCCTGGCGGAGGCCTCACTGAGCCGGAAGAAGAAAGCCTTTGAAATGCAGGCCGTGTCCGAACTGGATATCCTCTCCGCCGAAGCGGATCTGGAAGCGGCGGCGGCAGCCGTGCAGGCGGCGGAAGCGTCGGTAGAGGCGGCGGAACTCGACCTTTCCTATACTGTGATCACCGCTCCGATGGACGGGCAGATTTCGGATTCGGCTGTCAGCCTCGGAAACCTCGTGGGACCGGGTGGCGTGACCGAGCTTGCGCTGGTCGTCAGTGTTGAAAAAGCGAATGTGATCTTCAGTATGGATGAACGCCGGCTGCTGCCGAAAATGCGCATGATTGCGGAGAGCTCCAAACAGGAAGTGGGAGTCGAAGGGCTGCCTCCGGTTCGGCTGTCCCTTGCAGACGGCGAACTGTATGCGCTGGAAGGCGAAGTGGATTTTGCGGATAACATTGTGAATGCTCAGACCGGTACCCTGGAAATCCGGGCGGTTTTCGACAACCCTCAGAAGCTTCTCGTCGATGGGATGTTCGCCCGGGTGGGGGTTCCTATTCCGGTCGAGGGGGCGATGATGGTGCCGGAAACGTCCATTCAGAAGGATTTGGTCGGATCGTTTGTCTACACACTGGATGCGGAAAGCAAAGTGGAGGCCACCTACATTCAAGTCGGAGCCCTCACTGAGGGACGACGGATTGTAACCGGAGGTCTGGATCCCGGCGCGAGAGTGATCACCAGTGGAATTCAGCGGGTGCGCCCCGGGGTGAAAGCGACCGTAAGCAGTCCGGCCCAGAAAGCGGAGTAACACCATGTTCAGTCACTTCTTTATTAAACGGCCCATCTTTGCCGGAGTGATCTCGATTGTCATCGTGATCCTCGGACTGCTGGCGCTGTTCTCCCTCCCGGTTGCCCGTTATCCGGAAATTTCCCCTCCCACGATCACGGTTTCAGCCCTGTACCCTGGAGCAGACGCTCAAACCGTGGCCGACACCGTGGCCACTCCGATTGAGGCGGAAGTGAACGGGGTGGAGAACATGCTGTACATGAACGGGGTCTGCGGGAACGACGGTTCCTACACCCTTACTGTGACCTTCGCCAACGGGGTCGACCTCGACACCGCGAACGTCCTTACTCAGAACCGGGTGTCCGCCGCCATTTCCAAGCTTCCCCAGGAAGCCCAGCGAATGGGAGTGACGGTGAAAAAGAAATCCACCGATGCCAACCTGTACATTTCGCTGATCAGTCCCAACGGGTCCTATGATGCGCTGTTTCTCTCCAACTATGCGAACATCCGGCTCCGCGACGAACTTGCCCGTTCTCCGGGCGTCGGTCAGGTGGACAGCTACGGGGTAGGGGACTACAGCATGCGGATCTGGCTGGATCCCGAGGCGATGCGGGTTCGCGGTGTGACCACGGACGATGTGCTGAATGCTGTTCGGGACCAGAACGTGCAGGTCGCGGCCGGCAGTGTGGGAGAGCCTCCGGTGCCTGAAGGACAGGCCTACAAATTCTCCATTCAGGTGCAGGGCCGTTTGATGGAGGAAGAGGAATTCCGCCAGATTGTGGTCCGTACCGGTGAAGACGGGCAGTTCCTCCGTCTGGGAGACATTGCCCGGGTCGAATTGGGCTCGAGTTCCTATAACATTACTTCAAATTTCAACGGCAAAGAATCCGCGACCCTGGTTGTGTACCAGATCCCGGGAGCGAACGCTCTACAGGTTGTCGAAGGGGTGAAGACCCGTCTGGAGGAGCTGAGTGCCTCCTTCCCCGACGATCTCTCCTACCAGATTGTATATGACAATACCGACGTGATCAAAGCGTCTGTCCGTCAGGTGGTGACCAACCTGTTTGCCACCCTGGCTCTCGTGGTCTTTACGGTTTACCTCTTCCTGCAGAATTTCCGGGCCACCATTATTCCTTCTGTCACCATTCCGGTGTCTCTGGTGGGAACCTTCGGTGCGATGGCGGCGATGGGATATTCCATCAACCAGTTCACCTTGTTCGGACTGGTACTGGTGATCGGGATCGTGGTGGACGATGCGATTGTGGTGGTGGAGAACTGCACCCGCCTGCTGGGGGAAGGGAAAGACCCGAAAACGGCCGCCATGGAAACCATGACGGAGGTGTCCGGTCCGGTGATCGCCACCACGCTGGTGCTTCTCGCGGTGTTTGTCCCCACCACGATGATGACCGGGATTGTCGGAACCCTGTTCCAGCAGTTTGCGGTCACCATTTCCATTGCGACCATTTTCAGCTCCGTCAATGCATTGACGCTCAGTCCTGCGCTCTGCGGCGTTCTTCTGAAAGCAAGCAGCGGCCCCACCCGGAACCCCTTCTTTAAAGCCTTTAACCGCGGCGTGGATGGAAGCCGCCGCCTGTTCGAACGCCTGGTCCGCGGTGCCATCCGCGGTGTGGCTGTCGGGGTGCTGGTCTTTGTCGGCATGGTTGCCCTGGCTCTGGTGGGCTTCAGCAACCTTTCCTCCGGCTTCGTCCCACAGGAGGACGAAGGATACTGCATGGTGAACATCTCTCTGCCGGATGCCTCCTCTCAGGAGCGCACACTGGCCTTCGCAGAGCAGGCGGAAAAAATCGCCATGAGTATTCCGGGTGTCCGGGATGTGATCACCGTTACCGGATATTCGATTCTGGATTCTGTCGCCATCCCGAATGCCGGATTTATGCTGGTGGTCTTTGAGGACTGGGGAGACCGTCCCCCTGAAGAGCATCAGAATATGATCCTGATGCAGCTCAATCAGCGGTTCATGGGACTTCAGGACGGGGTCGCCATGGCCTTTCCGGTTCCTTCTCTTCCCGGTGTGGGGCTTACCGCCGGGATCACACTCATGCTTCAGGACCGGGGAGGGGTTGGAATGGATATGCTGCAGACGGTGGGAGCGGAGTTTATTCAGGACGGGAACAGCCAGACCGGTCTCTCGAACATGTACACCACCTTCCGGGCCGCGGTTCCGCAGATCCGGGTGGATGTGGACCGCGAACAGGTCCTGAGCAAAGGGATCCCCCTCAGTTCGGTGTTTGGCGCGATGCAGACCTTCCTGGGCTCGTCGTATATTAACGACATCACTCTGTTCAACCGCTCCTTTCAGGTGAAAGCCCAGGCCGACCGTCGTTTCCGTTCCCAGCCGGAAGACATTCTGAATCTGGAAATTCGCTCTCCGGATGGAGGGATTGTCCCGTTGAGTGCACTCGCAAGCCTGGAGGAAATCGTCGGGCCTCAGAGTATCTTCCGCTACAATCAGTATCCCTCGATGAAAATTCTCGGTCAGCCTCAGCCCGGGTTCAGTACGGGGGATGCGATGGCCATTGTGGAGGATATGGGGGCACGGAAGCTTTCCTCCTCCTACGGCTTTGAATGGACAGAACTCTCCTTCCAGGAAAAACTGGCCTCAGGAGGCATGGGGCTCACGTTCGCCCTCTCCATTGTCCTCGTGTTTCTGGTACTTGCCGCCCAGTACGAAAGCTGGAGTCTTCCCATCAGCGTGTGTCTTTCCGTTCCCACGGCTCTGCTGGGAGCGGTTGCGGGTATTCTGCTGCGGGGATATGATAATAACGTCTACACTCAGGTGGGTATCGTTCTTCTCATCGGTCTTGCGACGAAAACAGCGATTCTGCTGGTGGAGTTTGCCAATGTGCAGCACCAGGAAGGAAAGAGCCTGACAGACGCGGCCGCCGGTGCGGTGGACCTCCGCCTCCGTGCGGTATTCATGACCGCCTTTTCGTTCATTCTGGGTGTACTGCCCCTGCTGTTCGCCAGCGGTGCCGGTTCCGAGAGTCAGAAGGTGATTGGGACCACGGTATTCTCAGGGATGGTGCTGTCCACGGTTCTCAGTCTCGTGGCGATTCCCATGTTGTACTACCTGGTGGCCCGACTCACTGGCGAGAAGGACGCACCCCCCGAACCTGCTGCTCAAGAGGAGGTGGCATCATGAAAACATTTCTTCTGATTGCAACAGGTGGCGTTTTGGGGCTGACCGGCTGTGTCAGTCCAACTGTGACCCCTGTCACCCCGGGTGAAGATGCCCCCAGCGATTGGGTGTCGATGCCTCTGGACGAAGGGGAAACCCTCGCGGCCATGGATCTGGCGGTGTGGTGGACGCTGTTTGAAGATGAGAAACTGAGTGAACTGGTCCAGCGTTCGGTGGACGCGAACCTCAGCATTGCCACTGCAGCCGCACGGGTGGAAGAGGCCATGGCCCAGCGGGGCATTGCCGCAGGTGAGCGGGTTCCGGCTGTGAACGGAAATGCGGGCGTGTTTGCCAATCGTCTCAGCGATGCCTCAGGTGGGGCTGTGGGGGACCGGGAGTTCAGCTTTTCCTCTGTGGGGCTGGATGCGAGCTGGGAGCTTGACTTGTGGGGGCGGATCTCGAAAACCGTTGAAGCGGCAGATGCCAATGCGCAGGCAACAATCGAGGATTTCCGCGGCGTGCGCGCCTCCATCGCGTCCCAGGTGGTCGTCAGCTATATCCGGCTGCGTGAACTGCAGCTCCGCCAGAAACTGGCTTCGGAGAACATTGAACTTCAGCAGGAGACACTCGAACTGACCAAGGGCCGTTTTGATACCGGCCTGGTTCCGAAACTGGATGTCGATCAGGCAGAGCTGAACCTTGCCCGGACGGCGGCGGTGCTTCCACAGCTTCGTCAGCAGGAGGCGGAAACCCTTCGGACGCTTGAAATTCTCTCCGGTCAGGCACCCGGCGCTCTGGTGCAGGAATTATCGGACGTGGAGGAGGTCCCGCTTCCGGCGGGCACCAATCTGCGGGATCTTCCGGCCAACATCATTCGCCGCCGGCCGGACCTCCGGGCTGCGGAGCAGCAGCTCCTGGCCGCTGCTGCTCAGGTGGGTGTGGCCAAAGCACAGCTCTATCCCCGCATCTCCATTACCGGGTCCTTTGCCTGGGAGGCGAAAGACGGGGAGGAGATGTTCGGCGGGAACTCCCTCGGATATTCCATCGGACCCAGTCTCCTGATGCCGATCTTTCAGGGCGGGCGTCTGCGGTCGCAGGTGGATGCGGCAGAGGCCCGTGCCGTGCAGGCAGAACTTGTCTACCGTGAGCAAGTGCTGGAAGCTTTAGGGGAGGTTGAAAATGCGCTGACCGCCTATCAGGAGGAACAGGTGCGCTATGCCAAACTTGCTGAAGGGGTGGCCGCGTCCAAATCCACGGTGACCCAGGTTCGCAGTCTGTATGAGAATGGTCTGGTGACATTCCTGAACGTGCTGGATGCCGAACGGAATCTGGCTGCCATTGAAGATGAGGCGGCTGCCAGCCTGGGACAAACGTCGCGGAACCTCGCAAATGTCTATCGCGCCTTTGGCGGTGGCTGGGATGCTCCGGACTTTGACCCATTGCCGAAGGCGCAGCCGGACGTGCTGAGTATCGTGCTCAGTCTGCAGACGGCAGTCGTTTCCATGAGCGAAGTCGGGGAGACCTCCTTCCTGCTGAAGGTGGAATCCTATCAGGCGTTCAACCGGGTGGAAACCCGTGCTTCCGGCATGGTCAGCCAAATTGAAGTCGCCACAGCGGATCTGGATCCGGAGACCCTGCAGGTGCTGAATCACCTTCTTCCCGGTGAGCGGGCTCAGGTCTCCTGGGAGGAAATCGAAACCACGATCGATGGGGTCACCACCCGTTCTGCACGACCCACCTCCGCCCAGCGGCTGAGTGTGCAGTCCAAGTAAAAGCAGGTTCACCTTCTTTTCTGTACCTCAAGCAGCCTCTGCACAGCAGAAGGGGGAAGCCTTCCCTCTCCTGTTGGGCCGAGGTTGAGGAGTAGATTTCCATTGTGACGGTTCATCATGCGCAGCCGCTCCAAAATGGTGTCGGCGGACATCAGCGTTGTCCCCTTCCTCCGGTCATATCCGTAGGACCGGCAGATGCTGTCCGGGCTTTCGGCGAACATCTCCCTTGCCTCCTCATGAACATGTAAATCCGGCAGGGACAGAAAATCGTAAAGGTCCGGATTCAGAGGCCTCATATGGAGGGAGGTGTCCACTACACGGCTTGAGATGAGGACCTCGTCATTGAGATTTCTGACATGGTCGCTGATCCGTTTTCCCCATGACCGGCTCAATTTCTCCTCATTGTAAAAGGGAGTGTCGAACCAGATTGCCCCTATCTGACCGTACTGGGTCAGGAGTTCGGTGAGTTGTGGCAGGACTTTCTCCTCTACATACCGGTCATGATCCGGCTGATATCCTTCCCGTTGCTTTTCCGGATGAAAACGGGGCCCTTCTTCGAAGGCGTCCGGATGCGACCAGTCCAGGCACTGGGAGTAATACAGGCAGAGTTGGATGCCGTGAGTTGAACACGCATCCGCAAGTTCCTCGATCGGATCCCGTGCGAAAGGAGTGGCATCCACAATGTTAAAGGAGGACGCCTTTGAGTGGAACATGGCAAAACCTTCATGGTGTTTGGCGGTGAGGGTGAGGTACGACATCCCCGCATCCTGAATGGTTTGTACCCACTCGTTTGCATCAAACGAAACGGGGTTGAATTCACGGGCCAGTTTTGCCCAGTCCACCGCGGAAATCCGCTCATGATGCTGCAGCCACTCGGTGTAATGGGTGTAGCTCTCTCTTCCTCTCCAGATTCCGGCAGGAAGCGAGTAGAGTCCCCAATGAAGGAACATGCCATATTGGGCTTTCTGAAACCACTTGAGGCGTCGTTCACTGGCATTTTTCTGTTCATTACTTTGGGGATAGTATCGGGGAGCGGGGGTGTTCATCATGAGAGTTCCAAATCCAGTTGGTCTCTCCTTACCGGGGGCAAGCCGAAGTGGATATTGAGGATAGGTTCAAGTTTGTGTACATTTCGATCATGTTGATGAACCAAATTGATTGCTGGGAGGTGCCGGAAATCCGTGTGGTGTTCTGTGCCCGTGCGAATTTAAACCAATGGAAATTCTCAAATGCCCGGGATGCTTTCTGGCGGTTGTACTGGCATCCCGGAGGCGGAGTTGAAGTCGAATTTGCTGACGAAATCCATCAGACCACCGCGAAAGAACTTCTCATCATTTCTCCCGAAACGCCCTTTATTCCTCATTTGAAAACTCCGGGAGCTGTTCAGTTTTATGTGCATTTTTATGTCAACCAGCTTTCGGTCAGATTGACCCGGAAGATCTACCGGATTCCCTGTCCTCATCCGTATCAGGGACGTCTCCAGTCGCTGGTGGATTCCTCACCCTTTCCTGCATCAGGGTTCTGGGTCACCCAAATGGTGTCTCAGGTTCTTGGCTTGATACCGGCAGAGGATTGGCAGACCACTCCCTGTCACCCGGGCGTTCAAAGGGCTCTTGATATGATCCATCAGTTTCCCGGGGATCCCCTGGAGAACGCGACCCTTGCTGCAACCGCACATCTGTCCGTATCGAGTTTTCACCGACACTTCCGGGAAGCAAAGGGGGATTCTCCGCAACAGTATGTGACCCGGGTGCGGATCGAAAGAGCCTGCAGCCTGCTCATCCATACCCAGATGACCCTGGAAGAGATCTGCTCACGTTGCGGATTTACCGAACGGGCATACTTCTCACGCGTGTTTTCACGGGTGACGGGTGAATCACCCGCAGCGTACCGGAAACAACACCTCCGGAAAGAAACCTGACGAATCAGTCCAGATTCGCTCCGCCCCACACTTTGGTGAATTTCTTGCAGTGAATCACCAGGGATTTGTACTCGGACAGGGTGATGGTTTCGGGGAGGGTGTAGGTTTGTGCCCCTTTGTTTTTCTTCAGTTCCGCCACAAAGGCACTGTCCGTGGTGGCATTTTCATTTGTAACCTCTTCGATGGGAAGAGGGGACAAAAAGAGCTTCAGATCAGGTGCGTTTTTGGTCTTAAACGATTCATCCAGAATCAGAACCTGTTTTCCATCCTGCTCCTCCAGTCTCCACGTGCCTTTGATGTTGTAGTTGATTTTGGTGAAAGTGTTTTCCGCATGGGCAATGACACCGACAAAGAGGAGGAGGGAGATAAGGAAGGTCTTCATGGCTGATCTGAGAGGGTGGTGGTTGTGGAACGAGTGTGAGGGTTCTCATTCGGTCTGTCGACAGGATTCGAACCCGGAACGCAGGATTCTTCAAGGCATCAACGCTTCCGCGCGGGCACGGACTTCGGCAGGAGGATCGGTCTTGAGAAATTCACGCACTTCTTTCTGCCTCATGGCGGTATCCACGTCCCCGCCGGTCCAGCCTTGTGTACCATTGCGGCTGTTCCATGTCGCCACAGAGCTGTCCCAGAGGGAGTCCGGGCGGGTCAGCATATGCACCCGCAGGGGGCCGTAGGTACCGGGTGATTTCAATTCATTGGCTTTCCCATCAAATTCCTCTTTCATATACCCCCGTCGTCCATTGTCCGGAATCACCAGCGTCACCGAACGGAGTTGACCTTCTGAAAACAATGGAAGCTCCCATCGCAGCAGGGCTTTCCGGACCTGTCCCTCCCTGCCATCCACCAGAATCATCGGACGCCATTTGCCGATACTGACCCCAAAGCGCCGATCGGACAGGGGGGCATCAGGGGTCTGCTCCGAGATATACTGCCAGTTGGTTCCCTGATGATTCAGGGTTTGAGTGTCTCCGGAGGCCAGTTTGAGTTCGAGATAGGGACGGGCGAAACTGTCGCTTCCCGTTCCCATCGTGGCCAGATGCGGCCCGGCGGATTCCACCAGAATGGAGACCAGACCCGGCTCCAATGCGGTAAGAGGAATCTCAAAGCGCTGGGGGGGGATCTTCTTTTTGGTTTTTACCTCCGGAAGAGGGGCTGCGGTCAGTTGGACACCCGTGGCAGGTTGTCCTCCGCCTGATTGTTCCAGCACAGCGTCCAGAACCGCGTGAGCAGCCTGCACCTCTTTCCATGCTGCAAATGCATACGCATCTTGTGGCTGGGGGTTGAGAGCTTCGATTTGCTGGGTCATCCACGCCCCCAGTTTGTCAATTCCGTTCCAGCGGACCATCCATCCGGCTGTCATCACGGCATCCCCTCCGTTTCCCTGTTCCTTGACCCAAGCCTGTGCGTCAATGATGGCTGCGTTTTCCTCTTCCGCCACCTTCTGCCACAGACGTGCCAACTCCTGATTGGGTTCCACGGACTCTGAAAATGAGGCGGTTGACCACTGGTCCAGCCGCGAGGGCACGATAGGGAGAGGGGTGACCACCGCCCATGCGGCGTCTTTGGTTTTGGGATGGGCTTTCCCTTTTTTCAGCAGACTTCGAAGGCCCTCCGCAGACTCTACAGGTGGGATTTTTTCCAGAATCTCTTTCCTTGAATGATTCAGTCCCAGCATCACAATCACCAGGTCTGCGCCATCGATGTCTTTGAGGTTAGTCTCCAGATTTGCGCTCCAACCGGGTAGCGTTTTGGTTTTTTTCTTATGGGGAACCTCCAGATTTTCTCCGACCAGACCATCCCATTCACTGAGATTGATCACCCGCCATTCCGGATGCTCCCGGGTCAGGACACCGGTCCAGGGGAGGCTGCCACGGATCGGCATGGAACTGCTTTCTCCGAGGATGAGAATACGGGGGCGTGGATCTTCGGCAGATGTGAAACAGGTCAGTGTGAGAAGAAGTAAGGCAAATCGTTGCCGGAAATGGGTCATATTGCGCTCCAAGTGGTGGGAATGGGTTTGAAATACGGCGTACCCCAAACCCTTTGCGCTCACAAGCGGGAAATCACCACCGAATATGGGTTTTCGATCTTCTTTACTCCTGAACCAGAATCACCCGGTAGATCCGGAATCCTCCTGGATTGGGGTCGAGCAGTACACCGGTTCCCGGAACCCCCTCGGCCACGGCTTGTTCGGTGTAAGTTCCCAGAGTGACCCATTGGGCAGGATCCATGGTAAACGAGTCATTTCGTTCGACGCGGTAGGTTCTCCCCCCAACACTTTGCCATTGAATCTGATGTCCTCCTCCTGCAAACGGCAGAGGCTGGAGGCGCAATGCTGAACGGTTATCCTGAGGGTCGGTTCCAAGATCAAATTCTTCGAGATTCGATTGCCGGTCCCCGTCATCGTCTTCATCGGGATCCCCGGCTCCTGCGCTCCCGAAGTGTTCCTGTTCAAACCCGTTGGGCATTCCGTCACCATCCCCGTCCACATGGGGAAGTGCCACCTCAAGCGGAGTGAGGGTGACAAAGGCGGTTCCAAAATTGTTATAGACATCCAGCTCCCCATTGGACTGCACCTCTTTTCCCAGTACATTCCCGGAGAGATAGCGGTCCGGGCCGTCGGTGGCAGAACTCAACATCAATCCGGAAAGCGAACACTCGGAGAGATCCTCCAGTTTGGACGCACCCAGTTCGGCCCAAGGGATACGGACTTCCCATCTGCTGGTTCGACGGTTTCCGTCGTCGTCCTCCGATTGAACCGGGTGCACCCCCTCACCATCGAACTGGGATACCGTCGCGCTGGAGACCACCTCAAATCCAGTGGCGGTGGGTTTGAACACCCCCTGTCCCATCTCGGCTCCACCCGCCATCTGGAAAGACGGAAACGTTCCGTCTCCGTACTCATCTCCGAGCAGAAGGATCAGATCCACTCCCTCAGTAAACTGGACATTGTGGAGTTGATCCAACGCCTGCGGTGCTCCGGAGTGCGTCCAGAAGTTGACAACATCAACAGAAAGTGTGTCGATGGAGAGGAAGAGTGCGGCGGCATTGTTGTCACCTCCGACATCAAGTTCCGTGCCTCCAAGGATCAGTCCGGATGCATCGGCATTGACATAGACGGCCCCAAAACGACCGAATCCTCCGCGGGTATTGGTCTGTCCTGCACCTCCAGCGGTATCCAGATCAAAGGTATCTCCCACGTTGTTTTGATCTGCTGGCTCTGCAGGATCGTGGCTCACGGTCACCGCATGTTGGATAAGATGGAGGTCCGGCGTGTATGGTCCGGGACAGTCTTGGATCGTCCAGGTCCAGTCCTGGCCGTTATTGTTTTCCCACAGGCTTGCGTCCGTATTGCGGAACACGGTTTCCATGCTGTTTGTCCCTGGAGGAAGTTGGACCGCTGCCTCCCAGGCTCCTGTCACCCATTGCATGTTCACCGATTGAACCGTGGCATAGTCATTGAATCCAACATGGGCGACCACGGCGGGGCTGCCGGACAACGGGCCTGTCCCGGGATCAAATCGGAGGGTCACGTCCACACATCCTTCAGGCGCCGGAGGATCCAGGGTGACCGTCGGCGAAACCGGGCAGGGGCTCACCAGGACGGACCATCCGTCCCCGTGATTGTCATCGGATCCGGATCCGCCTGCCTCTGCAAATTCCCATTCCATGCTGGTCGTGCCCGGGGAGATGGGAAGGGAGAGAGAAAAGGAAGACCCCTCCGGGTTCATGGAGAGTGAGGTGGCCGTGCCTCCATTCACCTTCAGCAGCAGGTTGATGCCGGCAGCATCCTTCAGGGGGCCATCATTAGGCTGGTAGGTAAAGTCGAGGGTCGACCCGTTGCAGTCGGTGGGGGCGGTGGGCGTCCAGGTAACCTGTGCATCCCGGGGCAGAGAACTGCCTCCGTCGTCTTCGACAAAGACATGCTGGATCTCACTGCGGTGGACATTGCCCCGGGTGTCCTCTGCCCGGATGTAGTAATCGAGAAGTTTGCCCCGGAAGCCGGGGAGAGAGGTGTCATCGATTTTCGCGACGGCATAGCGAGCGATTTCCTGCGGCAGGGCCTGCGAGAAATATTCGATTTCCCCGTGGTTGGCGGCCGTGGTCAATGCGGAGGCGGTATTGGGAAGGTCCTTGAGCGTCATGCTTAGCTGCACCCAGTTCCCCACACCTTCCCCTCCGGCGTAGGTTTCATTCACGATGGTGCTTAGATCATTCACCCCGTCGTCGTCCACCCGGATGAAGAGGGTCACACTGTGGAGTCCGGACACATCGTGAACCAGACTCCAGATGTAGAAGTCTGAACCCATCTTCTTCAGATACCGGGTATCTCCCCCGGGGATGCTGTTGAACCATCCGAAGGTATATCCTCCCGGGTTATAGGGGAAACGCTGCGGCTTGAGGACCGTGGGCTCGGTTTGGTCCGAGGCGATATTTGCAGTCAGATAAGAACTGAGAAGTTCCTGCGCCCGACGGGTGGCCAGTGCGGATTTGACTTCATCATCGTTGCCCAGTCCTCCGTAGTAATTGAATCCGGAATCGAGCCCGGCAAGGTAGATGTGCCAGGCGCGTTCCACCACATTCGGGCTGGTGGAAGAGCCGTTTTCATACGGAGCCTGTATTTTCCAGTCTTCCACCGTTCCGCCATTGTCTTTCCAGATCTGTTCGGCGGTGATCACCCAGTTCGCTCCCGACATGATGGGTGCCCAGCTCCAGAACTTGAGGGCGAATCCGGGGGTTTCGAGATCGGCCAGCGTGCCGGGATAACTCGGGGAATCGGCAGAAGCCCGAAGTGGGGGTTCGATCCATTTCAGGAAGTAGGGAGAGCCGTAATCGCTCTCCGGAAAGATCCAGGCACCGTCTTCAATGTGAGCGACCGGGGCCTGCGCGTTGTGGGCAGTCACAAAATCCTGTATGGTCGTGGGATTGTATCCCTGTGCCGCACTGTTGTTGAAGAGTTGCGGGGTGGCTTCAAACCAGGAACTGCTTCCTCCTCCCCAGGCGTTGTCTCCGTCCGTGGCCGGCATCACCAGCACCGGCCGGGCCGGGTCGGTGGCAAAGGGCGAAACATGCGCCTGGATTTTGCTGATGCCTTCATTGGCGTATCCGTATCGGTAACTGAGGACGTCATCCGAAGGCACCATCACCAGTGTTTTCACTGCTCCGGTTTCCGGATTCACATACTGGGCCCGGTGGAGCTGGTAGGCAAACGGTGCGACATTCCAGGCCGCATTCCCCGGATTGGGCTGACCATACCACCAGCCGTTGGTGGGAGAGGGACCCAGCAGATCGGCGCGGTTGGGAGGACTTGAGAAGATCCCGTATTCATTGTTCTCGAGGTCAAACTGATCGAAATAGGTGGGACAGGTCCGGCTCAAATGATGACTGGCCACGATGGACCATTCATATCCCTCATCGACCAGGACATCCACCAAGTGGCGGGAGAAGGCCATTTCGGTTGGAAAGAACCCCTTGGAATGGTCGCTCAGATCCGAGGCCTTGTCCCAGTTTTTCCACCATGCTTGCTTGAAGATTCGGATTTCCTTGCGGAACACCTCTTTCGGGAGCAGGGGACCCAGCGAGTGATGGTAGGTGAATCCCACCAAGTCGAGTCGACGTGACCCTGAGGGCGTCGTCCAGGAACTGGCTTCCCGGTTTCCATTCCACCAGCTGGAGCTGTATCCCAGTTGATGGTTCTGGCCCAGGTTCCGGACGTTGTCCATCAGGGATCCGGAATAGCTCATGGCAAATCCACCGGTATTGGGAAGGGCGGTCAGGGCATTGCGGGGGCCGGACTGGTAGGCATTTTTCCGGTCATCGAGGCCGAAAATCTGGGGGAGATCGTTTTCCGGATGGGCGGAACGGCTGTCATAGGTCTGCCCGGATTTCAGGACAATGGAATCCCAGGCAAGCTGAACCCGTTCGGTTTCGCCGCCATTTCCATTCCACTCCGGCCAGTAGATGGGCTGGTGATTGTGCCAGAACCGGGTGACATAGACGTTGCCGTTCCCCAGTAAATCCCCTCCCGTCACCAGGACCAGCAACAGAAGGAGGAATCCTCGCTGTTTCATGCCATCACCCTACTCGTCCTGGGTGGAGTTGTAAAAATTAAAACGTTTGAATTTTTACAGACTCCCTCTGTTTAGGCCTGTTGTCTGCAATCGATGCAAACGAATCCTCAACATTGAGGAGGGTGGGGGGGAGCGACACCCCGGCAACTCGCATACCGGCGTTATGAGGCCTTATGGATTCTAAATCTGGCATCCCATTCGGATGATGCCGATTGGTTCATCTACTCCTCGGAGGGGAACGAGCGTCTCAAAGCCTCGGGTACGTTTCATACAGACGGGTCTCCGGGTCCATGGACGGACAAGGATTTTACAAGACCTCCATTCTGAGTGCGGATAAACCCTTGGTTCAGGTGCATACTTTCTTGGAAAATGTTTCCAGCATAGGGTAAGGGTTCTATGTGAAAGCACGCCATCCAAATGGATTTACCCTGATCGAGATGTTGGTCGTCATTGCGATCATCGCGATGTTGGCCTCCTTGTTGGCCCCTGCTGTCGGAAGCACTCTTCTCTATGCCAAAACCACGAAGTCCCTCCATAACCTGCGTCAGATTCACCAGATGTTCGCCATCTATCTCGGGAATCATAACCAGCAGTTTATGCCCAGTACGGGAAGTGGAGCGGAGAGACGTGATTGGCCACGGGTGCTGTGGGAAGATGTGAACCGGGAGTTTGGCTCCGACGTCGAGACCTCCATGCAGGCGTCTCCGTACAGCCAGATCATGTGGTGTCCGGTTCAGGTGGATGCATATGGTCAGGAGCAGCATGTCTGGGGACGGAGCAGCTACGGCATGAATGCATACTTCCGCCCGGAATCCCTTGGCGGAGCGGTCCGTTTTTCTGACCATCCTGAGACGGTAGGCGGTGTCGAGCCCCTTCTTATGGCCGGGACCCCGAATCCATCCACGCCGCGTTTCGGAACTTCTCCGCATCTTATCTCTTCACAATTTCCATATGAGACCAGCGGGGCGAACGTCGCATATGCGTATGGTTCAAGCGGCCGGAATGCCGTGGCACTCTGGATTGCCGGCAATGCTTCGATTGTCGATCAAGCACGTATGATCGGGCTGCATGACGATCTCGCCAATGCCGATGATTTCCGGTGAGGGGTGATTCCCTTGCGAAAAGGGCGAAGGGGGCTTATTCCGGTTTCTGCGCCTCTTCCAGAATCCGGACAATTTCAGTGAAACCTTGTTCCCGGGCAAGCTCTGCCGCTTGTTGATTCCGCCTGTTTTTGAGGGTTGGATCGGCACCATGTGCCAGGAGTTTTCGGATGATGCCCTGATGCTCGGTCTCCACCGCCCGGATCAGGATAGGAGTGTCCCGTCGGTCCCGCTGATTCGGGTCTGCATCCGCCTGCAACAAAAGCTCAACGCCTTCCGGCCACTTCTGATCAATCGCTTCCATGAGCGCGGTTTCGGATAACCGGTTCCCCTGATCAATCGTGGCCCCTTTTTCGATCAGCTTTTCAAGGATCTCTTTGTTCTTCATCTGCACGGCGAGGACCAGTGCCGGAGTCTCTCTTCTGTCCTGGGTGTCGGGATCCGCACCCGTGTCTAAAAGCTGGGCGGCAATCCCGTTCTCTGCCTCGAGAAGTGATGAATCATTGCCGTGCGGCCTAAACGGTTTTTCGCGTCTATCTCTGCATCGTGTTGAAGCAGTGCCTGAATGAGTTTTGGATGACCGGTGTCAACCGCGCGTATCAGTACCGGTGTCTCCCTGCTGTCCGTGATGGATGCATCTGCCCCTGCCTCCAGGAGGAAGGTGACGGCGTCGAGTTGTTTCTCTCTCACCGCCCGTATCAATGCGGTTTCGCCCCGTTTCGTTTTTACGTCTACGTCGATTCCTTCCTTGATCAGTTCCCGGAGCGTCTGAATGTCTCCATTCTCTGCCCCTGTGACAAAGGACTCCGATGTCGAGAGGGGGACGTGTTCCCCTTTACCGGCAGGGCGGCCAGGGACGGGCCAACCATGTTTGTGGATCTCTTCCAGAATGGAGGTTGAAGGAGTCTCTTTCAGAGAGGCTCTGAGATGATTCAGAAGGACTTGGCCATCCTACGGCAGCGGATGCTGGGTCATGGCCATTTTGCCTTCACGCTTGTACTCATAAACCTGGAGTTGAGTGGGGGCCCGAAGAGACATGTCCCCTAACTGGAGCGGGAAGACAAGCGTTCTGGTTCCGTCTTCATGACGGATCATCCGTTTCGGGGGGCGATTCGAGATCACCCCTCCCGTAATCAGGCCCGAATCAGGGTCGGTCTCCAGGTACAGAAAACCACCGTGATCGTCCTGAACCACCTGAGAGGGTGATTCCGCGAATGCGGTATGGCATGCGAAAGAGTGGGCGGTCAGGCATCCAAAAAGGAGAAGAGCATGTTTCATAGGCGATCTAAACAACGGTTGTCATACCGGTAGACGCACTCAGAGTGAAAGTATTCACTTTTCCCCGTCTATTCTTCTTGTGCCCGCAAGAGGGCAGGACCTCAGTCTGCCTGTTTGGCCCGGGATGCACGTTTGCGTGCGTGGGGATCGAGGATTTTTTTCCGGATCCGAAGATTCTTCGGAGTGGCTTCGACAAACTCGTCGTCCGCGATGAACTCAATGGCCTTCTCAAGATTCAGATCCACCGGGGGTTCGAGCTGCACGGCCTTATCGGAACCGGAGGCCCGGACGTTGGTCAACTGCTTGGTGCGGCAGGGGTTGACCGGCAAGTCACCCGGACGGCTGCTTTCTCCGACCACCATGCCGTCATAGACCTCCTCGCCGGGGCCGATAAACAGACGTCCGCGCTCCTGAATCGTGTCGAGGGCGTAGGCCGTGGAGGCACCCTGGCCGGAGGACACCAGTGCACCGGTATTGCGGGATGGAATCGCTCCCGCCAACGGCATGTAGTCCTTGAACATATGACTCAGCACACCCTGACCGCTGGTGAGGTTGGTCAGGTAGCTGTCGATGCCGATCAGGCCGCGGGTCGGGCACACCGCCTGAATCAGGACCCGGTCCCCCTGGTGTTCCATGTGGGTGATCTCCCCTTTGCGTGATGCGAGGGACTGCATCAGATCCCCGAGGTTGGTCTCGGGAATGTCCAGCCAGACATCTTCAAAGGGTTCGAGCTTCTGGCCGTTTTCCTCCCGGAGGATCACCTCCGGACGGGAGACCAGCATTTCGTATCCTTCACGCCGCATGGTTTCCATGAGAACGGCAATCTGCAATTCACCCCTCGCCTGAACCAGGAATGCGGACCCGGAATCGGTATCCTCCACTTTCATGGAGACGTTGGTGTAGGTTTCGCGCACCAGACGTTCCCGCAGATGGCGGGAGGTCAGGTATTCCCCCTCTTTCCCGGCAAAGGGTCCATCATTGACGCAGAACTGCATCTGGAGGGTGGGAGGATCAATCGCGACGTGAGGGAGGTTCTCCTGTTCCGGCGTTTCGCAGAGGGTTTCTCCGATGAAGACATCTTCAAATCCGGCAATCCCGATGATTTCGCCGGTCTCCGCTTTTTCGATTTCCGTCAGACCCATGCCGGTAAACCCGTACAGTTTCATGACCTTGCCGCGCTGGACGGTGCCATCATCCGCTTTTCGCACAATCGGATCGCCGAGGGACACAGATCCTTCCCGCAGACAGCCAATGGCGATCCTCCCCACATACGGGTTCCAGTCGAGATTGCTGACGAGAAGGCGGAAAGGTACCTCCTCCTGAATGGTCGGAGGTGGGAAGGTGTCGAGAATCGCATCAAACAGCGGGGTCAGCGACTCATGTTCATCCTCCAGTTCGCGCACCACATATCCGTCCCGTGCACTGCCGTACAGAAACGGGGCATGAAACTGCTCCTCGGTTGCGTCCAGCTCCAGAAGCAGGTCGAGAACGAGGTCATGCACCTTGAGCGGGTCCGCTGTGTCCCGGTCGATTTTGTTCACCAGCACCATGAGATGCAGATTCTGTTCCAGTGCTTTGCGCAGTACAAAGCGGGTCTGTGCCTGAGGGCCTTCGCTGGCATCCACGAGGAGAATCACTCCGTCGACCATTTTCAGGATCCGCTCCACTTCGCCGCCGAAGTCAGCGTGTCCCGGGGTATCGACAATATTGATCTTCACTCCGTTGTAGGTGAAGGAGGCATTCTTGGATTTGATGGTGATCCCTTTCTCGCGTTCCAGATCCATCGAGTCCATCGCGCGTTCCGCCACTTCCTGGTTCTCCCGGAAGACGCCTCCCTGGTGCAGCATTGCATCCACAAGGGTGGTTTTTCCATGGTCCACATGGGCGATAATTCCAATATTTCTAAGAGCGGGTGTTGTCACGGATCCTCCGGGGATTGGCACAAAAGTCCGCGATGAGTATCCGAATTCCGCCGGAACACAAATGAAAAGGTGGAAAACTGTTCCACTGGAATTCCAGCGGATCCGAAGTAACCTGGAGGATGAAAGCATTTGTACTTCTGATTGGATGGTGTGCCTTTACCCTGACTGCGGCAGAGGAGCCGAAACCTGCGGAGACGTCTCCCACAGTGGAGGAAATTCGCAGCAAGCTCCCGAAAACCGAGGCGGAGTGGAAGAAAAAGCTCACACCCATGGAATACAAAATCCTCCGGAAGGAGGGTACGGAACGGGCATTTACCGGGGACCTGCTGGATGAAAAACGGGAAGGAGTCTACACCTGTGCGGGGTGCGGCACCCCGGTGTTCTCATCCAAAGCCAAGTTTGACAGTGGAACCGGGTGGCCGAGTTTTTACGAACCGATCAACCAAGAGGCGATCGGGACGAAAGAGGATCGAAAACTCTGGGCGGTTCGCACCGAGGTGCATTGTGCCATCTGCAAAGGACACCTGGGTCATGTGTTTCCAGACGGTCCCAAACCCACAGGACTCCGCTATTGTATCAATTCGGCTGCCTTGAATTTTGTTCCCGCAGAAAACACCACCCCCTGATCGGTGGGGGAACGCTTAAGAGGATTTTTTCCGCTGACGTGTGGTGTAGGTTTCAATCGCGGACCCAATCAATGTGCGCACATCCTCCGCGCGGAATGGTTTTCTCAGCACACCTTCACTGCCCGCATCCGCAAGCAGTTCTTCGGTCCGTTTTGAAATGTTGCCACTGGTGACCAGCCGGACCATTTCCGGATCAATGTTTGCAGCCACCCGGAGCATTTCAAATCCATCACGTTCCTGCATGGCAATATCGGTCAGGATCACCTCAAACCGCTGATCCTGCCGGAAAAGTTCCTCTGCTTCATCGACGCTGGAAACGGCGGTAAGGTCCACGACACCTTTCCCCAGCATTTTGCGGATCAGCTTCTGAACCTGGGGGTCATCGTCCACCAGAAGCACCGGATGGGTTTCAAACACCTGCGCTTCAGCATCGGCGGCCTGCGACCAGAAGCCTACCGACCCGCCACCTGCCTTTTTCAGTTCCACCATCTTTCTGTCCGCGAGGTCACGGAGCTGCTGATAACTTTCAATCCCCTCGTCAGGACCTCCCCGTGCACCCGCGATGGTGCACCCCAATTGATCGGGCTCATCCTTTCCAGGATAGGGTTCCGACAGTGCGGCACGCACCTCCTCCGCCATGGTTTCCAGTACCCCTTCGGCCGGGTTGGTGAGTAACACCTGGAACCGGTCGCCTTTTTTCCGGATCAGAAGGTCGGTTTCTCCGATGCAGGCTTTCATCCGGTTGCCGGCTTCCCGCATCACTTCATCGCCACGGATATACCCCCGTTTTGCATTCAGATTGGTGAACCCGTCCAGATCCACATTGAGAATTGCGAGGGGATGACGGTTTTGAAGGGAGATCGACCAGATCCGGGGAAGGCTGTCTTCCAGATAAATTTGGTTGTGCAGGCCGGTCACGGGGTCCCACATCGAGACCCGACGGGCTGCGGCAAAGGATTGCAGCAGGGTGGAGAGATGCTGGGCCGCGAGGTAGAGAGCATCCATTTCCGACTGATTCGCAGACATGGATCCGGGAAGAACCACCATGAGTACCGCTTCAAGCTTACTGCCTGACGCCCCTGCGACAGGAGCGGTCAGAATCGACCAGTCTCCCGGCATGACCGCGGTATCCGGCTCCACAGCCTGAACTTCATGCTGCAGCGGCGAGGGGATCGGGTTCCCGGTGAGTCGTTTCACCTGTTGGGCCAATACCTGATCCAGACGCTCCTGTGCGTCCCCCGGGAGAGGATGGACCTCATAGGTAAACAGGCAGGTATAAAAATCCGTCATACCCAGAACCCCGGCCGCCATACTGGGGATGGCTGTCCCCAGAGCTTTGGCATAGGTCTGAAACAACTGGGTGGGACTTAAGGTCTGCAGGACCTCGGGGGTGACCTGCTGCAGGGTCCCCAGCTCTCCGGTGAGGTCACGCTCCTGAAACGGGACGGAATCTGCGCCTCCTCTGGCGGGCAGCCTGCAGATTTTTTGCACGGCTTTATTCAGTTTTCGAAGGCTCAGCGGCGTGGTGAGAATCTGCTCAATGCCCAGATCTCTTGCGGTGGCCTTGGTTTCCGGATCTTTCTCCGGAGACATGAGAATGATCTTCTGGGTCGGCCAGATGGATTGTACCGATTCGACCAGCGTCGTCGGCTGGAGCTTGGTGGCGACCAAATTGACCAGAACCACATCATAGAAACTGCTCAACAGGGACCGGAGTGCGGCTTTCCGGGTCTGAACAATCTCCACTTCATACCCCTGTTTCCGCAGAAAGACCCTCGCCATACGCTGGGTTTCCTGATCTTCATCTACAAGTAATAAACGTACGGGTCGGTAGGAATGCCTGCTCTCTGCCATGAATGATGTTCCCTATTCTGCCGCGTGGGTGCCTGAGCTGGCTTTTTGGGTTAAACGAACGCTTCGGGTCCGTGCTTCCAATGCGGAGTTCACCACATGGCGCACGCGTTGAAGATCGAAAGGTTTCTGAATGATCTCAAATGCGCCCAACGCCCGGAGTTTGGAATCGGAATCATCGGAGAGCTGCCCGCTGATTACAACCATCATCAGCTCCGGATCAAGTTTCGACGCGAGATCCATCATCACCGTTCCGTCCTGATGCGGGAGCGCAATATCCGTCATCAGGAGGTGAAACTTATTTCCCTTCTCCATCAAGTTGATCGCTTCCGCAACAGAGGAGGATCCGGTGACCCGGTAGATATTCGGATTCAGCATTCTCTGGATGAGATGAAACACCTGAGGATCATCATCCACCACCAGTACCGAGTGGCGGTCATAATTGAGATCCTCTGAATTGCAGAGCTGTGACCAGGAAATCGTGGTACCAGCCCCTTCACGTTTGGCCGTCTGGAGCGCGTGTTCGGCACACTCGATCAGTTCGAGCCCGGAGTGGATGTGCTGGGTTTCCATCTGGACATGCCCGATACTGATGGTGCGTCCTTGAAACTTGGGGTCCCCCTGTTCATCGACCCGGGAATGCCATTCCTCTTTGATCCGGCTGTCCAGCCTTGAGATCTGATCATTGTCCGTATCCAGCATCAAAACGCCAAAGGTGTCCCCGCCCATTCTGGCCGCTTCCATCCCGGGTTCGAGTTTGGCTTTCAGACAATCGGCAAGCAGTTCAAGCAGTTGATTGCCGGCGTCCATCCCTTTTTCATCATTCAGCGATTTCAGATCATCGATATCCACCAGCATCAGTGCGGGGGAGGCCGTCACCCGGTGGCGCTGCTCCCACAGATCGGTGATCCGCTTCTCGAGCCACTTCCGATTCATAAACCCGGTCAGGACGTCCAGCCGAGGGACCGCTCGTGCCCGGTCCAGTTCATCCAGGATCAGAGAAAGATGGTGTGAAATGCAGAGCAGGGTCTGATGATGCGGGGAGGGCCGCGCAAACCCTGCGGGCATTTCAAGATGTAGAAACCCTGCAAGGTGTTTGGGGTGAGGAACCGGCATGGTCATGCCCTCCGAGGCCTCCCCGGAGGCTCCGGGATATCCGTCCCGAACATCAATAGGGGGCTGCAGAAAGGCACCCCCTTCGCCCATCACGTCAAATTTCCGATGGAACTCCATCACGATCGAATCCTGACGTTCGGTGGGACAGGCTCCTTTCGCCCGGATCACGCAGTAAGTGGCCTCATCATCACGGACATACACGGAGGCACTTTCACACGGGATCAGCTCCATCATCAGATCACAGGTGGAACGGAGAATATCCAACACCCGGGGACGTTTCATTTCCTGCCGGACATAAGACCTGAGTCGGTGCATATGCGCACAGGATTGTTCATCCGGGGTGTGCATAATGAGTGGGGAGTCGGCCGATTTTTCGGGGAAGCAGTTCTGAATGGAGTCCTCAAGGGTATTGAAGCTCAGCGGCTTTTTCAGGACTTCCGTGATCTCCAGCTCATCGGCGGCTTTCTGAACATCTGAGTTGTAGTACCCGGTGCAGAAAATCATGCGCAGCCAGGGCCACATGGCTTTTGCCTCGCTTGCGAAGGTCATCCCGTCCAGTTTGGGCATCTGAATATCCACGATCAGGAGGTCAAAGCTCCGGGTCATCAGTTTCCGCAGTCCGGTCTGTCCGTCCCGGGCGGTGAAGACCTGATACCCTTTTTGTGTCAGGAAGATTTTCAATAACCGCAGAATGTTCTCGTCGTCATCGAGAACGAGGACGGAGAGAGGGGTTTGAATGGGTGTATGCATAGATGGGATCCGCGATCAGCGTATCCCCGATTATGAGGGGTCCCTGTTCGGGACTCCAGAATTTATTTTTTCTAATATTTCTGTTTCCAGAGCCTTCGGCGTATCCACGAGGATCTGGGCTCCGGTCCGGATGAGTTCCTCCCGGTCACGAAACCCCCAGGTGACGCCGACCGGGACAAAGCCTACTGCGGTGGCAAACTGCATATCGGTACAGGTATCTCCAATATACCATACCTGTTCCGGGCTCAGGTCCCAGTCGCAGAGAACCTCTCTCCCGGCATCCGGCGCCGGTTTCACCGGAACGCCCTCCCGGGCTCCCCGTACGGTGTTCCAAGGAACCTCCGGGAAAAGATGGTCGACCATTTCGGTGGTGAAGTGTTCCGGCTTGTTGCTCAGGACTCCCATCGGGACTGCGTGCCTCTGCATGACCTCAAGCAATGTGCGGATTCCTTCATAGGGGACAGTATGCTGTTTCCATTTCCCGGCGTAGGCCTCCCGCATGGCACGCACGCGGGTGTGAATCTCACGGTCGGATAACGACTCCCCTTTTGGATGCGCCCGGCGGACCAGCATGGCCATGCCATCTCCAACGAAATGCCGGTAGGCTTCCACCGGGTGTGGGTCAAACCCCTCTGCGGTTAACACTGTGTTCCAGGCATCGGCAATGTCCCGGAGGCTGTCCACCAGGGTTCCGTCGAGGTCAAAGAGAAGAGCGTGCGGGGCGGGAGGGTGAGTATTCATGAGGCATTCGGTTTTACGGCATCGCTCCAAGAGTGAGTCCCGGCGGGAGTGATTCTCCGAAATGCAGGGCCCGGTCGGTTTCCAATTCCGGCACCTTTTCCCGAAGCGGCCGCAGGGCCTCTTCGCGGCTTCCCCGTTTCAGGAGGAAGTCCTCGATACGCCGGTGTATGTCCGGATCCAGGTCCACGGACGGTTCCCCGGTTACCCGGCCCGCTCGGATCAAGGCCTGTTCGAGTTCCGGGAACGAATCCTTCGCGCAGATGGAATCAATGCGGTCAACGGCATCGGCCACCACGCCAGGCGATACCAGATCCTCTGGTCCACCGGCGAAGGGAAGCCGGGCAAGAAGATTGCCCAGGGCCCAGAGGTGGGTTCGCCGTTCCATTCCCTCCGCCCGTTTGAGCCGTCTGAGGTGTTCCTGAATCCAACCCTCCTTTCGCGTAGGTCCCACCCGTTCGAGTGCGCCCGTGAGCCGCAGGAGTTCGATGGGGGTTTCCCCACCGTTTTCAAAATGTTTCACATGGCGGTCAGCCACCCGGACCTGGCGCTCTGCATCCAGTCCGCCCGCCACTCTCCTCCAGAGAATCCAGAGCTGGGTGCGGTTTCTGGATTCTTTCGGAAAGCTGAGCCCCAGTTCATCCAGCCGCCAGACTTCATTGATCCGGACCGGGTCCAGGTCCACGCCGAATCCCGGACGCAGGATATATCCGGCCAGGTTGAGCCAGACCGCTTCGTGATCGTTGGAGCGGTTCCGACGGGTCAGTCCCTCCCGCAGGGGCTCCCAAAGATGCCGACAGGTCACCGGATCCCATTCCTTTTTTTTGCCCAGCTGCCGCTCCAGATCCCGCACCAGTGTTTTGGCGGTCTTCCGCTCCCCATCCGCTTTCCTGCCAAGGGCCGTCCGAATCCGCAACTTGGCCGCCTCGGTTTCACGGGGAGTGCCGGCGGAGGCTGCATTCGTGTCCGATCCTTCCCGAAGGTGGAACTGAAGCTCCCACTGGCCGGATGATGTCCATTTCCGGTCTGTCGCCACCAGTCGGACCTGAAGCAGACCCGCCGCAGTGGCGGTGGTTTCCACCGCGACATTGAGCAGGTCATTTGCAGGGCGAGGGGCTTTGGCCGGCAGTTCGATCTGGGTTCTCATGTCCGGCAGACCGTGCAGGTCCTCGGTGTCGGCAGGGAGAAGGACCCCTGGCGCATCTTCCGGCCGGTGGGCGCTGGAGTATGCCTGAAAGCGGACCGGCTGTCCCACCCTCACCTGCAGGGGAGGCTGTGTGACCCGGTGGGTCCGGTCAGGGGGACTTCCCTGCGGCAGCACACATAACGGATGGGCCTGCCGGGTCTTCCGGTCCTGAATTTCCAGATACAGAGAGCGTGCAGCTCCGGCTTCAATCAGTCCGGCACCCCGTTCAAGCCGGGACGCGTAGACCGCAGCCCCCCGGGCAACCGCCAGATCGGGTTCGGCGTGCTCCAAGGACTCGACAGGATGCCCATTCTGCCAGCGTTGAAGCAATGCACATAACCGCTGCTGGAGGAAAGGTGCGGTCAGGGTCCCCCCGTTACACAGCAGAAGATCAATCGGGGGATGCTCTGTCACAAAGGCCGCCAAGTGGTTGGTCACGGCACCATCCACGGCGTACGGGAGCCCCAGTTCCCGAATCCCACCCCGGGCACGCTCCGGCAGCGCATCGGAGCCGCATTCCGGAAAAAAAGCTTCGAGGAGATCGGCCCGGAGCGTCTCCGGATCGATCTCAGTCTGCAGAGAGTGGGCAAACAGACCGGAGCCGGCGGAAGCCAGGGTAAGAGAGGTTCCTACCTCTTCTCCCGGGGTGAGAAGACGTTCTTTCAGATTGCGGCACTGTGCGAGAAGGGAATGCCATTGCCTCGCCGCCAGGCGGGTCCCGTCTTCCTCTATTTGCGCCCTCAATCGGGTTGCCAGAAAGCGGTCCAGATTGTCCCCGCCCAACAGCAGGTGGTCACTGACCGCAGTTCGTCGGATCTGGATGCCGTCCCGGTGTTCCAGTTCAAACAGGGAAAAATCACTCGTCCCACCGCCGATGTCCACCACCAGCAGACGGAACGTTTCCCCTTCGGGAATCCGGGTTTCGGGGTGAGGCTCCCCTTCCAGCCAGCGGTAAAATGCCGCCTGCGGTTCCTCCATCAGCAGAGTGGACTCCGGAAATCCTGCCGCAAGCGCCGCCTGGAGAGTGAGCTGCTGGGCGGGGGCATCAAAGGAGGCGGGGAGGGTGAGGGCCACCCTCTGATCGGCCAGGGCGCAGCCATAATTCCGTTCCCAGTCTTTGCGAAGAAACCGGAGCAATCGGGTGGAGGCTTCGATGGGGGAGAGACGCTGATCCGGGGGAATATCTGAAGACTGCCAGGGCAGGAGTTTGCCCTGACGGTCCACACCGGAGTGAATCAACCAGGATTTCGCGGAGTGAATGACCCGGTCGGGCTGCTGGAAGGCCGCTTCACGGGCCCAATGTCCGGGAATCCACTCCTGTTCGGACTCCGGGGGAGAGTAGAGGAAGGAAGGGAGGGTGCGGAGAGAATCGGTGGTGTCGGCGGAGACCTGCTGCAGAATCAGATTGGGAGAGGAGGTACCCGAGACAGAATCCAGGGTCGCCACCGCGCAATTGCTGGTGCCCAGATCGATTCCGACTGCAAAGGGTCCACTCATGCCCTCTGCCTACACCGAACCCGGGATGACGCAACCGGGAAGAGGCCGAAAATCGGTTTCCCCGCGGTTCAGTTCTTCATGAAATTGCGCAAATCGCCCTGGTGGCATCGTTCCTTGACGGCTTTTTTTCTGGAATCCGATGCGAAGGGTCCCTAACATGTCCACATGAGGTTGAGGATCAAACGGAAAACGGGCTGTGTGTTCTCCTTGTGCGTCCTGGGTGTTTACTGCCTGAGTTATCTGTTTGCTCTCTATGGCGATCCGCGCAACATGTTTTCCTATGCGCAGGATGGGGGAAGTGCTGATGTACGACAGCCTGACTATGCCCTGGAGGGAAAATGGGTGGAAGTGGTGTTTTTGCCGATTCATCTGGTGGACAGGATGCTGTTCCACGATGAGTGGTACCGTCGCAGCGACCCACAGCATGATGACACGTCTTCTGTTGAAATGATGCAGGGACTGTAACGCGGATACAGCTCCGTTGACATAGGCCCGTTTTTGCATGTCGAGGCTACGGTTTTCATGGCGAGAGACTGGCCGCACAAAAAAAAATGGATTTTTTGTGTAAGAACCTTATCTTTGGAACTTCCAATACGACAGAGCTGAAATGATTGGCTCTTGTTATAACCCCTGAATATAAGGAATCGTAGTATGAAAGCATTGTTTGCATTGACGCTTCTGCTCGGACTCAACTTCGCAGCATACGCCGGTGAAGGCTGCACCAAATCCAAGGACTGCTCCGAGAGCAAGACCTGCGAAAAAGGTGAAGAAACCACCGAAGAAGCAAAGGACTAATCGGTTCTTCTTCATGCTCTGAGCTTCAGAGTGTTACTTCAGAAACCTCTGGAAATCCCCAGAGGTTTCCTTTTTTCTCACGTGATGACCGGGGTTCAGCCCTCCCAATCATGTGCAAAAAGGTTGCTTTTTACGGAAAGAAACCTACGGGTTGGCCGTACCAATAGGTCCGGACACTCTGGATTGGTCCGGTTTATCAACCTCATCAAAGGAATTGAATCATGAAAGCATTGTTTGCACTTGCCCTCCTGCTTGGATTGAATGTTGCGGTTTACGCTGGCGGAAGCTGCAGTAGCTGCACTGGCTGCAGCAAGAAATCCAAGGCCAAGGAAACGGTTGAGCAGAAAGAAGGGGAAGAGGCCAAAGAAGGCACCACCTCTGCTGAAGCGAAAACCGAAGAAAAAAAGAGCTGAGCAGATCTTCTGCCTCAGCGCCCCGTTTCGGCGGGGCTTTTTTTTTTCCTGAATCCATGACCTCCGTTGATCCATGAGCACATCCCCTGTCCTTGAAATCTACTTCGCTGACGTCTGTACCCTCTGTCATAAGGCGATGGACTACTTCCGCTCCCGGGATCTCGCCTTCACCGCCTATGAAGTCGGATATGACGAGGCAAAGGATGAATGGATCCCGAGTGAACATGTAGAGGACATGATCCGCCGTTCCGGCCCGGTGGATTTTGTTCCACAGATCTTTGTCAATGGCACCCATATTCCTGGCTGGAAGAAGCTGGAACCCATGATTGAATCCGGGGAGTTTGATCAGTTGCTGGCAAACACCGGCGAGTAAGCCGGGGGGCGACACCCGTTATGGCATCATTCGGCCCATCAAGCGGGGGAAGGGAATGGTTTCGCGGATATGTTTCAGTCCGCAGATCCAGGAGACCGTGCGCTCAATTCCCAGTCCGAATCCGCCGTGAGGAACAGACCCGTACCGGCGCATGTCGAGGTACCACTGATACGGTTCCGGATCCATGCCCTCTTCCTCCATGCGTTTCATCAGAACGTCCAGTTCGTCTTCGCGTTGGCTTCCGCCGATAATTTCCCCATATCCTTCGGGCGCGAGGACATCCAGATTCCGGACGGTGCGGGGATCCGAAGGATTGCGTTTCATGTAGAAGGCCTTCACTTCCCGCGGGTACTCGGTCACTATCAATGGACGGTCAAACTGCTTGCTGAGAATGGTTTCCTCGTCCCCCCCGAAATCGCTTCCCCACTCGAAGGTTTTCGCATCTTCAATGTGGGCCGGTTGGTTTTGAATCCAGAGGTCCAATTCTTTTGCCTGCTCCTGAAGGTCCCGGATTTCGCGGTTCAGTTTCTCCACCTTCCAGGCTTTTGAGACCTGAGCAAGCTGCCCTTCCTTGTTGCTGATTTCTTTCTGCAGCTCCTGGAGGCGTGTTTGCTCTGCTGCCAATTCGGCTTCCAGTTTCGCATGCAGGTCCGGATGGTGCAGCAGGTCAACCGCCTCTGAATAGGTCACCCGGGGAAACGGAGCCTGAATGGCTTCCAGGGCGGAGACATCGCGCCCCAGGGATTCAAGGTCGTCACGGTTGTGGGTCAGCACCTCCTGAACGATATACGACAGAAACCGTTCGGACAGCACCTCCAGATCTTCCAGTTCCGCGAAGGCAACCTCCGGCTCAATCATCCAGAATTCGGTGAGGTGACGGCGGGTTTTGCTTTTTTCCGCCCGGAAGGTGGGGCCGAAGCAGTAGACCTTGCCCATCGCCATGGCAGCCGTCTCTAAATACAACTGCCCGGTTTGGGCCAGGTAGGCCGGTTCACCGAAATAATCGACATCGAACAGGGTTCCCGCCCCTTCTGCGGCACCGGGTTGAAAAATCGGTGTATCAATCAAGGTAAACCCGTCCTGGTCAAAAAACCCTCTCGCGGCCGTGATGATCCGGTGGCGGATGCGCAAGATCGCATTCTGCCGGTTGCTGCGGAGCCAGAGATGGCGGTGCTGCATGAGAAAATCAATCCCATGCTCCTTGCGCGAGATGGGATAGTCCTCAGAGATGTGCAGGACTTCGGCAGCCTGAATGGACACTTCCACCCCACCCACACTTCTCGGTTCCTCACGGACTTCTCCCGTCAGGGCCAGACTGCTTTCCTGGCCGAGGCCCTCAAACGCGGAGAAGGCCTCCGGATGAATCGCCTCCACCGTGCACTGGCAGTCCCCGGATCCATCCCGGAATTCGATAAATCTGATCTTACCGCTGGAGCGGATGGCGCGGATCCAGCCGCGAAGGGTGACCGTCTGACCGATGTGAGAGGGTAGCGAGGAAATCCTGGTCGTTGTCATTCTCCGCTTATGTGTCGAACGGAGATCAGGATCAAGCGGGGAATCAAGTGGAGTTTACTGCGTTCGAGTATTGCAAACGTGACCAAAATTACATATGTCGTGTTGTTGTGAGACCCTTTCAGTTCATTTACCGGCCAAACATCGCATGGATGATTGCTCTGCTGTTCAGCAGTGCGTCTGTTTCGGTATATTCACAGATCGTGGACCTCGGAGATGCGCAGGGATTTAACGCGACGATCTTTGGGGATCTGATCGTGGCGGGCGGGGATACCGAGGGCCGACTGGCTGTAGGGGGCAATGCAAGCTTCACCCAGGGCGGTTACACCGTGGGAGGCTCCGCTGTGGGAGTGCAAAACCCAAGTTCTTCCACCCGTGATGACCTGGTGATTGGCGGGAATGCGGACAGGACGGGATACATTGGGGTGGAGTACGGGAATGTGAAAGTCGGGGGGAACATTACCGGAACCGGACAGTTTGGCGTCACCCTGGGATCTGTTCAATCGAATGTGCCAAATTTTGCCACCAGCGTGTTCGACTTTGCGGCCACGGAATCGCTGATTCGATCCCATTCCTCCTATTACTCCGGCTTGGCGTCGAACGGAACGATTCAACAGGTGACCCCCACTCTGCTGAGATTCATTGGCACCTCTCCGACCCAGAATGTGTTTCATGTCACTTCTGCCCAGTGGAATGGGTCCGGAGTTGCACACGAATTTTTTGTCCCCACGGGATCCGAACTCATCATCAATATTTCCGGATCCAGCCTCTCGCTGACCAATGCAGGCATGTACTTCCTGGAGGAGACGGCACCTGATACCTATCAGCGGTATGGGGATTTCTCCAATGAGGCTGCCGCTTTCGGTGGAAAAACGGTCATCAATGCCTATGAGGCGACGACGATTTCCTCCACCTCCTCCGGCTGGCAGGGAATGATGATCGCGCCGGATGCGGCCTTAACCGGTTCTGCAGGCTGGATCAATGGCCAGTCCTTCCTGGGATCCGCCGACAACTCCAACGGGTTTGAGTTCCACAATTTTTTCACCACGGTCCCTCCAGTCATTCCCGAGCCCGCCACCCTCCTGATGGCCGGGATTCTCCTTGGTACCTGCTCGACGGTGCAGGTGATTCGGAAACGGCGACGTTCCTAACCCGTGTGTCCGGAGCGGAGACCTTTCGGTCTCCGAATTTTTCCGCCACTGGAGCACCGCCACTCCACCGAAGCGTTATCCCTGGGAATCCTCCGGCACATTTCCAAGTGATGCAGCCAGATCCCGAGCCTGTTTCACGCAGTCCGACACGCTGACTCCCAGGTAGCTGCTTCCGCAGTAATGAAGGTTCCCAAGCATGTTGGCCCTGGCCTCCAGTTTGGCCACCCAGTCCAGATGTCCAAGACGGTAGCCGGGGTTTCCGTTCGGCCAGCGCTGCACCCAATGAGCTGCAGGGGTGTCAGGGATATCTGGGCAAATGGCCCGTAACGCCTTGAGTCCTTCAGACAACAGACGGTCTTCCTCTCCCGACTCAATCATGCCGGCAGCATGTGACCCTCCCAGGAACAGACGGCAGACAAACGTATCCTCTGCCTCCCGTCCGGAAAATTTATTTCCCGTCCAGGTACAGCCCACCAGAGGGGAGCTGAGAGGGTGTGCGGCCATGAATCCGAACCCCTTCGGCAAGGTCCTCATCTCACTCCTGTGAAACACCAGGGACAGGGTGGCTGAGCTGGAGCCCGTTTGTTCCTGAAGCAGACGGCCGGTTTCCGGGTCGACCTGCCCGATCAACGGTGCGGCCTGTCTGGCTGGAAGCGCGAGAACCACATGATCAAATGCCTGTCCGTCTACCCGCCATCTGTCCTGGGTTTTCTCAAGAGAGGTGACCCGATGATTGGCGGTCAGGCGTTCTTCCAATTGTGACACCAGGGCATCCGGGAGCATCTGCATCCCTCCCGTCAGAGACGTGAACAGGGACGGGGCGGAACCTGCCCGTTGACGCGCCTTGGCCGCCCGCATCATTGACGCCATGCCTTTCACGAGGCTGCCGTGTTTCTGTTCCAGTGACTGCAGCCGGGGAAAGGTGGCGGCCATGCTCATGTCCTCGGGATCCCCCCCGTAGATCCCCCCCAGCAGAGGACCGGCTAGCCGGTCCAGAGCCTGTTGGCCGAAATGCCGCCGGGTGAAATCAGCCAGACTTTCATCCCCCTCCGGAGCCCGGTGGCGGAGGAAAGGCTCCATCAGCATCCGGGCTTTCCCACCGGCGGAAAGGAGCCGGGTCGTGAGAATGGGGGTAACCTTTTGCGGGATGAAGAGTTTGCATCCTGCCGGGAAGGGGTGCAGCGCGTGGCGATGCAGAATCGAAAATGACCGCTGGTTGTCATTGGAGGGCAGCAGATTTTCCTCCAGACCGAGTTCCCGGCAGAGATCGAGACCCCAGGGTTTTTCAGTGAGCAGAGAATCAGGTCCGCCTTCCACCAGACAACCGGCCAGCTCTCGGGTGACGATCTTCCCCCCAAAGCGATCCGATGCCTCAAATACCTTTGGTGAAGCCCCCGATTTACGCAGATACCATGCGGCGGAAAGGCCGGCGATTCCGCCACCGAGGATGGCAACTGTTGGAGGAGAGGTGGTCATGTCATCCGTAGCTGTACGGGGTGAAGGAGGGGTGTCAACCAAAGACGTTCCGAGTCCCGGAAGCCTGGAAGCTGAAGGCTTCCGAACTTCGGAAGGTTCCCGCGATCACTCGGCGCACGGGTTCAGGATTCCGCCCGTTCCGCACCCGGGGAAGGGGCATGCGCGGTGCAGGCATGTACCGAGTCCACCAGTAATTTCACCCGTTCGGGAGGGGTGGTTTTGATTACGCCGTGGCCCAGGTTGAAAATATGCCCTTTGGCCGGAGAGAAGCCTTCCAGTACCTGTTTCATGCCTTCCAGCATGGCCTCATCCGATGACAGGAGCAGGGCAGGATCGAGATTGCCCTGAACGACAGTGTCGCGTCCGAGTCTGTTCAGAACCTGGCCGGGATCCGGCCGCCAGTCCACTCCGATGACACTCACCGGCATGTCAGCAATCTGCTCCAGCAGGTGACCGCCGTTCGCAGAAAAATGAATCGTGGGGACCGCGCCTTCCAGTGCTTCAAAAATCCGTCGGGTATACGGAGCTGCCCTCCGGGCATATTCGGATTGCGAGAGACTGCCGGCCCAGCTATCGAACAGCTGCAAGGCCTGGGCTCCGGCGTCGATCTGCGCCAGCAGATACGCGATGACCGCTTCGGTAAGACGGTCCATCAGGTCGGTAAACGCTGCGGGGTTGCGGTACATCCATCCGCGTACGTCGTCAAAATCTTTGCTGCCGCCTCCCTGGATGGCGTAGCAGGCGAGGGTGAACGGAGCTCCGGAAAATCCAATAAGTGGAATCCGTCCGTCAAGACGTTCCCGCGTGATGCGGATGGCTTCGAGTGTAAATGCAAGGTCTGTTTCCGGGCGTACGGACGCAAGACGGCGGACGTCCTCTCCGCATTGAATGGGATTGTGGAAGACGGGTCCCCGGCCAGGGATAAATTCCAGATCCAGTCCCATGGGTTCGAGCAGGGTGAGGATGTCTGCGAAAATGATGGCCGCATCCACATCGAAGGCATTCACCGGCTGCAGGGTGACATCTGCCGCGCACTCCGGGTTTTTCATCATCTCCAAAATGGGATGATGTTCACGCAGGGCCCGGTATTCCGCCATATACCGCCCCGCCTGCCGCATCAGCCAGATGGGGGTCTGACGGACAGGTTCGCCGCGACAGGCACGGTGGAAGGAATCGGAGGAATAGAGGGGGGTGGGCATCTGTTTCCTCTATGAGTCTGACCATAGATTGCAAGTGAGGCCCACCCCCAAAACGCCGTCCTGAGCTTTGTCATTCCTGCGACGGATTTCAGGTCGGAGGCATGAGGTGGGTGGGGGTTCGATACAGGGGATGTGCATTGACACAACCCGCGCGGTTCCGATAGGTTTTAGGTATGAATTTCGCCACGGTTGATTTTGCGGTTTTTTTTCTCGTGGTTTTTCCCCTCTGCTGGGCTCTCCGTGACCGGACGCATCTGTGGAAATGGTTCATGCTCGCTGCGAGCTGGTTTTTCTATGGGTACTGGAATGCCAGCTTCGTGCTCCTTCTGGCCGGTTCGAGTGTGCTGAATGACTGGGCGGCGATGCGCATCCACCATGGGAAGACCCCGAGAGACAAACGGTTGATTCTGACCCTGGCCGTGCTGTTGAATATCGGCAGCATTGCATTTTACAAGTACGCCTCTTTCTTACTCGAGCAGGTCTTCTGGGTGAGCTCCAAGGTGACGGAGCCCAATCTGGAAGCCTGGCTGCCGGCCTTTGATTTTGTCAGTGGGATTATCCTGCCGGTCGGGATTTCATTTTTCACCTTCCAGGCCCTCAGTTATGTGGTGGATGTGTACCGCGGGCGCATGAAGCCGGCGGACAGCTGGCTCGATTTTGCCCTGTACCTTGCGTTTTTTCCTCAATTGGTTGCCGGTCCGATTGTCCGGGCCATTGATCTGGTGGGTCAGCTCGCTCTGCCGAAACGGCTTGAGAACCTGGATATAGGGCGGGCAGGATTTCTGATCCTGGGGGGACTGTTCAAGAAAGTGGTTATCGCCAACTTTCTGGCGGAGCGAATTGTGGACCCTGTGTTTGCCCGCCCGGATCTCTATGGGGCCGTGGATACGCTGTTCGGGGTCTATGCCTACGCCATTCAGATTTACTGCGATTTCTCCGCCTACTCGGACATGGCCATCGGGTTCTGTCTGTTGATGGGGTTTCACATTCCTCTCAACTTTGATGCCCCTTATCTGTCGGGTTCGATTCAGAAATTCTGGCGAAGATGGCATATTTCCCTCTCCTCCTTCCTGAGAGATTATCTGTACATCCCTCTGGGGGGCTCCCGTGGGAAAGGGGAGGTCACGGTGGCCAAGAATCTGATTGTGACCTTTCTGCTGGGCGGGTTATGGCATGGAGCCGGCTGGACATTTATCGTGTGGGGGGCTCTGCACGGCACCTATCTCACGGTGGAGCGGTTTGGGTCGACATTCTTCCTTTCCAGGGGGGTGAAAGGGGACGGAGTGGTCCTGATGACCCTGCGGCGGTTTATGGTCTGGCATCTGGTCTGTTTATCCTGGCTGTTCTTCCGCTGTCAGGAATTCGGGGATGCGAAGGAGATGTTTCTCTCGCTGGGAGACTGGAGTGCCCCTTCGCAAATGGTCACCTGGAGTGTGTTGGTGGCCATCGTGGTCGGCTATGCAACCCAACTGTTGGACGGCTCACGCTGTGAGAAAGTATGGGACCGGTTTGCACGTCTTCATCCTGCGCTTCAGGGTGGGGTTGCAGCCGTCCTTCTGACCGTCGTGCTGGGATTGGGCCCTAAAGGGGTTGCACCCTTCATTTATTTCCAATTTTAACGTGTTTTTCCTTCCGAACCCTTCTCCGCTCTCTATATTTCCATCATGACCAATCTCCCCAAATCCGATGTGGGTGAACGCCGTGCCGAACAGAGTGCAGGGCGGTCGTTTCGTTCGGTGGTGATGGCTGTCAGTGTGTTTTATATCACGGCAGCTCTGCTCAACGGGCGGGCCCTGCATGAGGATGCCAAAAAACGGGAATATGGAAAGGTGCGGGATGTGTGGGTGGCGGTGACACGACCGCTGAATGACATCTCGGTGTTTCTGCAGTTGGATCATTTTCGGGAAGGGGTTGAAAGTCTACGCAAGGAGAACCCATGAAAACACGCTCACGTCTTTTACTTCTACTTTGTGCCACTGCCCTGACGGCCGGATGGGCTGCGGGCCCGGAGAAAGTCCTGGTGATCGGTGACTCGATGATGATCGTCACGGCACATGCCACCAAACTCGCACTGGAGAAGCGGGGAATCAAACACGTGGAAACCACCACCAAACTCGGCACCGGTCTTGCCCGTCTGGATGCCTATGACTGGATGGCCACGATTGATGAGCATGTGAAGACCTTTGACCCGGATGTCAGCCTGGTGTGGTTTGGCACCAATGACCGTCAGCCGATGAAAACCGATCAAGGGATTGTCGATGTGGATGATGCAGCCTGGGAGGCCGAGTACGGCAAACGGATCGGCCAGGTGATGGACAAGCTGACCGCCCGTGACGGTACCCGTGTGGTGTGGCTCGGTTTGCCGCTGATGAAGGATGCCGCCATCAACAAAGAAGTGGAGCTCATCAATGGCATTGCCAAACGCGAAGCGGACAAGCGCGAATCGGTCACATACATGGAGACTCAGCCGCTGCTCAGCCGCAAAGCTGACAAGTTCAGCGCCTATCTCATTGGATCAAACGGACGTCCGATTAAGGTCCGTGAATCCGACGGGATTCATTTAAGCCGTGCCGGGGCCGACCTGGTCGCGGAAGCGTTTGCAACATCGATTACGACCCCCTGATTTCTCCATTTTTATGAAGTGGCTCTCCTTCCCTCTCTTCCTGTTCCTGACCTTATCAACGGCCCGAATCCGGGCTCAGGTGAACCTTCCGGTTCCCCTGCCGGCACCCGAAGAGGTGGAGGCGATGAAGCCGGACGACACCATGGAACCCGGAGAGGAGCGGGATATCCGGGAGGTCCTGTATGAAGGCATGGTGCTGGTACAGGACCGGAAATTCGAGGAGGCCATTCCGAAGCTGGAACGGGTCATTCAAAAAGACCCCACGCTGCTGGGGGCCTGGGAAACACTGGGTTGGGCCTACTGGCTGACAGACCGGCAGGATAAAGCGGAGGAACTGTGGCTGCAACTGGTGGACATCGCACCCGATGAGCCGATGGGGTACCGTCTGCTGGGGCAGGTCGCGACCCGGGAAGCTGATTTTGACCGCGCTCTCGCCATGTACAACCGGAGTCTGGAGTTGAATCCTGCCCAGTTTGAAGTGCGGGTCAGCCGGGCACAGGTGCTCCTCTGGGCAGGTCGGGAGGATGAGGCGATTGCGGAATTCCGTCAGTTGCTCAAAGAGGACCCTGAACGCGTCGACATTGAAATCGATCTTGCCTGGAGTCTGTTCGGTGATGAGCAGTACGAGGACAGTCTGGTGCATTGGAACCGGATTGTGGAATTCTTTCCCGATCAGGCCGACTTTCTCCTTGCCCGTGCAAACGTCCATCTGCTGATGGGGATGTTGGACGAGGCCCGTGAAGATGCGCTGACCGCTCTGGAGGCGGAGCCGGAAAACATCGATGCGATCAAGATACTGACCGCATTGGCCGCACGTTCAGATCAGCCCCGGGAAACGGTGGAGCGTATGGAGGAATTGCTCGATCTGGCGGAAACGGACAAAACCCGGGTTCAGGTAGCCCAGGACATCGCGATTTTTAAATTGGCCATCCGGAATCAAAACCCCGATGTGTTCACAATGGAGGAGGTGGTGGAGGCCGGGAAACGGGCGTGGGAGCTGGATTTGGAGAACGTGACGACGGCGTTGTTCTATGGAGAATCTCTGGTTCTGGACAAGCAGTACCGGGAGGCTCAGGATGTGTTCGACTATGTTCTGGATGAGTTGAATCCGAACAACGAACGGGCCCGGTACGGCAAATTCGAGTCGTTCATGGGGCGTGCACGCTATGATGACGCTGAACAGCAGCTCCGGGAGAACCTGCGGAATTTCAACAAGGAGAATCCCTACCGTCATGTCTACTGGGCCAGGCTGTATTTCGCGAAAGGGGATTTCCCGCAGGCACTTCTTTCGCTGGAACGGCTGGAGTATGAAGGCGCAACCGGCTCTGTGTTTACGCTCCTGTATCACGGGATCTCTCCCAGTGAGTTTTCGGATCTTCCCTCGGAACGTCAGCTCCGCGAACAGTTGATGGCGCTGAAACGCGACGGGTTCAAATTTATCACCCCCTCACAACTGGAGCTTTACTTTGAGAATACACAGCCGCCTCCTCTGGTGGATGACCGCCCCTGGCTGAACCAGACCGTGGAGTGGGTGAAGTATGCCTGGACGGGCAACCGGAAAGACGGCCCCCCTTCATTGAAGGATTACTCTCCAGCGAAGGTGGTCATGGTCACCTTTGATGACGGTCTGAGAAATTCATTTCGTGCGGGTACCCGGGTGGGGGACGAACTCGGGGTGCCGCTGACCATGTTCCTGGCAGTTGGGGATGTGCAGTCCAAACTCAAACGGGCGGTTGCCAATTTCCAGGAGATCCGGGAGGCGGTCGATACGGGGGTCTGGGAGATTCAAAGCAAACTTTGGGATGCAAGTGAACTGATGCCTCTGGACGAAGAAGGGGATCGGGAAGGGCTTCCTCTTGTGAACCGGACTTGGAAACCGGAGCGTGGGCGTCTGGAAACCCTTCGCGAGTATCAGGCGAGATTGAAGCGAGAGTTCAGAGACTCGAAACAGGTTCTCGGCCGTGAATTTAATCTCGGAGAAGACGAGATCAATTCGGTGGCATATCCCTATGGGGATATCGGGCAGGAACGCAGTACCAATGTGGAGCTGTTTAACGTGACGCAGGTCATCCAGAATGAAGCCGAAATTTCCTACACCTACGGCTTCATGGAATCCAAGTTTGGGTACACCATGAAACCGGACAATCCGATGCTGCATAAACGCTTCCGTCCGGGTCGGTTTGATTCGGGACGTGATGTGTTGCGTCAGGCCTATCTGCAACATCCGGTGTTTCTTGCCCGTCGCATGCGGGTTGAAATGGCGGCCCTGTCCGGTCAACTGCATATGGCCGAAGACAATATTGAGCTGCTGCGGCGGGACGGCTATCCCGAAGAGGATCTCGCGGAACTGCGTGAGTACGTGCAACGACACCTGGCCCGCCTGGTCCCGCTTCCGGAATCCGTGGATGACGAAGCAGAAGGTCTGGAGGGTCAGGAGGAAAAATGGATTGACCTCAGCTCGCCGCTCATCGGGGTGGATGCCGCAACCACCCGCGCGAATGTTGTGATTGAAACCCGGGAGTTCGGAGCCTTTCTCGGCTTCAACTTCAACCCCCGAACCGCAATCAAACTTCGGGCTGCGATTGGGGATATCCGTCAAACGTTAACCACGAACACCTTCGTGGAAGTGGAGGACACCACCACCACCACTTCCAATTCCACCGTCACGACCATTGAGAACGGGGTTGCGACCAATACCCAGGAAGTCCGGACGGACACGGTGACGAACACCATTCAGTCGAACGTGGTGGAGCGCTTCCGGTTCGATGCGGAATATGCCAAAGTGGATCTTGATGTCAGCCATGTCCACCGTTCCGGCTCGTTCACAATTTTTAATCTTGGTGTGTACCAGCTCGATACGGACGGCAATCTGGACTTTGACGAAGAGGCCGTCTCTGAACAGGCCATCACCTACGGACTGGAGCATCAGTGGCGACCGAGGCCGGCCCTGGATTTCTCCGCCTTGTATCAGCATGGTGTTGTCCCCTCCGCAAGGCAACTGATCACCTACGATCAGGTCGCGGTACGTCCTTTCTGGAGGATAGGGGACGGCTGGCACCTCAATGCCATAGGATCCTTCAGTTATTACGAGGACCGGAACTCACTGATCCGGGCGGAAATGGAAAACTTCTGGCGGCTGTCAAGAGAGTTGGATATCTGGATGGGGCTGCACAGTTCCTTGAACACCACCGATCTTGACAGCAATCTCTACTGGTCTCCCTTTATGGAGCAGCGTCATTATCTGGTGTTCCGGATGCGGCGTTCCTATCCGGATTATTTCGGAATGTTTAAGATTAACCTCGGCTACACCCGGGAAAAAGCCCGGCCGGCTGAACTTGCAGAATTTGAAGTGGCCCGGGCCAATGCGGAAGCTGGCGGGTACTCTGCGGGTTCAGGACCGGATGAGGGCTGGAACCCGCTTGTGGGTTTCTCCGCCATTGCCAACCGGAAATGGGATAATGGGGTTGAGATTTCGGTGGAGTTTACGGTGAACAATACCCAGGAATACACGGAGCACGCTGTGATGGGCATGCTGATGTGGAAATTCTAAGGGGCCGCCAGTTTCCCAGAGGCGCTCGATCAGATCAACCTGATGGCGTACGGAGTCCGGGTTATTCTGCTCCGACCGTACCGGTTTCTTCCAGAGCCTGCTCCACCAGATCCCTGCGGATGGATCGGGCATTCGCAGCGTACCCAAGCATGAGGGCCACATCACAGACGTTGTTCAGAATCCGGGGAAGGCCTTTGGTCGCTTCCAGGGCGGCGATGGCATCCCGTTCAAACATCCAGATGTCTCCACCTGCCACGCGGATGCGGTGCTGTACGTATTCGAGAATCTGTTCACCCGTGAGAGGCGTGAGTTTCCAAACCATCTGCAGGCGCTGACTGATGGAGATATCCTGCTCAATTAATGAGGTCATGCTGTCATAACCAGAGAGCAGGAGGGTAAAGGCCGGCGACGAAGGAAATCCCTCCCGGTCTGCCAGGGTGATGTTCATGAGAATCTGCAGAAAGTTGTAGATCTCCGGAGACTGAATGTTCTGCGCTTCATCGATGACAAGTGTGGTGTGTCCCACCTGATCCACCGTGTTCCGGAGGAAGGTAATGACATCTCCGGGTTCATCCAGTACACCTGCCTGTTCCTTCAGTTTCATGATCGCGAGAATCTGCCGGCCCAGACCCAGTGTGGTTCCCGGATGGTAATCCAGATAACTGAAAGTGGTCTGAGCGTCTTTCCTCAGTTCACGGGCCAGGAGCTGCAGCACCATGGTTTTCCCCACCCCGAACGGACCGGTGAGGATTCCGCCCAGTTTTCGGTTTTGTGCCAGGTAGACCAGCCGGGCAAGTCCTTCATGATGCTGGTCGCAGAGATAAGCGAAGCGGGAATCGGCCACGTTTTGAAACGGAGCCTCGCGGAGATTCCAATAATCAAGGTACATAGAAAGGGATCAAGTGGGTTCCTCTTCCTCTGTCGGCTGCCAGACAGAGGAAAGTTTTGTCGGACCCTGTGGCTCCTGCGGGCGGGGAGGCGGCGGTGCGGGTGCCGGCTGGGACGGGATGCGGCCCACCTGTGAAAACCCAACCCGGGTCCGGGTCGGCTCCTCGTCCACGCCCTCCGGCTTTGGCAGCGGGATACGCTCAGTGGACCGGGTGGGTGCCGGGGACTCTGCAGCGGGAGCAGAAGGAGCCACCGGTGGGCAGATGCCCACTCCCGCTTGGATGGAGAAGGGAATGGGTGCCCCTAACTGATGGGCACCGAGATACTTCACCACCTGCATGGAATGGCGGGTATTCGGGGGATCCCCGTCCCTCTTGAGGAGAATGGAGATCGGGACCACTTCTTCGAGGCAGTTTTTCAGTTTGTGTGCTTTCTGCGACACCGGCTGGGGGAGTGTCATCATGATGGTGACCCCCAGTCGTTCAAAGGAGCGAACAAATGAGAAGACCTGTTCGGCCATGCGCTTCGAGTCGGTCACCGCCACCCAGGGAATGACGGTGTCCAGCAGGACACGTTTCACGGAATGGGCGTCGATGATGCTGCGGAGCTGTTCGAACCCCTCCGGCGGCAGCATGTCTTTCCCCGGCATTTGTGCGCCAGGAGTAAATGAGGCATACTCGAGAAGGATCAGATCCTCTTGTTCGGTGTGAATCTCGAGAGGGATGCCCAATGCATCCGCGAAAATCAAAAGGTCATTTCCCGCCATGGTGGAGAGGCACAGGCATCTCTCCTCATTTTGCAGACCGCGTTGAAGGAAGTGCAGACCGGTAACGGTTCTTCCGGACCCTCTCCTGCCGCTGACCAGAAAGCTGCGCTTCGAATACACCCCTCCCATGCTCTCATCCAGCATCTGGATTCCGCTATGGGTCTTGACAATCATCCCTCCGCCTTTGGTTCATTGGAGAGAAGGCGGTCGATCACAGAGGAGATAAATGAAAGCTCGAAGGGTTTGGTCAGGAAGTCTTGAACACCCAGTTCTTCACATTCTTTCAGGACTTCCGGAGTGGGGTATCCTGAAATGACCACCAACGGGATTTCCGGACGAATGTTCCGCAGTTCGCGGATGTGTTCGATTTCCGAGAGTTTACCCGGCATGCACAGGTCGGAAATGATCAGGTCGATGGACTCCTCCTTTGCCAGTTGAATTCCCTCATCGCTATTGCTGGCAGTGAGAGGTTCAAATTGCAGGAGTCTCAACAGATCTCTGAAATGGCGGAGGATCGGTTCCTCATCATCTATCACGAGTATTTTTTTCATGGGAAGGGTCTGCGGATGGGCTCTGTCTCTATGTTTGAGGATACAGGAAAACTGCGCAAGATTGTTATCACGAAAAGGATCACATATTCTTGAGATAATTCCTGTCACAAGTGTCAGATTTGTTCAACCCTGTTATTGAAAAAGCAAAGTCCCTCTTTATCATGAAAGTATGTTCTGGTACGTCTCGACGAATTCCCTGATCGCCCAGGTCGACACCATGGGAGTGACAGCCGTCATCGCCACAATTCTCAGTGTCATTTTTGCTGCGGGTGCATTCTACAATTCCATGCACCGTCGGAGGAATCAGCAGGCTGTGGAACAAGTGGAAAAAAAAGAGGAAACGAAAATGAGGTTCCGGCCTCCTTCCCGGTCCACCCTGCCTACGGCCTCCAAGGGGCCTGAGACCGGTTCGGGTGGTTCCGCGTCTTCTGAACCGGGTCCCGTGAAAGTCAGTCTGGCCTCCACATCCTCCCGTGGATCGGAAGCGCTGTTTCGGCAGGTCCGACCGTATGGGTCACAGGATGGCCTGCTGCCAGAGGATGCGGATGAGGACGGGTATGTATGGGAGTGAGTTCTGTTCCCGGAGGCAGGTGTGAACCCCGTCGGGTTTGATCTAGGGACCCTGGTGCTGTTCCTTCGCCTGGTGCCGTTTGTTCCCCAGCCCGATTGGGAGGCCCTGCAGCAGGCGGCAGAGGCTCAGGTCACCTTTGCAGAAAGGGTCGACGTGGAGACCTCCCTCCGCTGTGGGGAGCGTGTGGAAGAACTGTCAGCATCGTCCGGTGTCGCCCTCGTGATTCCCGTGATGGTGCAGGAAGACACGTTTCAGGTGACAATCACCAGCTTGGGGGGGACCGGAGATGCCGACCTGTATCTGATGCGGGACACGCCTCCTCAGTCCCACCAATACGACCGGCGGCCGTTTCAGGAGGGCAATCTTGAACAGCTTCAGGTGCGGAAGCCGGTGCCCGGCCGTTGGTATCTGGCGGTGCATGCCTTTGACGCCTTCGACGATGTGACCATCCGAATGGAGTGTCTGCAGTATCCGGAAATGGAAAAAGAGGTCTCCTATGAGGACCTGCAGGAACTGGAACTCGCCATGTATTATGAACTGTCTGGAGACACGGTTCAGACCAACCGGGTGGTCAGGGGAACTCTTCAGTTCGAGCGTCTGCGGCAGGAAGGCCGAGAAGCGTTTGAAGCCGGTAATTTCGATCAGGCACTTGAAATCTGGAAGTCCTGGTCGGTTCAGGAGCCGGACAATCCCCGGCCGGTGGCATTGGTGGGGGATATTTATCTTCGCCTGGGGCAAATTGATGAGGCCATTGAATGGTACAACAAGAGCCTGAACGTGCAGCCGGGCCAGGTAGGGTTGATGACCCGCCTCAGCCGTTTACTGGATGTGGAAGGCGGGAAGCCGGTGGAGGCGAGGGAACTGCTGAATCACTACAACCGCCTCTTTCCTTCCAACCCCTCTGTCGCTCTGGCCCAGGCGGAGTGGCTGCTAAGACGCAAACGGTTTGAGGAGGCCGAGAATCTGATCCGGCGGGTGCTGTCCCTGGAACCGGATAATCTGAATGCCCATACCCTCCTGCATGCCCTTTTGCAGGACCCGAAAGACCGGTTTGAGAATATGCAGGATATTCTTCGGATCGGGGAGCAGCCGGGTCGGGAACTTCCCCTTGCCCTCACGGCGACGGACAGCCTTCTCCTGACCCATCCGGAAAGCTGGGTGCTCATGGACTTTTTTCAAAAACAGTCCCTGACCTCGCGCAGTGAGCAGGTCCGGAAACGGTTTCAGGACCTGTTGCCCCGGGAAGAGATCACCCGGGAGGATTTCCGCATCGGACGGATGTCCGCAAACTGGATTTCGTCCCGTGATCAGCTTTGGGGGGAGGATGGAAACCTCATCCTCAGTGCCGACCCCAGTCAGACGGAAGCCTATCTCCGCCTGATTCGCTCGGATGCGATGCAGAACGGATTTGTGGAGTCGGAAATTGAGGACACACAGGGTTTTTTCTGGATTTATGCCCGTCGTGGCGGGGGGAATATGATCCGGTTTGGCTTTGAGGAGAACGGTCAGGTGTACCTCCAGGTCTGGATGGACAACCAACTGCTGTCGATGCAGTCACGGGTGTGGTCGCGTGAACCGGGCCCTGCGGTCCTGCGGCTGGAACTCAGGGGGGATGGTGCCTACGGGTTTGTCAATGGGAGACCTGCTTTCAACACACCGGTTCAGATTCCGGCAGACATGGGACTTGGCTGGTGGGGGATCGCACCCTGGTCACCCGTTTACGGGCGTGCGAAAGTGTCTGTACGCAAAGTGTCCGGTGGTCCATTGCCGGTTCGGGTCGGGTATGTTCCGGATCCGTTGATCCGCTTTCGACGGAGGACGTCTCCGGATCCGGCAGAACGATACTCCCATTTGCAGCCTCTCAAGTCGCGGCTGAATGAACTTTCGAGTCTGGCACCGGAATGGATGGTCCAGGATGTGGAGGGAACGGTTCGCTTACTCCCGGGGCCTGGAGATCTGGAAATCCGCCTGCTTGCGAGGTATTACCGGCTCCGCCTGCTTCCGGCCGTGAACATTCAGAGCCCGTATCTGCTGGATGTGGATCAGTTGGTTTCACTTGCCCGTGAACAGCAGGTGGACGGATTTACCCTGGTCATGCACCGCCTTCCCCGTCAAGACTGGCTGAAGGAGTTTGAGACCCGGATCAGTATGTCCCCGATTACGGTGCATATTCTCATGCCGGATTTCCGTTCCGGTAAGACGCGGCTCATCGAATACTGTTCCCGGGTCGGCATGTTTGCCGGACCGCGTCACCCTCGGACCTTGCCGGGAGTGGAGATTGGCGGTTGGTTGCCTGACCGGGTTACAGAGCTTCCGGACGGGGATGCGGTGTTGATGTTTTCTGGAGGGGAACCATGAGTCATGCGTCAGAGATTGCCCAGACGGCCACCCGTTCCCGGTGCGCCGCCTGTAAGATCAACATTCAGGTCGTGGATTCTCCCGCTCCTGCCGTATGCCCCTTTTGCCATGGCGCGCTGGACCACACCCGGATCCGCATGCCGGAACCGGAAAAAGTCGAAGTGGAACAGGACGTGGAGGATCATGTCCGCCGTTTGTACCGGAAACCTCCGATCCTGCTGGTGCTCGGAATCGGGATCACCGGAATTATGATTCTCGCCTGGATGGTGCTGCTGCAGCTCAACAACATTGAGCACTACTGGTATGCCCCGATCGTGAACGTCTATTCCCTCATCGTGGGAATTTTCATTGTCTCCCGGTTTATTCTCGCGGCATACTACACCCCTCCGCAACGGGTTGGATTCAAGCCCCAGGTCAGTGTGCTGGTCCCCTGCATGAATGAGGAGGCGTCCATTGCCCGTTCGATTGCCCGGATTTATGCGGAGGGGTATCCGGATGAACTTCGTGAAGTGATCTGCGTGAATGACGGTTCGACGGACAACACCCTGCAGGAAATGTACCGGGCCCAGGCCGCGTTTCCCAAATTGGTGGTCGTGGATTTTGAGGAAAACCGGGGCCTGTGTTACGGCATGGCCTGCAGTGCGCTTCTGGCTCACGGAGAAGTCATGGTCTATGTGGACTCGGACACCTTCCTGATGCCTGGCGCAGTGGAAAAACTGGTGCAGGGGTTTGTCGACCCCACCGTAGCCGGGATCGCCGGCCATACCGACGTGGAGAATGCGAGGACCAATACCCTGACCAAGATGCAGGATGTCCGCTACTTCTTCTCCTATAAAATCATGAAAGCGGCGGAAAGTGTTTTCGGAACCGTGAGCTGTCTTCCCGGATGTTTTTCCGCCTACCGGCGTGCCTGTGTGCTTCATGTGCTGGATGACTGGATGCATGAGAAGGTATTCGGTCAGGAGGGCAATTTCGGGGATGACCGGAGTTTGACCAATCTGGTTCTGCAGGATTACCGGGTGTTGTACGATGACGAGGCACTGGCGACCACCATTGCCCCGGATGACTGGAAAGTGTATATCAAGCAGCAGGCACGGTGGATGCGGTCATCCCTCCGCGGAATTATTGCCGGCACCAAATTCCTCTGGCGAAAACACCCGGTTCCGGCCCTGTCCTGGTATCTGATGATGTTCCTGCCGATTGTGGAACCATTTATTATGATCCAGGCCCTGCTGGTGGTGCCGATCCGTCAGACCCGTGCCACCGGGGAACTGGCGTTCGGTGGGTCATATATTTTCGGTGTGTTCGCCATCACCCTGATCTGGTCGCTTTACCATCTGCAGAAAACCGGCCGTACCCATTGGTGGTCAGGCTTCGTGTTCACGTTCACCTACATCATCTTTTTCAGTTGGCAGATCTATTACGCGATGATCACGCTGGCGACGAAAAGCTGGGGAACCCGGGGAGCGAAGAGTTCATGAGTGCGGACCGTTCTTCTGGTTCCACTGAGCATGGTGACCGTCCTAGTTTTCGCCGGAAACCTCCGGTGGCTCCGGAACGGGTGGAAGTGCTCAAGGCGAACTACAAACAGGCCTGGTTGTATTTCTTCCTGATTATTTCTCTGGTGGTCGCCTGGGGCATACCGATCCGGTATGCGATTATCCGCTGGGTGGCCTTCCGTCCGGATGACCCCGGACCTCTGGTGTCCCGGAGCTTTGTCGCCCTGGCCTATGCGGGGATTTCCGACAACCCGACGGAAATCTCCTCCCGGGCCTTTCAGGAACATATGAAGATGCTGGAGGAGAATGGCTACAATGCCATTACCCTGGAGGATGTGAATGCCTTTTACCAGGAAGGACAGCTTCTTCCCGAGAAGGCGGTGCTTCTCACCTTTGACCATTCCCGGAAGTCCTCGTATTTCGATGCGCGGAAAATTCTCAGGAAAATGGGATGGCCTGCCGTGATGTTTATCTGGACCAAGCCGATTGAGGATGAGGACCCATCCGCTCTCCGCTGGCCCTACATCCGGGACATGGTCCGGAGTGGAGCCTGGGAGGCAGGCGCTCAAAGTCATGAAGGGTTTGACCAGATCGTCACAGACCGCTCCGGTGCCACCCGGAATTTCATGGCCTCCCCCCGTTGGCTCGAAGACCGGCAACGATATGAAACCCCTTCAGAGTTTCAGCAGCGTCTGAAGTCGGACCATCTCAAAGTCCGGGGGTGGATTGAAAAGGAAACCGGTGCACCTCCCTCTGCCTTCGCATTTCCATATGGGGATTTCGGTCAATATGACGAACGGGCGGGCCTGAGTCGCCGATTCAACCTGGACTTGATCTCCGAACACTATGACCTGGGGTTTATCCATGGTGGACTGGCCCTCAATACTCTGTTCACCGATTCCCGCCGTCTGAACCGCTTGCTGGTCCGGCCGGAATGGACGGCAGATGATCTCCGAATTCGATTGGAAAACAGTTGGCCCCGTGACCGTGGTCTGACCGGAAACACCGCGGTTCAGGAGGAACAGGTGTGGCTCCGGGAGTGGGGAACGTTGCAATTTCAGCCGGATGGAGTGGAAATTTCCGCCACCGAAGAAACCACCGGGGCGAAAGCCTGGCTCAAGGGTACAGATCTGTATAATGATTTCCGGGGACGTTTTCATCTCGATCCGGTCAAAGGCCAGACGGGGATCTATTTGAGGGCCTCACCGGACGGAGAGTCCTATCTGTACGTGGGATTGGGGGATGCGGGTGAAGTCTGGCTCCGGCAAAAACATGTCGGTCTCGAAGCCTTTACCTTGGGTACGTCCCGCTATCTCCCGGAAGAGGATGGGTCTGTGGTGTTGGAAGTGTTTCTCCGGGGAAACCTCTTTGCCGCCAATACCAACGGCAGGGCCTTGTTTACCGAGGTGATTACCACCCGGGGATCACCCCGCCCCGGACTGGTAGGGGCAAGTGTCTGGGATCCTGATAAGGGGGCTGCAGCCACCCGGATTCGGGATCTGCAGCTCATTCCATTCTCGACCCGGGTTGTCAGTTGGGATCCAATTCCTTCTGCCGAACCCACTCTGGCGGGCTGGCTCACCTCCAATGCCTACCGGTTCACCCATCTGGCTCCTCCCTGGCTGCAAATGGACCGGAGAGGTCGCGCCGAGCAGATGGGGTGGAATATCTCCCACTTCCGGGATCTGTCGGATGTGTATGATATGAGGCTGACTCCCGCTGTGAGGGTGACCCGTCTGGAGGGGGCGGATCCGGTGTTGGCAAAACGTCTTGCCGAGAACATTGCTGAAACCGGGGTGGATGGGATTTACTGTGACATGAAGGATCTGGAAGGGAATCCCCCCGTGGGCCGGATCACCAACTGGCTCCGCATGCTCAGTGAGGAGCTTCAGGTTCATGACAAACAGCTCATCGTCACCCTTCCGGATGCCTTAGAGGAACAGGAGAATCTGAAATTAATGTTTGAGGGTTTTTCCAATCTGTCACTCGCGGTGTCGGAAGAGTCCGATACCTTTCTCAGTGGAGACATCTTCCGCCAGTCCCGCCTTGTCTCCTATAAAGACGTGTTCATTGAGTCCGGGGTTTATCCATTAAAAGAGCATCTAAGCGGATTGGACGCGGACCAGGAGGAGTGGAGCACCGAGTTCAGGGGAAGGCTCCTTCGGGATGAAGGCATGGAGGCGTTTCGGAGTGGCGAGTTTGATCTGGCGGCCACTCTCTGGGGACGATGGGCGGAGTTGGAGCCGTACCGAGCCGAACCCCAGCGCCTGATGGGGGATCTGTATGTACGGACAGGAGAGTATCTGGAGGCGGTCAACTCCTACCGGCAAAGCATGAGTCTGGACCCCGGGCAGGTTCCGCTGGTGGTGACCACCGCCAATATACAGGAGCAGTTTTTGAATCAGGAAGAGGAGGCGATGGCGATGCTCGCACTCTATCATGATCTCTTCCCGGCAAACTCGGAGATCCTGCTGGCCCAGGCGGGTATGCTGTTACGGATGGAACGACCCACAGAAGCCCGGGAACGGATTCAACGGGTGGTGGATCTGAATCCGAACGATCTGGATGCGCTCTCGATGCTGCACCGCCTGCTGTTTACCCGGCAGGAACGGGTGGAGAATCTTGAGCGGATCCAGTCGGTCGGGAACCGCCCGGGGATGGAGCTGCATCTTGCGAATGCGCTTAATTCCTATGATCTCATGGTCTGGCCCGAATCATGGAGAATGTTTGACCGGGTGAGTGAGTTGGCCGAATTGGAGGAGATCGAACGGGGGCAGCCTCTTGGTTCCTATCGCAGACTGCTCCCACGGGAAACAGTTGTGCAGGAAAATTTTAAAACCGGTCAGTTGTCGGAACATTGGGAAGGACACGGGCATGATCAGGCGGGCAGGGATGGCTCGATCTATCTCGGTGCCCGATTGAATACGACCGAAGCCGCATTGCAGCTCGTGGGATCGGATGCCCTCCAGAATGGATTTATCGAATGTGTTGTGGAGGAGGCCCGTGGATATCTTTGGCTGTATGCACGCCGGTCAGAGGGGAACATGATCCGCTATGGATTCGATCCGGCTCGCAAACTGTTTATGCAGATCTGGCATCGGGGAGACCTGGTTGCCAACCTCAACCGCGAATGGGGCAAACCCATTGATCAGGTGCGTCTGAGGCTTGAACTGAGAGGGGATGCCGCGTTTGCATATGTGGACGGGGAACCCGCCTTCGGTTCCCCTGCCGAAATCCCCAAGGATATGAACCTTGGCTGGTGGGGACTGGCTCCCTGGGCCCGTGAATTCGGGGTGGCCGAAGCGGTGGTGCGGGAAATAGGAGGGGGGCCCCAACCGGTGAAAATCGGGCTTTTCAGCCGCAATACCTCTGTGTGGCGGGACCGACGGGTTTCCGATGTGCTGAAACCTCATGCCTCGGAGTTATCCGCGATTGCCCCCCCGTGGTTTTTTCAGGATATTGGAGGACGGATTCTGGCCGAATCGGAGGAGGAGCACCGCGAAACCCGTCTCCGCTGCCGTTTTCATAAAATCAGGCTCCTGCCCATGATCCGTTCTGTTTCCGAACGTGTGCTTGATCTGGAGGAAGTGATGCGTCTGGCTCAACGGGAGCGTGTGGACGGGTTTACCCTGGTCTTCACCCGGCTCCCGGATGAACGCTGGTTTGAGAAGGCGGAGAACCTGCTGCTGGATACGAATCTCAGTCTGCTTGCCATCCAGGTGGATGAAATGAATGACGTGGTGAAGCTGCGGGAAGTTGGCCCGGTCATGCCGCTGTTTCCCGGACCCCGGGTTGTGCATGTCCTTCCTCTTTCCCCGGCAGGGGAGACGCAAGCGCCCACTGCACCAGAAGAAAAAACGGAGCCTCAGGAAGGGATCGTGGAGGAATCGAACGGGGAAGACCTGATCCTCTCGGAAGTGGAATCCCTGCCGCCCCCGTCCAGCATCCTGTACTTCGAATAAGGACCTACTCCTGATTCACCCGGTTTGCGGCTGGCTCAAAGAGTTCTTTCACTTCCGGTTTGTACAGGGTCACCAGCGTGAACACGCCAAGGATGGTGCCCAGTGGCATGAGGATGCATTCGATTCCGGAAATGACGCAACAGAATTGATAGGATTCACGACGTTTCAGTTTGAGTCCGTTCCGAATCATGAGTGCGGCCAGCATCCAGCCGGTGAGAATAATCATGGCGGGAATCACGATAAAGATCCATCCAAGCAGTTCCGGTGGTGGTGCTTCTTCCCCTTCCATGTCCACAGTCAGGAACAGAACCCCCATCAGCAGATGAATGATCGGGATGCAGGAGAAGGCTGCCGTGATTCCCCCCAGAACAAAATGAAACACAGAAAGCAGATCCAGATGCTGGTCGTGTGGTGTCATGCTGGAACTGTAGTAATCTGCCTCAGACCCGGGCAAGCCTAAAGGAGATCTTCCGTTCCCATGGGCCGTGGAAAGGTTGCGGGGGGATCTGCCAGCCAACGGCCCGGCGTCAGGAGAGGTACAAAAAAAGCCCCGGATTGCTCCGGGGCTTTCAGGTCAACTATCAGATGAAGGGGATTAGCCTTTCACCGTGTTGATGATGGCAGCAGCCACACCGTAGGGGTTGGCGTTGGAAGCCGGACGACGGTCTTCCAGCCATCCTTTCCAGCCGTTTTCGACCGTGGCGATCGGAATACGGATGGAGGCACCACGGTCAGAAATACCGAAGCTGAACTTGTCGATGCTCTGGGTTTCGTGGAGACCGGTCAGACGCTTGTCGTTGTCAGCTCCGTACACGGAGATGTGTTTGTCGATGGTATTACCGAACTTGGCACAAATTTCCTCGTATACCTCTTTGCTTCCGCAGGTACGAAGAGTGGTGTTGGAGAAGTTCGCGTGCATACCGGATCCGTTCCAGTCTGTCGCTCCGAGAGGTTTGGGGTGGTATTCAATGGCCACGCCGTATTTTTCACCGATTCGCTCGAGGAAGTAACGGGCAACCCAGATTTCATCTCCAGCGGAGGCAGCGCCTTTGGAGAAGCACTGAAATTCCCACTGACCGGCTGCGACTTCGCCGTTGATCCCTTCCACATTGAGGCCGGCCTCAAGACATACGTCCAGGTGCTCTTCAATGATTTCACGTCCGTAGGCATTTTTTGCTCCTACAGAGCAGTAGTAAGGACCCTGGGGAGCGGGGTATCCGCCGACAGGGAATCCGAGAGGAAGGTTGGTTTCGGTGTCCCACAGGAAATATTCCTGTTCAAATCCGAACCAAAAATCATCATCATCGTCATCAATCAGAGCGCGCATGTTGGATTCGTGCGCACTGCCATCCGCGTTGAGGACTTCGGTCATGACAATGTAACCGTTTTTACGCTGGGGGTCCGGATAGATGGCTACGGGTTTCAGGAGGCAGTCAGAAGAGTTGCCTTCCGCCTGTTCGGTGGAAGATCCGTCGAAGGACCACATGGGGCACTCCTCAAGTGTTCCGCCGAAGTCTTTTACAATTTTTGTTTTTCCACGCAGAGACTGGGTCGGTTTGTAGCCGTCCAGCCAGATGTATTCGAGTTTGGACAATGCCATGTTAGGTTACTCCTTGGATGGGTTTGGGTTGTTCGAAATCCACCTCGGTTTGAGGTTGCTCCATATTAGCAAGGTGTATGCCATACTTCAGAACGATAGGGGCTTCCGATTTCTAACGCGCTAATTTACAATGACATACGAGTGTGGGAATCTTAAGGAGGCCACCCTGATTGCAAGAGGTTTTCCACAAAAGCGTTCTGGGATTTTCTGCGAGATACAAAAATGTATCTCGCAGGCGGAGCTGCACCCGGTCAGCACCCGTTACAGAGGGTCCATGGTTACCCGATCATGCTCCTCAGGAGCCAACTGAGAAGTGCGCCTGCGATTGCGGATCCCAGTCCCACCATCAGCATGGTATTCCGGCGTTCCCAGTTGAGGAACCGTTCCCAGGGGGTGTAGTGGTGCGCGGTCACATTTTCATGCAGAAGGTATGCCCGCATATCCTCGACCATATCGAGAAGAGATGAATACCGGTCGTCCGGATGTTTCTGAATGGCCCGCATGCAGATGGAATCCAGAATGCGGGGGATGTGGCGGTTGGGAGCCCGTTTTCGGGGAGAGACGGGTTCCTGATGCAGGATTTTTTCCAATACCTCCTCCTTGTCCTGACCCCAGACCAGGTTTTCATAGGTCAGGACCTCATACAGAATGCTGCCCATGGAATACACATCGCTGCGGCCGTCAATCTGGTCATTTTCTCCAGCCGCCTGCTCCGGGGACATGTACAGCGGGGTACCCGCCCGTTTGCCGGCCCGGGTCAGCTCCAGACTCACGTGGTCCTTTTCCGGGATTTCCCCGTGAACTGACTCCGGCTCATTCATGATTTTCGCCAGGCCCCAGTCGAGTATCATCACTTCCCCGAAGCCTCCGACCAGGATATTGGCCGGTTTCAGGTCCCGGTGCACCACCCCGCGGGAATGGGCAAATGCAACGGCCTGACCGACCTGCACCAGCACTTCAATCAGGGTGTTCAGCGTGTACTTGCTTTTGAAATACTTGTCCCGGGCCACGATGCCGAGGAGGATTTCCCGTAGACTGTCTCCTTCTACCTTTTTCATGGTGAAGTACACGGATCCTTCCCGGTCCCGCCCGATTTCATACAGCGGTACGGTGCCGGGATGCTGGATCAGCGCGGTGACACGGGCCTCCCGCTGAAAGCGCTTTCGCTCCGTTTCATCCTCTACTAAGTGCGTATGAAGTCGCTTCATCAGCACCTCCCGCCCCAGATTTTTATCCAGGCATTCCTCCAGGATCGCGGTGCCTCCCTCCGCGAATTTACGGAAGTTGTCATACCGCATGAACCCGTTCACAATGTGACGGGGAAGGTCTTTATCCGTCACCTTCAGCTCAAGGTGGCGGGTGTCTAGAGAATGCCGGAGTCCGGCCCCGGTTTGTACGTCTTCAGTTCCCATAAGTCTGTAGAGATCACATGCTGGTTGCGGGCAGGCACCACATACGCGAAAGCATGTGTGGCGTCCGGTGACTGGACCGTGACGTCCAGCCGTTCATAAAAGTCAGCTTCATATGTATCGAGTCGGAGCCATTCCTCCGGGGTGATTCCGTGAAAGCGGGTCCCTTCCACCCTCGCACCTCCTTGCGGGATGATTCCCGGAAAATCGAACCCGACGATCCGGTACCGGGCATAGTCCTGGAGCCACGCAGGTGTAGACTCCGGAATGCGCCCCAGCACGTGCCGCATCACATCCGGATGCTGCAGTGTCCCGTACGCGAACAAGCTGTTGGAAGGGGGAGCCATGGTAAGGGAATAGAACCCTGTTCCCCTCGAATTTCCAATCAAAAGAACAAGAAGAGTGTGCGGTCTAGCGGGCAGGCTTTTGATAGCCCTTTTCATATCCCCAGCGTTTGAGCTGGGACTGCAGGGTGCTGGGTTTGAGCCCGAGGGCTTTTGCAGCCCCGTGATCTCCATAAATTTTTCCATTCGCGTCCGCCAGGGCCTGGAGAACCAGTTCCTGACGCAGGGTTTCCAGTTCTTCCAGGGTGGAGGGGAGGGGCCTGTTTGCCGGTGTGGCATCACTGCTGATTTCTGTCTGCCGGGCCGGTCCTTCGGGGGCATCGTCCAGATGAAGCGTCAACGTCCGCCCCCTGGACAGGATCACGCTCCGTTCGATCACATTCTGCAGTTCGCGGATATTCCCCGGCCAGGCGTACTCACGTAACCGCTGAAGATCGGAAGGGGAGATCCGGAAGGTTGGCCGGCCCAGTTTTCGACAGCTTTGGGCAACAAAGTGACGGGTCAAATCCGGAATGTCCTCCGTTCTCCTTCGCAAGGGAGGCATGTGGAGGGGAAACACATTCAGCCGGTAAAACAAATCCTCCCGGAATCGTTTTGCCTTCACCTCCTGTGCCAGGTCCCGGTTCGTGGCGGCAATCAGCCGGACGTCTACTTTGCGGACCCCCTCTTCACCCACCCGCTGAACCTCTCCCTCCTGGAGTGCGCGGAGAAGTTTTCCCTGCTGCTCCAATGGGAGTTCGCCGATTTCGTCCAGGAACAGCGACCCTTTGTCTGCCAGTTCGAAGCGACCGATCTTATCCGAGGTGGCTCCGGTGAACGCGCCTTTTTTGTGCCCGAAAAATTCGCTTTCAAACAACTCGTGAGGGATGGCGGCGCAGTTGACTTTGATGAGGGTCTTGGATCTGCGTTTGCTCCACTGATGAATAGAGTGGGCGATCAGCTCCTTGCCGGTTCCGCTTTCTCCTTCAATCAGGACGGTCGTATCTCCGGGGGCCACTTGATGGGCCTGTTCCAGGAGCTGCTTCAGTTCTGAACCGCTTCCTACGATGGCTTCCGGTTTATAATCTGCCCGAAATTCGTCTTCGAGGTAGGTTCGAAGTCCTTCTAAGTGCTGAAGGGTTTCGACATCGGTCATGACTCCCACCGTCCCGATAGGTTTTTCGTCATCATCGAGAAGGGCCATTCCCCGGCTGAGGACTTTTCTCCGTCCCCCGTCTTTCCGGATTAACTCGATTTCATACCACTCGTTTTTTCCCTCTTGCCGGATTTCATTCCTGGATTCCATGTCAGCCCATTCCTCTTCCGGGAGGATATGCCGGTAGAGGATTTCCCCCATCAATTCCCCCGTCCGGAACCCTGTAAGCGTTTCAAAGGCCCGGTTGGCAAACAGCATGCGGTCTTTGAAATCGGTGATGACAATGGCTTCCTCAATACTGTGTACGGCCGAAAGCAGGACGTCTTCAAAATGCCGGTTCGAGAGAGGGGATGTGGACGTGTCGTGTGAGGCCATGGAATAAAAATCACCGAAAAACCGGTGATTTTCAAACTGAAAAATCGGTGTAACACGAAAAATCGGTGAATTTTATGTAGACGCGAAAACATCCTTTTTTTCGTAAAAACCCTTTTATCAGTAAGTTAATAAAGTTGGCATCCGACATGCATTAGAAGAGTTCAAACCGAACCCTCCTATGAATATTCTGCATATACACAGTTCCACCCGCTCAGAAGGCTCCCATTCCTTCGAACTTGCATACAGTCTTTTCGAACAGCTCGAAGAGGTCGGCCTTGAGGTTCAACGCGATACACTGAATCTCTGGGACGTGAATCTCCCCGCTGTCGATGCGCGGTTCTTATCCCTCAAAACCAAAGCCGCCGGGGGTGATGAACTGACCAACTCTGAACGGGTCATCTGGAGCCAGGTGGAAAACCTCATTGCCCGAATCAAAACCGCAGATGCCATGGTATGGAGCATTCCCATGTGGAATTTTGGTGCTCCTTATATTGTGAAACAGTTCATCGATGTGGTCACTCAGTATGGATATCTGTTCACAGTGAATGAATCCGGATACGCCGGTCTTCTGAATGACAAACCCACACTTCTCGCCCTGAGCCGGGGAGGGAGTTACGGCCCGGGAAGCGGTGCGGAAGCATATGATCATCAGGAACCCTACATGAAAGGGATCCTCGGATTCTGGGGAATTCAGAACATCACGGTCGCCCGCAGAGAATTCACGATGGGCGATCCGACACAGGCAAACGCTTCGGCTCAGGTTGCGCTCGATACCGTGAAAACGTTTGCCGCCAATCTGGCAGATGTGAATCACACTGTCCTCTCTTAACCCCTTCCAGCACCCACTCGTATGAAAAAAATTCTCTTACTTGTTTCCGCACTGGTGGCACTCGTCACTTTGTCCGTCTGGGCCAGTGGTGGCTTTCACACCGGCTGGACTCAGACCAGCATCGAAGTCAACGGCGTCGACGAATTTACCGGGATTGAATACACCACCCGTGAAGACGGGTTTGTCCCCGGCGTTGATTTCCTCGGTGGAGGGCTCGCACTCGCGGCCGCCATTCCCGCAGTTCTCTTTGGCGTTCAATTCCTTCAGAAACGCTCTGCATCCTAACCTCATCCCGACCCACAGGTCACAACCCCCTAGAACAACATGAAACACATCATTACCACCTCCCTGATAGCTCTGTCCTCCATTGCCCTGACACTTCAGGCTGGAGAGGAACATCACTTTAACTTTGAAGACCCGAAAGGAGTCAACACCATCCGCTTTAATCTGGATGCACCCCTCGAAACCATCAGCGGCACGACCAACGGCGTCACCGGAACGGTTCACTTTGACCCGGCAGATCTGAACGCGATCAGTGGTTCCATTGTAGTGGACGCGACCAGCATCAAAGTTCCGAATCCGGTGATGCAGGATCACATCCACAGCGAAGGCTGGATCAACAGCAAGAAATTCGGTGAGATCACCTTTGAGATCAAATCGGTCGCGAACGTGAAGTCTTCTGACAAAAGCGTGACCGCTGATCTGACCGGTACCTTCACCCTGCATGGTGTCAGCAAAGACATCACCGTCCCGGTCACCTTTGCGCACCTGCCCGGCAAACTGGCAGACCGCAGTAACGGCAAAATGAAAGGCGACCTGCTTGTCCTGCGCTCCAAGTTCAGCATCAACCGCAGTGACTACGGGATTAAACCCGGACAGAGCACAGACAAAGTCGCAGAAGAAATCGAAATCAGCCTCGCCCTCGCGGGATACAACGCGAAGTAAGTGAATCGTTGAAACGACTTCGTTTCTTCATGAAAGCCGGCGGGTCCCCCGCCGGTTTTTTTCTCTATTGGAGCTTAGGCCTCCGGCCTGAGATCTGCCTGGAGGAGGAAGCTGTCAGGCCGGAGGCCTAACCTCCATTTGTCAATCCGCGCAGGGATGATCACGCGAGGGAGCTCCCTTGAGGAGAATCTCATGTCCTAACCACGCTTCCACTTTCGGGTCCCAGAGGCATGGCACCGGAAACGGAGCTTAGGCCTCCGGCCTGAGATCTACCTGGAGGAGGATGTTGTCAGGCCGGAGGCCTAATCTCCCGTTGTCAATCCGTGCAGGCATGATCACGCGAGTGAGCTCCCTTGAGGAGAATCTCATGTCCTAACCACGCTTCCACTTTCCGATCTTAAAGGCATGGCACTGGAAACGGAGCTTAGGCCTCCGGCCTGAGATCTACCTGGAGGATGCTTCTGTCTGGCCGGAGGCCTAATCTCCCGTTGTCAATCCGTGCAGGCATGATCACGCGAGGGAGCGCCCTGAAGGAGAATCTCATGCCGTTTTTTGCGGTAGCGGTCAAAGGTCCGCAGCAACAGACGGAAGGACATGACCCGGGTGCCGTGTTCGCGGTTCCACTGTCCGATCTCAGAGGCATGTTCCCATTGCCCAAGCAGAATCCGCACCCGCTCAGGAAAGCATTTTTCCGGAGCATAGAGGTTGGTGGATTCACTCGTCACGCCGTTCAGTTCAATCACCTTCAGGCATTCTCCACGGGTCAACGCGTCGTCATCCTCTGCAATCAGGTCAAATCGTCCATAGTAAAAACCGGGGATCGACCGGGCGATGCGGTCCACTTCTTTGGTCAACTCCGGGGTGATGAGATGTTTGCCCTCCCCGAAGCGGGTTCCCCTGGCGTGATTTCCGATCCGGGACAGGGAGACCCGCTCCCCTTTTTGCGGAACCGAATACAGGTTCTCTCCCTGTTCCCGCAAAAACTGCGGTGCCTGACAGACCGCCCGTTCATCCGCGAGAATCAGGTCCTCCAGATTGTGCACGCCGTCTCCGTAGAGAACCGGCAGTGTTTTTAAGGTAATGCCATAGACAAACCCCTCTGCTTCTTCTGGGTGGCGTATGTAGAACACGCCATATTCTGTTCCGGCAATGAATTCCTGCGCCACGACGTTTCCAATAAATCCGGCCAGAATCGGTTTTAGATCCTTTTCCTGGTCCACGATGGTCACCTGTTCTCCCCGCTGGCCGGTGTCGGGTTTTAACACTAGGGGAAACGACAGAGAGAGTTCCTGCATCCAGCTCAGTACGGTTGAGGATTTTTCCTCCGTCGATTTGGAGGAGGAAACGAGGCAATATCGGGCCACCGCATCCCGTGCTCCGAAATGATCCAGAATTTTTGATTTGGATTCCTCCACGACACCGCTGCCCGGAATACAGGGGTTACTGGCCGTGAAATCCATGACGCCCTGTCCCTTTCGAAAGAACCGGAGCAGGAGCCGAAAGACGACCGGAGTATAAAAGACGGTGGCGGGCCAATATTCGGAGCGGGTCAGACGGCGCCATCTGCCGATGACCTTTCGTCGTCCGCGCCAGTTCAAGCTGGGCAGCAGGACATGGGTCAGCAGGAAGTAGAGGATGGCACCGAGGAGGACCAGTGCCGGAGCAATATGGTGATACTGATCCAGCCAGGTCAGGGCTTTGTCCGCCACCAGGGTTGCCAGCCCGATAATCAGCGGAGTCCAGAGAAGGGCGGCGATGAAAAACCAAAAGGTGAAAACCCGAATCGGAACCCCCAGCATTCCTGCCGCCACATAAGCCGGTAGTCTTGTGCCGGGAATGCAGCGGCTGACCAGAATGGCTTTTGCGGCCCGTTCCTGGAACCAGTCCTCTGTTTCTCTCAGGGCGAGAGGGTCGATCATCCATCGCAACGGGATGCGGTCCAGGGCTGCCCGGCCCCACGCTCTACCCGCCCAGAACAGGAGGTAATCTCCGAGGAGTATTCCCGCCATGCAGGCGCCCAGGCCCTGAAGCCAGGTCAGGTTTCCATTGGCAATCATGAGTCCGGTCACCGCGCATGTGAGGTCTTCGGTCACGAGCGTGGCAATGGCGATGCCGACCAGAAGCAGGATCATGTCAGCCCCGCGTGGCCGTGGGCGCTCCTGAACCGGTGCCCGGGGGTCCGCTTGCTGGAGAGCGGCGGCGGGGACTTCATCCCGTTTCACTGCGGTGCCATTGTGAAGCTGAGCCAGGAAGGTGACCAGGGCAGGTTCCACATCTTCTCCCGCCTCCAGATGCAGAATTCGGCTCTGCGGCAGGAGGCGGGCATGCTCTTTCAGCTTGGAGTGCTCGGTGGGATCCGCCGCGTGTTCCACCAGCAGGGTGGGTTGAATAATTTGCTCAAACAGGGGGCGGAGTTCCCGTCGATCGGAACGGCGGAGCAGGCCCAGTTGACCCCGATGAAGCTGCAGGGACATCCAGCTTCCGAAGTGCGGTGTGAGGTTGTCCAGCAGAGTCAGAGCGCCGTCACTGATCAGATACAGTGCATAATTCAAATGATACTCCCCCATCATGCTGAATTCCTGAACACCGCTGGCATCCACCAGGATCAGAGCCTTCACGCTTTCAGGATGAGTGGCGGCATAGTGGAGGGCAACTGCACCGGCATGACCGTTGGCGAGAATGATTTCCGGGTAGCTGAGGGGGCGGATACTGGCTGCAAGATCCTGAAACGTATGCTCATCCGGATCGGGTCCGTTCAGCCCGGGGAGGACGGGAGAACGGACGCCAAACCCTTCTTCCACCAGATGAACGGCCGCCTCCAGCACACTCTCTTCGGAGTCAGATTCCAGCCGGTCAAGCATCACCAGCAAACTGGAATCGCGAAGAGGAGGCGTGGTGGTGAGGGGGGGCGGGGAAGGGACCTCACGAAGGGCTTCTGTGATCCATGACAGGAGAAGCAAAAACACATACGCCCCTACGATCTTCAGTCGGTGCCGGAGCAGGAAGGTTCGTTGCGAAGGGGTGGGCATAATGGAACAGGATCCGGTTCTTGCAATTTTTCACCTTCAGGGCAATACCGCACGCAATGAAAATCCCCGATTCCAATCCGGTAACCGCAGAGCCTCGTTTCAGTGGAATTGAGCGGCTGTATGGACGTGCAGCCTTTCAACAGTTCCAGACCTCACACGTTGCCGTGATCGGGGTGGGGGGTGTGGGGAGTTGGGTGGCGGAGGCGTTGGCCCGTAGTGGGGTGGGAGCGATCACGATGATGGACATGGATGAAATCTGTGTCACCAACATCAACCGGCAGGTTCATGCCCTGGAGGAGACGGTGGGCGTCCCAAAAACCGAAGCAATGGCGCAGCGTCTGCGGGCCATTTCGCCGGGGATCGAGGTTCAGGAGGAGTTTACCTTTTTTACCGAAAAGAACGCAAACGAGGTTCTGGGACGGGGCTGGGATGGCGTGGTGGACTGCATTGACAGTATTCCGCATAAATGTGTGCTGTTGGACCGATGCTGGCGGAGGAGGATTCCGGTGGTGACGGTGGGAGCTGCTGGAGGGCGGAGAGATCCGTGCAGGATTGAAACGGTAGACCTGACCCGTACCTGTCAGGATGCCCTGCTGCAGCGGGTGCGGAAAAAACTCCGGCAGAAATTCGATTTTCCCCGCAATACGCGGAAAAAGTGGGGGATCCCGGCCGTGTATTCCCCTGAGCCCGTACGGTACCCGCAGTCAGACGGAGAGGTTTGTGAGACCAGGGAAGAAGGGAGCAATCTCCGCCTCGACTGCGCCAGCGGCTACGGAACGGCATCTTTTGTCACCGGCACCTTTGGCTTCGCCGCAGCCGCAGCCATGATGGAATTGCTGCAACAGTTTCCTTCCAGCGAAAAGTAAGAGGATATATTTCTGTTTGTATGCAATTTGTTTTCCAATTGAATGGATTAGAGTGCATTGATACTGCTTCTGACGATTGAGGAATGCTCGGATGATGCCTCCATCAACCAAGGCATGTAGAGATTCAAATCTGAACACGACTGTAAGTGGAGAGATAAATGCCGATAAGTACTGATTCAATTATTCACTATACAAGGTCCTTCCCTGCCCTTCGGTCCATCCTGAGCGAGGGATTTAAAATCAAGTATTGTGCTGAACCGCTGAACTTATCGCCCTCCAGTGCGAATGCCGCCCACCCCATGATCTCGTTCTGTGATATCCCCTTGTCCGATTCACAGCAGCATTTTGGGACATACGGGTACTACGGAATTGGTCTCAGCAAGGCATGGGCGGTGAGAAATGGGGTAAACCCTGTTGTCTATCTGGATGCGAATTCTGTTCTGGCTGAATGTATTTCCCTATTACTGGCTGAGCAACGGAAGTCGGATACCAAGCTCACGGATGAACAGCAGAAGCAGATTCTGTATATTAAAAGTTTTGCAAAAAATTATGCCGGGAAGCTTACCAGGAAATCAAAAGTCATCAAAAATTATAAATTCTATGACGAAAGGGAATGGAGACTGGTTCCCAAAAAAGACCAAATTGGAAATGCGTCTTTTTCAGTAGGGTTAAGCCGATACATGGCTGATAAAGAAAAGTTCAACAAGCGGCTTTCCAAGTTGAGGTTTTCATTTGATAGCAAAGATATCTCGTATTTGATTGTGCGGAAGACATCTGAAATCCCGAAATTAATTGAATGCATTCGTTTGATCTACAGTGAAAAATGTACCGCGCACGAGCTGGATACCTTATTCAGTAAAGTGTGCTCTACGGAGCAGATCATGTCCGACTTTTAAGGGAGAAGCCTGGTGTGTCAGTTGCGGTCTGCGTTGGCTGCTTAACCTCAAAGGACAGAGATGAACTCACATACACCCAGAAGATCCAAGGAAATCGAAATGGCCATCCGGGAGGTGTTGTTTCATGACTGGGATCCCCTGGAGGTGAATGACATTGCGCCTGAAGACGAATATGATTCCTACATCGGGCAGGTATACCGGACGCTTTCCAATTCCCCAACAGCAGAATGCGTTGTGGAGACTCTGATCAGGATTGAAAACGAGTACATGGAGCACGATGAACAAACGAGACCTCATCTGTTTCAGGTGGCGGAGAAGCTGTTGAAACTCAATGTGAGGCGGTGACTGGACCCTTCCGGGTCCTCCATCCGAGGATCTCCTGTAGCATGGAGATCTTCTGAACCACAGGCAAGAGGCGGCACCTGTGACCCGCTGCTTAGGTGAAATACCGGAGGTACAGATAGCCGGTTGACAGGGTGACACTGATGAGCAGAGTGGGGAACCCGATTTTGAAAAAATCGAAAAAGCTGAGTTTATATTTATTTTTCCGGGCGATCTGAGCCACGACCACATTGGCGGACGCTCCGATAATGGTGCCGTTTCCCCCCAGGCAGGCTCCCAGCGCCAGCGCCCAGTAAAGCGGTTCTGCGATCAGGGTCATGGCCTCCGGACTGTCGGGAGCCAATCCCTGCAGTTTGGCGAACTGGGGAATGATGGTTTCCAGTATAGGGATAAAGGAAATCACTAGCGGGATGTTATCCAGAAAGGCACTGAACAATGCACTGAACCACAGAACGACAATCGCAGTCACCAGCAGATTGCCTTCTGTGAACCCCAGAACTTTTTCCCCCATCAGTTCGAACAGTCCGTTGACCTCCAATGCGCCCACCAGCATGAACAGCCCAACGAAGAACAGGATCGTGTTCCATTCGAGTTTCGCCAAGGCGTGGTGAAGATCTTCCCCGCACACCAGGCACATGAAGACCCCGCCCGCCAGGGCGATGATCCCGGTCTCAAGATGGAAGTGATGGCTGACGAAAAAACCGAAAAGCACGAGGGCCATGACCGGTGCGGCTCGTTTCAGGCGGTCGGGGTGGATGATCGCCAACCTGGGTTCTGCCTGCATGAGATTGCGTTTCGCATCATCTGATACCTGGAATTGCGGTCCCATGCGAAAAATCATGATCACGGCCATGACGCAGAGAATCAACACCGCCGCTGGCCCCAGGTGAATGAGGAAATCCATAAAGGACAGATGGGTCTGGGACCCGATGATAATATTCGGAGGATCTCCCACCAGGGTTCCGGTGCCGCCGATGTTGGAAAACACCGCCTCCAGAATCAGGAAGGGGGTGGTGGGGATTTCCAGAAGCTGGGTGATGAGAATGGTGATGGGCGCAATCAGGATAATCGTAGTCACGTTGTCCAGAAACGCGGACAACACGGCGGTGACAATCATCATCAGCACCAACAGCCTGGGCCCGTTCCCCTTGGCAAGCTGAGCGGTCACAATGGCAATCCACTCGAACACCCCGGTTGAGGCCAGAATGTTGACGCACAGCATCATGCCGATGAGAAGGAACACCACATTGAGATCGATTTTCCCCATAGCCTCCGTGTACCCAATCTGGTGCGTCACGATCATCAGGGAGGCGCCCAGGATGGCCACAATGGTTTTGTCCACCCATTCGGTGGCAATGAAGACATAACAGATCAGGAAGACCAGCAGGGAAGGGAGAAAACTATGTGCGTCTGGAGGCATGTCGGATCAGAAATTGATGGCACGGTCGAGAATGGCCAGCCGATCAATGACTCCCAGTAATTTCCCCTCTTTGCCGGTGACAAAGACTTTCAGCCGCCGTTTCACGGAGAGCTGAAAGATGATTTCAATGAGTGTGGCTGTCGGTGGTACCGTGGCGATATCCGTCTTCATGATATTCGCTGCGGTCATTTCATTTTCATGCTGGAAATATTTATCCAGCGGGTTGAACTGTCGAACAAAAGAAACGCTTTGCAGTTGGGTGAAGAACTCCGGCATTCCGTATTGAAACACATTGTCGGTTGTAACCTGTCCCACGATCCGGTTCTGGTCATCCACCACCGCAAGGCAGGGCTCTTTGTGGATATACATCAGGTGTGTGACGTCCTGAAGAGACGTGGTGGTTTTCAGTTTCACCCTGGGTTTCACCATAATATCGGAAGCCGTGATGCTGAGATCCAGATCCAGATCGGATTTTTTCAGGTACTCGAAAATGGTCGTGGGATCCGGAGCCTGGAGAAAATACTGGTGAACCGCGGGGTCGTTCAGGAGTTTGGCCAGGGTTGACCAGATCTTGATCACGATATTCGGGGTTTCCGCCGGTGCAATCACCATACAGGACAGACGAATGGGCAGCCCGTCGATGGTGTCGTATTCCATCGGCTCTTTCAGGACCGCGATCGAGATCCCGAGATGGTTGAAGGCCGGGACCCGGGCGTGAGGGACCAGGATGCTGTTCCCGAGTCCTGTACTTTGTTTGTGTTCCCGGTCCCTGAGCATCTGGACCAGCTTCTCCAGCGTGTGGTCCTCCAGATAGCGGTCCGGGGTCAGCCGGTGGATCACCTCCGCCTGCTGATACAGAAGTGTGTCGATATCCGGGGCGTTCAACCCGGTGAGAATGCAGTCCGGCTCAATGAATTTGAGCAAATTCATGGCTTGCCCTCACCAAAACAGGGAAGGGGATGCAATGTCAAAGTGCAGGTTGCCGGGCACCGTCCCGGGAAAGAGACAATTGTGAAGAATGGCTCAGATTTTTTCCCGGATCGCAACCGAGATAATGCGCTGTCCATCCAGGTCCGGATGGAGTCCGTCGGGGAAACGTTCAGAATCAGGGCCGAATTCGCCGAAAATATTGACCAGATTTGCCTCTGAGCTGCTGACAATGCTGCGGATGAGGGCATTGGCCCGGTCCACTGAACTGGCAAATCCGATGCGTCCGCCGGTCATGGGCGGAATGGTGCAGACCAGAACCCTTGCTCCTCTGGAACGGGCGATGTTGATGGTTTCGCGCATGTCCCGTTCGTAAGTGCCGAAGTCATTAAAGATGACATTGACGGAGCCGACCATGATCACGACCACATCGACATCTTCGTTGATGGAGCTTTCAGCCTTGCGTCGAACGCCCGCCATTCGTTCTGAACCTTGTGCACGATTAATAATCGTCCACTCCGGCCGCTGAGATTTCAGCAAGTCCGGCCAGGGTGGAGTTCCGGGGTAATTGAAATCAGATGTGATACTGTCGCCGAACGCCATGACCGTAATCGGCCCGGAGGTTCCCCCGCCGCCGCCCCCGCTGTCACAGGAGCTGAGAAGAACGATCACAGGCAGGAGGAAGAGGAAAGTCAGGAAACGTTTCATAGGTGAATCTGTTGTGGTGAAAACACTTACATTGGCGTTTCCTCTTCTTCGATCAAGGCATTTCGTGTCAGGGATTGATGTTAAGGTTCAGGTTTTGAATCCTCTAACCATTTTCATGGTGATCACCCGAAAAGAAAGCCCGCCTGCATCCTCGAGGTGTGGACCGAGGTCAGCCGTTCCTCCGGTGGTGAAGGAGAAGAGAGGTAGGCGATGCGCTTAAGACCCTGTATCCGGTTCAGGACCACAGGGCTCTGCCCACCCGGAGGGTACCCAGTCAGAGCCATGGTGCAGGAGGGGCTTGAAGGCATCATACGCCACGATCGGGGTAGTGGGATGCCAATCCCCCGCCTGAATATGTGCGACCACCGCCTGCAGGCAGCTCTCCGCCTGCTTGACCAGATGTGGTTCCTCATGCCAAATCTCCAGGCCGGATTCGGTCACCGCCTTGGGGAGATTCAGATAGGCCACATGAAGCGGAGAGTCTTGGGAGGTCCCGGGAAGATCCGATGTCTGAATCAGCCACTGGTACAAAGGAAGTTGTAGGTTCGCCCACTGACGGACTTTCCCTTTCACCTCAACCTGAATGGATTCCCGTCCTGCCCTTGCGGGTCCAAGATGTACCTCGGACGGTTTTTTAGCGGTATCCGAGGTTTTGGCATCCAGGAGAAGAAGCCCTTTCTCGGGGTGGATATCTATTCGGTCAATGGTTCCTGTGATCTCCATGCCCATGCAGTCACGTGAGAAGGGTTGTTCCAACGCCAGTGTTTTCCATCCCTCTTCCCGGAGCCGGGCATGAATCTCCCCCGCAGCGTGAAGCCTGGCCCGGGCACTTCGCATGAACACGGCGGATGCCAGACCTTCTGTCCTGCCGAAGCGAACGGCCATCTCGGTGGGCAGATGTTCATCGATTCCTTCGTCCCAGGTTCGGAGGGTGTCACAACCTGACGCTACCAGCCGTTCCAGCACCCGGTGAATCAGGCTCCCAAAGGCGGCAGCGTCCGGATAATGAGTCATGTCATCCAGCGTCTCCATACCGAGAATCCTGGAGAAGTAGAAGCGGGTGGGACAGGTGAGATACTGATTAATGGCGGATACAGAGAGCCGTCCCGGAGGGGAGGCCTGAATGTGTTCCGGTTTCAAGAGGATGCCTGGAGAGGGAGCGGGCTGATTTCCCGGAGAGGGCGGATCCCGAAACAGCATCCGGGCCCGGGACAGCATCTCCTCCCGTGGACAGGAGAACAGGAAGCGTGAGGGAAGATTCGGATTCCCCTGGGCATCCCGTTTGGCCAGTAGCACCCGGATGTGTCCCGCCTCACGGCAGCTCAGGAGTGTATGAAACAGATAGGCATCCCTTGCGATCCAGTCACGGTCTGATTTCAACCCCAGCTCCTCCCGGATTCCCGAGGAAAGAAAGGGGTCTGGTTTTAAAGGAGGTGGGACGACCCCTTCCCGCAGCCCCAGCAGGAACAGGTCCGGTGCGGGGTGATAAGGAAGCTCGAGCCAGCCCTCTGCAGTGAGCGCATTCTCCACCCGTAGAGGGTCCACGCTCTGTTCTTTCAGTACCCGTAAGATCGTCCCGATAGAGGGAGTCTGACCTGCCTGCTCTCGACGCAGTGCTTCCTGCAGGACGTCTGCAACCGCCGTGATCTGACGAAGCTGGTACCGGTCAGAGGGATGTTCCGGATGAAACAGGCGTGCTTGATAGTGCTCTTTCAGTGCGTCGAGCAGATCAGAGGGCCGGGTCGCCTCCAGCCACCGTTTCACCTGCTTCCAGACCGGGAGAAGGAACGGATCGGTCAGTGTCTGATCCACGGCCTCAGCCGATTCGGGGTAACTACTGGCCGCGTACCGGTCCCAGGCCGCTAACACTTCCGTGGTGGAAGGTTCCTCCCGGTCCTGATACAGGGAACCGAATCTCAGCAATGCTCTCAGGCTCTCCGGGTCCCGGTGTTGCCGGTGCTCGTGCAGGGCAGTGAGAATACGCACCCATTCCTGTTCGGCCAATGAACTGGGATTGGGGAGATAAAGCGGTCTGTTTTCCTGACGAAACCGGTGTGCGAGAGGTGCGCTCAAGGTTTCATCCACCAGCCCGAGAGCCAGATCGGGAAGCGGTGGCTGGTCACGCAGCAATTCGGCTGCACGGGAGCAGAGTATGTTGGAATCCGGCAGCAGCTCCACCCATCCTTCCGGTTCTTCTTCCCGCCCCAGGAAACGGGTTCTCCAGAGATCTTTGGGTCGACCCCAGTCATCAAATGCATCCTGGTCAGATGCCTCCCCATGGATCCAGACTTCGAATTGAAGGTCCGTCCGCTCCTCTTCCAGGCTCTTTAGTCGCGTCACCACTGCGGGGGAGGGATCCGGCACACCGGCCAGGATCAGCCGCTTCACTGGGGAAGGGGGGACAAACTGTTGCAGGGCCCGGGCTTTGGCATCCACCGGATCCATCACCCCCTGGTCGGCCAGCCGGTTCCGGTATGCGGACTCCAGTGTGGCAAGTTCCTGCCAGCGTTCTTTTTCGGCAGGGGAGGAAATCCGGGAAAGTGCTTTGTTTATGTCCAGTCCGCTCTCCAGCAGTTCGTTTCGCACCTGTTGAAGCCGTTGTCCGGTTTCGCGGGCCGTTTCCGGAGTCCAGGGCTCTTCTCTCGAGGGGAACAACGCCGGAAGGTCACCGGGTTGGCAGTTGCGCAGAACCTGCTGCCAGGCATCCATCCAGTCAAAGGGATGGGCCAGAGGGGTGGAGTCGCCTGGTTGCAGCAGGTAAGCCGGGGGGTGCACTTCAAGAGACAGAAGGGCTGTCCCTCCCCGCTCTCGCCATGCCCGGGCAAGAGACTCCCGGAGACGCCGCCCGGATTGTCGAGTGGGGACCATCATCCAGAGGGATTCGAGTTCCAGCGGGCCGGATCCGGATTCCGGGAGGATCCGGTCTACCACTGAGGGCAGCAACGGGGTGTTCAGTGGAAGAAAAACACGGGAGGGCATCCTGTTAATGATCCCGAAGCTGGAGGATCCTTCGTGCCGCCAGTGCGGCCCCGACTCCGTTGTCGATGTTCATCACCATGATTCCGTTTGCACAACTCCCCAGCATGGAGCTCAGTGCGGCCTGTCCTCCCTCCGCAACCCCATACCCTACAGAGGTGGGGACACCAATCACAGGCTGCGGGCACTGGCCTGCCACAACCGATGCGAGAGCGGCCTCGAACCCGGCGACGCAGATCAGGACATCGTAGTTCCCCAGTTCAGGCAGGCGGTCAAGGAACCGATGTAGAGCTGCGACTCCGATGTCCTGAAAACAAGTGGCTTCGATCCCGATAAAGTTCAAGGTGTTGGCACATTCGGCCACGACCGGAGCATCTGCCGTTCCCCCGGAGAGTACCGCCACCCGGCCGGGAATGTCCGGTGAGTGGTTGAGGAGGTGCGTCCAGGTTCTGGCCACTGGATCGTATTCCCCGCCTTCCAGTTGGGCTGCTTTTTCCGGCTGGCAGCGGGAAATGAGAACCGGGTGCTGTTTCTCGATACACCCCCGAAGGATCCGCTGTAGCTGGTCAACGGATTTTGATTCCCCATATACGATTTCCGGAAACCCGAGTCGATCTGCTCTTCCGTAATCGAACGTGATATCGGAGTTGCTCATTTCGGGAACAGCAGGATCAGCGGGCAATCAGCGCCGCGATAGAGGTTCCTCGTAAAAACGGAAAATCACTTCATTGGGCGCAACCATGCCAATCTCATGCGCCACTTTTTTCACATAGTCAGGATCGTCCTGAAACCGTTTCTGTTTCACCCTGTAATCCTGAAGAAGGGCCTGTTCCACTTCAGCCTCCGTGCGGATTTCCTCCAGCCGGCGTTCATACTCCGCATGCTTCCTCATTTGCGGAATGAATCCCACCAACGCGGCACTGGCCATGAGCACCACCAGGATGGTGGTCATCATTTTTGTAATGTGCTGATAGGAAATCACTTTGACAGAATAAGCCTGTGAAAAGCGAAATGCCAGACCTAAATGTTGAAAATCAATCACGAGGCCGCGGGAGCCGAAACCTCAGATGGGATCCCTTTTTGATGCCGGGTCGGGAGAAAACCTGCCTCTGTCTGTGGTCGGGGACAGGAATGTCCCCGGTCCGGTTTGTGGTGCAGAAGGGTTGCCATCGGAGATGATCATCGTTTCTGAATTCAGATCGATTCCGTGCAGCCTCGACATTCAAGTGGATCTACCCTACTGCCTTCAGGTAGAATGAAGGCTGTGGAGAAACCTCATACTCCTGCTCAACTGGTCACATGGGTGGTGATGATCCTCTTACTGTATTTCTTCAGTATCGGTCCGATGGCCTTTCTGTATGAACGTTTCTTTTTTGACTCTACCTTGTTCACAACGGTGTTTAGGGTCTTCTATGCTCCGCTGTTATGGCTGTATGATCATCCGCCATTCGATTCAGTGATTGATGCCTATGTCAGCCTCTGGGGAGTGGGGTAGAGATGTCTTCATGGTCCTGTCGGGCCAATGTGATTCAGGGATCGGGGTAGGTCATGGTGAAAGGTCCGATCCGACTTTCCGCTCACTGCGGTTTCGGGCCATGCCGATTCTTACAACCACCCTGCTTCACGGTAGGCGAGAGCGGTTTCCCGGATGCCGGTTTCGTTATCGCGGGAGGGCGACCAGTCAAAGGCGGCTTGAAGTTTCCGGGTGTCAAAGCTGCGGTCTTTGGTGAAGAAGGCCACCCGGCGACGGTAGAGGGGGGGGGAGATCCCGAAAGGTTTGCAAACAGCTTCGCAAAGATCAGCCAGGAGAAAAACGGGTCCTGCCGGGATGCGGAGTGGATGGAAGGGGTGATCCAGGGTTTCGGCTACGGTTTTTCCAAGATCCATCAGCGTGATAGGTGCCGGATTCCCGCAGATGTACGCCTCTCCGGGTGCTTGATCGGACACCGCGGACCGGATCATCAGTTCCACCAGATCCTCCACGTGAATCAGGTGATAAAGGCACTTCCCGTTTCCCACCAGGAGATACCGCTTTTTCAGTGCCATCCGAAAGAGCTTCAGCAAGCGTTTGTCTTCCGGCCCGTAAATGGCGGCCGGGCGTAGAATGGTGTACTCCAGACCCAGTTCAGGGGCATGAGACCGCAACCATTCCTCGGCCTCCAGCTTTGTCCGCTGATATTCATCCCCGGGTTTGAACGGTGCCTGTTCATCTGCGGGAGGTTCGTCGATGTGACCATGTACTCCGACGGTGGACATATGAATAAAGCGCTGAAATCCTGACTGTCTGACGGCCTGTTCCGCAAGAAGCTGTGTACTGTCCACATGCACGCGTCGATGTTCATCCTCATCTGCTCCTCCATCCCGGAACAGGGTGGCAATATGAAAGACGTATTCCACTCCGTCCATTGCCTTTCTCGCGAGGTCCGGCTCATAGACATCTCCCCGGAACCAGGTCAGATCGAGATGCTCCAGATCCCCCAGGTTGGATGAGGATCTGGCGATTGCCCGGACCCGGTGGCCTTCTGTCACCAGCCTGCGGGTCAGAACCCGACCTGTGAAACCGGTTGCTCCGGTAATGAGGACGGTTGAACCTGATGGCAGCAGAAAGGACACCTTAGAAGGTGTAGCTGACACCCAGTCCCCAGGCGGTGTGATCGAAATTCATTTCGAAAGGGAGGGGCGCGCGGCCGTCCGCGTTTCGGTATTCGCCTTTCCCGGCAATGGACATGGTCCGCCAGAACAGTTCACAGGCGAAGTTTTCCGTAAACTGGTATTCCAGTCCCAGCGCATAGTAGACTCCGGAGTCATCCTCCATCGCGACGCTATTACCGCGTGATGCCCAGTTGGGTTCAGGGTCAAACCCAATATCGTGGCTGCCGTACCCCAGTTCAAAATAGGGCGTCAGGTTGTATTCAGTCGGATACTGAAGAAAGACATAGAACAGTGTGCTGTCGAGGGTGACATCTCCGTCCGTATTTGCGGCGGTATAGGGGGCATCCTGCGTGGTGGCATCAAAGCTGTCAAAGGTCATTCCGACACCGAAGTATTCACAGAGAGCATACTGGATGTACACCGCCGCAGAAAATTCGTCATCGGGATCAATGCGGTCAATCGACCCGAAGTAATTATCATCCCGTGTCGGCGTATCATCGCCCTGACTGGTGCTGTCAAAGGAACGGGAGAGGATCATGCGTACTCCGACCTCCAGTTTTGACTTCACGTATGCATCAAAAAAGCTGCTTCCGTCGGACTCGACAGGAACAGGCTCCGCTGGAAGCACGGGCTCCTGAACAGGTTCCGGTGCAGGCGGCGGCTCTGGAGTCGGAGCGGGTTCCACAGGGACGGGCGCAGGCTCCGGAAGTGGTTCTGGGAGAGGTTCAGGAAGGATTTCCACTTCCTCTTCCGGAACGGCTTCTTGAGCAAACACCGCATGTGGGGTGATAACGAGAGCAGAAAGGCTGAGTAGTACGAAGAGGTGCTTTTTCATAGGATTCTCCTCGTCCCAAGTAGAAAAAGTGTCGGAAAAATCAATGGTTTTGCTACGAGTCTTTGAGGGGAGAGACAAAAATGTCACGTGTCTCCGGACACGAGCTGCCAATCCTCCCAGAAGCTGGGATAGGACTTCTGCACCACGGATGGCTCCTCGATCTGGATCGGTCCCAGGACCGCAAGGGGTGCGAACGCCATGGCCATACGGTGATCTTCGTAGGTCGCAACGGTTTGGCCTTCCACCCGAAACGGGGTGCCGGGCAGACGGATCTCCTCATCACCGATCACCTCCACCTCGCAGTTAAACTTTGCCAATTCAGCCTGAAGTGCGGCAATCCGGTCGGTTTCTTTGATCCGGAGGCTTTTCAGGCCGGTGAGTCTGGCGGGAAGTCCCAGACCGGCACAGCAGACGGCGAACGTCTGAGCCTGGTCCGGGATATGGGTGAAATCCGCTTCAAATGAGGAGGCCCGTTCCCCGCAGGACAGATGAAGATCCCCGTCCTGGAAACGTGACTGCACGCCCAGTTGTTCAAACAACTTCACCACGGCCCGATCCCCCTGCAAACTGTCTGTGCGAAGGTGACGAAGGATCAGGGTACCGCTTTTCGCCAATGCGAGCGTGGTGTACCAGTATCCTGCGGCCGACCAGTCGGATTCCACGGTGTATCGGCCGGGTGTCGGGGATTGAGGGGCAATCGTAAAGTGATTCGAAGTCTCATGAACCTCCAGGCCAAAGCGGGCCATCCATGCAATGGTCATATCGATATAGGGGCGGGAAGCGACTTCGCCCTCCAATCGGATCCGGAGTCCTTTGGGGAGAAAGGGCGCAACCAGGAGCAGCGCGGAAATGTACTGCGAACTGACATCCCCCCGAACCGAAACTTCATCGGTCCTCTGTTGGAAACCGGTCACGTTCAGAGGAGGAAATCCCTCGTTCTCCGCATAGGAGATGTGTGCTCCGAGAGTGCGCAGAGCATCCACCAGGATGCCAATTGGACGTTGTTTCATCCGTGGAGTCCCGGTGAGATGGGTCATCCGGCCTGTCACCGCGCAATAAGCCGTGAGAAATCGAAAGGTGGTGCCCGCGTCCTGGGCATTCAGCTCGTGGTCCTCAGAATGGAGCAGGTTTTCCATTAAACGTGTATCCCGGGCGGCTGACACATTATCGATCTCAATCCCGTCTCCAGCCAGAGCCCGGAGAATCAGCGCACGGTTGCTTTCACTCTTGCTGGCAACAAGGGGAAGGGTGGCGTTCAGGGGAAGGGAGGGTGAGGGGAGGGATAAACGTTCCATTTCGGGCCCGTCTTAACCATAGATGGAATCCGATGCACACTGCTTTTCACTCTTATTTTCAGGGATTTCGTTTCTCCCCCCCAAACCCTGATCTTCCCAAACTGTGTCTCAGGTGAGACAGGGTTTTGACATGAGGGTATAAATCGGATGTAAAAGGTGAGATTTATCACCTTTTATTCTTGTTGTCATGGTGAAACCGGACTATATGCGGTGTTGCGACTCACTGTCGGTGAGAACCCTGTCAAACGGAAGTGCCGTGAAACTCGGCCGCGGTCGCGCCGCTGTAACCGGATACGACGTTTTCACGTCCACGTTCGTCATGAACGGAAGGGAAAACGAAGGATAAGCCGGAAGCCAGAAGACGTGACGGGGATCCCCGGCCGTTCCCACGTCGGTGGGAATGTCAGACATAAAAAACTGATCCCCCGCGTTTGGGGAAAGGAACTAACATGAAAATCAGATGCATCGTCGCAGTCTTTCTGCTGCTGGCCACTCGAATCCCGGCATCCAGCACCTTTGACAGTCTCCCGTTCGCGTCCGGCGATTTTGAGAACGGACCGAACATGACCGGAAGTTCGGTAACGGCCAATGATCCCTTCGGACCCGGTACTGGAAGTCTGGTGACTAAAACATCCACCTTCACCTCGGGTTCCGCCTCGTTCGGCAACACCTATAACCAAAAATACGATGGAGCGGACGGTACCGGAAACTTTGAATTTGACTACTGGAGTGGCTGGTCCTATTCCCGCACCACCGATACGACTACCCCTGGCGCCGCCAATCAATACAGTGCAATCCCAGGATCCGGAGTGAGTGGTTCCAGTACGTACGCGGTGGGGTTTGGCAGTTCCAGCCGTGGCGTCAGCTACGCTTCGGATTTTGATTTCAGCGGTGGAAAAGGTGTATTTGTCACCAACACGACATATACCTACCTCAGCATGCTCAATGGGGATGCTGCGAATGGCGGAGGACCCGCGAAAAAGTTTGGCGGAGCCACTGGAGACGATGCTGACTTTTTAATGCTCACCATTACGGGTTCCAATGGGGGCAGCCAGACCGGCAGCGTCGATTTTTATCTCGCGGATTATCGGTTCGTGGACAACTCCAACGATTATCTGGTGAATACCTGGAGTTTTGTGGACCTCAGTTCTCTGGGCACGGTGGACGAATTGAGTTTTTCCCTCAGTTCCAGTGACAATCATCCAAGTTTCGGCATGAACACTCCCGACTATGTGGCCATCGACAACCTGGGTGCGATTCCCGAACCTTCTGTGGCGGCACTGCTGCTCCTCGGAGTGGGTCTTGGCATCCGGTTGCTGCGTCGCCGGAAGGTGTAACGGGTCGTGAAAAAGCTGCTCTGCATCTGCATGGGGATCGGACTGGGTGTTCAGGCCGGTCCCTATGCTCCGCCCGCAGGACAATCGGGCTCAACCGCCATCTCCAAGGACTCCGCTTCGTTTGTCGCCTGGGCGACTGGATCTCAGGAGTTTCAGAAAGGTCCGAATGCCGGCGACAGCGGATATCCTGAGAGTAATGTCTTGGGGCCGGCAGAAGGCACCTCGTTCGACGTGTTGCCGCTGGGGGATGGAGGTTCGATTGTTCTTACCTTTGCCCAGCCCATTACGAATGGTGCCGGTGCCGATTTTGCGGTGTTTGAAAATGGGTTTTCGGACACCTTTCTTGAATTGGCCTTTGTGGAGGTGAGCTCCAACGGAGTCGACTATATTCTGTTCCCCTCGGTCTCTTTGACCCCCGGTCCCGTATCGGCGTTTGGTACGCTTGATACAACGGATGTTGATGGACTTGCCGGGAAATACCGTCAGGGATTCGGCACGCCGTTTGATCTGGAGGATCTTGTTGGTGAACCGGGCCTGAATGTGAATGCCATTACGCATGTCCGGATCACCGATGTCATTGGTGATGGCAGTACTCAGGATCATTTGGGCAATGATATTTATGATCCGCACGGCACCACTGGTACCAGCGGATTCGACTTGGATGCCATCGGGGTGTTGAATCAAGTGCCGGAGCCTTCCGTCCTTGCATTTCTTCTGACGGCTCTGGCTCTACTTAGGGTATGGAAAAGGAGTCGCTGAAATACGGATTCACCTTGATCGAGATGCTTGTGGTCATTTCGATTATTGCCTTGCTCTCTTCTCTGATTGTCCCTGCGGTTCAATCCAGTTTGGAAAGAGCCAAAATCACGGAATCCAGTTCCAATATTCGCCAGCTTGCCTTGGCCAACTTGAACTATGCCGTTGACCATCGTGGGCGGTTTGCTCGTGCTCAGGAGATACGGAATCTTACGCGCTGGCATGGAGGACGTGCGTCTACATCGGACCCTTTTGATCCCGGTACCGGATATCTGTCTCCATATCTTGGGGGAAGTGGCCGGGTAAAAATGTGCCCGTTACTCCTCGCGGAGGTGGAGGGCTCCGATTCCTGGGAGGATGGTACCGGTGGATACGGTTACAATGCGGCCTACATCGGTGGAACGCCTCAGGACCGTTACACACCGGCAACGGCAGCCTCTATTCCGACTCCCGTACGAACGGTGATGTTTACCACCACCGGCTTTGCCCGGGCGGAGGGAGTTCAGGAATATGCCTACACCGAGCCCTATCAGTGGGTGGACACACAGGGAAATCTGAGAGGCAATCTTCAACCCAGTACCCACTTCCGGGCAAACGGCAAAGCGGTTGTGGCCTGGGCCGACGGTCATGTCTCGCTGGAACGCCCCAACGGTCAGAGTGGTCCGAATTATTACGGCGGCGACAATGAGCTGGAACTTTTTGGCTGGTTTGGGCCCACCGACCACAATGGATACTGGAATCCCCTGTATCCCCACTGAAGCCTCACTTCGGTTTTGCAGTTCCGTTCTCATGCTGATACGGAATCGGCATGCAACCTGATCGGAAAATTGACCTGCTGAATCTTGACCTGCCTGCTTTGACCGAGCAGGTAAAGGCATGGGGTCAGCCTGCCTTCCGGGCCAAACAACTGTGGCGTCAGCTTTGGGTTAAGCAGACCGCCTCATTTGCGGACATGTCCGATCTTTCAAAAGCGTTCCGCGACAAACTGGAAGAAGAGTCCTGCATTGGGTCTATGCGACTTCTTACCGTGCGCCGGGGGGACGGAGGACTGACGCGGAAAGCCGTGTTTGCGCTCCCGGGCAATGAGACCGTCGAAACGGTTCTTATGGTGTATCCGGGACGGGCCACGGTCTGTGTCAGCAGCCAGGCGGGGTGTCCGATGGGATGCACCTTCTGTGCGACGGCCAAACTGGGGTTTCAGCAGGATCTGACTCCGGGACAGATTGCCCAGCAGGTGTTGTGGTCACAACGGATTCTCAGGGAAATTCCACATGATGTGGATGACAGTGGTCTCACCCGCCATCGGTTTGCAGATACGTCGGACATCCCGGAGCGGCTGACCAATGCGGTTTTCATGGGGATGGGGGAACCCTTCAACAATTATGACAACTGGCGTGAATCGGTTGATTTACTCCATGATCCGGAGGGATTTAATTTCGGAGCCCGGAACTTTACCGTGTCCACTGTCGGATTAATCCCGGGAATCCAGAAACTGATGGACGATCCTCTCCAGATCAATCTCGCGATCAGCCTCCATGCCGCGGATGATGAAATCCGTTCGGACATGATGCCGGTGAACCGACGGTATCCGATTGCGGACTTAATTGATGCGGTCCGGGAATACACCGAAAAAACGCATCGGCGGGTGTCGTTTGAATACGTTCTGATCGACGGCAAGAATGATGACCAGGAAGAGGCGGAGAAACTGGCGGATGTTCTGTTGGCAGGTGGCAAATTCCCCATGCATGTGAACCTGATCCCCCTGAATCCGGTTGCGGATACCGGCATGACCCGGAGCAGTCGGGACCGGGTACGTGCTTTCCGTGACTATCTGGAATTACGTGGAATTCCGGCCACAGTACGGATTCAGCGGGGCGTGGATATCGATGCCGCCTGCGGACAGTTGGCCGGGGATGTCGCGAAAGAGCTGCGCGCGGCTGAAGGGACAGCGGAAGAGGAGAATGGAGTTGGGGCCTGAAAGGCAGGATGGACCTAAGAGGTCGGTGTCATCCTATGACTGTGGCGTTTGCGCTGCAGCGTCTCGGCAGTTGAGGCTGATCCAGGTCTTACTTGCGTAAGGTTTCAATCGCAGGCTGACTGAGAATCCCGTCGGGACCGCGTCGCGGCATGGTGTTTTCCGCATCCAGAATCCGCCGCAGTTTACAGTCAGGAGCATCCTCCGGATTGGAGAGTGGCTTGGTGGCCAGATCCTCAATGCTCCACTGGCGCAGCAGCTTCTTGACTCCTTCCTGGAACTGAACCATGGCCTGGTGAAAGCCGCAGGTACGCCCCACCATTTCCGGGTTGGGGAATTCGCGGCAATGATTGCCGATAATCGCCCCTTCGCAGGCTTCCACGACTTCCAACAGTGTGATGTCTGCCGGTTCCCGGGCCAGTGAAAATCCTCCACTGGCTCCGCGATGGGATTCCAGCAGGTCGGCTTTGGCCAGGGTGCGGAGAATCTTGGAGGTGTAGGACTCTGAAGACCCCAGAGTCATCGAAATCGGCTGGGGGGTGATCAGGGTTCCCTTGGGCATTCGTGAGAGAAGCACCAGGCACTGGATCGCGATTTCAGTTGTTTTGGTAAGAAGCATAAATCGACTCCTATTTAATATAATTCAATGGGGGCAACAAGAAGTCCCTTCAATTAAATCCGGACTGATGTAGGGGATTCCGAGCGCCATGCCCCTGAGAATGAGCAGAGACGCCACGACGCAGGTTAAAACAGGAATGAGCCGGTTCAGAACCGGACGCATACGGGGCGACTGTAGTCCCAGTCCGCCCATGGATAAGGCAAACAGCAAAGGGGCCGTTCCCAGACCGAACAGGGTCATGTAGAGGACGGCAGAGAACGTGGTGCCCTGCAGGGAGGCGGCGGCCAATGCCGCGTAGACCAATCCGCAGGGAAGAAGTCCGTTGACCAGTCCCACCTGGTACAGACCTAAGGGGCTGCCATTCTTTACGATCCTTCCCAGGAGTGTCTGCACGGGTTTGTAGAATGTGCGGACCATCCACTCCGGGAGCTGCCGGGTGCTGAGGAAGACCGTGAGCAGAAGAATAATGCCGAGTCCAATCGAAACCGCCTGTTGCACACCCGCCAGTTGGATCACCCGTCCGACCAGTCCTGCAAACAGGCCCATACAGGCATAGGTTGTGGTCCGGCCGAGATTATACAATACCCGGCCGCTGAGGTGGGACGACATGCCGGCCCCTTGCCGTCTGGGGAGAGCCATGACCAATGGACCGCACATGCCCACGCAGTGAAGGCTCCCGGTGAGGCCGAGTCCCATTGCGGCGATTGCTGCGGCAGGGGTCAGCATGAGGGATCCTGATTGGAGGTGAAGGGGGTCAATGGATATCCAGGAGTTGTTCGTGAAGGTATTTTACCCCGTTGGTGACCCAGTAGATGCGGGCTTCCCAGCGTCCGGGCGGAACTTCCAGGGTGGGAATGACGGAGGGGGCTCCATCCTGTAAATCGTACCGGCGATCCATTCTGGAGTCCGAGGGGCGGTAGAGAACCATCTCCGCACCATGTGCCGATTCCGGGATGTACACCACCATCCGGTGCTTTTCGTACTGCACGTCGATCCGGGGTGGAACATCCAGAGCTTTGGCGCGGCTCAGGGCCTGACGGTGCTCATCATGATGCAGGCCCTGCACATAGTAATCCTTGGAGACCAGGTCATACTTCATTCCTCTGGACTGAATGACAAACCAGACACAGAGCCCAATGAAAAAGAGAAACCAGGCCACCAGGCCAATGGGCCAGGGGTTGAGACGGAATTTCTTTTGCGGTTTGTCGTTCATGTTTCGGGGACGGGTTGAGGATTACTTCTGAGTGGTGATGACCACGGCAATCACGATGACCAGGACAATGGCGCCTGCGATTGCTAACATAATGGGAGTAAGACCGATGCTCATGGGAGAGTTGGGGGTGGGGATGTCATCTGGTGGGCGGAAAGATTATTTCTGGGAGGTGCTGACCATCACAATCGCAATGATCAGACCGAGAACCAGGATGCCGATAAGGAGAATCCAGCTCATGGTGTTGGGGGTTTGGGTGAGGGGAATTCGATGGTGAAGGTGTCGAGAAGTCGGTCACCGTCCATCAGACCCAGTTCGACATCGGTAAGGTCCCCGGTCAACTGGTCAGGGGGCAGGGTCAGGACCATGACCGTGCTCCGTTGTTCCATGGCCGGGAGCGGCAGGCTTTGGTTTCCATACCGGAGATCGCCTTTGACATTCCGCAGCTCCAGAGTTCCGGTGAGTTCCTCCCCGGTTTTGTTCATGGCAGTGACCTGATAAATATTCATCACTGCTCCGTCCGGCATCACCTGATACAGACTGCCGGGTGCCCGGACAATTTCCAGATTCACGGAATCCCGTGCAAGTAACAGAATACTCAGCAGGAGAAAGAGCACGGAGAAGAGGGCTCCGTAGGCTTTGAGACGGGGAGTGAAGCGGATCCGGGAGGAGGTTCCTTCAATCTGATCCTGAGAGGCGTAGCGAATCAGGCCCGGTTCCCGGCCGACCTTGTGCATGACCGAGTTGCAGGCATCGATACAGTTGCAACAGTTCACGCACTCCATCTGCGTACCGTTCCGGATATCTATACCGGTTGGGCACACCGTGACGCACAGACCACAGTCCACGCAGTCCCCTTTGCCCAATCCCAACCGTTCTTCCCACGATTCACCCTTGGTTTTACGGGCCCTGGTTTCACCCCGGGGATGATCGTAGGAGACGACCAGGCTGTTGGTGTCCAGAAGCACTGACTGGAAGCGGCCGTACGGGCAGACAAAGGTACAGGCCTGTTCCCGAAACCGGGAGAAGATCAGGTAAAACACTGCTGTAAAGATCAGCATAGCCAGCAGCCCACCCACATGCTGGTTGGGAGGATCCGTGATGAGATCAATCAGGGCATCCCCCCCAATGATGTAGCCCAGCAGCAGGTTGGAAATCAGGAAAGAGAGACCGAAAAAGATCCCGTGTTTGAGGGCCTTTTTTTTGATTTTTTCCGGATGCCATTCTTCTGCGTTCAGGGCTTGTTGTGCTTTGGCGTCTCCCTCAATCCAATATTCGATTTTCCGGTAAACCATCTCCATCAGGACGGTTTGGGGACAAAGCCATCCGCACCAGATCCGGCCAATATAGGCCGTTGAAAAGACAATCAGTACAAACACGGTGACCATGGCAATGGCGAAAAGATAAAAATCCTGCGGCCAGAACATCAGTCCGAAAATCGAGAACTGCCGCTCCAGGAAATTCATCATCAGCAGTGGGTTGCCGTTGATTTTGATAAAGGGCCCGAAGACCAGCACCACCAGGAGACCCCATGACACCCAGGTGCGAAGCGTGTAGTAGTTCGGGGCATCGGGTGAGGCCCGCTTTCCGATCGGCGGTTTGCGGGGATACATCCAGACCCGTTTTCCCGCCGCATCCACTGTGGGGATGGCGTCGCGGAAGGAAGGCTCCTGGTTCTGTGAAGGGTCAGACATGAAATTGGCTGGAGGCAACTGCTTACAGAGCGTAGGTCGGGGAGTCCGAGCCTTCGACGAGGTCCCCCTGCGGGGGCTTCGCACCAGCGGGTTCTGTTCCGCGGATGCTGTAAATGTAACTGGCTACGGCATGCCGCTGGCGCAGAGAGAGAAGGTTTTCCCACGCCTGCATGCCTTTCTCCAGGACCCCTTTCGCAATCACATGCATGGAATCATCAAACTCCGCTCCGTGAATCCAGTAGGCGTCTGTCAGGTTGGGTCCGATCAAACCCCGTCCGGTCACATCGTGGCAGCTCGCGCAGTTGTTGAGAAAGATCGTTTGTCCTTCCGCCAGTACATCCGGCAGGGTTGTGGGGGCTGAGAAATCCATCTGCTCCATCATCCGGGCGGTGCGGAGTTCCTGAAGCTGCAGCGCCTCCTCCTCTTCGAGTTTGAAACGCTCCTCCTGTTTAAGCCCAAAGCCAAAAACATGGAAGGTGAGGAGATAAACCACGGCAAACACGATACTGAACTGAAACAACAGCACCCACCAGCGGGGGAGCTGATTGTCCAGTTCCTGGATTCCATCATGTTCCGAGACTACAGTGTCATCATGCTTCGCCATGGCGGGTCGCTCCTGGTTGTGGGTTCCGGATTTCCCCGTCTTCCAACGGCAGAGAGGCCATGGATTCGGCCTCCTGTCGGCGGATGCGGGACACCCAGAGAAATACAGTGGTGAAAAAGAGGAAGAAGACCACGACACTGATGGCCGGGTACAGGCCAATTCCTTCGATGGATCGTAACACGTCTTTGTACATTAGAGCTCCTCCTCGAAGGGGACTTCCTTGGTGCCGTCTACGCCCAGCCGCTGGAGGTAGGCGATCAATGCGATGATCTCGCGGTCGGCCTGCACCTCATCCGCGCGGTCCGGCATTTGAACCCTTAGATCCGCTGCGATTTCCTCGGCCTGGGTCTCAAGCAGGGTTTTCATGACCTCCGGAGTGTAATCATCCATGGGGTAGGGGACTCCCAGTTCGCTCATGATGTTCACTTTCTTCCAGGTATCACGGGTCCGCAGTTTGTTACGCAGCAACCAGGGATAATCCGGCATGATCGACCCCGGGGAGGTGGACTCCGGTCGTTCCATGTGGCGGTAATGCCATGCATGATTCCGTCCCATGGTTCCTTCGCGGGCCAGGTCGGGCCCGGTCCGTTTGGATCCCCAGAGGAAGGGGTGGTCAAATACGAATTCACCGGCCTTGCTGTAATCCCCGTAGCGAACGGTTTCGGACCGGAATGGGCGAATCATCTGCGAGTGGCAGCTTACGCAGCCTTCCCGGATATACAGGTCACGGCCTTCCAGCTCGAGTGGGGTGTAGGGCGTGACCGTACTCAGGGTGGGAACATTGGATTTGATCAGGTACAGCGGGACCAGTTCCGCGAGACCGCCAATGGCGATGGCCCCGATGGTGAGAATGGTGAATTTCACCGGCAGACGTTCCAGGGCCCGGTGACGGTAGACGTGTGCCTCCTCCTCAGGCGTGGGCATCGGCTGATTGCGAAGGGCCGGAGCGGATGCCTCCGTTTCGGGCTCGAAGGTGCCCTGCTTGACCGTTTTCCAGAGGTTGACGGCCATGAGAATGGTGCTGCCCAGGTAGAGCATCCCGCCGATCGCCCGCATGCCGTAGAAGGGCATCAGTTTGGTGACCGTGTTGATGAACTGAGGGTAGCGGAGTACACCTTCGTCGGTGAACTCTTTCCACATCAGACTCTGGGTAACACCTGCCCAGTACAGCGGTACCACGTAAAACAGGATGCCGGTAAGCCCGATCCAGAAGTGGAGGTTGGCCCATTTTTTATTGTAAATCTCGGTTTTGTAGAGAACCGGCACCAGCCAGTACAGAATTCCGAAGGTCATGAAACCGTTCCATCCCAGAGCTCCGGTATGCACGTGGGCAATCGTCCAGTCTGTGTAGTGCGAAATCGCATTCACGGATTTGATGGAAAGCATGGGCCCTTCCAGGGTGGCCATACCGTATGCCGTGACTCCAACCACCAGAAACTTCAGAACCGGTTCCTCCCGAACTTTGTCCCATGCCCCGCGGAGGGTCAGGAGACCGTTCAGCATCCCGCCCCAACTGGGGGCAATGAGCATGATGGAGAATACCATGCCCAGGCTTTGGGCCCAGTCCGGCAGTGCAGTGAAGAGAAGATGGTGAGGTCCGGCCCAGATATAAATAAAGATCAGTGCCCAGAAGTGGATGATGGACAGACGGTAGCTGAAGACCGGGCGTTTTGCGGCCTTGGGCAGATAGTAATACATCAGCCCCAGGAAGGGGGTGGTGAGGAAGAAGGCCACCGCATTGTGACCGTACCACCATTGCACCAAGGCATCCTGAACACCGGCGTAAATGGAGTAACTTTTTGCCAGGGTCACCGGTTTGGCCAGTGAATTGAAGATATGCAGCACCGCCACGGTTACAATGGTGGCGATATAGAACCAGAGGGCGACATACATGTGCCGTTCCCGCCGTTTCCAGAGCGTACCGAAGAAATTCACGGCAAACACCACCCACACGAGGGTGATCAGGATATCGATCGGCCATTCCAGTTCCGCATACTCTTTGGAGGAGGTGAATCCGGCAGGCAGGGACACCGCGGCCAGCACAATGATGAGCTGCCAGCCCCAGAAGTTAAGCCGGCTGAGGAAGTCACTGAACATTCTAGCTTTGCAGAGGCGCTGAGTGGAGTGATAGACCCCCATAAAGATTGCATTGCCCACGAATGCGAAGATCACGGCATTGGTGTGCAGCGGACGGATGCGTCCGAAACTGAGAAACGGTCCCATGTTGAGGGCGGGCATGACCATTTGCAGGGCAATCAGCACCCCTACGGTCATCCCCACGACGCCCCAAATCACGGTTGCAAAACCGAAGTCCCGGACTATGCGGTTGTCGTATCGAAAGGTTTCCACTTGGCTCATATGCGTGTTCCAGGTTCAGTTGGTTCGGTCAGGTGTGTTCGGGCGGGGAGGATTCCCGCGTGGAAGAGTCGTCATCCATTAAAATTCGCATGGCCGGCGTCACAGGGTCATCAAACTGACCCTGTTTCACCGACCAGAGAAAGGCGCCCAGAAAGCAGAGGGCCAAAAACATACTGGCGAGCAGGAGAATGAGAATCACACTCATGCGGCCAGCTCCTGCTGAGGAATGGGGCTGGGGGGCATGCTCCGTGGGCGTGTGTCTTCACGGAGACGGGGCCCGGGTGTCAGTCCGGCAAGTCTGGCGGCAAAACGGGTTCCAAACACACTGATGACCAGCACACTGACCGAACTCAGTGGCATGAGAATCGCCGCGAAGAGAGGGGATAAATGCCCGGAAGCGGCCACGGCGACCCCGAAAATGTTGTACAGAAGCGAAATGGCAAAACTGACGGCCACCACCTTCACGGTCAGGCGGGAGAAACGGAGGTAGCGGGGCAGGTCCGGAATCTGGGACGCCTCCAGGATGGCATCACATGCCGGGGTAAAGGTTTGAATGTCCTCCGTAACCGCCACGCCGACATCGCTGTGACGCAAGGCTCCTGCGTCATTCAGACCGTCACCGATCATCATCACCGCCCGTCCGTCGGAGCGTAGCTGGTCAATCGCTTCCAGTTTATCACCTGGGGAGAGCGAGGCCCGTGCGTCTTTGCAGCCCGGGAACCATTGGCGCAGCGTCTGCAGGCCTTCCTCACGGTCTCCGGTCAGGACGGTCATGTCGTATCGGGAGGAAAGAACCGGAAGAGACTGCGCTACGCCCTCTCTCGGAGAATCGGTAAAGTGGAAATGCCCAAGGACCTGGGAACCGTGGGCCAGCCAGCTCCCTGCAAGCGCCGGCACCTCCAGCCCCTGTTCACGGAGCCAGACGGAAGAGCCGAGGCGGAGGGACTGTCCCTGCCAGATACATTCCAGCCCTTTCCCCGCCCATTCCTGAAAGCCCGACGGCTGATCCGCCTCTACAGAAAAGGTGGATGAAATGGCCCGGCTGAGAGGATGCGTGGAGCTTTCCGTCATCCCGCGGAGTGCGGCCTGTAGGGCGGAAGACAACTCCGTCCCGTCCCAGTGCACCGATCCCACTCCACCCTGAGTCAGGGTTCCGGTTTTATCAAATGCCAAATGCCGGACCCGGGCCATACCCTCGACCACAAAGCCGTTTTTCAGATACAACCCGCAGCCGCGGAGAATGCGCAAGGCGGTCCCGAAGGCAAAAGGGGCTGACAGGGCCAGTGCGCAGGGGCAGGCAACAATCAGAACCGCTGACATGATGCGCAGGGTGTCTCCCGGAGAATGAAACAACCACCACCCCCCGGTTGCAAGGGCCAGCGTGATCACCGCCAGGGTGAAGATCTTGCTGACCTCCCGGGTCATGCGGTCAAATTTCCGTTCATGATCTTTGCGGAACGATTTATGATTCCACAGCGAGGTCAGATAGCTCTGGCTGACCTCCTTGATGACCTCAATTTCGATGGGTGCCCCGTGATGGCGCCCGCCTGCATAGAGGGTTTCTCCGATCAATCGCTCCTCCGGACGGGACTCGCCGGTGACAAAACTGTAATCGATGAGGGCGGGGCCCTGCATCAGGACGGCATCGGCCGGGATCAACTCCCCGTTCCGGATCCGGAGCCGGTCTCCGGTCACCAACCGGTCAAGAGGGCGGGTGGCTGTGGACCCGTCGGGATTCACCTGAAGGGCGGCCAGCGGAAAATAATGGGTGTAATCCCGGTCAAAGGATAACGCATCGAAGCTTCGACGTTGGAAAGATTTTCCAATAAGAAGGAAGAAGACAAGTCCGGCAAGTGAATCGAGGTACCCTTCACCGACTCCCCGGAGGATATCGAAGGCACTTTGAAAAAACAGGGCCAGGATTCCTAGTGCAATTGGGACGTCGATGCTGATTTCCCGGTGCTTGAGTCCCAGCCAGGCTGACTGAAAGTATTCTCTCGCACTGAAGAGCATCACCGGAATGGAGAGCAACAGGCTGAGAGCTCCGAAAACAGGGGGAAGCCAGGGGGTGTCCCGGACCGGGACCCCGAGGTATCCGGGGAACGACAGCAGCATGATGTTGCCGAAGGCGAAGCCGGCTACCCCTAACTGCATCCACGCACGCCGTCTTCCTCCATCGTTTCCGTTCTGCTGCAGACTTCCAAGTTTAAAATCTGGCTCGTACCCGATTCTGGACAGCAGCCCCGCCAATTCCACCAATGTGATCTTGGATTCGTCATAGGGGACTTTCAGCGTTTTCCGGGTGAAATTGACTTCAGAAGGACCGATGCCGTCGTGCAGATTATACAGGCGTTCCAGCAGCCACACGCAGGCGACACAATGGATTTGAGGGAGGTGGAACGTGATATAGGTGGTTTTCCCATCCGTAAAGTCGATCAGTTTGCGGCGGAGATCCGAATCCGCGAGGAAATCAAAAGCGCCGGTCTCCGGTCCGTCACCCACCTGCTGACCGGCATTGGGGTCCAGTTCATAAAACCTGTCCAACTTATGATCGGAGAGGATGGAATACACCATCGCGCATCCCCTGCAGCAGAAATCGAGGTTGTTTTCTTTTATTCCGGTATGACCGCAACGGGTCCCGCAATGCACACAAGGTGCATCGGGAGAAGGTGAGGTGTTTTCTATGGATGAAGGCGCAATCAATTTGAAATTAAAAGGATATGAGATATCCGATATACTTTTTTTGCTCCTGTTGGTCAAGCGTCTGAAGCCGTTTGACACCCCTAAAAAAAGACCCCTTGCAGGAATTTTCCTGAAGGGGAAAGAAGAAGGGGATATCAGGAGTTAAGGAAATCGATGCGTCAGGGACGGTACCCTCGCATCAGAGTCAGCATCTCATGCACCGCTGCGTGCATGCCCAGCATGAGAGCCCTTGCCACAATGCTGTGGCCGATGTTCAGGGTATGCAAATGGGGAACCGGGAAAAGGGCTTCAAGGTTCTCCACGTTCAGGCCGTGTCCTGCATTAACCTGCATTCCGGCATCATGGGCCTGTTTTGCGCCTGAAATCAGTTCCTGAAGACATGCCTCGCGTTCCGCACCTTTCCTCTCACAGAATGTCCCGGTGTGAAGTTCGATCATGGGAACTTCCAGCGAGGCAGCTGCGTCAAGTTGTCGGGGATCAGGATCAATAAACAGACTCACGGCGAGTCCCGCATCCCGGAATCGGCTGCAGCTCGATTGCAGGGCCGCGTAATTGCCCACCACATCCAAACCTCCTTCCGTGGTCAGTTCCTCGCGTTTTTCCGGTACCAGGCAGACCTCGTCGGGTTTGACCTTCAGGGCAATGTCGACAATTTCAGGAGTGTTGCCCATTTCGAGATTGAGGGGAAGGGGCTGTTCTTCCCGCATTCTCCAAACGTCCTGATCCTGAATGTGGCGGCGGTCCTCACGAAGATGAACCGTTATGCCGTGTGCTCCGGCGTTGGCCGCTGCATTCGCTGCCTCTACGGGATCCGGATAGGACGTGCCCCGTGCCTGACGGACGGTGGCGATATGATCAACGTTTACACCTAAATACATCTTGAACAGCCTCGGGGTGGGAAGTGGGAGTTGCTGTGGGGAGTGCAACGTAGACGGTTTGGACTAAATCGCAACCGGGAACCGGACAGGAATGATGGGCGTCAGGGCTGCGCGGTTAAAAGCTCTCCGGCCGTGCCTCTGTCCGGGTCGCGGGTGTGGATGCAGGGCGCATATCCGGATGATAGACCCTGCAGCTTCCCCGGCCCCGTGCGGATGCGGCTTCCCGTGCTAGACCTGCTCCGGTCACCAAGGCCCTGGGTGTTTCTCCGTGGGATGGGAATGCGGCAATCCCGATCGAGACTGTGAATCTGAATTTCAGGTCCTCCAGTTCTGCATGGGCCTGTTTCACGGACTCGCTGATTCTTTGTGCGGCTCGGAGAGCGGTTTCCTCGTTGTCCTGGATGCAAATGAGGAACTCATCCCCTTCGAGTCTGGCGACGAGATCATCCTCTCTGCAGTTTTCCATCAGGACGGAGGCCACCTTCTGCAACACCGCATCCCCCGCGTTTTCCCCTCCAGGGCCGGAATTGTATTCATGCAATTGATCCACATCCACCCGCAAAACACTTAAAGGGGAATTCCGTCGGCGTTGGACCGCCAGAATGCCTCTGAACGCTCGTGGTGCCCGGGTTGGAGATAAGGTGCCGGTCAGTGGATCAATCGCCGGCGAAGCGGGAGGGGGAAGGTTCTCATCCTGAAAAGGCCATGTTTCCGGAGTTTGTCGCCATCCGTGGTTCGGAAGGTCAGTGGGAAGGGGAGCCGTGCATTCTCCGATCGATTCCGGGGTTGGATCCGGGTAAAAGAGTGCGAGACGGCCGCGATCGATTCCGGAGTGTTCCAGTCTGGACCTCAGCCGGTTGGCCACCGTTGGCAGATGGTGTGGTTCGAGGTTCAGTAAGACCCAAAGTTCGCCGGAGGTCATCCGGAGAACAAGATCTTCGGCCCGGATTCCCTTCAGGAGACATTCTCTGTCTGACTCACTTGCGGATTCGGGAAGCCGAAGTCGGATCAGCCCGAAGGGTGCACGGCGCATCCGGTCGAGAAACAACAAAGCGGCGGCGTCAGGCGTACAGACCGAGGTGGCAAGTTCCTCTGCCTCATACAGCCAATGCTGATACCGCAGATGGCTGACCAGCACCGTCAGTATGGCGAAGGTGCCGGCCGCAACTGCAATCACCACAAGAACGGATGACAGTCCGGGCATACGTATCAGACGATCCGGGCGCCTTCCTCATCGGTATGGAAGAAACTGGCATGCACCATGTCAAAGGCAAGAGTGACTTCCTGGTTCACCTGGGCCTGCTCATGGCTGTCCACGCGCGCGATAAAGTTATTGGAACCAACGTTCAGATACAGATAGACCTCCGCACCCATGGGTTCGACCACTTCCACTTTTGCTTTCACTAAATTGTCCGGACTTGGATTCACGGCGAAAACGGAATCCTGAATATCCTCAGGGCGGATGCCCATGACGACATCGGTTTTTCCATATTCTTTCAACGCAGAGACCTGGCTGTCATCCACCCGCACATTGAATCCGGAATCTCCTTTAAAGAAGAGGCCGTTGGATTCCTGAGACAAAACGCCGTCAAAAAAGTTCATGGGAGGACTGCCGATAAACCCGGCCACAAATTTGTTGGCCGGATGCTCATAGATTTCGAGCGGCGTGTCGACCTGCTGGACGACACCATCTTTCATGACCACAATCCGGTCACCCATGGTCATCGCTTCGACCTGGTCGTGGGTCACATAAATCATGGTGGACTCGAGCTGATGGTGCAGTTTGCTGATTTCCATCCGCATCTGGACCCGCATCTTCGCGTCAAGGTTGGACAGGGGTTCGTCAAACAGGAACGCCTTGGGCTGACGGACAATGGCACGACCGACCGCCACGCGCTGACGCTGACCGCCGGACAGGGCTTTCGGTTTCCGGTCGAGGTATTCCTCAATCCCGAGGATTTTCGCGGCGTCTTTCACTCGCTGGTCGATTTCCTGCTTGGGAAACCCACGGAGTTTCAGGCCGAACGCCATGTTTTTGTACACCGTCATATGGGGGTAAAGAGCGTAATTCTGGAACACCATGGCGATGTCGCGGTCTTTCGGGGGAACGTCATTGATGATTCGGCCGTCGATGTCGATGGTGCCGTCTGAAATTTCCTCCAGACCGGCGATCATGCGGAGAGTGGTGGATTTTCCACAGCCGGAAGGCCCGACAAAGACCATAAATTCCTTGTCTTTGATCTCCAGGTTGAAGTCCCGAACCGCAGTCACATTTCCGGGATATACCTTAAATACATTCTTCAGAACAACATCAGCCATAAATACTCCGAGGGTTGAGATGAGGGTACTTATACCTTGAAACCCCCATGAAGACAACGGAAAGGTTTTGCAAAAACAACTTTTTCAAGCTTCTTTATAAAAACAGGTTATGAATCATACGACAATTGAGTTGTTGATTTTGATTTCCTTGAACCTGCAGGAATGTGTTGTTCAGGTGCTCCGGCCCCCGTTGAGCCGGGGGAATGAGATGTATGAATCCGACCGCAGGGACGGCCTGGAGGAATTGCAAGGGGGGAAGAGGTCTTCTTGCACTCTTCTGCCAGACCTGAAAGGGGGCGGGTGAGTTGTATGGATTCGGCTTTCGGATGAAACGCAGTGATGTTGTGCTTGAGCCACGGTTGTCATTAGTTGGAGGATCGATCGGCTCGGTCTGAGATTTTGCTGAAATTCCCCCCGATTTTCTTATTGGCATGTCGGGGGAAGTCTGCCTAAAGTATGCAAGGTACAACCCATTACTATAGTCTGGAGAACCCTAATGTCCCATACCAAGTTCCTGATTGCCCTCTTGCCGATCGGTCTGTTCCTTTCCTCGGCCCGGGCAGATTCCATGCGTCCCATCTTCTCATTGGAAAATCAATTTCCTCGCTGGGAACAATTTGAAGTCGGTCTTTCCTATCAGGCGATCGAGCGGGAAAACGGATTTATTCAGGATGACCGACAGACGTACTCTGCGTACGTTCGCTACGGAATACTGGAAGACTTTGCTGTGAAACTGGAAGTGCCCTTTGTCAACCGTGACCTCTCTTTTGCGGACTCCGAGTCCGGCATCGGGGACCTCGCGGTAGAGTTCCAGCTCCGTGCCTGGGAGGATATTTTCGGATATCCCTATTTCATTCCGTATGTCCGGGCGACCATCCCCACAGGTGATGAAGATAAAGGATTGGGAACGGAGGATTCCGTGGTGGAGGCCGGTTTGGCGTATGGAGACAACATCTCAGATGATTTCCAGTGGGTACTTGATTTTGGGTACCGCGTGAATCCTGATTTCGATAACCAGTTGATCATCGGCAACTCCTACATCTACAATGTTTCAAACGAATTCGCGCTGCTGGTAGAGTTTCTGTATGAAGAAGAGATTGAAGGGGATGATGAAAGTCTGGTGGTCATGTCCGGTGGATTCAGCTACTACTGGTCTCCCCAGCTTCGCATGGGAGCCCACATCGGAGGAGGCATCACCGGCAGTGTCGATGTCTGGTCGCAGGTCAGCCTCGACTACAGCTTCTAATTGTCCCATCCTCCTTTGCGATCATGGAAATGCCCGGCGATCAGCCGGGCGTTTTTGTGGGCATGTGCAGGCGTCCCGCGGGGATCCCTCTTCCTGCTGCAATGACAGGGTTTTCCGGAGGAGTGGCCGGATCCTGTCCCTTTGGCCCGGTAGAAATAGAAAGGGCGAATCGCTTGAAAAGTCAAAACTTCCTCCGGAAGGCCATTGACATGGTGTGCTCGCATCTTCTAGATTGTTGAGGCTGGTTATTGTTTTAGGAGCTTTACACATATGAAGTCGAATCTGGTGAAAACCTTTTTGGTTCTGAATTTTCTGCTGATCATCGCCGTTATGGTATTCAGCATGTTCTTTTTCTTTCGGGACCGGGAACTGATCAAGGCTCAGACGCTGGTGAATCTGGAGGGTGTGGAAGCGACGGCGAAAAGCCTGCAATGGGGCGGACTGGTGGATTGGGAAAGTGATGCGGACCGTAAACAGTCCGCTTTTGAGATCACCCTCCCGCTGGTCATGGATGACGTGACGAATTTTGAAGCCCAGCTCACCAGTCTGGAAGAATTCGCCTCCTACCGATTGGAGCAACTGGAAACCGAGTACACCACTCTGCTGGATACCCGTGCCGAGCTTGCTCAGACCAAGGAAACCCTCGCCATCCGGACTCAGGAGCTTGCGGATGCAAACCGGAAAATCACAGACCTGAACGGAACCCTGGCACAACTCCGTCAGGATCTTAATGAGGCGAACAATACCATTTCCGGTCTGGAACGTGAGAAAAGCACTCTTGAGCGCCAGGTGAAAGATCTTGAAATGGAGATTGCTGGCAAGGATTCCGAAATCGAATCCCTTTCCGACAAACTCGCCCTTCACCAAAAGGAAGTGGAAAAAGTAAGGCTGCTGTTGGATGCCTGTCAGGGAGGTCCCAATACCGGGGATCCCACCAAAGAGGACAAGCCGGGAATGTCCGCTCAGATTCTGGCCATCGATCCTGACTGGAACTTTGTGGTCATCAACCGGGGAGAAGTGGATGTCCTGCCGATGTTTTCAGAAGCCTTTGTGCACCGTGGGGAAGAGTACATCGGAAAAGTCCGCGTCACGCAGGTGGAGCGGACAGTTGCCATTGCTGAAATTCTTCCGGACACCTTCGTGGCAGGTGTCGAACTGGAGGTTGGAGATAACATCTTTTTCCTGAACTAGACCCGCGTCTCACCCAGGACACGATATTGGATTTCCGGAGCACCCGATTATGAGTAAAGCGATCAAAACGTTCATCATCCTGAATCTTCTCGCCAGTGCGGCACTGATTGTGCTGGGCGCGATGCTCTTTATGGAGAAGCAACTGATCAAGACACGGCCTTTGATGATGCGTGAATCCCTCAACCGGATTGCAACCAACCTGAAATGGGGCGAGGAAGTCGCGGATTTCAAACTCGAAGACCAGCAATTTACCGGTTCCTTCATTCTTCCCCAGCCTGTGAAACATCAGGATATTGCTCCGCTCGAATCCAAAGTCGGAAATCTGTCCCGTTTTGCGGCAGGCCGTATTGGCCTTCTGGGGGGCGTTCATCAGGATCTTGTCCGTACGAAGAATGATTTGGATAACACCAAAGCGGAGCTGGCAACCCGGGAAAAAGAATTGTCGGATGCACTCGATGAAATTGCCCGTCTGGAGGGTGAAATCGGGAGAACCGAAACGCAGTTGGCACAGGCCCGGAGCCAAATATCCACCCTGCGGGGTGAAATCACGGGCTTGCAAACCCGGCTCGATACGCTGGGAGCGGATCTGGAGAATCGGAGTAATCAGCTCCAGACTCTTCAAATCGATGTGGATGCGGCCATCGAAGAACGGAATGTGCTTGTTGCGGAGTATAAAAAATGCCGGTTGGGCGCAGCCGGGGGCGGAGCGGATTCGGGTGTATGGCGTGGCAGATCGGCCAAAATTCTCGAAGTGAACAATGACTGGAGTTATGTTGTGATCGACAAGGGACTCGCAGATAAGCTCAAAAAGGATCTGCAGGCCTATGTTCACCGCGGAAAAGAGTATGTCGGGAAACTGGAGGTCGTTGAAATCGACAAAGTCGTTTCCGTTGCCCGGATTGTTCCCGAATCAGTTCCGGAAGGGGTGACGCTGGTTCCGGGAGACACCCTGTTTTTCTAAGCGCTCGTTTCCGGTCCCTGATTCAACGTCCCTGAATACGTTGAATCGCCTTGGGGAGGGCGTCGAGAAGATCCATCGCCGTCATCCCGGCCTGACCTTTACGCATCATCGCAAGGTCGCCCGCCTTCCCGTGCAGAAACACTGCAAGTGGAAGCACCATTTCGGGCAAGACTCCCTGAGCCGCCAGTGAGGTCACGATGCCGGCGAGAATGTCTCCGCTGCCACCGGTTCCCATCCCAGGGTTCCCATTCAGATTCACCCATGTTCTTCCTGTTGGAATCCGGATCCGACTGCGTGATCCTTTCAGGACAATATGGGCCGGATAACGTTTTCCCGCTTTCTGCAGGGTTTTCACCCGATCAGCCTGAACTTGAGCAGGGGTCATATCCAGTAAATTGGCCATTTCTCCCGGGTGAGGTGTCAGGTATTTTTCGGTTGGGGTATGCAGAAATCCATCCCGGTATCCTTTGAGATTTGTAAGCGCATCTGCATCGAGCACCAGCGGAACTTTACATTCCACAAATACGCGTTGGAGGAGATCCGAGGTGTCATAGTCAGCTCTCATGCCGGGTCCGATCAGGACTCCGTTGATCCCCCGCATGGGGAGAGGCTGGTTATTCAGAGTACCGAATTGTCCCGTGCGTCCTGCATAGACCATCACCTCCGGAATCGCCACATCCACCGCGGTGGAGCAGGTGTTGGGGGTCAGGACGGTGACCAGGCCGGATCCGGTTCTCAGAGCGGCATTCCCGGCCATGGAAACCGCTCCGGTCATACCGGGACTCCCTCCAATGACCAGCACATGTCCCATGGACCCCTTGTGGGCGGAGACTTTTCTGCATGGCAGGATGTTCCGGGCCTCCCGAAGTCCCATCACATGCCAATCGCCTTCTCCGTATTTCTTCAGAGCTTCGGGTTCGAAGTTCAGATCCACCACCGTGATACTTCCACACCAACCGGCCGATTTATCCTGGAGAAACCCGTTTTTGGCTCCACCCAGAGTGAAGGTGAAATCCGCCAGGACGCAGCAGTCCGGATTGTGGGCATGTCCCTGATCGGCATCGAGGCCGGACGGCAGGTCCACCGACACAATGACGCCCCGGTTGCGTATCCGCCGGAGGAATCGAACGGCCGACGCAATCACGCCACGAGGTTCATCCCGGCTCCCGGTACCGAGAAGAGCGTCCACGAGCACTGGATTGGGCATGAGGAAACGTTCTGCATCCTCCCATGCCGCATCGTCATCTAGCCAACGGAACCGAACGCCTGCCTCTTCCGCCTCCACAAGAAAATGCAACGGGTCTCCCTGAATCTGATCCCGGCGGATCACAGACCAGACCTCAACCGGCCACCCCATTCGCTTGAGGATGGCGGCCATGCCCAATCCGTCTCCGCCGTTGTTTCCCGGACCGGTTAGGATGGTGACGGGTGAGGGGGTTTGGTCTGTAAGGAAATACAATTCCTCAGCCAGTCCGGTCGCAGCCCGCTGCATCAGTTGAATGCCAGAAATGCCATTTTGGATGGTTTCTTTGTCCAGATTTCTCAACGCCTGTGTGGAAAAAAACCTCATGTCCAAATCCTATGAAAAGCAGGTGCAGAATTCAAGTCCTGCCGTGGAATGTGCTGGCCTGTATACCCGTGAACGGAACTTTTTATGATTCTTCTGCAGGATGATGGATCCGGTTCCGTAGAAAGGATATGAAGATGAAAACCAAATGGATGCGAGTCATAGGGTGTTGCCCGATTTTTCTTCCCCAGATCCTGGAGGCCGATCTCACCTACCCTGTGGTGGATACCGGTCAGGACCATTGTTACAATGAACGTACGAAGATCCAGCCTCCCGGAATCGGATACCGGTTTTATGGTCAGGATGCCCAGTATCAGGGACGGGTCGCGTCATATGAAGATCATGAAGACGGAACCGTGACCGATCGGGTAACGGGCCTCATGTGGTCGAAGGGCGTTGATCTGCAAAAAGTCAGTCTCAAAGAGGCGGAAAAATTGGCCGGCTCCCTGCGACTTGGCGGATATGACGATTGGCGGGTCCCGACGGTAAAGGAGTTGTACTCCCTGGTCGATTTCCGTGGGGTCACCGGCTTTGATCCGGGAATGCGGAGCGGAATTCCGCGAAATGCGGTCCCATTTCTGAATACAGATTTTTTTGATTTTGCCTATGGGCAGACAACCCGGGGAGAAAGGTTTATTGATGCGCAGTGGCTGTCCTCCACCCGGTACGTGTCTACCACCATGGGCGGGAGTGCCACCCTCTTTGGTGTGAATTTCGCGGATGGCCGGATCAAGGGGTATGGGTACAGTCGACCCGGGGGCCGCAAGGAAAAGAAGTTTTACGTTCGTTTTGTCAGGGGCAACCCGGCCTACGGTCAAAACCAGTTCGAGGACAACCGCGACGGGACCATCACCGACCATGCAACCGGCCTGACATGGATGAAGTCGGATTCCGGGAAAGGGATGACCTGGGAACAGGCTCTTGCCTTTGCAGAAGCGCAGAACCTGGCCGGGAAGAGCGACTGGAGACTTCCGAATGCGAAAGAGCTTCAGTCGATTGTGGATTACAGCCGTTCGCCGGATACCACGGACAGTCCTGCATTACATCCTGTATTTCAGGCGACGTCGCTCACAAATGAAGCAGGACAAAAGGACTGGGGCTATTACTGGACGTCGACGACTCATCTGGATGGTCCCGGAGCTTATCAGGCCGCGGTTCTTTGCTTTGGCAGAGGCATGGGCATGATGTACGGACGCGTCATGGATGTGCATGGGGCGGGATGCCAGCGGAGCGATCCCAAGACCGGAAAAGCGTCGATAGGTCACGGTCCTCAGGGGGATGCGAGAAGAGTGATCAATTTTGTCCGGTGTGTCCGTGGGGGAGACACGGTTCCACCCCAGGATTCCACTCATAAAACGTCCTATCCCCAAACGGTCCGTACCGTTGAGGGTCTTCGCACGCCCGAAGTATTTCCTCAGATTCAACGCACGAGTCACCGCATGTATCCTGCACGTCCTCCTCATCTGCGACGATAATGTAGGGTGGGATAGGCTGTGCCATCATTCTGCTTGCAGAACCACGCTTCCTGGTTTACGAAATCCGCCTCTTGATTCCCAAAAAGGCGGATTTTTTATGAATATTCACGAATACCAATCCAAATCCCTGTTCCAAGGGGCGGAGATTCCGGTTCCGGAAGGGCGGCTCGCTCTTTCCGTGGATGAGGCAGTCGCTGCTTGGGCAGAACTGCAGGCTCCCCTCGTGGCCGTCAAAGCCCAGGTGCATATTGGGGGCCGGGGAAAAGCAGGTGGAGTCAAACTGGCTCGCAGTGAGGATGAGGTGCGTGAAGCTGCGGAAGCCATTCTTGGCATGGACATTAAAGGGCATACGGTTCATCGTCTGTGGATTGAAAAGGGAAGCGACATTGCCCGTGAAGCCTACTTGAGTGTGATTCTGGACCGCACCGACAAGAGCATCGGATTCATTGCGAGTTCGGAAGGCGGCATGGATATTGAGGAAGTCGCAGAGTCCACCCCGGACAAAATTCTCCGGTTTGGTTCGAACGATTATACGTTCCCGGAAGAGGAGGCGGCCAAGGCTGCTTCTGAATTGTTTGGTGGGGAAGGGGTTGCGGGAGCGCTGGATATCATGCGCAAGCTGTTCCAGTTATTCTTGGACAAAGATCTTCAATTGGCGGAAATCAATCCTCTGGTCCTGACCGGTGACGGAAACGTGATCGCACTCGACGGGAAAATCACCATCGATGACAATGCCCTGATGCGGCAGCCTGACCTGGTGGATCTCCGGGATCTCAATGAGGACAACCCGGCTGAGATTGAAGCGAAAGAAAAAGGCCTGGCCTTTATTCAGCTTGATGGAGATATCGGCTGCATGGTGAACGGAGCCGGTCTGGCCATGGCTACCCTCGACATGATTAAACTTCACGGAGGAGACCCGGCAAACTTCCTGGATGTGGGGGGGAGTTCCAATCCGGAAAAAGTGGTCAATGCGTTCCGGTACATTCTTTCTGAAGGCCGCGTGAAAGCGGTCCTCATCAACATTTTTGGCGGGATTACCCGATGCGATGACATTGCGAAGGGGATTCTCAAAGCGTTTGAGACGATGGAGATCACAGTTCCCGTGGTCGTCCGGCTGGCTGGAACAAACGCGGAAGAGGGGAAAGCCCTGCTGCAAGGTTCCAAACTCATCCCGGCCTCCACATTTTCTGAGGCGGTGAAGAAAACCATTTCTCTAGGCAAAGGAGAGGACGCATGAGCATCTTGATTGACGAAACCACCAACGTGATCGTGCAGGGGATTACCGGCCGCGACGGTTCATTCCATGCCGGTCAGATGATTGAATACGGCACCAATATTGTCGGTGGAGTGACTCCGGGTAAAGGCGGTCTTCATGAACACGGAAAGCCGGTCTTCAATTCTGTAAAAGAGGCCAAAGACAGCGTTGGCGCCGATGCCTCTGTGATCTATGTCCCGGCAAAATTTGCCAAAGGTGCGGTGCAGGAGGCCATCGACGCGGAAATTCCATTGATCATCTGCATTACCGAAGGTGTACCGGTGAATGACATGGTGAGCCTCTACCATCAGGTGAAAGCGAAAGGGTTGACATTGATTGGACCCAACTGCCCCGGACTGATCTCTCCCGGAAAAAGCAAAATCGGCATCATGCCGGGAAGTATTTGCACCCCTGGAAAGGTAGGGGTCATCAGCCGTTCCGGTACGCTGACCTATGAAATTGTGTATGCATTGACCTCAATGGGGATCGGCCAGTCCACCTGCGTCGGCATTGGTGGTGATCCTATTGTGGGCTCCAATTTCCGGGACATACTGGCTCACTTCGAAGCGGATCCGGATACAGAAGCGGTTGTACTGATCGGCGAGATTGGCGGCGATGAAGAGGAAAAGACCGCTGCCTACATCAAAGACCATGTCTCCACGCCCTGTTTTGCCTACATTGTAGGGGCAAGTGCTCCTGAAGGCCGCACAATGGGTCATGCCGGGGCCATCGTCTCTGGAAATGCGGGAACCGCTGCCAGCAAACAGGCTGCCTTCCGTGATGCAGGTGTTCCGGTCGCCGCCACTCTGGATGAAATGGCGGAACTCGTCTCCAAATCCTTTGCATAGAGTCTGAAAAAAAGCCTCGCCAAAAGGGGCGGGGCCTTTTAGTCTCATTTTCTCAGGAGATATGGCTTTATGACAGACGAAAGTATTGAACTCGACAATCCGGACGCAGCGCCCGAGGAGGCTCCGAAAAAGAAATCAGATATCGCCGGTACCATCATGGTGATTTTCTCCATTTTGGCATTCGGATGTCTGACTGCGGTTTTGGTTCTCCAATGGCTGGAGTACAGTTATTACCGGGGTGGCGCTTCGAAAGAAGGTGATCCCTACGCCGCTCAGGTTCTGATTCCCCCGCAGCAGTAAAAAATTGCATATTAGGGTTGCCTCTCGGATCTGGATGAGGCATATACCCCGTCCCGTCAATTTTGCGGGGTGTTAGCTCAATTGGTTAGAGCGCCGGCCTGTCACGCCGGAGGTTGCGGGTTCAAGTCCCGTACATCCCGCCATTTTATTTCCTGCTTAAACCTCTGATAATCAGGGGTTTTTGCTTGTCTGGGTGTTATGTACGTTGACGCGGATTGACGTGGGAATCGGCCATAAAATGCCACCTTTTGCCACTTCTGGCGTCAAAACACGTCAAAGCCTCTATTTAGGCGAACCTCCCCCCAATAGATAAAAGAAACCACTACCGATGCAGTGGTTCCTTAAGGTTGAGGATTTACAGCTTAGGCAAACGGAATCGCCGGGAGAGAATGATCCCTCCCAGCAATCCGCATCCGAGCCAGATGAACAGCGTTGCCAATTCGCTGCAGATTGCGAATATCAACAATCCTCCTCCCAGGCCAAAGAGTATCAGCGTGGGGAGCAGGCTATGCCGGAGGAGAAGCTTAGGATCATCAATCTTCATGCTTCCCTCCTCCAGACATCACGGACATGACCCAGGCGGCAATGACGATTCCGCCACCGATCACGCCCAGGCCAACTCCCACAGGCTCTGTATCGACTTCGATACGGGTTGTGGGAACAGAGGTATTTTCGTCACACCCGGTCATCGGACCGAGATAGACGATTGCACAGAACAGGATTAGAATCAAACGCATCCGAATTCCTCCTCAGTTCAGGCCGACGTGTGCATCGCAGAGCTGGTGTAAGCGCTGGGTACGATCCGGGAGCAGGTTGAGGTTTCCCTTCAACACCTCTGTGCAGGCATTGAACCAACTCCAGACATTCTTTGGCCAGAAGGCTTCATGTCTGGGTTCCCGGTACTCATGTAGCACCTTCGGTACTTGGCTACCGCAGATGACGCCATGATCCAATGCGTGGATGGTGAGGTCGTGCATGACAGCATCCGGCAGGATACTATCCTTATAGCGGACAATACGCCTGTCCTGTTCGTGCCAGGAATCATGAAGACGACCCACCGCATCGTTGATCATCAGCGGGAGATCATTCAGGATCATACTGGTATGCTTCCGGGCGACTTTGATCTCTCCGCTGAAGGACAAGTTATCGCAAACGAGAACTTGGTTACCGAGAACCAGACCCGCCGGAAAGCGTTTGTCGTGGCTGTTGCGGATGCCCAATACCCGGCTGTAGTCTGGATGATTGGAGCCGTTGGCGATTTCCAGGAGACCGAAATAACGGTCACCATCATGAGACAGGCCATGTGCCTGATTCACTACCCGCATACCAAAGCGTGGCAATGTCGCCTCCACCTGCTGCAGGAGAAGGCTGTGGGGGATCGGCTGCCAGGTTCGAGTAGCGGCCGGGGTGCGGGTACGGTACAGTTCCTCACGAGGCACTTGTTCGCTTCCGCAATGCAGGAGTAGATTTACCATGGTGTTCCTTGTGTTGGGGTTTGAGTTCAGAAAAAGGAAAGCCCGCCTGACGAAGTGCCAGACGGGCTTTAGGATTGTCGTGTTTACCGCTCTTCTACGCGGCCACCTTCCCCCAGGCACGACACCTGGAGCGGAAGGAGCACCAACGACAGTGCATTCCCGGAGACGGGAAATACTCTTGTCGCTGGTTACCCTCGACGTAGACATCCGTCAGACGCTTGAAGCGTTCCAACTGGATCAGGTCGACAGAAGGGAGTTGATGACGGATCACCTTCGGGGTCTTGGTCTTCACCAGATACACCAGCTCTGCCTGTCCGGGCAGTTCACCCGTGGCGTCGGCCAGCAACAGGAAGTAGCAGGTCATCTGCAGTTCATGGCTCCACGCCTCCTCTCTCAGGTCCGGGGTGCTACCCACCGTCTTGAAGTCGATAGGCGTGTTGTCCCGGACAAGGTCCACTACTCCGACTAGCGGAATGGGGAGTTCATCAGGTTCCCGGCGTAAGTAGGCTTCTACGCCACGGATAGGTCGGGGATCGGTAACCAAGTCAGATTCCAGATACGCACGTAAGGTGCGTTCTCCGGTCTCCAGACAGTCCTCACGGGACTTCTGCCCATAGTCCACCGCGTCCTGCTCCTCCAGAGCACTGTAGGATTCCTGGTAGGCCTGCAGGATATCAGGTGTGGTTGGGAGCTCTCCTGCCCATTTCGCTTTGTGGAGCGCCTCCAGACCGGCATGGACAGCCTTGCCGATCTGGAGGTTGGGAGTTGTGGGAGTTGGGAGCTGGAGCACCTTTTCGTAGAAGAAACGTAGACGACAGGTCAGGAAGCTCTTCAGACGACTGGCGCTCATGTACTCCAGTGGATCGCCCGGAGTCGTCATGCAGCCCTCCGTGGCTTCCCACGCTTCTGTCCGGGCATTAGGCTGTCGATCAGTCCAGAGGCTTCCAGCTTGTTCAACTGAGTCACGCCTTTGCCGAATCGACGTTGGGCCTGATCATCGACCTCATTTCGGTCCAGGCCCTGTTCGTTTACCAGCTTCAGGATGAGTTCCTTCTGCTTGGGACTACATTTCCAGGCCTTTTCCTGTGACGGGAGCACATGCACCTTGGGAGCTGCTTCCTGTCCAGGGACGTAACCGGGATGAATGATCTGCTGGTCTACGGACTGCTGAAGAGTCTGGTAGATGCGCTCCACTTCGCCGGGGATGTCCTCGGCGGAAGCGACTTCTGCCTTGAGGCTTACCGAGAAGCCGTGGCTGCTGTATTCAGGCAAGCCGATCTTTTTGGAATACTCCATTTGAAGGTGTATCGCCATGTTGGTTCTCCTTATTCGTGGGTTGGGGTTTCAAAGAGCGGGAATGTGTCCCAGGCATCTTCCCGGAGACGATCATGCCGCAGCATGTAGTTGGCTTTGTCTGTGAAGAAGCAGAGCTGGATGCGGTTCAGGAACTGCAGGTACGGGATGACGGATTGAGCACAGCCCGGATAACTGAAGTACCCGACATTGGTCACCGGGCAGCCGATCAAATCCCGGACTTCTATCAACGTGACTGTCTTTCCCTGCAGATCACGCAACTGCCAGTAGGAGCTGTCACAGGGTGGCGCTGGGCCAACCAGCACATGATTATCGAAGGCCAGAGTATGGTCATCGAGGATGCACAGGAGCCGGGAGTGGATGAGCTGGTCATGAAAAGCCATACACCGCTTCAGATTATCCACCTGCTCCAGCTCAGGACGGGTTAGGATTCGCATGGGTCCTCCAGGTTAGGATTGTGGTTAAAATATATTCAGGGGCCCCCCTCGTTCTAAGGCTGTGAATGGGCGGGAAATGTAGGTTTCGTGCGCATAGCTCCCATGCATAAATTCCCGTATGCATGGCGTTCTTACTTTTGATAATATCTGCATGTAATTACCCTGCATGCATTTACGTAACTCAAAAGTGGTATTTTTATGCATAATTTTTCCCCGCATGCATACGATAAATCCACTTTTTCACCCTGGCCCTGAACGTGAACACCGCCTCATCTCCCGGCGGGACACACCGGGAGACAGAGGCTTTTTCAAGCAGCGGAGGCCACTTCAACTGCAGAAACAGCAGGATCAGGCTTCCAGATCGGGTGGGCATCTGTGGCTGCGGCGTACTCGATGTCGTCCAGTTGGGTGTTGAGGTTTCGTTCGGCCAGCGAGCAGGCGTCCAGCTCGGATTCAGCCAACACCCGGTATTTCGTCCGGGCATAGGGGGTGTAGGCGGCTCCGCGATAGAGGTCGAGGCTGACGGTGTATGGGCGTTCCATAGGTTCTCCGGTTCAGGGTTGGGCTGCATGAAAACCCCCGCCTCCTTTGCAGGAAGACGGGGAAAGGGGTGTCTGAGCAACCGGAGGGTTACATGTTTATATAACGCGGGAGGGGTTGGGATTTCTGAAAAGATATATTCAGTGAATAGTAATAAGAACATCTGCATGGGTGACACCTGAAATGCCTATTCTTTAAAGGGCAGCGTCGAAGTTGCGATGGTCTTCATCCCGATATTGATATGAGTAAAGTTAAACGAGGTTTGTAGCGTTTAGAATTAATTAGGGGTTGCCAGCTTTGGCGAAACCACGAAGAGTATCAGACTGGTTTGATCATGGCCTAACGACCAAATATGCAAATCACATACTTAGCTACAGCCATATAATTCGATGGTTGCTCATTCATCACCAGAGCGGGAACGGATTGTACACCTGCGGCTTCGGCTTCCGGGATCCGGTCTTTCGCATCCCCGAAGTGCACGATTTCGAGTTCATACTTCGTTGGGTCAAGTGCTTCAGCCAGCATGTGTTCAGCAGAGATGCAAACCTCGTAGCCCGCATGGTAGAAGATAACATTCGTCATCTTTATTCCTTAGGTTAGGTTTGGGCTCATAGTTTTTCATCGATACTAAAAAGTTTGTGCTGCGGCACCCGTTCTAAGTTAAGATGTTTCGTATCGAAACGTTTATTTTTTATACAGGAGGCCTGGTGCACACCTCCGAAGAAAATGAAAACCCTCAGGTTTTTACCAGAGGGTTTAAGGATGGATACGGACGATCTATGAGTTCCGAAGAACTCGTCCTGGGCAGTTGTTATTTCTTTACCGAATATGGCAGGGAAAGGTCTCCAGAAGCTACGGAATAGGCTTTGTAGACGCCCAACATAGGCTTTTCTTTGTCAGAGGTGTTCACCTGCATGAACGCGGTGACGGCATCAAAACGGAATTCCGCTGCCCGGATACGATCTGCGGGGAGGACGACCCGGATCTTATTCCCATGCTTCACCACAGTGTATCCGGGGGAATCCATGTACATGGGCATACCCGGATTGGTGGGAGGAAGAATGGCTTTGTCTTCAGGTTTGAACTGGACCACGGACAGTTTTCCGGGAACCCGTTCATCTCCCTGAAGGACCACCCAATGCGTATGCCACACCTTCCCGTCGTTGTCATACGAGCCATCACCATTTTCATCCCACAGGGCTGTGTCATCAAAATCCGGATGGGAGGTGACAGCCAAGGCAACAATACCCTCCACTTTACCGAACCCAACATCTGTAGATTTCAGAGACGTTGGAAAAACGTAGCCCAGGACAGGCGCACCATCCAACTGACCACGTTTGATGGGATAGGTCTCCCCTGCTTTACCTTCTACCTGAATTTCCATCACAAAAGAATTGATTTGAGGGAGGTAGCTGGCTTCCGTTTTCGTAATTTTCAGGTTTGGACCCTCGTAGTTGCTGCATTTTTCACAGCTAAAAGCGGTATGAACAGACAGGGCTGCAAGAAGCGCGAAGGTGAGGAGTGATGTATTCATGAGTTTTCCTTTTTGTAGGGGGTTTATATAGTATCGATGCGATACCATATGTGATATAGACCTTCCTTTCTGGTTGTCAAGTTGTTTCGATGCGATACATTCAAGAAATGAACGAAGCCGTAATCATCGAACGAATTGCCGCCTTACAGGTAAGTGAAATTAGGAAGGGGGCTGCAGAATTGGAGATTCCTTTCATCCATGCAAAAATTCTGGAGTATCTGGCGACCTGCAATAAATACTCAGATACTCCATTGGCACTGGTGGAGTATCTTGGGCAGACGAAGGGGTCCATTTCCCAGTCACTCATGAAAATGGAGGCCAACGGGCTGATCGTGAAGAAACCGGATGATAACGACAAGCGATCCGTGCATCTCGAACTGACTGCGAAAGGCAGACAATTCTGGAAGAAGCTTCAGGCAACCCTCCCGGTCATTCCAATTGAATATGCCTCCGCAATGAACGAGTTGACCTCTCTATTGCGGGACCTTCAGACCATGCACGGCAGAAAGGGCTTTTCGGTATGTTCTACATGCCGTTACAACCAGAAAACCGGGACCGATTCATTCCGCTGCGGACTTACCGGAGAAGGGTTGACTCAGAAGGATGTGACCAAGATATGCCGGGAACACGAATACGCCAAATGATAGATTGTGAAGAAGCTCTTCTGTAGAGCCCGAGGGATACGATATTTTATTGAACAAAAAACAACATGACGGCGGCCATGACCACCATCCCCAGATTTTCCACCACAGCAACCGTGGATAAGGGAACATTCAACACAGTTCCGAGGCAGGCGCAGTTGATGCGTAGTTTCTTCCTCAATGCGTTGAGAACTCCCAAGGCCCCAAATGACATGATGAGGATGGTTGCAATGTAAGTACCTGTCTTGGGGAAATCCGATAAATAAGAGAGCGAGAGCCCCAGTTCCAGAAAGGGGTAGATAAATCCATACCCCCTCCACCGGGATGCAAGAAGGTCGTACATCGAGAACCCATCGGCGAACCCCGGGAGGTTGATGAACTTAAAGAGAGCAAAGAATAAAAGAAACATTCCCATAAAGGCATGCATCCAGGTCAGGAGGTTCAGGAACTTCGCCCCTTCCTCTCCTGAGAGGGCCGCTGCAGCGAGAGACGACAACGCGATCACCATCAGGAGGGGGATATAGTTTTTCCAATTCCGATTGTTCTGTTCGTTTTCAGTAGTCATGTGTTCTTTTAGATTGTCGGTGTTTACAGGTGAACTCTGCACCAGCGCAATAGAGTACGGGGACCAGAAGAATCGTCAGGATTTCCAACAGCATCCCGCCAAAAGTGGGGATGGACATTGGCACCATGACATCTGCACCCCGGCCGCTGGAGGTTAATACGGGAAGCAATGCAAGAATGGTGGTGGCACTTGTCATCATAGCTGGACGGACCCTGCGGGAAGCGGCTTCCACCACTCGTTCCCGAATGGCCTGCCGGTCCTGCGGGGGATCTTCCCGGAAGCGTTGGGTCAGGTATGTGGTCATCAACACCCCGTCATCTGTGGCAATTCCGAAGAGGGCCAGAAAGCCCACCCAGACCGCCACGCTCATATTGATCGTTCCGATTTGAAACAGCTCCCTGAGATCATGACCGAAGGGGCTGACATCCAGAAACCAGTTCTGGCCATAGAGCCAGATCAGAATAAACCCACCGGACCAGGCAAAAAGGATCCCGGAGAAGACCAGAAGTGTAGATCCAATCCGCCTGAACTGGAAATACAGGATCAGCCAGATGGCAAACAAGGCGACCGGAAGAACCACACCCAGCTTTTTCGCAGCCCGGACCTGGTTTTCATAACTTCCGGTAAAGGCATAACTGACCCCGGCTGGAAGATTCAGTTCCCCGGCCTCCATTCGGTCTTTGAGGTACGCATCCGCCTGCTCCACAACATCCACTTCCGCATAGCCCTGCTGTTTATCAAAGATGACATATCCGACAAGAAAGGTGTCTTCGCTTTTGATCATTTGCGGTCCGCGTACATACTCGATCCGGGCGAGTTCCCGCAAGGGAAGCTGGGTTCCATCCGGAGCCGCAACCAGAATCCCTTCAATCGCCTCAATACTATCCCGCAACTCACGGAGGTAACGAACCCGAACCGGGTAGCGCTCCCGCCCTTCGACCGTAGTAGTCACGGTCTTTCCTCCGATCGCGACCTCAATCACATTCTGGACCATGGTGAGCTTGATTCCGTAACGGGCGATGGCCTCCCTGTTGATTTCCACCTCAAGGTAAGGTTTACCCACCATTCGGTCCGCCAGAACGGCTTCGGCTTTGATGGAGGGTACGTTCTTGAGCAAGGCTTCAATCTCCAGGGCAACGGATTCAATGGTTTCAAGGTCAGGGCCGTAGACCTTTAATCCCATGGGAGCCCTCATTCCGCTTTGCAGCATTACGATCCGTGCGGCAATGGGCTGAAGTTTGGGGGCGGATGTGGTCCCCGGGATGCTCGCGGCCTCTACAATCGCCTCCCAGATATCATCCGGACTTCGGATTTCCTCACGCCATTGCCGGTAGGGCCTTCCTTTCGGATCCGGGATCAGGTCTCCGGAATCGTCCCGTCGAAAGTCATTTTCCTTCCGATCATACGCGAAGGTTTGAATCGTTCCCTGCTCATTGAGTATGAACTCCGTTTTATAGCTGATGATTGTTTCAATCATCGAGATGGGAGCTGGATCCAGCGGGCTCTCCACGCGTCCGAGTTTCCCAACGGCCGACTCCACTTCAGGGATCGCATTGATCGCCATATCCTGTTTACGAAGAACGTCCATGACCTCCCCAATGGAGGCATGCGGCATGGTGGTCGGCATCAGCAGGTAGGACCCCTCGTCCAGATCGGGCATGAATTCCTTTCCGAATCCGGGTACTTGGTGAGCCAGGTTCACATACAACTGGCTGCTGCGAATGCCCTCCGGCAGCCACCCGAAAAGACGGGGTACTCCCAACCACGCGGAAAAGCCGAAGAGAAGAATCAACGCATTGGCCGAGAGAAAGAGAGCCTTGTGCCGAAGCAGAATGGCCAGAATCCGGGGATACAGATGAATGAACAGGTAAAAGAGCCCCAATAGTCCGCCGACGCTTATGAGCACGAAGCTCACGTTCCCCAGGGCAGATTCTGCGCCCAGCGGTTTCCAGTCAGATGCCAGCCATGTGGAGACCCATAAAGCGGCAAGCAGATTAAACCCCATAAAGAACCGTTGTTGGACAGGTGGTGGAAACCGTTCCTTCAACAAATGAAACAGGGCGACCACGAGCAGAAGAATCCCCAGCCAAACAGGCATCTCTTTCCAGAGAAACGAGGACGTGAGTCCGGTGATGCCCAGAAGCACCCAGAGACTTCGACGCCCCCAGCGGCTTAGGTTCTTCTTCGTCATCACCGCATGGGCCAACGGCGGGATCAGCGTCATGGCCACCAGAATAGATCCCAGCAGAGCAAATGTTTTGGTGTAGGCAAGGGGTTTGAAGAGTTTCCCCTCCGCCGCCTCCATGGCGAAAACAGGCAGAAAACTGACAATGGTCGTCAGCACCGCCGTGAACACCGCACCGGCAACTTCGGTACAGGCCCGGTACACCACCTCCAGCCGGTTTTCTTCGGGATGTGCTTCCCCAAGATGCTTGAGGATGTTTTCACAAAGCACGATCCCCATGTCGACAATTGTCCCGATGGCGATGGCAATACCGGACAGGGCTACGATGTTGGCATCCACACCCAACTGTTTCATGCCGATAAACGCAAACAGGACGGCCAGCGGCAGAACGGACGAGATCAGGGCGGCACTTCGGAGATGAAGTACCATGACCATCACCACAATAACCGTGACCAGAATCTGCTGTCTGACTGCATTCTCCAGGGTTCCAAGCGTTTCATGGATCAGCCCTGTCCGGTCATAAAATGGAATGATCTCCACCTGACTGACGGTTCCGTCCTCCAGCGTTTTCTTTGGCAGCCCCGGGGTGATGGACTCGATCCGTTCCTTAACCGACTGAATGACGGAAAGAGGGTTTTCTCCAAACCTGGCCACTACCACACCGCCAACCGCCTCTGCACCCGCTTTGTCCAGTGCCCCTCGCCGCATGGCGGGACCATACTCAATGTGAGCCACCTGCTCCAGAGTCACCGGGACATTCTCCTGATGCGTGACAACGGTTTTCCGCAAATCCTCCAGGCTCTCAATGAAACCAATCCCACGGATGACATACTCCACCGCATTGATTTCAATCGTGCGGGCCCCCACATCCAGATTACTGCTGCGAACGGCATTCACCACATCATGCAGAGCCACACCGTACCTGCGGAGCGCATCCGGATCGACATCCACCTGATATTCTTTCACATACCCGCCAATCGAGGCTACTTCCGCAACCCCATCTGCACCCTGTAATGCATAGCGGACATACCAGTCCTGAACGCTGCGTAGTTCCTCAGGATTCCAACCGCCCGCAGGGTTTCCATCCGGGTCCCGACCCTCCAGCGTATACCAGAAGATCTGTCCCAACGCTGTGGCATCCGGACCCAGTTGAGGGCGTACATCTTGCGGAAGAGTACCAGAAGGCAGGCTGTTAAGCTTCTCAAGGATCCGGCTGCGGGACCAGTAAAACTCCACGTCCTCCTCAAAGATGATGTACAGGGTGGAGAACCCGAACATGGAGTAACTGCGGACAGTTTTGACTCCCGGTAGTCCCAGCAGGGCTGTGGTCAGCGGGTAGGTCACCTGATTCTCAATGTCTTGGGGAGAACGCCCCATCCACTCCGTGAACACAATCTGCTGATTCTCCCCAATATCGGGGATGGCATCTACAGGAACAGGGTCCTGGGGAATCTGGTCAAGGTCCCAGTCAAATGGAGCCACTATCAGGCCCCACAGGATCAATCCTGCTGTACACAGCACGACAACGAGTTTGTTCTCCAGGCAGAACCGTATCAGAAGATGAAGGGGGTTAATGCTCATGACCTTCCTCAGGCTTGCTGCCGGTCGGCGTGAGGTCTTTGGTGACGCCGCAGCGGAGCATCATCGCACCAAAATAGGGATTCAGGAGGTCCGGATGATTCTGCAGCCAGTCTGCTCCCCGGTCATCGTAGACCATGGGGCAATGCATCAGGTACAATCCATCCTGAAGCCGGGGTTGCTTCATCACACCTTCAATGACTGCATTAGACAGCACTTCAAAATGCGGCCGCCGCATCCCGTCCAGATCCGGACTGGCCAACATCGTTTCCAGAAGCGGCTGAACAGAGGCTCCTTTTCCTGCAACCTCCAGTAACCTCTGCAACGCGGTTTTCGCCCCCTCCAGACTGTCTTGGGCCAGAGCATCCTGCAGGGAAAGGTATTCCGGCAGGAGTGCGGTCACTTTTTCTTCAGAGATCTCCAGTTTCATAACAGGCACAGGAGTAGGTGCAGGATTCATCATGCTGGGTTTGGCCACGATCTGCAGGGCACTGTCGATCTTGAAAGCCCCGTGACTCACGACCAGCTCACCTTCTGCCAGGCCCTCCAGCAACACATACGCGTCACCCGCGCGATTTCCAATCTGCACGTCCCTTCCCTCAAATGTCGGCCGTTCTGTGTCTGGGACACGAACATATACCACCGAACGTTTTCCGGTCCGTAATACCGACGAAGCAGGAATCACCAGGGGTTTTTCCTCCTCAGAACCAAGGCTGTACCCCAGATCTTCTGCACGCACCAAGTCCATGCCGCACACATCACAGGTGCCGGCTTCCTCTTTGACGATTTCAGGATGCATGGGGCTGATCCACTTCCCGGCCAAATCCGGAGCAATCACCTTGTTTTCAGAAGTGAGAGTGGATGTCACCTCCCCACGGGCAAACATGCCCGGCTTCAGACGTAACTCGGGATTGGGGACATTCACACGCACCTGAACCGTTCTAGTATGAGGGTCCAGTTCAGGTTGGATAAAGGCAATGGTCCCCTCAAAGACTTCTCCGGGAAACGATTCCACTGTAAACGCAACCCGCTGACCGTACCTCAGCCAGGGGAGATCGGATTCATAAGCTTCCAAGGTCAGCCAGAGAACACTCAGATCTGCAATCCGGAACAAAGGCTGCCCGGTTTTCAGGTATTCCCCCTCGTGGATCTGCTTCTCAACCACCACGCCACCGATAGGCGCTTTGATCTCCATCCGTTCATCCGCTTTTCCCCGTTGGATGATTTCCTCAATCTGTTCCGGCAACAGCCCCCAGAGGCGCAGTTTTTCGCGTGCGGCCCTTGCAAGTGGACTCTCCGGATCATGACGCATGGCCGTCAACAGTTCGGATTGTGCAGCAAACAAGTCCGGGCTGTAGACGTTCGCAAGGTGATCGCCAGTCTTCACGGGAACCCCGTCATAGTTCACGTACAGGGTTTCCACCCGGGCTGGGAAGCGGGCGGTCAGGCTTCGTTCCCGGGTTTCATCGATGGCCAGACGGCCCACGAGACGCGTTTGCCGTTCAATCCACTTCCGTTCCACTGCTGTGGTTTCGATGTCCGCGAGTGCAAGAGCCGATTCGCTCATCTGCATGGCCCGGGGCCCCGGATCTCCACCGTCATTGATTAACGGGATCAGGTCCATCGCACAGATCGGACAGTCACCGGGCTCCGGCTGCTGGATTTGCGGGTGCATGGAACAGGTCCACACCGTGTCTCCCGATTCGGTATCGGCGGAGTGATCATGGCTTGGTTGCGGGTCAGCGGACCCAGACGGCTTACTCCACCGCCCGGCCAGAAATGCGACGAGGCAAAGGCCTGCAGGGATGGCAATGTACTTCACTTTCATGGCATGTCCTCAGATTGGATGAGGGATTCCAGATCCGGATATATGAGGATTTGAATCAGTTTCTGTTGGGTGTGGGCGTTGGCTGCGGCTCGCCAGTATTCCAATTCGACTGCTAGCAGGCTTCGTTCGCTGTCAATGAGTTCGAGAACGGTTGTACTGCCATTCTCATAACCGGCACGGCTGTTTTCCACCGCCTGTCTGGCAAGCCCGAGTAAGGTGTCTCCATAGACCTGCAGCTTGCGTTGTGCATCGACATGGAGTGAGATACGCTCTTTCAAGTCTGCCTGGAGGGTTCGGGTCAGATCCTCTTTGCGTGATTCCTCCGCGATTCGCATACGGGCGGCCTCCTCCTGTTTCGCTTTTTCAGCCCCTCTCCACAACGGGATCTGAATACTGGCATGCACACTCCAGGGGTCCTCCCCCGAACTCGACAGGCTGGAACTCTGATCCGGGTCTCCCAACTGAATGTAGCTGATCCCGACAGCGAAACGTGGGTTGCCTTCTTTCGCCACGAGACTCTCCCGGGCTTCCGCAACCTTCATCTTTCCCTCCTGTTGTCGTAACACAGGGTTATTCAGGGTGAGCTGCCGCTTCAGCGTTACGACATCGAAGCGGTTTGTGGAAGGTTCTATCAACTTCGGCCATGGACGCAGCCCTTCGGTTTCAGCACCTAACAGGGAGTCAAGCCGTATAGACAGTTGTTCCCTGCGGGCCTGCAAGCTTCGGAGTTGATCAGAGAGCCGTTCCTGTTCTACGTTCAGTCGCAGCAGGGAATTCAGATTTCCTCCAGCCGCAACCTTGGTCGCAACTACTGGTTGTACGTCACTCAACAGACGCAGGTTTTCTTCTGTCAGCCGAGTAGCCTTTCCCAGATAGGCATATTCGTAAAAGACCCTGGTCAGGTGACCCGCAAGCTGCAGTGCAACCGCGTGTTCCTCCTGCAGAGCCTGTTCAGTGGCAGCTTCTGCAACCTGTACACGTGCCGCCCTCTCACCAAAAGCAGGAAAGGGTTGATTCAGGCTGATCACATTCTCCTGAGGCCCCGTGCGGGTTTGCACCGATTCGACAAAGTGCCCCAGAGTCAGACTGGGGTTCGGGAGGACATCTGCATACCCGATGCGGGACCGGGCGGCATCCGTTTCCAAACGCTTCGCCACTAAACGCGGATGCTGGCGCTTCAATTGGCGTAACGCTGTGGTAAAGGCATCATCTGCCTGAAGAAGCCCTACGCAGCTTACGCTGAGTATAAGCAAAAAGAGAGCGTGTTTCATCACGAGGATTCCTGATAGGTGACTCCTCCCGGGGAGTGTTCCCCGGGTAGGAGGTGCGTATACGATTCGTGCCGGAGAAGAAGCGGGACGACTCAGTGATGATGACCGGAATGATCGTCCGGTTTATTCTGCTCGTTATCCTCGGACTCCACCTCAGGTTCGAGCTTCTTCAGGTATTTCGCAGGATCTTTCTCAAACCTGGGGAGGCAGCCTTTGCAGCAGAATCGAACTTCCTGATCACCAACCTTGTGGACATATGGTTCGCCCATGCTTCCCAATTTCATGCCGGACACGACGCAAGTGTCCAGTGGGTAGGCGTTTTGCTTGTCAGCTTTAGCTGTTGATTCAGGAGCCTCTTCGGTCGCAAAGACGTTCAGAGTGGCCGTCAGCAGGACGGCGGTTACGAGAGAGAGAATAGTTGTATGGTTCATAATGTTCCTTCATAGTGGTAGTGGTGATTAGGAGATGCAGGAATTATGCGTTCGATAAGAACGCAGGTTGCATCCGGATCACAACAGGAAGGAACAGTTCTTCAATGACAGGGGGATGACCTTACTGGGGGGGCGTTCCCCACAGACAGATCGGGTTCTTACATCAAGGGTCCGTGGAGGAAGAAGAATACATGAATTTGTTTCCGCAAAGACAAGGCTCTGCAGTTCCTCAATAGGAATGGGCAGAGAAATGGGCTCAGGAAGCTCCTCGTCCAATGGTTCAATGGAACAAGTGCATGAAGATTCAGGAGTGGATGCCGGAGCCTCCGGCGTTTCCTCGGTACAACAGGCGTGCTCAGATTCGGGAGAGGGAGGTGGCGGTTCACAACAGCAATCGACGGACATCTCTGAGGAACACGGCTTCAGGCCTGCAAATCCTGTTTGGATTCCCAGAGCGAAGATTATCAGAAGAGTCAAAATACCTTTCACCGCTTCTAACATAACCTAGAATACGCTAAATCACAATTGGAAATTCCATGCAAAGCCAGACAAGTTGGTCACGATTACCTCCTCAGAATTAAAAGAGTTGCAATCCGACCAATGATTTTGCAGTTACGACTCATGTGTTCTGGAAAAACCAACACCCAGCTTTTCGGGGTCATGCTTCTGTGTGGCATCCAGATGCTATACGGTTTTTCCAATCTGGTAGTTTGTTTGCATGAGGGGACATCTTCCTCGCGCATTTTGGCCATGACCGATTCGAGTCAGGAAGGCAGTTGCGAGGACCATCATTGTGCGGATTCTGAGAAGTCTCCGGAAACTCCTGAACATCATCATACATGTGAAGATCTCGTTTTTCAGGCCCCATTGTCTCCGTGTCCCCGGGCAGAGCAACTGCCTTTGCAGCTAGAAAGCAATCACGACTTCTTTTCGATATCAGATTATTTTTGGGACTTGAACTGCCAGGCAGCAGAACGGCTCCACATTAGAATTTCCTCCGGGCCTCCTGGTCCATCTGCGTCCAGGTACTGCGATCATGTGTGCTTCCGTTGTTGATTCGAGCCCCCTGGCTCGTTTACCCGTCCCTGCCAAAAGGGACTGTTTCAACATTTCAACGGAGTTTTTATGCACCCCTCCTTTGCTTGGGCGATTTGTGCCCAGTTCACCATTTCTCTTTTCACACTCGGATTTTGTTCCGAACCAGTCCTCTCGTTAGAGCAGGTCACTCAAAAGGCTCTACAAGCTCATCCTGACCTCCAAGCATCCAGGCTGAAGCAACAAGCAGCTGATGCACGTACGCGTCAGGCATCCACCCTCCTGAATCCCGAACTCGAATTTGAAGGAACGGATTCAGAGGTAGAAATCACCTTGACTCAACCTCTGGAAATCGGAGGAAATCGGGCAGCCCGAATGAAGGCCGCCTCTCTTGAAGCGAGGGCCATCTCGGAACAAAACAGGGTCCTTCAGCTCCAGATCATGGCAGAAACAAGGCGAAGATATGCCGATGCCTTCTGGGCCAGCCAACATGAAAACCTGGAACAGAAACGCCTCCGCAATGCTCAGGAACTCTACAGTGCCCTAGAAGAACGTGTACATGCTGGGGGTGCATCACCACTCCTACTCGCCGATTTAGAGGTCGAAGTGGAAAAAGCAAATCTGTCTGCGACTGAGGCGGCACGCACAAAGGTATTAACCCTCCGCCGTCTCTCATCCTTATGGACATACGATTCCGTTGGATTTGCAGTAGAATCGAAAAACGAGAACATGGAAAGCCCTTCCAGGGACGTACTCATGGGTAATGTCCTCAAACATCCGAGCCTTCTGGAACTGGATACAGCCCGTCTTCGTGCAGAAGCAGAAGTGGAACGTATCCAAGCCTCCCGAATTCCCGATCCCTATCTATCCGTTGGCTGGATTCAGGATCAGGAAGAGGATGCGGATACATGGAAAATTGGTCTGGGAATCCCCTTGCCGATATGGAACCGGAATCAAGGTTCTCTTGAAGCGGCACATCTTGATGCTGAAGTTCTTACCCTCAGCCGGGAAGCCAAACTACGAGATCTGATCCTTGACCTAGAAGAGTCGATCATGGCTCAGCGATCTGCACGTACGCGTGTAAACGTTTATCAGGAACGAATTCTCCCGGCTGCAGAACGCAGTTTGAAGGGAGCCGTTGAATCCTATGAAGAAGGTCGCTCTGACCTCAAATCTCTGCTGGAGACTCGCGCTTCATGGCTGCAAACCCAACGGGAGGCCTTGGATGCGAAACGAACTCTCGATTATGCGGAGGCACGTTTGCTCATGTACCACCCAATCCATCCAGCCATCGTTGAATAAACCCACACTCATTTTGTTTTTATGAATACTCCATCACGCTCTCTTCTCTTTCCCCTTCTGTCCTTGGTACTTGTACCCGGATGTGCCGATGATCCTGCCCATGTCCCCCATGATCACTCCGGACACAACCATGCTGCACATGAAGAGCACGATCACCATGACCACTCTGCCCATGGCCATGAGGGTCATGATGATAGCGGGCATGATGAACATGATCATTCAGATCATGAGGGTCATGACCACGGGGACCATAACGGTCACAACCACGAGGATCATAACCTCGGGGAAGAACAGAAGCATGAGGGCCATGATCATCATGACCATGAAGGACATCATCACGAAAACCATAAGCCCTCTACCCGTGAGTCTCACGAGAGACATGACCATCACGATCATGAGGGACACGACCATGGGGATCATCAGGGTCATGATACAGGGATTGTACTATCAGCAGAGCAGCTACAGCGCTTCAACATTCGCATCAGCGAAGCAACAGGGGGGCCAATAGCTTCCGACAGCTCTTTTCCTGCGGAGGTGAAATTCAATGGCGATCACCTCGTTCATTTGGTGCCCAGAGTATCCGGGGTTGCAAGTCGGGTCGAGGTGCAGCTTGGAGATGTTGTGGCAGCGGGTCAGATTCTCGCGGTAATCAACAGTCGGGAATTGGCGGATGCAAAGGCCGACTTTCTCTCCGCGTTGGCCGAGAAACAACTTGCCGATAAGCGCTTCACCCGAGAGAAACGGCTTCGTGATAAAGGGATCAATTCCGAGGAAGACACACTCTCCGCCGAAGAAGCCGCCGTACGGTCGAACATCGCTTTTCGTAACACACGTCAAAAGCTCCTGGCCTTGGGACAGGATGCAAACTCACTTCTGGCTCTTGCCGCAGATCCAAATCAGGTCCTGACGCAATATCATCTTCGATCCCCGATTTCAGGGACGGTTATTCACCGGCATTTGGTCACGGGAGAACATGTCGATACAGAGAACGATGTATTCACGTTGGTGGATTTATCCACTGTTTGGGTTGAGGCCTCGATTCCTGTATCCCAGATCCCCCTGATCGCAGGCAAGGATCGACTTCTCATCTCGGACACCCGTAGAAATCTGTCTGTCACCGGCAAGGTGACTCTCCTGACTCCTTTCGTTGACCCGGAGAGACGAAATGCGACCGTCAGGGTCCTTCTGGATAATACGTCTGGAGAATGGCTTCCGGGTCAGTTCGTTACAGTACAGCCTCCTGATCAGGGAAAAGATGCAACCGTATTGGTCCCGGCGGATTCCATCCTCCGTATAGATGGCGAAGAGGTTGTCTTCATCCCCGGCGAAGAAGGCTTCATTACCGCACCCGTCACGGTAGGTCGTCGCGATGCGACCCAGGTTGAGATTCTGAAAGGGCTGTCTCCGGGAGCACGCTATGTGAAGGAGGGTGCCTTCCATCTGAAAGCCGTCATGGTGACCCAGGACATGGACCCTCATGCCGGTCACGGTCATTAAGGGAGCGGAATCATGATGGAACGAATCACAAAACAAGCCCTGTCCTTTCGGGGTCTGGTGTTGATGGCACTGCTTGCAATTTTGGCATATGGCAGCTGGCAGTACCGACAGTTGGATGTAGAAGCCTTCCCGGATATATCCCCGATTGTGGTCCCCATATTTGCGGAGGCCGATGGCATGGCCCCTGAGGAAGTGGAGAGATTTATCGCCTATCCTATTGAGAGCGCGATGAACGGACTTCCGGATGTTACCCTGGTGAAATCCACCTCTGCTTTCGGCATGGCCGTGGTCTATGTCTATTTTACAGATGAAACCGACATCTACTTTGCCCGGCAGCTGGTTGCGGAACGTTTGGACGCAGCAATGGCGGATTTGCCCGATCTGCACGAAGCTCCCAGCCTGGGTCCGATTTCCACAGGACTGGGGCAAATCTTCCTCTATACGCTGGAACTGGAGGAGGGTGCAGACACAGGGGGATTGGATGCACTGACTTATCTGCGGGATCTGAATGACTGGGTCGTCAAGCGCCAATTACAGACGGTGAACGGGGTTACCGACATTCTCAGTGCAGGGGGCTATGTCATGCAGTATCAGATCCGCCTGCTCCCCGACCGTCTTCTGCAATATGATCTGAGTCTGGATGATGTGATCATGGCGGTTCAGGCGAATAACCGTGATGTCGGGGGACAATATCTGATTGAAGGCTCTGAGGAGCATTTGCTCCGGGGCATTGGTCTCCTTCAAAACCTGGAGGATATTCGCGGGATATCCTTAAAAAGCATTCAAGGCTCCCCTGTCACAATTGGAGACGTCGCGGAAGTCGACCTGGGTCGTGAACTTCGCCGTGGGGCTGTGCTGCTGGGAGACGGTTCTGAAGCCGTTTCCGGAATCGTCATGAAGCTCTATGGGGCCAATGCCACCAGGGTGATTGATGATCTTTACACAAAGGTGGAAGAACTTCAGAACGCATTACCTGAAGGCGTTCACCTACAACCTTATTACGAACAGGCAGATTTGGTAGCCAATGCAACCCGTACCGTGAACCTTGCCCTCCTGCAGGGGATGGCCCTGGTATTACTGGTCCTTTTCGCCTTTCTCGGAAATCTGCGGGC
>DIYN01000016.1:379-17416 GCA_002429065.1 Verrucomicrobia bacterium UBA6053 | reverse complement strand
CACCCGGCGAAGCAAGCTTCGCTGCATAAGGCGGCGGCAAGCCGCCGCACGCCACATCCGCTGAAAAAAGATTGTTTATCCTTTGGCTATCCAATTGTATATGTATCATATGGTCATGAAGGAGATCGATTGGCATCACACACCCCTGCACCGCTTTGTTCCCGGAAGTGTTCATATGATTACGGGCGCGACGCTCCATAAGCGTCACATTTTCAGAACAGAACCTCACCTGATGTTGATGCAGTCTCTTCTTCTTGACCGGTTAAAGGAGCTGGGATGGCAACCCCGGGCCTGGGCCTGTCTCTCGAATCATTATCATGTGATGGCACTGGCTCCTGAGGAGGGTGATCTCACCCATCTGATAAGAGGTTTTCACAGCAAAGTTTCAATCGCGGTGAACAAGTTGGATCACACTCCGGGACGGAAGGTGATGTATCAATACTGGGATCGATGTATCACCTTTGAAAACGGTTATTATGCACGGCTGAACTATGTGATGAAAAATCCTGTGAAGCATGGACTGGTCACGGATGCGGAGCGGTACCGGTTCTGTTCCGCCCGCTGGTTTCGAGAAAACCAAACCTCTGCATTCAGGAGGAAGGTCGCATCCTACGGGTACGAACGAGTAAACGAACCGGATGATTTTTGAGGCAAACCTGGCGTGCGGCGGCTTGCCGCCGCCTTCTGTAGCGAAGCTTGCTTCGCCGGGTGAAATGGCGGAGGCAAGCCTCCGCACGCCACGGCGTTTATGACAATCTTCTGACAATCCTTTTACAGAGAAAGGGGTTACCGGGGATGGGATTTCGGGTAGGGTTTGAATGTTCTTGTTGATGAAACCCTTGAGTGCGTGAGATGTGAAATGAATGCGATGCGAATGCTGGTGGTGGTCTGGTTGTCCTGTTGGAGTCTGGCGGCGGTGGGCGGACCGTTGGTATTGCTGGATGATGGGGCGGAGGTCCTGGGGTGGATGCCGAAAGGGAATGCGGAAGAGGTCGTGGTGGAGGTGTCGGGACGCAGGGAGAAGGTGTTGGTGAAGGACGGAGTCTTCCGGTGGGCGTATGATCTGAAGATGCCGACGGAAATGAAGGTGACGTGGGGGGAGGGGCATTCGCGGACGATGCAGGTACAGCCCAGGCAAGAGACGGGGCCGGTGGCCCTGGTGTTGGTGGATCGTCCCGCCTGCCGACCCGGGAGGAAGGTGTCCTTCAGTGCATTTCTCCGGGAGAAGGCGGACGGAGGCTATCGGGTTCTGCCGGGAGAGGATGTGAAAGTCGAAATCCGGTCCACGAAGAAAAACACCCTCATCCATGCGGTGGAACTCCGCAGTGACCGGGTGGGGCGGATTGAGGGGGACTACACCTTCGGAGCCGGGGATGCACTGGATGAGTATGAGATTCGGGTGGTCGGCTACGCCGGGAGCGCGACGGTGAAGTTGGCGGATTTCCGGAAATCGAAAGTGAAGGTGGACATTCAGAGTAAGGTGCAGGGGCAACGGGTTCGCCTCAAGGTGGCCGCACTGGATTTTCTGGGGAAGCCGGTCCCGGTGCTGTCGGGGCAGGTGACGGTGGATGTCGTTCGGCAGGTGACACCGGATGCAGGGAATCTGGACCCGGCGGAGTTCGCGCATGCGGTGGAGCATGACCCGAACGCCGCGAGACTTACCATCAGCCCGGATGAACAGTTGCTGTTGGAGGCGGGGGAGAATGTGACGCCCGGGTTTGTGGGGGACACCCTGTTTTCAACCTCCCGACAACTGACCTTTGACGCGGAAGGGCGTGGGGAGCTGGACGTGAATCTGAGACCGGAATGGCTGGATGCAGGCGATGTCCGGGTGACGGCTGTGTTGGTGGACCGAAACGGACGTGAGCAGCGAGGATCGAAAAAGCTGGTGTTGTCGGACAGGAGTGACCTGAGGTTGGAGGTGTCATCGAGCCGGTCCACACGATCCACCGGACAACGGGTAGTGGCACGGATTTCGGAGTTGGATCCCGGTCAGGGTGCGGTGCTGATTGTGGACCGCTTGCAGGTTTCGGAGCCAGCGCCTTCTCCCATGTCTTCGTATGGCTATTACCCCTGGCATTATCAGATGAATGCTTCGATTCGTGTGTTTCCTTGGTATGGAAACATGCATACCACTGGTGGGACGATTACCCGGACGATCGAAACGGCAGTTCCGTTTGTAGGCGGAACGGCCCATTTTCAGGCTCCTGCGGGTGCATACCGGTTGACGGCGGTGATTACAGATCCTGACGGGAAAGAGGAACGGGTGCACTCCTCGGTTATTGTGCGGGAGCAGACGGAAGAGACCCACTTGCAGATGCCGGTTCTGTATGATGAACGTTCGTCTCCTCACGGACAACCCGCCCCTGGGTTGAGCGAGGTGCTGTCCGTCACTCAGATGAAAGGTGCCGTTGAGGATCCGAAACCGATCCTGGGAAATGAGGTCCTGCCTGGAAGCCGGTTAAAAGGGGGAGTGAGAATTGAAAACCCGGAGGGGGTCGATCATGTGTTGGTTGTCTTGCGGGACGGGAAAGGGTTTCGATGGGTCGAATCGGTGGCCCGTGAGGATGAGGATTCGGTTGGATTTGAGGTGGAAGTTCCGGAAGACTGTGGCTACGGGGCCGTTCTTTCTATCTATGGCGGAGGGGCGGCGGTGCACCGCGAGCTGAGAATTCCGCAAAGGCATCGGGAGGTGGAGGTGGCACTCGGAGTGCCGGAAACGGTGGATGCGGGGGAGGAGGTTACGGTGAGCATCGACGTGGGAGCCAAAGAGGTATCGGAAGTGGTGGTGTCGGTATTCGATCAGTCTCTCCTGGGGATTGCAGAGGATAAAACCCCGGACCCGCTGAGCTTTCTGTTTGCGGATGTGCGGGCGTTGGACGCGCTGGCCAGGGATGAGTTCAGAAGACGGTTGAACCGGATTACGCTGAGAGAGATTCAGGAGGCCTCGAAACGGGAACCGCAGAAAGAAATCTCAATCCCACCTGTAGGATTGCAGGCGTATGATGGGCTGGGACAGCACTTCAATCTGGTTATGCTGAACGCAGCGTTTCAGCACTTCGGAATCGAGGGCGTTTTGTTGTCTCCATCGGTTTTGAACGGACAGGTCCGGATTGAGAATGTGGATCAACCCTTGGGAGATGCGTTGCTCTCGACGGTGATCATGGGGGTGAACCGGGTATCCTTTTCCCTGGTGGGTGGGACGGTGGTGATGGATGCGGAGGTACCGCGTCACAATCTTGGTTGGGCAAACCAGATGTACTGGGGGCGGGGGAGGTATGCCCGGGGGGATGCCCGTTTCAGTCAAGACCATTTAGCGTCGGCCAATAGTATGGTGTCCGCGCAGTCCTTTGTGTCGCACATCCCGGGAGGCGGGATGGGGTCAATGGAACTCGGAGGCGGTGGAGCCGGGGTGTTGCGCCGGGATTTTTCGGACTCAGCATTTTTCAGTGACAAGGTTCAGACAGATGAAAACGGACGGGCAAGGGTGACGTTCACCCTTCCGGATTCCCTGACCAATTGGCAGGTGGTGGCGACAGCCTTTACCCCCTCGATGAAAGTGGGACGGACCCAGGCAACCTTTAAGACCTACCGCCCGGTGATGGTGTGGCCCATGCTTCCGCTGTCCTTTACGGAAGGCGACGTCGTGCGGGTATTCGCGGTGGTGCACAACCGGACGGATGCTGCACAGCGTATGCGGGTGGAACTGGAGGTCCGGAATGGGACGGTGGAGGACGCGGTCCGCTCGGTGGACGTGGCGGCGAATTCGAGTGAACGCGTGTACTGGGAGTTCCGGCCGGGAGAACGCGGATTTACGGAATTGCTGATGTCTGCGGATTGCCCGGCCGGAGCGGACGCATCGTTGAAACGTCTGCCGGTGGTGCCGTGTCAGGTCGAGACCGTGATCCCCGTATCCGGCTTTGCAAAGGGCGGTCATACCCTGAAGATTCCGAAGGAGGTGGACCTGGAGACGGCGAGACTGGAAGTGACCCTGGCTCCGTCGTTGTTGGCGGACATGACAGACACTCTGCCGTATCTCATGCAGTATCCGCATGGGTGTGTGGAGCAGACCATGAGCCGTTTTCTCCCGGTGTTGAAAGTGTGCCAGATTCTGGAGATGTTTGAAATCGAGTCGCCGGATCTTCAGCAGAAGATGCCGGAGTATGTGAATGCGGGAATCAAACGGCTGCTGAGCCTGCAGAAGGAGGACGGCGGCTGGGGATGGCAGGGGAATGGTGCAACCCATGAAATGATGACACCCTACGCGCTGTACGGATTACTGGAGGCGGAACGGGCAGGGTATCCCTCGGGAAATGAAGAGGCTATCGAAAGGGGACTCGACCGCTTAAGGCAGTTTATCGACAACATGGGAGACCGTCAGAGGGCGGACCGGATGTACTGCCTGTATGTCTATTCCCGCAAACGGGCGTTGGAACCGCAGTACTGGGACTGGATTCACCGGCAGGCGAAAAGTAGGGAGTTGAGTGATTACGCAACCGCACTCGCTCTGGAGATGGCGGTGACAGGGGATCGTGGCAGGGAGATGGTGGATGCCCTGGCAAAGCGGCTTCATGCCCAGGTATCCGAAGGCCGGGGAACGGCCAGTTGGAAGACGGCGGGGTTCTCCCGCTGGGGGGATGACCGCATCGAAATTACCGCAGCCGCGCTGAAAGCCCTGGTGGCGTATGACGTGGAGGATCCGATAATTCCGAGGGTTCTGAATTACTTTTCCTCCACCAAGAGAGGCAACCGATGGAATTCCACCAAGGATACGGCAATGGTGCTGTATGCGTTGAGCGACTATTATGCGAAAGCGGGACAACCGGAGAGGCGTGGAGGGGCAGCCCAGGTGACCGTAAATGGAAAGAGGGTGCAGAGGGTGGAGCTGGACGGCTTCCAGTCCCGCCGGATGTCGCTTCCAACGGAGGGGCTGAGGATTGGGAAAAACAAGGTGGAATTTGAAGGAGCTCCGGAGGGGACCCTGTTCAGACTGGCCCTGCGAAGCGTCCGGTCCGGAAACACGCTGGAAGCGGTGGATCATGGTCTGCAGGTGACGCGAACCCTGTATTTGGTGAATCCCCACACGCGGCAAACGATGCGGGAACTGAAAGACGGGGATACCGTGCCGCCGGGGAGCTATGTGTACATGCAGGTTCGGGTGCGTCACGATGATGGAAATATGCGGTATACGCTGGTGCGCGGCCCGAAACCATCGGGGTGTCAGATTGTGCCGGAGAATGACAGGAGGTTTGAGGAGTGGATCAGATCAAATGCCCAGCTTCGTGAGGACAAAAGTGACCGGGTACTGTGGCATTACGAGGAAACCGCCAGCGATGTTTGGAGCCAGGCTGTGTTCTTCTGCGAGCTGGAGGGGGAATTTGTCATTCCCCCTGCCTCCGCAGAACTGATGTACAAGCCGGATACGCTGGGGAGTTCCGCCGCCATGCGATTGACGATCCGGGCAGAATAAAGGGCCCATTCTTCCTGGGGGGACTTCCCCTTTTTATAACCCCGAAAATTCCCGTTCCTCTTCCTGTTTTTCAGTGCTCCGGTCGGAAAGGGTACCGGGGGCAAAGTCGAGACGGATCACAAGCACCTGACCGGCGAGTTCATTCACCGGCAGGTTGCGCAGCCGGAGGACAGGCTCTGCCTGCACTCCCGGGCCATAACCCGGAAGTCGGTTGACAAGAGTCTCGACCGCCTCCCCCGTGTTTAAGAGAACTGCGGATTCGGGGATCCGGTCCAGAGGGCGCAGCCGCACCGCGTTGGTGACCGGGGGGTGATTCAGGATCACGTACAGGGTGTCATCACGCCGGGTCAGCAGCACATCCTGGGTGTCGGTCAGTGCATTGCAGGCTGTCGTGTCTGCAAAGGCTTCATGGACCTGTTTGAACCAGGATCCGAGGCGTTCCAGAAGTTCCTGATCCTCCTCCTGAAACGTCCCGTCCGCCTGAGGGCCGACATTGAGGAGGTAATTTCCACCTTTGGCCAGGATCTTGGCGATGCTGCTCTGGAGGTGCCAGTCCGAATAAAAATCTTCATCCTCTTTCCATCCCCACGAATACAGACCGATGGACTGACAGGCTTCGGTGGGTTCTGCAAAGTGATCCAGCGTATCCACACTCTCATCCCAGTCCCGTTCAGGCGTGCCGAAATCCCCTTTGCCGAATCCCCGGTTGTTAATGGAGATGCCAGGCTGCAGGGAATGGATAAAGTCGTGAAAACCCTCGTCCTCAACCTTCATCACATTGGCATCCCACCACCAGCTGTGGACGGGACCGTACTGCGTCAGCAATTCTTCGGCCTGTGCACGGACGTACTCCACATAGGCGGCCTGATCCGGAGTGTCTCCCGGCAGAGGTGCGGCAAACTCATAAGGGTGATCTGCATGGGGATAGGCCGGATGGTGCATATCCGGTATCGAGTAGTACAGTCCAAGCGGCATGTTCCGTTTCGCACAGGCATCCGCCAGCATGCGGAGGACATCCTGGCCGTATGGGGTGTTGGTAATCTTGTACTCAGTATGGGCGGAGTCCCAGTTGCAGAATCCGTCACAGTGTTTCGTGGTGAACACCACGTAATCCATGCCGGCGGACTGGGCCATGTCCAGCCAGGCTTCGGGGTTGAATTCGGTGGGATTGAACTGATCCACGTACGTCGCATACTCGTCCCGGGCCACCGGCCAACGCCAGGTTTCCTGCTCATGCCATCCGCGGATCGCATACAGCCCCCAGTGAACAAACAGGCCGAAACGGTGGTCGTGAAAAGAGGATGTCATGTGATGTCTCCAGGAAAAGGTGATCGATTCCGATACCGATTTCGATGTCGATTTCGATTCTTTTCGGGTGTTACACGTAAACTGGAAACAGAAGAACGGACCCTGAAAGTGCTGTCGGTGAATGGCCCCTGGCCAGCCGCCATGTTTGGGGTACGGGTCTACTACTGAAAATCGACATCGGGATCGAAATGAGCCTGAGACGCACAAGTCGGGATCGAAACCGATCGATTGTCCATACCCGACTTCCGCCGTAGCCGAAAGGCGAAGGAGGAAGGCAGACGGCCACCCTGTGTTGCATCCAAAGTGTGAATGCCCCAGAGAGTGGCTGGAGCCGATCACGGCCCGGCTCCTGAGCTGTAGCGTAAACGCGACAGCCACCCTGTGAGGTCCCCAACCAAAAAATAGATGTCCCCGGATGGTGGCTGGAACCATTCCGCTACAGATCCTGACCCTTTGAAATTCCCGATGATTTCAATCCCTCTAGTAGTGAAATCTCTGTCGGCGTTCATCCTTTGTCAGTTCCGGCATCGGAATGTTTTTAAAAGTCAGTCGCTGGACGTATAACACTTGATTATTACCCAGGATTCGTGTGTTCTGCTGAATAGGAGCTCGCTATGAAACGAATCATCACTGTCCTCATTCTTGCCCTCAATCTCGTGGGCATTGCCCAGGCTGCGTTCTCCGGCAACCGGGAAAGCAAGGTCTTCCACCGCGAAGGCTGCCGCTACTTCCACTGCAAAAACTGTACTGTCACACTTTTAGAACTATCAGCGCGGGCGGACTATCGGGCATTCAGGTGTGTGAGCCGTGACTGTTCATTCGAACGTGGGGCTTGATACAATGTACTGTCTGACCTCATCTTTTGATTCCATTTTTATCAAAGGAACTCCGACATGAGCAGCGGCACGGAAAACCAAAACAATCCTGCTTCTACACCCTATTCAGCACACTCTCGGGGTTTCGACTTTGGATCTCCAGAATGCTGTATGCTCAAGAACAGCTTCGACTTCCTAGAATCTCTCGGCAAGGCAGATGTTTCCGCATGCGCTTATGGTGAGTATCACTCCGATGAACTGGGTATGACGCTGCCCGTAGTTTCCCTCGTGGGAACCAATGAAAATGCCCTCATTGATGCCTTTAGGGAATTTGAGAGATGGGGCGGGGAAGATGATGGTGATGTTGTCGATCTCCGTTTCATACTTCTTGATGACGGTGGGTACCTATTGAGTATCGGGCCCGAACCAGAACGCATGTCCTGCCGTCTTCGAGGGTATGACCGAGTCTTGATCGCACTTCACTATGGGGGCACGTGGCTGAAAAAGTTCGACAGTCGCCACCAAGCGCTGGAATCGCTGGCTGAACGGAACAAGGCTCTACTGTCCCCTTTTTTCTTCTATGCCGCTGCTCATCCGCAGGTGGCCGATCCCGCAGACTTCCACCCGCATCTGGTGCGCCCGATCGAGGGCATAGATCCTTTGCTAAAGTTCGACGCCTACTTTATTCATGAACGAAATGTTTTTGAGGAAAGCCCGGAATGGGGACTCCTTAACGTCTACAGGTCGGATGGCGATAGCACCACCGACCGCAGTAATGGCGATGTTCAAACACCTCCTAAAGAGATCCTTGGTGATTCTGAATCGTTCAGGGAGCGACGAAAAGAGATGCTGTCTAGGCATTTCGCCGTGCTATTGCACAGATTTCGTAACGCACCGACATATACCAAGAGCCTAGAGCAATTCTCAGTTTTGGGTGTCCGTCCTTGGCAGATTGATCAGGCGGTCTGCAATCTCGACTTGAGCCAGAGTGTCTGTGGTTGCCCGCACTATACGACTCTTGAAGATGATAGTTTCAAAGATCAGGTAATACCGGCGTTGGCATCTCGTTTCGAGTTGGCGGATAGTCAGTACGACGAGTCGACTTTCTCTTCAGATGCGATTCGTCAGCAGATCGCCTTGGACAGTATGGCCCTTCTTTGCCACTTTAGTATTGAACCGCAAGGCGATGATGTTGAGACGCTTGCGGCGCAGCTCCATAGTGAGGGATTACTCGATGCCTGACTCATCAGTTGCCCATATACCGGATAAAGTTGTTGTCTTCGTCAGTTCCACGATCGGGGAGTGTGAGGAGGAACGGAAGAGCGCAAAGGGAGCTATCGAATCTCTCAATCATGCTCCATTTCTTTTCGAGGGCGCTGGTTCGCGATCCTACTCTCCGCGGACGCTCTATTTTCGAAAACTCCATGAAGCACACATCTTTGTTGGTATCTACAGGAACGAGTACGGTTGGGTCGCTCCAGACATGGCGATCTCCGGCATCGAGGACGAATTCAAAATTGCTATGGCCAGAGGTATCCCCAGGCTCATCTATGTGCTCAAGGACGATTCGGCGCGATCTGAAGAACTAAGGGTTTTCCTCGACTATGTAAAGCTGGAGTCCGGCGTTACGGTGTCATTCTATGACGATCCGTCGCAGCTCTACATGAGTCTTCGCAACGACATTGAAGCAGAAGTAGCCAAGACGTTTCACGATAGAGCGCAACTTGAGGCTTCTCTCTCGACCGATGCATCAAGAGTTTTGGCTGCAGTTCTCCCTGACCCCCAGCAGCTTGTCCCGCGCACTTCTGTCAAAACAACCATCGAAGCAGCCATCAAAAATGGCGGCGCAATCCAGGTGCATGGGCCCGCAGGAATAGGCAAGACTGTCTTGCTCGCTGCTATGGCGGCGGACAAACCAAGCATCTATGTAGCTGCTTCTCATCTCTCACCCAAGGACGTCGCCGCAGCTATAGCAACCAAGATCCGCAGCCAATCAGGTTTTCCAACAGTTTCATACTTTGATGCAGCCCATGCCTACAATGATTTGGTCGGTGTGTGGCGTGAAGCGGAGGGCCTTCGTGTCATACTCGATGACTGCCGTGATCCGGACCTTGTTGCGTCACTTATGGCGGACGTTGGCAAGGATAACCCCAAAAAGGCCCTCGTTTACAGCTCGCGAGTTGCTCTCGATATTCAAGGTCACCAGCGCGTTGCTATTCCGCCCATGGATTCGGACGAACTCAGTGAGCTTGTCACTCTTGCGGGAGAACCGGAGATGCCTCCAGACGCATTTGAGGATCTACTCCGACGTTCAGAAGGGAACCCTCTCTATTTTCGGCTTTATGCAGTCAGCAAGGTGGCAAGTCTCCCGCAGGATCTCGCTTCGTTGGAGTCAAACGTGTGGGAGGCGACCGATCCGCAGGACCAAGAAATCCTTGCCTATGTAGCTATGTCACCGCTGCCATTGCATGTGGATGACCTGCTGATGCTGGTAGAAACAGATTCCCCGAATCTCATCTTCGCCGCAATTGAGCGTCTGAGACCGTACGTTCGCGACCAGGTGCTAGGCTATTCGCTTCTACACGACCACATTGGGGAAACTGTACGGCAGTGCCTTGGTGAAAGCGCACACAGACACGCATATTACGCGAAGAGACTGGCAGAGCTTTTCGGTGACAAACAGGATGCAGTCAGTGCTTTTCAAGTTCTTGACGACGCCGGAGATCCAGCTGCACTTGAGTATGCCAATCGTGCTGCGTTCGATGCAATACGGCATGGCAATATCAAACAGGCACAGCGTATCCTCGAACGCCAACTGGAATCTGTGGAAGAGACTGGCGACGGCCAAGATCTTGTTATGACGCTCTTGGCAATCGCACAGATCAAAGAACAAGCCGGATTCGCTGATGAAGCTCGTGAGGGCTCTGAACGGGCACTGGCGATTGCGGAGGACATTGGCGATACCGCGCTCATCCTTCGGGCGCGTGAGGTCCGAGCCGCATGTTTGATTCGTCAGGCTCTTGCCCCAGAGGCATTGGAAGAGCTCACAGAACTGCGGGACATATACGAAAGTGATGGTGATCTCTGGTCTTGCGCCCGTCTCGATCTGGAAAAGGGGGCTATCCTGATTCGGATGAAGCGCTACGGCGAGGCCGAAACCCATACTAGGACATGCCTTTCTTTGTTCGAGCAACTTGAAGATGAATATGGGGTTTCTCTTGCGAAAAGAAACTTGGCATCTATTCTTTCTGAATCTGATAACAATAACGAAGAAGTCGAGACGCTGTTAAAAGGCTTCACCTTCAAGACTCCGGAGTCAAGCAACCTTAGAGAGCGTGCTTGGTTCTGTAATCTCATGGTTCGAAAATGCCGTCGTTCCGAGGAGTACCCTCGTGCATCCGAATATGGGCGAGAGGCCATTTCGATAGGCGAGCAACTTGGTGACATTCATCTTGTTGCTCTGAACAGAATCTGTCTTGGGAACGTATACCGAGATGAGGAGGACTACGACAAAGCGTTCGCGGAGTACTTCCTTGCCGCGGGGGATGCGCAGAAGGCCGGTGATCGCAGCCTCGAAGCATCGACGAGTAATCTGATAGCAAGCATCCACAACCGTATGGGAAACACGGAACTTGCTATCCAGTATTCAATGCACGCCATAGGTCTTGTTCGTGGCACGCTTGCAATAACAGAACTCGCTGATTCTTTCGAGGAACTCGCAAGCGCATACCTTGGCGCTGGACAAGATCAAGATGCGGCAAAAGCCTACGTTGATGCAGCAGCGGCGTTGAAGGGAGCAAATAAGGAGGAAGAGCTTTTTCGCTTGGCGATGGAGGGACTGTTCATTCTTGTTGAGGACAACATGGTGCAGGAATACATCACAGCTTTCCGTTTCCTCTTCGGGGAAGGCTCTGAGGCTGATAGACCCGAAGCCCACATTGACGAGCTATACGATGCCATCTGGCGAGTGCTGCCCAGACTGCCTCGCACCAGAATCACGGACTTTTGTGGATTACACTTCAGGCTGATGTTTGAGGGTATCCCAACGAAGGTGGGGCGCTATCTATTTGGAAAGCTGAGTCGCGACCTCATTGCACGTCGTGACGAATACAGCGACTGCATGTGGCGCATGCTTTTTCCGATACTTCCTCTCCTGATTTCTGCGCCGGCTAAGGCCCTCCGGTTGCCGGATATAGCTGTCCTTGGGGACGGATTGCACCGCGCATGTCCAGGGCTGTCCTTCAAGCCGCTGGATGATGGCGCTGCCCACTGGGTCGTAGAACTGGATCTAGGTACGCCCTTCCTTTGCACTATCACCCAGATGGATGACGGTACCGACACAGCGACAGCTGCAATGATCTTGGCTGTGTTCTTGAAGGGATTCGAGCAGGACATTCGGGATGAGCTTTTCACAGCTGAGGGAATTGCTACTAGCGAAATAAATGTTCAGATCTTTAACACGAGAGATCTTCCTCAAATCATAGAGAAGCAAATCGATTCAACATTGGATGACCAAGTGTGTGTGGTTACCCGCCCAACTAATCCTACCGACAAGACCACCCCGACAATCGTTATTTGCCGAGATGACATAGCATCGAATTGGAGTGCCGGGATGCGCGGTAGTGGAAGCATGCAGATTCTTATTGGGTACACCCTAGTGGAACTCGTCTATCGACTTTTTGGTGGTGAGGTCGATCTTGAGTCTTTGCGCCCCAAGATTGTTGGGCTTGTACGAAAGACGCTGTCATGAGGGGGCTGGGAAAGGAATCAGAGAAGGGGTCAAGAGTAGAGGTCAGGCTGAAACCATAACATTTTCATCAAAACCAGCCGCCGGAATGAGCTGGGTTGAACCCGCCATCGTGAAAGTTATGCTTCAGAATAGCTCCCATAAATTTCAACGCCTGATTAAAAGCAAAACGGAGGGTCGGGTTCTGTTGCCGCTGCCGAAAGAACTGGTTGGGCTGATGGATCCGGGTTGCATTCTGCTTGAGGTGGGATGTGGTACGGGGAATCTGCTCTTTCAGGCGGCGGAACTCATCAGCCGGGGGAATAGCATTTCCATCCGGAGTTCGGTAAAAGGTATGGCGGGTCGTCCGCACGCCGTGGCTGTGATGATAAAAACCTTTACAAATAATAAAATATGTAGATGATTCTATCATGACCAGGAAGCAACAACCCGATGCTATCGCCCGCGCGGTAGAGCAGTTTGAAGCGCAGGGCGGAATTCTGCGCAGTTCCGAGGCAATGAGGACCGGGGTGCATGCGGCAACGCTGTATAAAATGCGTGACGAGGGGGTAATCGAAGCTCTGGCACGAGGGGTGTACCGGCTGACGCGTTCCGAGGAGATGGCCCAGCCTGATTTCGTGACCGTTGCAAAAAAAATTCCCAATGCTGTGATCTGTCTGGTCTCGGCCCTTTCTTTCCACGGGATCACGACCCGGATTCCCACTGCGGTGGAAATCATGCTTCCCCGCGGTAGCTGGGTGCCCACACTTGGGTATCCGCCCATCGAAGTTCACACCACCCAGCCTAAGCTGCACGGGCTGGGCCGGGTGGTTCATCAGCTGGATGCGATGGAGGTCCCCATTTACGATCCGGAGAAAACACTGGTAGACTGTGTGAAGTATCGGAACAAACTTGGAATGGAACTGCTCATCGAATCGCTCCGCCTCTATCGGGACCGTCTGCCGGTCAAGGTGGATACCATCATGGAATACGCGCGTGCCTGCCGGGTGGCGAAGGTGATGGAACCTTATCTGGATGGCGTGCTGTGAGTGCGGGGAGTTCCGCATCCATTCGGCAGCGCCTGCTGAACCTGGCGAAAGCACAGGGCCGCCTCTTTGACGAAATTCTCAAACGCTATGCCGTGGAGCGGTTTTTATACCGTTTGTCGATGTCCGAATACGCGTCCTCCTTCATCCTGAAAGGTGCGCAGTTGCTGCGGGTATGGTCCGCAAACGCATTCCGCCCCACCCAGGATCTCGACCTGCTGGGGTACACGGAAAACAGTACCGAAAACCTGACCCGAATTGTAAAGATGCTCTGTGAGCCGGTGAAGTTGGATGATGGACTGCGTTTTGATCCGGACAGCGTAATAGCGGAGTACATCAAGGAGGATGCCGTTTACCAGGGCGTGCGGGTGACCCTCGTGGCGACTCTGGGCAGTGCGCGGATACCGCTGCAACTTGATGTCGGGTTTCATGACATCGTAACGCCCAGGCCCCAGTCTGTTGAGTTCCCCGTGCTTCTCGACCATCCGGCACCCAAACTACAGGGCTACACGCCTCAGACCGTGATTGCGGAAAAACTGGAGGCCATGGTGATGCTGGGCGAGCGCAACAGTAGGATGAAGGATTTTTATGATCTCCTGCACCTCTCGCGTTCTCATGCGTTTGAGTTTCCAGCACTTCAGGACGCGGTGATTCGCACCTTTGATCGGCGGGGCACTTCGCTGACAACAACACCGCCCGTGTTGCTGCAGGCGGATCACCCGGCTATGGATCAAAAACAAGTGCAGTGGTCGGCCTTCCGAAAGAGAAGCAGACTCCTGGATGCCCCAGAATCGTTTGTTGAGGTTGTGAGGGCGATCAGGAACTTTGTGGAACCGGTTTTTGGGGGTGCTGTGGAGGTGGGTCAGTGGTCGCCAACAGAAGGATGGAGGTGAGGAGTGCAAGATACGTATTGAAATTCATGCCGTAGTAGCCGATTTTTTCCACCTTTCCGACCTGTAGTACGCCAGCGAACTGTGGGCGGAGCCTATGACAGGATCCTCTTCGATCACGGCGTTAGGGGCGTACGGCAGCTACAGAACCCAAGGCGTCCAAGCCGATCATTCGCGCTCCAGGAACTCGTCCAGCATCTCTGCCCGGTTGGACGGAAGATCCAGGATTCCCTCTACGCTGGCAGGCTCAACCTCATCCAATAGACTCGGTTGTTCCGGTGGAGTCCATTCCGTCAAATAGGCACCCATCGCTTCACGAATGAGTGCAGATGCACTTTGCTTCCGCAAGCGGGCTTCCCGCTGAACTCGGTTGTAAACCGCTTCATCAAGATGCAAGGTCACGGCTTTCATATGTCATAACATATGTCACATAGGCATAGGGTTCAATGGTACATTTTGCCCCTCTCATCGGAATGCGCCTGAGGCGCACAAGTCGGGATCGAAATCGATCAACTTCCAACTACTGTTAGGTGCCGTAGCCTAAAGGCAGACGGCCACTATGTTGTGAAATCATGGCATAATGCAACGTGTTAACATTGCCTGCTCTTTGAAGTTTGAGCTGAACTTGTTACCTTGCGTCTCAAGTCGGCTACCCGACATGTTTGGCTGGAACCTTCCTCCGTAATCCTCCTTTCGCATTAGAAACCGCCTGTTATTCTGGAGACGCTATGCAGACCTCAACCTTCCTCACCAGGCTTTGCATCGCCCTGATGCTGTCCGCCTGTTCTCACAGTCCTGCACCCGAGGCCGAACCGGCGAAGCAGGTTTATGCCCCGTATGAGGTCGAAGAGGAACCCAGTGTTGAGGACCTCGTCAAAGGAACGTATCTGGTGAATACGGACTGGGGCGACTCCAGTATCATGGAGCCGATCAACGATACATCGAACAAGTTCGGCTCCTCGATCACCGGGATCTTTCCCAAGAAACCGTGGTGGGACAACTCGGCGTACGGCAAAGTCGATCTGCACTATGAAATCGTCACCGTTGACGGCATGCGTTACATGCAGATGACAGGGAAAAAGCTGACGCCCACCTCAAGAGTGCTCGGGCAGGTGGTGGTGAACGGTACCAAGGAGATCGAGGAACGGAGCCTGCTGAAACTGGATATCCTGATGAAGGGCCCTCCCGGTGCCCAGTACAACTACCGGTTTGCGGGAAAGATTATCGAGGGCAGCTTCCCCGCCGGATTCGGCTGGGAACACATCAAGAAGAAGTTTGTCGTCCCTCCCGGCACCAAGACGGGTCTCCTGATCGCGTTTCCAGCCAGTATCGATTCCGGCGTGTATGGAATCAAGCATGTGAAAATTGAGGAGATCCCGCTGTCTGAAATCGAAGCGACCACCCGGGAACTCTACCAGGATGGATATCCCGACAATCTGATGCGGACGACGGCATTCCCCCTGGGACGCCCCTCCAGTATGTCCTTCCGGGGTGGCGAAATTATGCAGTCCATGTTCTGGTCCCACAGCGCCCCGGATCCGGAGGAAGCCAGCGGTCCCTCAGGTGTGCCAACCTTTAAGATCTGGCATGATTGTGAAGATTATGAGCGGTTTGGCTCGTGGTTCAAAGGGGACTTTCTCAAAGGTGTGGAAATGTTCTCACCGCCCTTCAAGGTTCCCTTGGGAGGGCAGCCGCATATCTTCAGCGTCTATCTCAAAGGAAAAGGGGTGGTGAAGGCGGAAGTGCAGCAGAAATGGGTCGCCAAGAGCAAACGGGTGGAGGTGGTGCTGGACGGGTCGGAAGAGTGGAAACGTCTGGTCCTCCCCTGGGAACCCGAGATGATGGCACATCCGCCATACTCGGTCCGGTTTTACATCGACATGGAGAAGGGGGACACGATCTGGTTTGATGCCATGCAGGTCGAAAGGGGTACAGAACCGACACCGTATCAAATCGGCATGGATGCGGAAGTGCAGATTGCGGTGAAGCAGTATGATACCCGGATCCAGTTCACGGAGGAACCGGATGAACTGGAATGGGCCGTGACCGGGAACTATCAGGGTGGGAACCTGCATATCAATGTGGAGGATCTCTATGGAGACCGCTGGTCCCTGAAGCCGATTCCTTTGAGCGGTGAAGGGAAGCTCTTAAAAGGGAAGGTGAACTTCGCCAAAACGAAAGACATCCGCCCCCACAACATCTACCGGATCGAAGCCTATGTAAAACGGGACGGAGAGCGGATCAGTTTCTTTGATGAGCGGACCATTGCCCGCCTGATGAAACCGCGATACTACGGGAAGCGTCACCCGGATTCCCGTTTCGGGATTCATGTGTCCAAAATGAAATACCAGGGTCTGCAGGCAAAATATCTGGGCTTCAACTGGATCCGGAACTGGCAGGAATCCACCTGGGCGGACTTTGAACGGCGGGAGGGAGAATGGGGGAATGACTTCCTGAAAGACTACACCGACTGGTGCATCCATGAGGTGGGGCTCGATCAGCTGCCCATTCTCATCCGCACGCCCCACTGGGGGAGTAAAAACCCGCAGACCTTTTCGAATGGGGATCCGGGTACAGGAGGCGAACCGAAGGATGGCATGTTCGGCACCTACGTGAAGAACATCGTCAGTTGGTATGAAGAACACTTCCCGGGATATTTAACTTCTGTGGAAGTGTGGAATGAGCCATACCATCCGGAAGTGTACTTTAAATATATCGGAGAAGAACGTTCGATTGAGAACACCACCAAGACGGTTGTGCGGCTGCACAAAGAAGCCTATGA
>DIYN01000016.1:0-314 GCA_002429065.1 Verrucomicrobia bacterium UBA6053 | reverse complement strand
CGGCTGCACAAAGAAGCCTATGAGGCCGTGAAATCGGTGAATCCGGACATCGAAGTTCTGGGCATCGCCGGGACGCTGAATCCGGCGTACCGTGATTATATGGACGCGTTCATGGCCTCTGATGCCATGAAGTACATGGATAACATTTCCTACCACAACTACACCTTCATGAAGGGGACACCTGATTCCTACATCTTCAAACAGATGAAGGATCTTTTTGACGGAGTCATCATGCCGAATTCAGGAAAACCTCCGTATCCGGATATGACCGAAGGCACCGGGATTCCGAGGATGGTGGGGCACGGGCTGATCAA
>DIYN01000037.1 GCA_002429065.1 Verrucomicrobia bacterium UBA6053 | reverse complement strand
CCCCTGCCCAAAGCTGACATGCACGTGCATGTCAGCCCCGGCCTAGTGTCCCGCTTTGCGGGTCATTCGATCACCTGCCGGACGACTCCGGCTCCCGGTCCGGCAGCCGCTGCCTTGTCCCTTCGCCGTAGCCATGCCATGCCCCCGAAGCGGGTGCAGGGCATGGCTACGGCGAACGGAACGGCAGCTAAGGGGCAGAACGTTAAAACGATCAAGGACGGAGCAACTCCGAGAGAATCCGCTGAAGCCTCAAGGCCCCTTTTTTATAGCAGACCACCGCCAAAAGTTCCTGATCCAGCTGTAAGAGTCCCGTCAAACGGACAGATCAAATATAGAGTTTTACTGTATCTTTTTTTGGGGTGTAATGTACTATTTTTGAAACCGCGCAAAAAATGAGTTAACAGGGCAGGGTAGGTCTGGTTGTCGCTTTTCATCTCGATGATTCAGATGTACTTCTTTCTGTTTCAGATTCTTCTTGATTATGTTTTGTTGTGTGACTTTATCATTTTAAGCAATTTACTTTTTGGAGGGAGGAATGAAGCAATATATTGCTGGTTTGATCACGTTGTTGGTTTCGATTTGTACGAGTGCAAAAATCGAAACTCAAGAATCTGATTGGAATCTGGAACTGCCCGGGTTCTGGTTTTTACACCGTAGGGCTTAAGGGTATGGGTGGCCGGTATCCTTTCAGCATGAATACACGGAATCAGAGAGTTCGGTGATGGGGGAAATCGCGTGCTTCGTTGGTTTGGCGTCTTTGTCATTTCTGATGGGGTTGTCGCCTGTCTACTCAAAATGGGCGGAAACCAGCAGATGAAGTACTATTGTATTGTGGCAGGGATCGATTACCCAAGTTCCAGCGGAAAGTATGGAACCAAGCTCCTGAAGTATGCCAGGGACCGAGTGACGTTTCTGCATAAGAAACAAAAGGGAAAGGAAGAAGCGACGTTTGTGATTTTTGATTTCCTTACGGGAAATAAGATTGTGTACGAAAGCAGGCTTGTTCGTTCTGTGAGGACGCTGTCGAAGCCCAAGACCTATTCAATGAAGGATGCGGTCTCGTACAGCAAAAATTACCCGACCTGCAAGGCGCAAAAAATCCGAAGATTTTATGTTCTGAAGGGGAAGTCCTATTACAGCATCCTGGATGTGTACCGTGAAATTGAGGCGGCCGGTAGAGACCCTGTTATGGCGGGGAAACTTGAGGAGTTTAGTATTTTTTCTCATGCCTACATTGAGGGACCGGTGTTGATGAACAGTGATGAGTGGCTGCGTTACAATCCGGCAACCGGGATGTGTTCGGACCTGGACGCAGCCAAGCGTGTGACAGTGAGGGACCCGCGTGATCACGATGGTAGACCCTCCGATTTTACGTCGGGGTCGGTGATCAATCTTGCCGATTTTAAAAAGGCGTTCAGTCCCACGGGAATTTGTTGGAACTGGGGGTGTTTTGCGTCCGACCTTCCCTTTCAGCTTATCATCAAGTTAACCGCAGCAAAAAATTTTAAACTATCCGGGATGTCAGATGCCGAAAAGATTACGTTGTGGTTTTCGTCTAGCGAGCTGAAAAAATGGCAAACCGATTATGATGAAGACGGGTATGTGGTTCCCCAGAAAAAAGTCAAGTTTGTCACAAAAACGTTCAAGGAAATTAAGGAGATTTACCAGGACTTTCTTGATTCCAGTTATACCCAGGCAATGGCAAAAGCAACGGGTCGGCCCACGTATGGGGCCGCACCGGGGACGGGTTCGAGTTTCACTCCCCGAGTTCAAGTTTCTACCGGCAGTCGGCATACGAGAAACCTGCTGAAATTTTATAAAAACTACTTTTCCTTGGACACCGATCCCGAGGGAAAGAACTATCTCAAATACCTCTGACACCTAACCAATACGTGAGCATAACATGATGGCAACGGAACCGATCTTTAAATTTGTAAACCTGCGCGGGGTGACCAAAACGACCCCCAAACGGGTAAGCTCTGTTTTTGTTTTGCACCCCACCAAGGACCAAGTTCCGTTTCATAAGCAATTCGAAGAAATTGCGGAAGCGGAACGTCATGAAAAAGGGAAGCATCTTGCAAAGAAATTCCTGTCTTCCGACGCCTACATGCCGGGGGTCAGTGAATGGGAACAGGCTCAGGAGGCTCTTCAACAGGCGAAGACGATCGAGGAGATCAAGAAGGCCTTGCCTCTCCATCCCGATCCGAAAGATCCGGAACTTCGCAGCCGGCTGTGGGGAACGGCCTATGCCCTGTCGATTCTGAATGAAGGCAATGGCCTGGATGAAGCATCTGTGTTTTTTGCCCTGCGTATCTTGAATTTGAGTGACCTGGCAGATCAAATGGAACTCAGTGAGCCGTTGAATGGAGAGAAATCGCTTTCGGCTCCAATTCTCGTGCCAAAGACGCTTATTTCGGAAGGGCAAGGACACAACGTACCTGAAGAACGTACTCTCTCCAAGGAATCGGAACGGGCCCTGGCAACCTTGCGTGACCTGACGAAACAGCTGAACGTGGTCAAAGCGGCGGTGAAGGACCTGGATGCGGCGGAAGTCGCGGCAAGCCAAACGCACAGGGAGCCGGTCATTTCCGATGTCACGGCGAGGATCACCGATGTTCCAACCGAATTTCATGAATTTGGGCTGACGGAACCCCAGCGTCTTCGGCTTGTGGAATTGGCCAGAAATGAGGAACTTGAAAAAGTACTGGGGTCTGAATTGGAAGAGGTGTCCTTCACCTTTCGCTCGGTTGACAACCTGGAGCCGTTCCTGGCGCATGCGGAGTCAAGGTTGCAACCTCAGACGAAGGAACTCGTCAGCAAGATCAAAGGAGCCAAGGGCAAGATGTCCTCTGAGCTGAAGAATGAACTGGAAGGCGATTTGGAGCAGAAGGTGCGTATATTTATGCAGGGTGTGTCTCCGTCTGCGTTACAGGATATTTCCATGTACCCTGAAATGGCAGAGATCATGGAGGCGTACGCGGTTCCGTTTGTTCACGTACCGTACCGTGAATTGGATCTGTCAAGCGGCCCCGCAGAGGGGAGTCCAACTGCGCGTGGAATCCGACCGCTGGGAATTGGCGACTTGTTTGTGGTTGAGCAGGAATTGCTTGGGTATGAAGAGGGAGAGATCGCCCATATAGAGAATGTATTAAAGTCGGAGGAGAAGAGCAGGGTACATCGCCGTGAGCGTGAGACGGAGGAAACCTTTTTAGAGGAGACAGAAAATACAGAGGAGAGTGAGAAAAACCTACAGAGTACGGAACGTTTTGAAATGCAGCGTGAAGCCGAACGGGTGATATCCAGCACGGTGTCGTTGAATGCGGGGTTCTCTGTTTCTGCCAGCTACGGGGTGGTATCCGCCTCTGCCCATGGCGGCTTTGCGTTGACCCGCTCGTCATCGGATTCCAGAAAAGCGGCAAGCAACTATGCAAAAGAGGTGACAGAGCGTTCGCGTGAACTGGTGGTGAACCGTTCCAAGCAGCAACGAACCCGTCGTGCTCTTGAACGTTTCATGGAGGAAAATACGCATGGGTTGGATAACTCTCAGGGGGACGGACATATCACAGGGATTTACCAATGGCTAAACAAGCGGTACCGGGTACAGAATCTGAATTACGGGAAGCGCCTGATGTTTGAGTTTATCGTGCCGGAACCCGCTGCGTTCTTTAAACATGTGAATACCAAACAGGTGATCCCGGATCTGGATATCGAGCCGCCTTCGGCCCCAACGATCTACGGGCGAAACCTCAAGCCGAGTGACCTGACCCGATATAATTATTTGGATTTCGTGGCAAGATACAATGCGCAAGACATCGATGCGTATCCGGATACTAGAGTGAAGGTGAGTGAAGCATTGGCAAATGCGCCTGCCCCGGAAGGCAACAATAAAGCCTTTGCCGCCAAGGAAACTGCCTTGCAGGTCCCGGAAGGATACGAAGCCTGGGGATATGTGTATGCATACCATATCGTAGGTAATTTAAACACCAATTACTTCTTGTCGCTTCTGATGGCAGGGAGAAGTTCGGATTCATTTGATGTTTCGGGTCTTAGTGGAACGGTGCCCATCTCGGTAAGCGGTTCAGGGAAGGCATACAATGTGAGTGTGGCAATTACCTGCAATGTTACTCCCGAACACATCGAGAAGTGGCAACTGAAGACCTTTAACGGGATTATGGATGCCTATCAGAACAAGCTGATGGAGTATAACGAGGCTCTTGCTGCCGCACGCATTTCGGCTGGTATCGAAATATCCGGTCGCAACCCACTGACAAACCGTCAAATAGAACGTGAGGAGTTGAAGAAGCATTCGCTGGACCTTTTGACCGATAACTATGCAAGATTGAAGGTCACGGGGACATGGCGCATGAATGAGGTATTCAATGCCGCGTATGAGGGAGGAGACTATGGATATCCTGATTTCAACAGGGAGGAGGCTCTCATCGAAGGGAAGATCATTCAGTTCTTTGAGCAGGCGTTCGAGTGGGAGAACATGACATATCGGTTCTATCCTTATTTCTGGGGACGCAAGCAGAACTGGGAAGAGACCTTCAGTTTCGATGACCCGGACAGCAAATTTAACGATTTTCTTCGGGCGGGTTCGGCCCGGGTGGTCGTGCCTGTGAACCCGTCTTACGACAAGGCGATTCTGCATTACCTGCATACAAATGAACTGTGGAACGCTGGTGATGTGCCCACGATAAATGACCCATTGTATGTGTCCATCATCGAAGAGCTTCGCAGTGAGCAGGAAGACCGTACCGCTGCCAACATGCCTGCTTGTTCCATCAATAGTGGTTATCCATGCATCGATGATAGTTGGGAGATGGTTCTGCCGACATCATTGGTCTACCTGAAGCAGGATGGCGTTCTCCCCACTCCTGACAGGGCCCTCCTGGATGTGAAGATTGATGCTATCCGGACCGTGAATCCGGACAGCCATCTGAGTCTCGAGCTTTCGGCCCCACTTCCCGAGGGCACCTGGCAGTTGCATTATAAGGGGCAATCAGTGCTGAATGTGTCTGATGGGGTCGGGCGTTCAGTGATTCGCCTGGAATGGCCAACCCAGCCGGATTGGTATAAGAACGATAATGCGTACCAGTATCATATTCGTCTTGTGGATGTGGTAACTAAGAGAAGTATTGTGGTTGAACATCCTCAGTAGAGGGCCAGGTGATACTGCTCAGGTTTTGTAAGGTTCACACTGATCCTCTTCGCAAGACCCCATGGGGTGAGGATGATCCCCTCAGTTCTTTCCTCCCGGGAGAGGTCTTGCTCCAATACGGCAAACTCTGCGAGGTAAGTACTGTCGGTTGAAACCGTCGGCAGATGGGATCAACATCCTCAGAAAGGCCCAGACAATGTTAAACGTTCACTCTTGATAAAGGGGACTGACTTTGTCTCGTCTGATACGAGACAACTTCGGTTTTTACCGGGGGATGTCTTTGGTTTGGCATAGATGATTCTCCAGAAAGGATTGCCAGTTCTGACCTGGCTGCGGTATGCCTGTCGTATGAGCACTACGTCTTTTCTGTCCGACTGTCTGGCCTGTGAAAAACTGTCCAAGCAGGACTTTAAGTTGCAGGAGCCCGAATTGCGTATGGAACTGGTGGAGCTTCAGCAGCGGTTGAGGTCGGAGAACTTTCCGGTAATCATGGTGTTTGCCGGGGTGGACGGGGCCGGAAAACATGAAATGGTCAATTGCCTTCATGATTGGCTGGATCCCCGGGGAGTGGTTACCCACGCGTATGAAGCTCCTGATGCGGTGGAACGTCAAAGGCCTCCCGAATGGAGATACTGGCGTGATCTTCCTGCCAATGGCCAAATTGGGCTGTATTTGAGCGCATGGTATTCAAAACCACTGGTGGACCGTGTGCACCGGGTGACGTCCGAAGAGGAGTTTCTGGAGCGCCTGAAGGTGATCAATGAATTTGAACGTACCCTGACCGATAATGGCGCCTTGCTGGTGAAGGTCTGGATGCATCTGGATCGAAAACAGCAACGGAAACGGCTGGAGGATCTGGCGTCCCATCCGGAAACGGAATGGCAACTGAAACCTGGGGCGTGGGAGAACTGGGGGCTTTATGAACGGTTTATGCGGTTTTCCGGTGAAATTGTGGCGTCTTCCCACAAAGCAGCAACGCCATGGCTTCTGGTGGATGGTCGGTATGAAACCTCACGTCAGATGGCGGTTTTTACCGCATTAAAAGAGGCGCTGCGTAAACGGATTGACGCGGAGGACAAAGCGGGAGCCCTGTCTCAGAAAGCGTGGGACAAGACCCATCTTCCGCAACGGGGGAGTTTAACGGGCATGAACTTATCGCTGAGTTTGGAGCGGGAAGAGTACAAAGAACGTCTGAAAAAAGCGCAACGGAAACTCTATCAACTTCAGCATTTGGCAAAAGAGGAGGGGATGTCCACCGTGTTGGTGTTTGAAGGGCAGGATGCCGCAGGAAAGGGGGGGGCGATCCGACGTCTGATCAAAGGACTGGATGCCCAGGAGTATCAGGTGATTCCTATTGCCGCCCCGACTCAGGAGGAGCTGGCACATCATTATTTATGGCGGTTTTGGCGTCATCTCCCCAAACAGGGCCGGGTTACGATTTTTGACCGTTCCTGGTATGGCCGGGTGCTGGTGGAACGGGTGGAGGGCTTCGCGGAGGACGCCGCCTGGCAACGGGCCTTTCAGGAAATCAATCATTTTGAACAGCGTTTGCTGGAGAACCGCTCTGTGGTGTGCAAATTCTGGATCCAGATTGACAAGGACATGCAATTGGCAAGGTTTGAAGCCCGTCAGGACACTCCCTACAAGAAATGGAAAATTACCGAGGAAGACTGGCGCAACCGGGATAAATGGGACCTCTATGATGTGGCGGTTGACGACATGGTGTCCTTGACCGACACCCCGGATGCCCCCTGGATTCTGGTGGAGGGAAACTCCAAATACTGGGCGAGGGTCAAGGTTATCGAAACCGTTTGCGAGCGGATGGAGAAAGGTCTGGCCTCCTTGAAAGGGATTGCCCCTTGAGGACATGAATTCTCACCCGGCCGGCTTGCTTTTTCCGCCGGTCCACGTAGGTCCCTGCCCGTATGCGAACCCCCCTGTCACAGCTTTCCTCTCAACGGCTGGTGTTGCTGGAGGGATTCCTTCTCGCGCTGGTCGCGTTTTGGGGCAGTGTGCTTGTGCGGCAGCATGTGTTTGAGGGGGGATTGATCGATGACCGTGAGGGGAGCGACTGGTTTCAGGCAGAGGTGTTTCTCGAAGGCCGCCTGATGCGTGATCCGGGGGATGCCGCCGATGTCCTGATCTATCCCACGATCGTCACGGATTCCACTCTGGGGTGGTTTTCTCGGTTTCCGCCTGGTGGTGCTCTTCTCCGGGTGCCGGCCCTTGCGTTCGGTACTCTCCACATTTCCCAGGCCTTGGCGGCTGTGGTCGTGGTGCTCAGCATGTATGCGCTTGGATTGCGGTTGCGCATCCCCCGGCTGATGTTGCCGGGATTAATCCTGATCAGCCCGTTTTTCTGGTTTTTAAGCGGTACCGTTCTTCCTGACGCTCTGGGCATGGCACTGGTCTCCATGATATTGTGGGCCTATACGAAAGGCCGACAGGAAAAAGAAAATGTCCCCATGGCGGTGGCGGGGTTGTTATGGGCTCTTTTGTATATGATCTCTCCGGGGTTCGCGGTCTGCTTTGGCATTCCGTTCTTTCTGGACAGTCTGATGAGCCTTACACGGAACCCAGGCAGCGGGTATCAATGGAGAGGATTTTTGCTCATCCTGCTCGCAGGGAGCCTGGGGATTCTTTCGGTGCGGGCCTATAATGACAGCATGACCGGTCATTCAACGGTAAGTCCGGATGAAGTGTATGAAAAAAGTGAGGAATGGGGATTCGGGACCCGCAGAACCCAGGGGGGGGAGATTGAACCCGTTGAGCACACCATCCAGAGAGGTCTGGGGCATTTAGGTCAACAGATTGCGCATCTGGACCGCTGGATGTTGGGCGGGTTTCCGGGTTTTCTCCTGTTCTGGCTGGGACTCTGGGCCCACGGCTGGAACCGCAGGTGGAGTGGTCTGCTGTTGTGCGTCGTGGGGGTGGTGTGGCTGGGACATGTTGGATACTGGGAACCCGGTATTTCCGCCGTGGGTCCGCTTCACTACGCAGAACTTCTGCCCGTCCTGATACTCGGGGGTGCGTTGGGGCTTTCCCGTATTTGGCGGCGGATGTCTGCAAAACGAAGCCAGCGTCTGGTCATCTTTGGGCTGGGACTGGCCCTGCTCTCGGTAACCGGATTTCCGTTTGTGGAGCAGCAGTTCACCCGGATCCGCAATCAATTGGAGCCCGTAAGGTCTTTGCAGGTGTTATCGGATGAGATCAACCTGCCTGCCATCCTGTTTCTGGACCCTGATATTCGGGACCATGCGGACTTGTACCGCAGTCTGGCCTTGAACCCTTATGGCTTTCAAACACCGCTTTTGCGCATGCAGGTTCAGGAAGAGAATATCCCCGGCCTCGCCGCCGCGTTTCCTGAGCGCAATGCCTATCGCTTTGTGCATGAACCTGTTTCCAGAATTGTCCCGTTCCGCGAGAATTTTGAAGGGGTCCTGCGACAGGCCAGCAACAGTCACCATGCCAGATCGACAGGACGAAACCTCGAGGACGGCAGCCGGGTGGCCGAATCCGAGGAACATACGGAGGGACTGATCTTTTACGGGTGGTATCCGATTCTGCCTGCCGGGGAGGTCGAGTGCCGGTTTGACCTGCGATGGTCCGGGGGGGATGAAGACCGTCCGGTCCGGATTGAGGTGATGTCTGAATTAGGCAGCCGCACCCTGGTCTCCAAAGTGCTGACGACCGGATTGGAGGAGACGGTTCTGCGGTTCCGACTGGATGAAATCACCCGGGTTGAACCCAGAGTGTATTATGGGGGATCCGGAACGCTGACCCTTCGCACAGTGGACTTAGTTCCCGTCCCCACCGGAACGGTTGAGATGCAGCCGGACCCAACGGAGGAGTGACGCCCTGTCAGGGTGATGTCCCTCCAACTGTTGCTCATAGGCTCTGTTCTTCCAGGTTCCAACCTCGGGTCCCGCCGGGAGTCCGAGATCCAATAGATCCTTTCCACTGATCCATGGGGAGGGAAGGGCCTCTTCCTGCAGGAAGTCCGCGTACACCTTTTCCAGAATTTCAGCAGACTCTGTAATGCCGTTGCTGTATCGGCAGTCCAACCGGTGCAGCCTGAGTTCCTCTGCAAAATCCGCATGTGCGACCATTTTTTTCAGACGGGACGTTTTCATGTGCGGGACATTCATGAAGTTCATATGCCGGTCGACCATGCCGACCACCGTTTTCCGCAAGGCATTGGAAACCCTCATTTTCCTCAGCCATTGATCCGCAACGGCCGCACCCACTTGCGCATGCCCCTGAAAACGAATTCGGCCTTCCTCCACCGTTCGGGTCTCCGGTTTGGCGATATCATGCAGCAGCACGGCCAACGCAAGGGCAGGGGAAGGGGACTCCATGCCATCCAGCATCAGGCAGGTATGGGTCCAGACATCTCCTTCCGGATGATAATCAGGCGGTTGCTCGCATCCTTTCATGCGTAAGGCTTCGGGGAGAATCTGCCCGAGGATACCGGTATCCGCAAGCAGGTTGAGGGCCGCACCGGGATGACGGGACTCTGTGAGCAGACGGATCAGTTCCACATAAATCCGTTCCGGACTCACTTTCTGCAGCAGATGCACATTCCGTTGAATCGACGCAAGCGTGTCGGGGTCCAGATCAAACCCAAGCACGGAGGTAAAGCGGACCGCCCGCAATACCCGTAAATGATCTTCGGCGAATCGGAGGTCCGGATCGCCGATGGCCCGGATGACCCGGTTTCTCAGATCCTCCTGACCCTGCACATAATCCAAGACCTCAGCATGCTCGGGATCCCAAAACAATCCGTTGACTGTGAAATCCCGTCGCAACGCATCCTCCTCCGGGCTGCTGGGTTTGATTCCCGCAGGACGTCTGCCGTCTGTGTACTCGAGATCCTGACGGAAGGTGGCCACTTCAAAGGCCTCCCCCTCGAGAAGTACCTGAATCACGCCAAACGCTTTTCCGATGGCATGGGTGTGTTCAAAAAGAGCCTCAACTTCATCCGGAGAGGCGTCGGATGCGATATCAATGTCTTTAAACGGACGCTGCAGCAGCATATCCCTGACACAGCCTCCGGCAAAATAGGCCGTATGTCCTGCATGACGCAGCCTCGAGACCACGGATTCTCCCAGCGTGATGAGTCGATCTTGAAGCGGGTTCACGGGTGAGCGTCAGACGTGAAGGGTTTCTCAGGGGCAGGTTGTGTGTCCTGGTTTTGCTGTGTGGGGACATTTGCCGTATCCACCAAAGACGCACTTACCATGATGATGACATGCTGTTCAGGATCGCGGGATGTGGAGCGTCCGATGATGTGAGTGGATCCGTTTTTTATCTGAGAAGAGGTGGTGAGATTCAGACTGGTGAAGGTTGGGGAGATGGGTTCCACATGTTTGGGGACATTCGCGTCGATTTTTTTGAGGTCTGCCACCTCTGGCAGAATGATAAGGTTGATGATGTCCTGTCTGGGATTCACAGTGGGTGTCACATTAAAAATTGCCCCGATTGGCCGGGTTTCCACTCCTCCGTACACGATTGGGTTCGTCTCTCCGGAGGCCTGTTGTTTGGAACTGTCCATTTCAGTCGGGTAGCTGATGTCATCGACACACTCGATAATCGCATTGACTCCATTAATGGTTTTCACGCTTTGACTGATGATGGTTTTCCCTTTTCCCGCGGTCCATAACTCCACCAGTTTTGCATCCGGGATTCCTGCAGGGTGAGCCCGGTCCAGGGTGTCGATTTCCGCACTGGGCATGACGACGACCCGGAAGGTGATTTGGACTTGTACCGCAATATGGCCGCTTGCCATCAGTGCGGTATGCAGCGTTTGGTGATGAACAGGGAGATTGTTCATCATCAGAGAGTTTTTTTCCACGTCATAGGACACCCAACTGCCCTCCGGAAACCGAATCTGGGTGTGCCGCATGAGATAGTGTTTCAGTTTTTGCGGATGTTGAATTGCCTCAATGTAGTCCTGTTTGACCTCCCATGGGGTCTTCCCGTTTTCATCCTTCTGATTCCCGTGGGGTTCCTCAAAAGGGTCCGACTGGGAGATCGTTTTCCCTTCCTCATTTTTAAATCGCCATGACTCCTTCCAGGTTTTCAGGGATGGCTCAAGCCAGAGCAGTTCCATGAGGGTGTATTGCCTGATTTCCAGGGGCTCCTTAGCAAAGAGGGAGGCTGGCAGAAGGACCGCGGCAATGAAAATACTCAGTATTAGTCTCATAACAGTTAGAGGCGTAGTCGTTTAAAGATCGGCTCCGGAATCATCCGGATCATCAACAGAATCCAACGCCAAAACCCGGGGATGTAGACAATATCTGACGTTTTTTTTGTCATGGCGGTATGGATGAGCCTCCCTGCTTTGTCGGCAGAGATGAACAGGGGGCCCTTTTCCATGCCCGAAGTCATAGGGGTATCAACAAACCCTGGAAGCAGCGTGACCACCCGAACCCCCTTGAATGCCATCCGGTTTCGGAGTCCCTGAAGGAAGGTGTTCATGCCGCCTTTTGCACTGCCGTAGATATAGTTGCTCTGACGCCCCCGGAGGCCTGCTACGGAACTGAGCACGGCCAGGGTTCCATGACCCTGTTTTTCCAATCGGTTTGCAATCAGGGTGCACAGTTGAACCGTACTGAGAAAGTTGATCTGAAGTTCTCGAAGTGCGACCCAGGGCTTCTCTTCGCATTCTTCCTGATCGGGCAAGTGACCATGGGCAATCAACACATAGTCAAGCGTACCCTCCACTTCCTGAATCCGTTTGGTGAGACGTTGTACGGAATCGGAGTTGGAGGCATCAAACGTGGTAAAGCATGTCACAGATTCCGCTCCCCGGACACGAAGGTCGTCCGCGAGCTGTGCGGCTCGTTCCGTGTCACGGGCTGCGAGGAGCAGCCGGTCACCCTCAGGGGCAAAGTGTCGTGCCGCCTGTTCCGCCATGGCGGAAGTGGCACCGATCAATAGTGTGGTTCTCATGATGGGGTAAGGACTCTGCGATGGAAACTGCTGCTGAAGGCAGGGTCTACATAAGGGAGGAAGGTGTCAAGGGCAGGGGTGAACTGTCGAAAGTGGTCTGAGGACATCCGCGCATCTTTTGCCGGATAAAGGGCACCGCCTGCCTGCATCACCACATCGTCGAGTTCCCGGAAGAGCTTCAGGGTGGACTCCCCCCGGTTCGGAAAGTCGAGGGCCAATGTCACTCCCGGTCGGGGAAAACTGAGAAGCCCTTCCGGTGGATGATCGCCGAAAAGTTTCAACACCGCCAGGAAGGAGGCCTGACCGCTTCGCCCAATCCGTTCGAGAAGCTCCTGGATGGCCCCTTCATGCCCGTCACGCGGCACGACGCATTGGTGCTGATAAAAGCCCCGTTTGCCATAGAGACGATTCCAGTTCTCCACCCGGTCCAGTGGATAGAAAAACGGGCGGTAGTCCTGGGTGGCCAGGTGGCAGTCCGTACGGAGTTTGTTTCTGTACAGGGCATTGAATCCCTGGATGCTGATTGGATTCAGGAGCCAGTTGGGGGCACGCATCGGGACTGAGAACGAACGTGTACGGTCAGAGTTCAGGGAGGAGGGGGTTTCGGAGTGATTGGCCCGGAAAAAGATTCCCCGGCCCAGTTGGGCCCCGGTCGCAAGGCAGTCGACCCATGCAACCGTGTATTCATGCGTAGGGTCGGATGCATCTGCCAGGTCAAAGAACTGTTTCAGCCCCGTCATCTTGATTTCTTCGACCTCCATGTTGCGGGACACAATGGGCCGCAATTGAAGTTTGACCGTGGTGATCAGTCCTGTCAGCCCCAGCCCCCCGATCGTGGCGCGGAGCCAGCGGGCATTCCGGGTTCTGGAACATTGCGTCCGGGAGCCGTCTGATCGAAGTAGCTCTATTTCCCGGACATACCGGCCAAAGGTACCTGCGCGATGATGATTCTTTCCATGGACATCATTTGCGATGGCCCCTCCCAGGGTGACATGTCGCGTTCCCGGCGTAACCGGGAGAAACCAGCCTTTGGGAACAACAAGCTCCAGAATCTGTGCAAGGGAGACCCCGGCTTCACAGTGCAACACCCCGGATGCGGGGTCGAACGAGATCCAACGGTCCAGTTGATCCGTGGTGAGCAGCGTTCCCATATGGTTCAGGCAACTGTCCCCATAACTGCGGCCCAATCCATACGGCAGCATGTGAGTGTCAACAGGGGGGAGGGGATGTGTGCGGTTTCGAACCGGGTACAGCGTTTGTGACACGGCTGGCAGCCCACCCCAGGATGTTCCGTCTCCATTCATGAAAGGTAGAGAATCCAGCCATAGGTGAACAACCAGATCAACAAATTGATCTGTGTGAATCGATCCCGGAGCAGTACCTGTGTGGGGGAGCCGCTTTTCTCTGCAACGAAGGTGATCTGAAGATACCGGAGGATCCCGAGGATGACGAAAATCGTGGTGACGTACAAGTGCTCGGTATGGAGTCTGCTGATCACCTCAGGGTCGGTGGTGTACTGAAGATACACCATGATCACAGAGGCCCCGAGCAGCGTAATTGCACTGTTCAGCATCTCCAGGTTGTACCCCTTGGCCGCAATTCTCACCGTATGACCGGTTCTGGCATGAATCATCAAATCGTCCCGGCGTTTCGCGAGTGCAAGAAAAAGCGCCAGGAGGAAGGTCATGACCACGATCCAATGGGACAGGTACACCTCGGTGACCATCGACCCCACCAGCAGCCGGATCACAAAGCCCACCGCGATGACGGTGACGTCCAGCAACGCGATCTCTTTCAGTTTGAAGCTGTAAAGGACATTCAGGAACACGTAGAGAAGCAGTAAGGAAAATCCGGGCTGAACGCACCCGAGGGTCAGGCCGAGAAAGATCAGAACGAACGACATCAATTTGGCTTCCGATTCTTTGATCAACCTGGAGGCGATCGGTCGGGTCTGTTTCTCGGGATGCAGTCGGTCTTCCTGGGCATCCAGTAAGTCATTCAGCACGTAGATCCCGCTGGCCGTGAGGGAAAAGGTCACAAAGGCCACGAGGCATGGGATCAGGAGTTGGGGATCTTTAATACCGCCTGCAAAGAAGAGGGGCAGAATGATAAACACATTCTTGATGTGTTGATGGGGCCGGGCCAAACGAAAAAAAGCCAGCAGACGTGACATAGGATCCTTCTAGCCTCTTTTGTCAACAGGGGGAAGTCCGAACCGGAACTTCCCTGATTTGCTCTCGATATTCACCCGTCCTTCCATATACGCGTGGAATGTCCGTGCTTCTGGAAATGAATCAGGTTGAAAAATCCTTCGGTGCCACCCGGGCACTGGACGGGATTTCCTTATCGGTCCGGGCAGGAACGGTTCATGCATTGGTGGGAGAAAATGGTGCCGGGAAGAGCACGTTGATGAAAGTTCTCTCTGGAGCGCACGTCGCGGATGCCGGTTCCATGCGTCTGGAAGGTGAGCCATATCATCCAAGGAATCCTCTCCACGCCCGAGCCTCCGGGATCTCCATGATTTACCAGGAGCTGAGTCTTGCCCCTCATTTAACCATTACGGAGAATATTTTTCTTGGAGTGGAAACGGGTACCCGTGGCTGGCTGAAGCTGAAGGAGATGCGCCGGAAAGCGGTTGCGGTAATGGAACGGGCCGGGTTGAACGGCGTGTCTCCGGAAACCCTTATTCGCGATCTGTCTATGGCTCAGTGTCAGCAGGTGGAGGTGGCGAGGGCTCTGGCCTCGGGCTGCAGGGTACTGGTGCTGGATGAACCGACCAGCAGTCTGACCAAAACAGATGTGGATCTCCTGTTTGAACGAATACGCGAATGGCGTTCCGCGGGGATTGGGATCGTCTACATCAGTCATTTTCTGGAAGAAGTGGAGGAGATCGCCGATGATTGCACCGTCATTTGCGATGGCAGAGTGGTGAAATCGGCCCCTATGTCAGCGTGGACCCGTGAACGCATGATTGATGCGATGGTGGGACGGGATGTGGGGGAACTCTACCCTGCGTCCAACCGAAGCGTGGGTGAAACTGTGCTGACCTGGACGGGTCCGGAAACGTCCATTGAACTGAAGCGGGGGGAAGTTCTGGGGATTGCCGGATTGATCGGGTCCGGACGAACGGAGTTCCTGCAATCCTTGTTTGCTCTCCGTCCCGTTCTGGATGGGGACGTGACGGTGAAAGGAGTCTCAGGGTTGGACACACCGGCAGAAAGCTGGTCGCGTGGAATGGGGTTTTTGAGCGAGGATCGGAAACGGGAGGGGTTGGCGTTGACACGAACCATCACGGAGAACATCACCCTTTCCAAGCTTCCGTGCTGGTCCAAGCCTTCAACCCGGGATGCGCTGGCCAAGCTGTGGGTCGATCCTCTCTCCATCAAATGTGCACATGTCTCGTCCCGGGTGGAATCTCTTTCCGGGGGCAATCAGCAGAAAGTGGCCCTGGCGAGGCTGCTGCATCATGATGCGGATGTGTGGCTGTTGGACGAACCCACCCGCGGGGTGGACGTCGGGGCAAAATCCCGAATTTATCAGGTATTAAATCAATGGACCGAAGGGAAGCCAGGCCGCCCCCCCTGCGCGGTGATCGTGGTCAGCAGTTATCTGCCGGAACTCCTGGGAATCTGTGACCGCATCGCGGTGATGAACCGGGGACAACTGCGGTCCATCCGTCCAAGGTCTGACTGGACGGAGCACACCCTCATGAAGGAAGCTGTGGAATGAATCAAAAGATACTCACTCTTCTGAAAGGGGATCTCGGACGCCTTCTGGTGTTGGTCGGGATCTTTCTCTTCTTCGCCATTCTGGTTCCGGAAGGACGTTTTGCACGAATCGGGAATGTGGAGAGCATTCTGGTGCAGTCCAGTGTGGTGGCCCTCGCCGCGATTGGCGCAACCCTGGTCATCGTATCTGCAGGGATTGATTTGTCCGTCGGTTCTGTGATTGCTCTGACCGTGGTGGTCATTGGCAAGGTATTGGAGGACGTCGAATCTCCGGGTCTCCTGCTTCCGGTTTTCGCAGTGCTGATGGGCGTGGTGGTTGCGACCGTTTGCGGCGGTGTGAATGGGGTGATGGTCACCCGACTGGGGATGGTTCCCTTTGTGGTGACCTTGTCGACCATGCAGATTTTCCGCGGGGCTGCGAGTGGACTTGCCCGGGAATCGAACATCTACACCTCCAGAACATGGATTAACGGCATGATGGACCCTGTGGCCGGGAATGCGGATCGATCCTGGATGCTGATGCCGCCTGCGGTATGGCTGACACTGTTCTGTGCCGTAGCCGTGATGCTTTTGCTCCGATATTCCAGGTTGGGACGGCATATGGTCGCTGTAGGATCAAATGAAGAAACCGCCCGGCTGTGCGGGGTGCCGGTGAAACGTGTGAAGTGCTGGGTATATCTGCTCGCAGGTTTGTTTGCCGGGCTGGCCGGCATGCTCCAATTTTCGTATTTGAACATGGGAGCACCCACCACGGCTCAGGGATACGAACTCCGGGTCATTGCCGCTGTGGTGATTGGAGGCGGAAGTCTACGTGGAGGAGAGGGCACCATTGCTGGGACGTTGATCGGAGCTCTGATTATTGGGGTGCTGTTTGTGGGCTGCAGCCAAATGCGCTGGGAAAACTGGCTGCAGACCGTTGTGACGGGGTGCATCATTGCCATTGCCGTACTGGTAGACCGATTGAGGCATCGGCAGGGCGAACGCCATCACTAACCCCCGCAGTGCCTCTGGTTTCAGGGCAATTCCAATCGACGGTCCGCTTTCGGATAGGACCCGAAAATGGGTTTGGATTTTTTGCTGCTTTTCCCATCAAATATCCGAATTTGCACTTGCTTTCTACCCTGTGTGGATAAGACAACTGCATCATGAGTATGATAACTAAAACAATTGCTTGTCTTGTCTTCATAATCACCGGTTTTCAGCTCGTAGAGGCTGAAACATTAAAGGTGGTGACCACCTGCGGGATGGTCACGGATATCGTTCAGGAAGTCGTCGGAGAAAAATGCGACGTTGTCGGTCTTATGGGGAGTGGCGTTGACCCTCACCTGTATAAACCCACACGGGATGACGTGGTGAAAATGGTGGATGCGGATGTCATCTTTTATTCCGGTCTCATGCTGGAGGGCCGCATGGCGGACACCTTCGCCCGCATGAGTCGCAAAGGGAAAAAAGTGTATGCGGTCACCGAACTGATCGACGAAAGCTACCTGATGGAGCCGGAAGAGTTTGAAGGGCATTGGGACCCTCATGTATGGAATGATGTGTCCGCATGGAAACAGGCCACTCAACTTGTGGGACAGGCCATGGGAGAGGTCGATCCCGACAACAAGGCGTTCTACGCTGCGAATGTGGAACGCTACGTGAAACAGCTCGAGGCGCTGGACGCCTACGTGAAAAAAACTATTGCCACGATCCCGAAGGAGAAACGCTATCTCATCACCGCTCATGACGCATTTGGATATTTTTCCCGGGCCTACAACATTGAAGTGAAATCAGTTCAGGGAATCAGCACCTCATCAGCTGCGGGTGTGGATGATATCAACCGTTTGGTGGATTTCATTGTGGAAAAGAAAATCCGCGCAATTTTCGTGGAGAACATTACCTCAGATAAAGGACTCCGAGCCGTTGTGGAGGGCTGTAAGGCCAAAGGACACAGTGTGGTGATTGGCGGTGAATTGTTTTCCGATGCCATGGGGGCACCCGGCACCTATGAAGGAACGTACATTGGCATGGTCGATCACAATGCGACGCTGATTGCGAAAGCTCTTGGAGGCAACGCACCTGCAAGAGGACTCAACGGAAAACTGACCTTCGAAGACCAGTAGTGCCTGTATGGACGTTCGAACTCTGCACTCTTCACCGCAGGAACAGCCTCTCTCCGTACATGACCTGACCGTCGCCTACGAGAGAAAGCCTGTGGTGTGGGATGTGCACCTCGACGTCCAGCCCGCCACACTGACCGCGATTGTGGGGCCGAACGGCGCTGGGAAGAGCACCCTGTTGAAATCGATTCTGGGATTGCTTCCCCGTTCATCAGGAAGGGTCCTTTTTTTTGGTCGGGAACTTAACAAAGTCGGATCAAAAGTCGCGTATGTTCCACAACGGGAAAGTGTGGACTGGGACTATCCCGTCACGGCCCTGGATGTCGTGGTGATGGGGCTGTACCGTAAAATAGGCTGGTGTCTTCCCATCCTGGGCTCTCATCGAAAGAAAGCGATGGAAGCCCTGGAAAAAATGGACATGGCCCATTTTGCAGACCGGCAAATCAGTGAGCTGTCGGGCGGTCAGCAGCAGAGAGTGTTTCTTGCCCGTGCCCTCATTCAGGAGGCGGAACTGTATTTTATGGATGAACCGTTTGCCGGTATTGATGCGACAACGGAAAAGGCCATTATCCATATCCTGCATGAACTTCGGGACAAAGGCCAAACCGTTGTCTGTGTTCATCACGACCTCACCACCGTGATGGAGTATTTTGACAACGTCTTTCTTCTCAATCTTAGACAGGTCGCCCATGGTCCCGTTCAGGAGGTGTTTCACATGGCAAACCTGCAGAAAACGTATGGAGGGAAACTGACGATGTTGGATAAAGTGGCCCAGTCCCTGGCTTCCTCTGAAACCTGAGGTGCATCTTGTATTCTCGTTCACCCTCCCGTTCGTTTCGAAGTTTACTAGGCGTTCCTGATTCGTACCGGTGAAGATGATGTCTGGAAAAAAAGGCTTCCTGTTCTCTATCCTCCTGTTGGTGATGATGCACGGTGGAGGTCTGTGTTCGGAAGACAGCTCTTCAGATCCGCATGCTGCTTCACATGTTCATGAAGATCATGCCTCCACGCCCCATCTTCATCCCCGAACGAAATCGGAGGGAACCGAGAAAGGCGGCTTTACCGCCGGGCCTGACTGGGAAAAGGTACAGCGGGTTTTAAGCTTTCGGGATTATAATACCCGTGTGGTCTTCTCAGGACTTACCCTGCTGGGAATCGTCTCGGGTATGACGGGCACGTTTCTCCTGCTGCGAAAACGATCACTGCTTAGTGACTCCATCAGCCATGCCACACTCCCCGGTCTTGCGATGTCGTTCATCCTGTTTGAACTGATCTCCGGAAAGGGGGATTCCCTGTTCTGGCTGTTGGTGGGGGGAACCCTTACCGGATTTCTGGCGATGGCGGTCGTGATTTACCTGCCTGCGGTAAGCCGTATTAAAAATGATGCGGCCCTCGCTCTGAGTCTGACGTTTTTTTATGGGTGTGGGGTGGTGCTCTTGTCTGTGATACAGCAGATGCCCACCGCGAATGCGTCAGGTCTCGAATATCTGATTTATGGGAATGCGGCAACGCTGACGATGTCGGATGTCAGTCTGATTCAGATCGTATCCATGATCAGTCTGTGCTTATGTCTCCTGCTTTTCAAAGAGTTCTCGCTGCTCTGTTTTGACAGCGGGTATTCCAAAACCCAGGGGTATCCGGTGATGCTTCTGGATATCCTTCTGATGAGTCTGATTGTCGTTGTCAGTGTGGTGGGACTGCAGGCTGTAGGTCTTTTGCTGATGATGTCCCTGCTGATCACACCGGCGGTTGCGGCGCGGTTTTGGGCGAAACGTCTAATCGTTGTGATCCTGGTTGCCGGTCTCATCGGAGGCCTCAGTTCCTTTGTCGGAGTATTGCTGAGCAGCCTCTATGCCCGACTCCCCACGGGCGCAATTATCGTCATCACCTCTACCGGCTTTTTTGTCTGCAGTTTGTTTTTCGGGACGTACCGGGGGCTGGTGTTGAAATGGAGTTGCCGAGTGAAGGCCCACCAGCGTCTCAACATGCAGCAACTCCTGAGAACGATATTTGATGTCCTGGAGTCCGATCACGAACGCACGTTGTTTTTATTCAATTGCCCTGCACATCTTGATGTCGCGGATGCAGTCGATGGTGAACGTGTATTTGCACGAAGATCCTGGTCCCGCAGTCGGTTTGACCGCTTGACCCGCAAAGCCGTAAAAGATGGATGGCTTGTGCCCTCGAAAAATGGATCTCTGAAATTCACCAACAAAGGGTTTCTGAAAGCCCGAGAGCATGCAAGACAGCATCGCTTCTGGGAACTGTATTTGATTCAATACGCGGATGTGGCGCCTTCTCATGTTCACCAGGATGTGGAACGGATTGAAGAGGTTGCATCACCCGATGTTGTGCAGGAAATTGAAACTCTGTTTGATACCGAAGTCGAAGGCCGTGAGATGCCGCAGGAACCACACCCTCTGGTGAAAGGCTGAATGATACCATGGAATGGACCGCAATTGATACCTGGATCGTCATCACCGGAGCCCTCGTGTCGATGGCCTGTGCGATTCCGGGGGTATTTCTCTTTCTGAGCAAACAAAGCATGTTTGGACATGGCATCGTTCACTCCGTGCTCCCGGGGCTGATCATTGCATTTCTGATCACGAATTCCCGGGATGTGGGGGCGGTTCTGATGGGCGCAGTGATCGCGGCGGTCCTCACAGGGGTCCTCACCCAACTGGTTCACAAAACCGGTCAGGTGGAGGAGGGGGCTTCGCTTGGCGTTGTCTTTACGGCCATGTTCGCGACAGGGCTACTTCTGATCCGTTTCGCGGTGGACAAGGTTCACCTTGACCCCGATTGTGTGCTCTTCGGTATACTCGAAACTGCAGTTGTGGATGCGGTACTGTTTGGCGAGATCCCGGATGTCACAAAGAACGCGGTGTTGATGCTGATCCTCAATGGACTGCTTGCGGCTCTGTTTCTGAAAGAGCTGCGAATTGCAACGTTTGATCCCGGATTGGCAAACGCACTGGGCCTTCGTCCGAAACTGATGAATTACGGGATGATGATTTCAACTGCGGTCACCGCGGTTCTCGCATTTGAAAGCGTGGGGAGCATTCTCGTGATTGCGATGATGATCGGTCCGGCCGCCACGGCATACCTGTTGACGAACCGGCTTACCGTGATGATCGGGGCGGCCATGCTGGTTGCGGCCCTGACGGCCCTCACGGGTCAGATCTTCAGTGTCGTGGTTCCCGCCTTCATGTTGAATACCTTCACGGAACTGGATTCAATTGGAGCCACCAATGTTGCGGGAGGAATGTCTGTCATGTCGGGTCTTCTTTTTCTGCTCGCGCTGCTTTTCAGTCCCCAGAAAGGGATCCTGATCCGCCGTGCCGCCAGACGGAAACTCCATGCGTCCTCACACACGGAACCCGTCCACCCCCAGTAAGCCGATGGCCCTCCGTTGAGAGGCCTGCTGGAGATCTGTTCTCTCCTTTCCGCTTGCCCCCTCTGTCGCAAACCGCTAGTCTCCCCAGCCTTTGACCCGGAGTCTATATGGAACACCTCATCGCCTTGTTACGTGAAAATGCCCGTATCTCACTTGAAGATGCGGCGAAACAGCTCGATCTCCCGATTGAGGATGTGGCGGCACAGATCCAGGATCTGGAGAGTCGCGGGGTGATCCGTGCCTACCAGGCCGTGATCAATGAGGACAAGCTGGAAGAGGACCGCGTCACAGCCGTGATTGAAGTCAAGGTGCAACCCGAACGCGAAGGCGGTTTTGATCGCATTGCCGGTCGTCTGGCCCGTTATTCCGAAGTGGCCTCGATGTACCTGATGTCCGGTCAGTATGACCTGATGCTGTTTGTGGAAGGGCATGACCTCAGAACCATTGCCTCCTTTGTAAGCGAAAAACTTGCCAGTATCCCCGGGATCACCGGTACCGCCACCCATTTCCGATTGAAAACCTACAAGCACCATGGTGTGCTGATGGATCTAGAAGATGAGCAACTCCGACTCTCTGTCTCACCGTAACCGCCTCGCGTCCACAGTCACGGATCTGCCACGTTCCGGCATCCGCGACTTCTTTGATATCGTCTCCCAAATGAAGGAGGTGATCAGCCTTGGAGTCGGGGAACCGGATTTCTCCTCTCCCTGGCATGTCCGCGAAGGAGCGATCTATTCATTGGAACAGGGGCAGACCGGATATACGTCCAACCTTGGAATGCCCAAACTCCGGAAATCCATCTCCCGGTATGTGGAGGGATTTTTTGGGGTGTCCTATCATCCGGAAGACGAAATCCTGGTCACCGTCGGAGTCAGTGAGGCCCTTGACCTGGCCATCCGTGCTCTGTGCAATCCCGGAGACGAAGTCATCTACCATGAACCCTGTTACGTGTCGTACCAGCCGCTGATTTCGTTGGCCCACGCCGTACCCCGTGCGTTGGAAACGACGGCCGAGGAGGGGTTCCGTGTAACCGCCGATAAACTCCGTCCATTGATTACGGAGAAAACCAAAGCCTTGATTCTGAATTTTCCGAATAATCCCACAGGGGGGGGATTACGGGAAGAGGATGTCAAAGACATTGCCGCTCTCGTGGTCGAGCATGACCTGATTGTGATCACCGACGAGATTTATGCGGAGCTGACCTATGACCGCAAGCATGTCAGTCTTGCCGCGATGCCCGGCATGCGGGACCGGACGATCTTTCTTCACGGCTTCTCCAAGGCCTGGGCCATGACCGGCTGGAGAATCGGGTACGCCTGTGCTCCTGCGGAACTGACGGAAGCGATGATGAAGATCCATCAGTACACAATGCTGTGTGCTCCGGTTATGAGCCAACAGGCCGCCTACGAAGCTCTGAAGCACCCGGAGGAGGACATCGCAGGGATGAAAGAATCCTACTGGAGGCGACGGAATTTCCTGCATCACTCCTTTACGGAAATGGGGCTGTCCTGCAACAAACCGGATGGTGCGTTTTACATGTTCCCGGAGATCAGAGGGCTTGCAGAAACTTCGAAAGAATTCGCCCTTCAACTGCTCGAAGAAGAACAGGTGGCCGCTGTACCCGGCACGGCGTTCGGTGCCTGTGGAGAAGGGCATCTGAGATGCTGTTATGCCACCTCGATGGAAGAGCTGGAGACAGCGATGGAACGTATGAAACGATTTGTGGATTCCCGCCGGTGAACGCGAGTCAGGTGATCAATGCAGTGGCACCCACCCGCATCTGCGATGTCGGGGGGTGGACGGATACCTGGTTCGCGAAAACCGGCCGGGTGTTCAATATTGCCATTTCTCCCATGGTGGAGGTGCAGATTCATGTCCATGCCAAACAGGAAGCGGATCCCCGTATTGTGATCAGTGCGGAGAATTTCAATGAATCGTATCCTCTCGACCCCACCCATATCATTTACGGAAAACACCCGTTAATTGAGGCTGCGGTCGAGGAGATGAATTGGCCGGAGGACGTGACTTTTCACGTCAATATTTTTTCCAGTGCTCCCCCGGGGGCTTCCATGGGCACGTCGGCTGCGGTCTCGGTCGCCCTCATTGGTGCCCTGGATGCGTTGACAGAAGGACGTCTGACTCCGCATGAAACCGCTTCGCTGGCTCACAGCCTGGAAACCAATAAACTCGGATTGGAATGCGGCATTCAGGATCAGCTCGCGAGTGCCTATGGCGGGATGAACCTCATCCACATGACCGAGTATCCCCAGGCCACGGTGACGCCCCTTTTACTTCCTGATTCCATTTATTGGGAACTGGAACAGCGGCTCCTCCTGATCTACATCGGCAAACCGCATAACTCCTCGGAAACCCACCGGAAAGTCATTGAGGATTTCGGACCCAATCCGTCAGGGGATTCCAGATTGGAGGCACTTCGGCAATTGGCGTTGGAGGCCCAGGCTGCGTTGACTGCGGGTTCCTTTACGGATCTTGGAGGCGTCTTTACCCGAAACACAGAGGTGCAGCGGAATCTGCATCCGGATCTGGTGTGTGAGGAGTTTGAGCGCATTATCTCAATTGCACATGACTATGGGGCTCTGGGATGCAAAGTCAACGGGGCCGGAGGAGACGGGGGATCTGTCGCGATCCTTACTCGTTCAGACATGTTTCAAAAACGGGCAATGGAACGGGCGTTAAAGGAGGAGGGCTTTGATTCCCTCCCCATTCACCTCACCCGAAGCGGATTACGGGTTTGGTCCACCAAAGGTTGAAAATCCCTTGCCTCCGCATATGTTTTACGTCACTGCTTTTCACCGCATTCCATGACGATCACGCCTGACCCTGAACCGTATCCTAGACACCCCCGCAGCGGGGAGATGTCGCTGCATCCATGACCGCCTGGTTGGTTCTTCTCGGGATTCTGTTCCTGTTTCTGTTGTTGGCGTCTGCCTTTTTTTCCAGTTCGGAGACCGCACTGTTTTCGCTGAGCCTTCATGAGGTAAACCGGATGGGGGAGGAGGACCCGGTGACGGCGGCCCGATTGACACATCTGCTGGAACAGCCCACCCGGCTTTTGTCCACCATTCTGATCGGCAACACCATCGTCAATGTCAATCTCTGGATCTTCGGGTCTGTCCTGCTCAGCGGATTACACATCACCCATGAATGGAGTCAGGTGGGGATTTTGACACTGATCACGCTGATCTTCGGTGAATTCGGCCCGAAGCGCCTGTCCCTGCTGTTGCATAATCGAATTACCAAATGGTATGCGGGCCCGTTGATGTTCTTTGTCAAGGTATTGAAATGGCCCCGGGCGATGCTGGAGGGGATCACGAACAAGTTCTCCCGGTTTTTTCTTCCCAGTGGTCATATCCTGTCCGCTGCTGAATATGATACCCTGATGGAGGCAAGCGGGGAAAGCGGGAGTCTGGATGATCACGAACATAAAATGGTGCAGGGCATCCTCTCGCTGGAGCGGCAGCAGGTCGGGGATGTCATGACGCCCCGTGTGGATTTGGAGGGAATTGATCTCTCGGAACCGGATGTGGATCTGCTGGAGATCGCAAAACGGTGTAAAGTCAGGCACCTGGTGTTATACTGGGAACAGCTTGACGACATCCGCGGGCTTCTGGATGTGAAACAGTATCTTCTCGATCCAGAACGGTCTGTGAAAGCGGCGACGAAACGTCCCTTTTTTGTGCCGGAACTATGTTCGCTTGATAAACTGTTGACCCAGATGCTTGCGGCACAGCAGCGGGTGGCGGTAGCGGTGGATGAGTATGGGGGAACCTCGGGTCTGATCACCCGTGGAGACATCCTCGATGAACTCACCGGGGAAATGGATACCGATGATCATCCTCAACTGGTATGCGAAAAACTGACAGATTCCGCGTGGCTGCTGGATGGTCAAACCCACCTTCTCGATGTTCAGCACATCACAGGACTCTCGCTGGAATCGGAGGCCTCTGACCGTCTGGCCGGATGGTTCATGGAGGAGTTAGAACGGGTTCCCAAAGTGCACGAGCGGATTGAGGGACCCGGATATAAAGCCATGGTCCGTCAGATGCGCAGAAACCGGATTCTGCTGATTCTGTTGGAAGTGGTGCCGGAACCGGAGGCGGGGGACTTATGAGTGTTCTCTGGGAATGGGTGTTGTTTGCGGTATTTCTTATCGGGTCCGCATTTTATTCCGGAATGGAAACGGGAATCGTCTCCATAAACCGGGTACGGATCCGGCATTTGGTGAAACGCAAAGACCGCAGGGCCATTCAGTTGGAGAAACTGTTGGACGACCCGGATCACATGCTGGCGACAACCCTGGTGGGCACAAATCTCTGCAACACAGCCCTGACGGTGATCGGGACCAGCATGTTTGTCGCTCTGACCCAATCCGAGCGGGTAGGGGGCATCGTCTCCGCCGTTGCCATGACCCTGCTGATTCTGATCTTCGGTGAATATCTGCCGAAGGCCTGGTTCCAAAGCCATCCCTATATCCGGTGCTCCCGGTTTGTCACACCGTTCCGTTTTTCCGGATGGCTGTACCGCGGAATCAGTGTCCCGGTCATTGCCTTTGTGCGGGCTGTGATTCCGTCCCCGGAGGATGCGGAAGAAGATGCAGAGAAAAAAGGAAAACTGACCCGGAATGATGTTCAGTTCCTCTTCAGCCATGAAAGCGGTGCGACACCGGATCTGGGGCAGCAGAGACGGCGCATGGTGGTGGGTGTCTTTGAGTTGTCGGAAAAACGGGCGGCGGATGTGATGATTCCGCGTGAACAAATGCTGTTGGTGAAAACAGACACCCCCATGGAGGAAATCCTGGAATTGGCCCGCCGCTCACGCGTGAAGAGCTTTCCCGTGTATTCGCAGGCGGAAAAACGGTTCACAGGTATCCTAAAACTCAGCGACCTCTTTGAACGGATCGATGAAGAGGATCTTCAGGTTCCGGATCTGATCCGTCCCCCCCAATACGTGGAGGAAGAGCTCCCGGCGGATGACCTTCTGCCGCGGCTGCGGCTCTCAAGACAACCCGTTCTTCTGGTCCGGGATGATCAGGATATGGTGACGGGATTTGTCACAACGGAGGTGGTCATGGAAGAAATAGTTGGACCCCTTTACGACAAGTAGTTATGGGGACCACCATGCATCTCATTCGCTCCATCTTTCTCCTGGTCCTGGCCCTGCATTGTCTGGGGGTGTCCGGACAGAATCCTGTTGTCCGCCCTGTAATTTCACACGATCCGCCCCGTACGGTTGTTCAGGGAACGAGTCTGCGTGTGATGGCGGAAGTGAAGAGTCAGCGTCCCATCCAGGATGTGAAACTGTTCCTCGCCCAGAGTGGCGGGGCAGAACCCGTACAGTTGCCCATGCGCTCCGCCGGTTCCGGAGTCTATACCGTCCAGGTGGGTTCAGGCTATTTTACCGGTCTCACCTCGTTCCGCTATTACATCACGGCCCGGGATGACCGGGGGGCATGGTCCGAAACCAACTGGAACTCCGTTCAGGTGGTGGCATCCTCAGTGAAACCCCGATCGGAAAATCCGGAATGGGTTCGTCCCGTGGTCATTGGCGCAGGTGCCGTGGCGGCAATTGGAGTGGGGGTGGCCCTGGCAGACAGTGGGGGTGGAGGTGGCGGTGGCTCCAATGGGGGGGACTCCGGAGGTGGAGGCGGTAGTGGGGATCCTGCAGATCAGGTAATTGTCCGCTCTGCGAGTGATACGGTGGAAACGGCAACGCCCACCCTCCCTGATGTCACTGAAATCACGGCGGGGGGTGAACTCGGCGGCAGGACCATTAACCGGGTGCGTATCCGCTTGGAATTCAGTGCCGTGGATACCGGTGCGGAACAGGTACAGGTACTGTACAACGGATCCACCATTCTTACCCGTACCATATCCGACCAGTCCACGGACCAGGTGGATGTGGTAGGGGGCTCTGACAGCACCGTAACCATACAAGTGACGGCCTCCACTCCGGACGGGGGGCAGAACCGTTACCAGTGGTCCGCGACGGTGACCTATTTTGTAGACTAATTCGGCGAACTTTTTTGTGTTTTCCTATTCTCATCCTAGTATTGGGCAGCCTATCCAATTGACCCTGCCCGGACAGGAGGATAGGAGCATGTTTTGGAGTATGTATGAAGATTGAAACATTTTTACGGCATTGGCGTCTCTCTAAAAATCCTTTCGTGGCAGAAGAGGCGCGGGATGACGATGTCTACCACCGTATTATGAATGACGGGATCGCCCACCCTGAATTCGAGAAAATCTTCGGCAGACCGGACCGGCCCAGCGCCTCGGTGGTGTTTGGAGAGAAAGGAAGTGGAAAAACCGCTCTCCGTCTCCTGATGGAACAGCGGTTGAAAGAATTCAACGAGGAGCATCCTGATTCCAAAACCTGGATTGTTCGGTACGATGACTGGAACCACTTTGTGGACCGAACAGTTGGAGCGGAAGATGCATCGGTGGATCCGGAACGTTTTACCAAGATCCGCCTTCAGGATCATCTGGATAAGATCATTTCCATGGTCGTAACCGAAATCGTGGATGCCGCCAGCCGAACCTCCTCCTCCAAAGTGGCCCGGGAGCTGGTGAAAACGCTTCGCAGGATGCCTCGTCAGCATCGTCTGGATCTTGCCTACTTGACGGTGCTCTATGACCAGCCTTCTCTCAGCACCCGGTCAGAGCGGTGGAGAAAGCTGTCGAAGATCACAAAGGTCAACCAGATTCTCCCTCCCATCCAATTGATGTATCTCTTCGGTGGGGGACTGATGTTGACCTTGATCAGCCTGTTGGCCGTTTCCGGTGGCATGGTGGATCTCTGGACCTTGGCCGGAATTGCTCTGGGTGGCCTCGTTGCGTTTCTGAGTGGCTGGTTTGGAATTGGCTCCTTTTTTTCCAATCTCAGACGCAGGAAGAAAATTTCCGAAGAAATCAAGGTGGTGGACCAACCCCTTCCATTGCTGTTTCAGCAATTGGGAACCTTCAAAGCATCAGAGCTTGATTCACTTCCCATGCCCCAGAAAGGGGACCAGGATTCCCGGTACGAACTGCTGGGTCGGCTGCAACGACTGATTCGAGGGCTCGGTTTCGTCAGTATGACGGTCCTGGTGGACCGGGTGGACGAACCTTCCATGGTGAATGGGAACTCACGCAAAATGCGCAATTTGATTTGGCCTCTGTTCACACACAAAGTCCTGCAGCAGGACGGTCTCGGGATCAAAATGCTTCTCCCGATTGAATTAGGCTACGAGTTGAAGCGTGAGGATGCTGATTTCTTCATGGGGGCACGTCTCGACAAAGGAAACCTAATCGAACGGCTGGAATGGACGGGTGTCAACCTCTACGACATTTGCAATCACCGCGTGGAAGCTGTTTGTGATGAAGGCACGGAATCGGATCTGACCAAGCTTCATGATCTGTTCGACGATTCGGTGTCGGTACAGGACCTCGTGGATGCCCTTGATCAGATGAAGCAGCCCCGCGATGCCTTCAAATTTCTCTACGAAATTATCATCCAGCACTGTAAGGGATCAACGGATGCGGATCCGGTATTTCTGATTCCGAAATTGACCTTGGAACAGGTCCGCCGCCACCAATCCCAGCGGGTTCAGGATCTGTCCCGCGGGTACAGTGCTGCCTGATTGCAAATAGAGATTGATTGCCCCCTGGCAACGGGGTAGGGAGGCGTATGGCAAACCGTTATCAGTCTGCTGCAGTCTTGCTGGGTGGCCCCGGTGGAGAACGGGAGGTTTCCCTTCGTTCCGGTCGCGCGGTTGCCGAAGCCCTCAGACAATCCGGTCTGCATGTGCACGAACTCGATGTCACAGACATGGCGTTTCAGGTGCCAGAAGATGTCGAGGCCGTATTTCCAGTCCTTCATGGCGTGTTTGGTGAGGATGGCATTGCCCAACGCCGACTTGAAGAACTCGGCCTCCCGTATGTCGGGTCCAGAAGCTGGGAAATGCCAAAGAGTTTCGACAAGGAAATCACCCATGCCTTGCTTGCCCATTCCCGCATTCCCATGGCGGATTGGCAGGTCATCACCTCTCTGTCCGAACTGACCCTGTCTCCTCCACTCGTTCTGAAGCCCCCACGGGAGGGATCCAGTCTTGGAGTGGAAATTGTACTGACTCCTTCAGAACTCAAATCGGCATGGGACCGGACGGCGCTGTATGATACCCGAATTCTGGTGGAATCTTTTATTGAGGGCAGAGAATGTACAGTGGGATTTTTGGGGGAGACCCCTCTTCCTGTTGTGGAAATCCGGCCTGCGGATGGGGTGTACGATTATGAGGCCAAATATACCCGCACGGACACCCAGTATCTCTGCCCGGCCCCCCTTTCAGAAGCAGACACGGAACGGATTCAGTCGCTGGCCCAACAGGCCTACAGACTTCTCGGAGGCCGGCATCTCGGACGGGTGGATTTTCTGTTGACGAATGACGGAAAGGCGGTTGTGTTAGAACTGAATCCGTTGCCCGGTTTTACCGAGACCAGTCTGCTGCCCAAAGCGGCCGCAGCCGCAGGTCTGGAGTTTCCGGAGTTTTGCCTCCAGTTGTTGAACATGGCTGAGGTTGTCCCGTCCGGGCGAAGAGATTAGAAGCATGCGACAAAAGAAAAACAGCCCCAAACGCAAACGTACGGCCAAAACACCGCAACGCCGCAGTGTGCTTCAGGTCTCCACCCAGAGCGCAGCCGTGGGACAGCCTGTAGGACTTCCCGCCGGGGCTCTGTTGCTGTTCGGGGGGCTTTGCCTGGTTGTAGTTGGTTGGGCGGCTTATTTGGGAATCCGTTGGACCGGAGATCAATTGTTTATCCAGAATGACCGCTTTACGCTGGACACCATTGACGTGAAAACAGACGGGATCATTACCGAGGATTTCCTGATCGAAAAATCCAAAGTAAAAGTGGGAAGCAATCTGTATGAGATTGACCTGCCGGAAGTCCGGCGGAGATTGGAGACGCAGCCCAAGATCCGGGAGGCCCGGGTGCGACGGTACTTGCCCGGTCAACTTTCGATTCATGTTGCGGAACGTGTTCCTCTGGCCCGTCTGGGAAGAACGTTTGGAGGTCAGAATTGGCTGGTGAGTGCCGATGGCCTCCTGATCCAGAAAAGTGGCCGTAGCAAAGAACTGCCCTTTATCCGGGGAGTGGGATACAATCTTGGCCTTGGTGATTCCGTTTGGGATGGGCCTGCAAAAGAAGCACTTGAATATCTGGAAATTCTAAACGATTTCCCCGCCCACAAACGGGATCTTCTTCACGTCTGGGAAATCAGCGTCGGCCATGATGACTTTCTCGACTGGCGTTTGCGTAATGGATACCGGTTGAAGATGCCCCGTGACGGTGACTTCGTAAAAAAACTCGAAGAGGCTACCCGCACCATCCACCGGGAGGAAACGCTTCCGGGTGGCCCTCAGAACCGGGAATTTGATTTGACCCTTGATGCCCCTCATCTGATTGGAGCTCCGTTGTAAGATGGCGCATCCGATTGCGGTATTGGAAGTGGGGACATTTGAGGTTCGGGTCCTGGTGGCCGAACCCCGTGAAGACGGACATTTGATGATTACCGGGATCGGAAGAACCCCTTCCAGTGGGGTGAGGAAAGGGGAGATTGTGGATCTCGCGAACGCGAGAACCTGTGTGAAATCAGCCCTCCGGGACGCAGAGGACCAGGCCCAGGTCTCGATTGAAGAAGTCATGCTGGTTTTCAGTGGGGATCACATCCGGCAATTGGTCAATCGGGGGACCGTTAACCTTTATTCCGATTCTGAAATCATCACTTCGGATGAACGGAATGAGGTGATGGAAATTGCCCGTGCGGTCAATATTCCACATGACCATGAGGTGCTGCACGCCATTCCGGGTCAGTATTACATCAATGATGATCCGGATGGGGTTGTGAATCCGGATGGCATGACGGGAACCCGTCTTTCCATGGATATGCTGATTCTCTATGGGCGCAGCAACCATATCGGCAATCTCTACAGTCTGGGGGATGAGGCCGGAGTGGAAATTTCCGATGTCGCGTTTGGTGGGTTTTGCAGTGGCCTCTCAGCCCTTTCCCCACAGCAGAAGGAAGTTGGCGGAATTCTCATCGACCTTGGCGCCGGTACCACGGACTACGTGGTGTATGCCAATAAATTGATTATTGCCGCAGGGTCACTGGGTGTGGGTGGCGATCACGTCACCAATGATCTTGCCGTGGGGCTCAACCTGTCGACGAATCAGGCAGAACGTCTGAAAGTAAACTACGGAGCCGCCATGATTGATCTGGGAACCCGTGGGCGACGTCTTTCCATTCCGCCTGAATCCGGTTTCCGGGCGCAGGAGGTGTTATCGCGGGATGTGAACACAATCATTCATGCCCGCATGGAGGAAATGTTTGATTTGGTGAAAAAACGGATAGATACGGAAATTCAGAAACGGAATTTTGGTGCCGGAGTGATCATTACCGGGGGAGGGGCGCGTATGAACCGGGTTCGGGATCTTGCCTCCCGCGTATTTGAAATGCCCTGCCACCTCGGAGTGCCAAAAGACGTAAGTGGGCTGGCGATGCCTTCTGAAAGTCCGGAATATGCAGCGGTTGTGGGAATGTTGAAGCTGGGGTGGCGGAACCGGGACCCGGGCGACCGGGCAGGCTTAAGCGGATTGTTACGTCGGGTGTTCCGTAAATGACAGAGCCTCTCTACACGGAAAATTCTTCTGAGATTCGGGACGACGTTCCGGTGCTCTTCCTTGCCGTGGGACATGCCGGAACCAAACTGATCGCGCACCTCCCCAGCCGTGTGCCGGAACTGGCCTATGCGGCTGTGGACACGGACAGCGGTACACTTCGGGAATGTACCCTTGAACGCAAACTCCTTCTTTCTGTGCCCGGAACCGCCGAAATGGGATCAGGAGGGGATCCGAAAGAACTGCTTCGGGTGGCTGACAGCCAGGAGGATGAAATCCGCGCGCTCTTTCAAGAATCCAAGGTTGTGGTCATTGTGGCGGGTCTCGGCGGGACCACAGGTGGGGTTCTGGGGCCGAGAATTGCCGAAATTGCCCGGGAATCAGGTCTCATGGTGATGGCCGCATTATCCCAACCTCTGGCCGCGGAAGGTGGGGAACGTCGCACACGTTCCGAAGATGCCCTGCATGAATTCCGGGAGCTTTGTCATGGCGTGATGTTGTTTCCGCTGGAATCCCTGCGGGCACGTGAAGATGAGGGAATGTTGTTACCCCGACTTCTCAAACGCTGCGGGCTGGAAGTCAGCCGCTCATTAGGGGGGCTTGCCGTACTCATCCGGTCGGGTTGGCTCCTGCCGCTGACATTAGCGGATGTGTCGGAAATGCTTCGTAAATCAGAGGGATACTGTCGTCTGGTTGCGGTCTCCTCCGATACGGATAACCGCATTCAGGAGGTGTTGGACCAGCTTTTTGCACACCCTCTGATTGATAATGGCAGCCTCCTGGCCCACAGCGGGGGAGTGGTTCTGGGAATACTTTGCGGCCCCCAGACGCTGCTCACGGACTTGGAACGCATTAGTCAGGAAACCCGCAATGTTCTCCGTTCGGATGCCTCCTTTAAGATCGGAGTCTCGCAGGACGAACGCTTCGGCCAGTACCTGGGGCTTGTGGTCATGGTGGCGGAAAGGTGGAGCACGGTTCTGCCCGCCAGGGGGGTGGAGGAGGAGTCCGGTCTTGAGACCCTTCCGCAGACCGAAACGGATGAGGACGGGGAACTGATCCAAAGCGAAATCGACCTTTCCGCCCCGACAGCCGGTCGATTTAAGGGAATTCAACCCACAATTGAAGAGGGGGCTGACCTGGACACCCCGACATTTATACGTAAAGGTATACGACTGAGCTTTCACAGGAAACCTCCCTCATGAGAATCCTTCATTGTTGCCTTTTGATTCTGATCACATGTTCCCCTCTGTACGGAGACACGGTCACTCGCCCCTCCACGGAGGAGATTCAGAAACAGATCACCTTACTGGGAGACCAGGCATTCAAGACCCGGTCCGCCGCTCAGGAACAGCTTGAACTCTGGAGTGAACGTCATCCCCGTTATCTCCTTACCCAGCTTGCGGAAGCGTACAGCGATGTTGAAGACGTCGAAATTGAAATCCGCCTCCGGGAGATGCTGAAACCTCTGGCCCGACTCTATCTGTATGCGGAACCACGTGGATACCTGGGGGTACATCTCGGGACTGAACGGATCGGGAACGAAATCACCGCGGTCCTCATTCGCAGAGTGCTGCCCGGTCAGGCTGCTGAAGCTGCGGGACTGAAAGACGGTGACCTGATTCTCATGCTGGAAGGAATCCCGATGGATGAGTTAGGTGGGCAGGGAGGCGTCTCCACGCGCATCGCAGAAACCATGCCGGGATCTGTGCTTGAACTTGCGGTGAAACGGGGAGAGAAAGAATTTCTTGTCCGTGTGATTGTCGGGCTGCGACCGATGTCCGCCCGCGAACGCGCGGCAACGGTTGGATCCTTTGAAGCGCAGTATCTATCCTGGCTGGAATCCCTTCGTCCAGACCGGAATCACAATGGGATGCCGATCGGACACTTCCCGCTGGGCACCCAGTCCCCTCCTCAGTCCCCCCAGCTTTGAGCGGCATGTAAACCGGACAGCATGGCACTTTCCATTCTGGGGTGCAACGAAGCAGGTGCGTCGTCCTCACCGGCAACGAAGCCATCTCCGGCCATGCGCAGCCCCTCGGTCAGATCCAGGTAGGCCGTGGGAACCCGTTTGACCGGTGTGGAGAATTTCCATCCGTGGATTTGTACCTGTACGATCGAACACTGCACATATTCCTGAAGGGCGGCCCGCATGACACTTGCGGCGGCAATCCGGTCCCGGTCATACCATTCGAGGCTGAACGCCGGAGTGGCATGTGCGGTCACCGTGGGTGAATCTGAAATGCCTTTCGCCTGGTGGTCAATTACAGTATCAAGAACTCCGGTGAGCGGGCGGACATAACCGCCGTCCGGAAGGTTGGCCGGTGTGTCCAATTCGGCCAGCAGGGACAAGGTTCGTTCATATTCGATAGACTGGATCTGATCCATCATACGGGGGTCCAGATCAAGTTCGGATGCCAGAATCAGATCGATCATTTGAGGGGCAGGAATGGTGGACAGGCACTGATGGCCTTCAAATTCCGCTCCGGATTCAGAAAGGGCCTTCCATGTGGAGCCGGTCCATTCCAGCTTTCGAATGCGTTCGGCCCTGTGAACCGTGACCCCTGCTGCCAGAGCTTTGGGCAGTTGGTTCATTCCCTGGGTGCAGACTTTTCGCATCAGCGTGGGATCCGAAAACGAGGGAAGCCAGTCGTAGAGGACATCGTCCCCAATCCAGGAATGGAGGCGGCGACGCACCCGCGAACTTCGCAGGGTCACAAACTGGGCTCCATGGTCCCAACGTCCCCGAATCTGGTCCCGGCTTCCCAGCCAACGGGTCGCAACCCGTCCGCCCACACCCCGTCCTTTATCCACCACTTGCACCGTTTTTCCCTGTTCCTGAAAACTACGGGCCGCCATTAACCCTGAGACGCCCGCACCTAAAATAAGAATATCTGTGATCATATTCACCAATCGACAACGAAACGGGAGCCTTACGGACAGGTTGGCTTATAAACCGGGAAGGGTCTCGTCGATCGTCATTCGAAGCATGTCGAGGAGTGATTGTCTGTCATAAGGCTTCTGAAGGAACATCGTCCCGGGCAAATGGACCGCCGTGGCGATGCCGGGATGAGTCGCGGTGAAGGAGGAACTCAGAATGACGGGCAGTTCGGGATCCTGTTCATACAGCCAGGTGCGGAGATGAGCACCGCGTTCATCCGGAAGCAGGTATTTCAACATCACCAGTGAAGGCGCTTCCGTGGCATGAAGGTAATGGTTCCGGAGTTCTGCAGCATTCTGCAGTCGGAAAGGCCTCACCCCGGCCTCCGTCATCATATGCCGTACGGTTTCATAATCCCGGTCTTCGTCCTCCACGACCCAGACAGAAGGAACATTCCCGGTTTCGTCGGCCTGGGCCGCGTCAGGTTCACCAGGGAAGATCCACAGCTCGGCCCGGGTGACGACACCATCCTCACGCAGAATCTGCAGATCGGCATCAAGGTTCTCTGCGAGCGCCACCCAGTCCGCAAAGGCTTGGTTTTCCTCGTTCTGCTCTTCGAGGATGGCCTGGTCGAGTGGCCGTCCCACACCCGCAAACGTGGAGAGTCCACCTCCATCCCGAATTTCGAGGTGTATACAGGGTTTTCCCTGATGTTCCCGGTTCCGGGTGCTGATGCCCAGCATACCGGTGCCTTCCGGCAGACCATCTGCGACTCCGGAGATGATGGAGAATAGGAGATGATTCAGTGAATGAGGGGAGGCCCAGACCTGGTCATCCACCGCTTCAAAGCGTTGCTGGATGCGAAGGGACGGGGACTGCGTCTGGAGTTGTTCACACCACTGACTCAGGGAATCATGCAGGGAGACCGGATGATGTGGAACGTTGTCCACCCGGGTGAGGTCACGGATGGAATCCACCAGATGACGGCCACGTTGTGTGACTTGCAGAAGTCGTGAACGTGCGCTTTCGACCGGGCTGCCATCCTCCAGTTGTTTGGCTTCCATCTGCACTACCCGAAAAAGCACATCGAGATGGTCGGCAAAACCCGGTTGCAGCAGGTCCAGTAACCCGGGTTCGGTTGTGACCGGTGAGGCAGGGGAAGGTGCCGGAGCGGTGGAGTCAATCAGACATTCAATCAGGCCCGCCCGCTGTTCCTGCGACTGTTTCACAGACTCAATGTGATGTTGGGTCAAAACGGGGCCCGTAAGCAGTTCCGCGGGAAGATCCGAGACGGAAATGCCGCAGAGTTTGGCCAGGGTCGCCTGTTCCTGTTGTGACCATGGCGAAATTTTCATCGGGCCGGATCGGAGTCCGAACACAGTCTTGCCGTGAAATTTGACCGGTGTGACCACATGCAGTACTCCGTAGGCCCGCATAATCTGCTCGGACTCCCGTCCCCGCTGGAGTCGACGGCATTCATCGATCTGCATGACCAGCCATTCCCGCCGTCCTGATGACTTCCGTTGAAAAGCGGTTTCCAGGGAGGATGCGAGTACGGGGTCAACCGGAAGGGGGTCTTGCAGCAGGGTGCTGGAGAGGCGTTGCTTGAGGTCGAGCACCTCCTCCGGTCGTTCCCGCAAACAGAATACATCCTGTCGCAAATCCGCGAGGGTTTGCTTCAGTCGGTCCAGCTCTGAGGGGGGCGGAGTAGCCACGGGTCTAATTCTGCAGTCGTCGGAGCACTTCCTGCAAGGCTTTTTCCTCCAGACGTGCATTTCGTTCGCCTTCATCTACCCGGATGCGGGATTCGGTCACAAGGTTTCGGTAGACGATCCAGATACGGCCAGCAGGTGTTTCCAGTAGCAATTGCGTATTGTCCTTCCGGACGATGGTCCCGCTGACGATCCGTCCGTCGCCCAGGGTCAAGCGTACGAAATCACCTGGGCCTGCCAAGGGGTGCGTTTCATCCAATTTGACTCTGAATTCCTCCATCAGTTGCTCTTTCAACTCAAGCGTTTTGGATTTCCGTGGCGTCGGAGTCGGAGTGGGCTGAGCCGGCACGGGGGTAGGTGTGGGAGCGATGGGGTTAAAGGGCGTCGGAGTCGGAGCCACCGGAACCGGAGTTGGAGCCGGTTTGGGAGTGGCGGTTGGTTTGGGCCGGACCGGAGCAGGTGTCGGGGTGGGAAGGGGTTCAATCGAAGTGCCCGGAGTGGGGGTAGGAATATCACCCATACCCTCTCCATCGACGTTTGGAAGGGAACCGCTCCGGTGATCACTTTCGTTGGAACTGACCGTAATGGCGACCAGTGACAGGCAGAGAATGACCGCCATGACCACTGAGAGAATCAGAGCGTGCTTTTTATTCGCAAGAGGGGGGACCACTTCATCCGCAAATGCACCACATTCCGGGCACACCTCAGATGTCGGGTCCCAATACATTCCGCAGGCTTCACAAATGATGTAAGTCCCTTTCGTGTCTGCCGGAGGTGGAGAGTCTTCTCCAGATACGGTCTCTTCAGGGGCCTGTGTCTCTTCGACAGGTTCACCATCAGGCTCGAAATGATCCTCATCAGTCATAAAAAATATGTCTACCTGTCGGTCTTGATTCTGGCAATGACAAACCGTCGGGCCTTCTTAAACCGAAAGGCCTTTCGACATCAGCCAGGTTGCCAATTCGGAGGCAGGAACCCGGACCTGTTCCATGGAATCCCGTTCCCGGACGGTCACCGTGTTATCCTCGAGGCTGTCGAAATCAATGGTCACACAATACGGGGTGCCGATTTCATCCTGGCGTCGGTACCGGCGGCCGATTGCGCCAGCCTGGTCATAGTTCACAGGCCAGATCTTCCGGAGTTCTGAATGGATCTCCTTGGCCTTCTCCACAAGTTCAGGACGGTTTTTCAACAAGGGGAACACCGCCACCTTCACGGGGGCAAGGCGGGGAGCAAATTTCATGACGGTACGCGTTTCGTATCCTTCAGGTGCCTGTGCCCCTGGGTTTGCCGGGATCGGACCTCCCTCTGTGTCCCCTTTGGGAACAAACTCTTCGGTGTAGGCTTCGTTGAGGAGGACCAGCACGCCACGGGTGAGGCCGGACGCGGGTTCGATCACGTGAGGTAACACCCGTTCTCCCGTTTCCTGAATCATATACTCCAATTTGGTGCCGGAGGACTCCTGATGCTGCGTCAGATCGAAGTTCCCGCGGTGTGCAATTCCTTCCAGCTCTCCAAACCCGGGGGCCGTGAACCCATATTGGTACTCCACGTCCGCACAGGCGGTGGAATAATGCGCCAGCTCATCCTCATCATGCTCCCGACGACGGAGATTTCGAAGATCCACCCCAAGAGAGGCCCACCAGTTGAGGCGGGTTTCGACCCAGAAGTTGTACCATTTTTCGGCTTCATCCGGATGACAGAACCATTCCATCTCCATCTGTTCGAATTCCCGGGACCGGAAAATGAAGTTCCGGGGCGTGACCTCATTCCGGAAGGATTTCCCCACCTGCGCGATCCCGAAGGGAAGTTTGACCCGCATGGTATCAATCACGTTCTTGTAATTGATGAAAATTCCCTGCGCCGTCTCGGGACGCAGATAGGCCGTATTTTCATCACCTTCGCCGGATAAAGCTCCAATGAAGGTCTTGAACATCAAATTAAACTGTCTCGGCTCCGTGAGGGTGCCGGGTTCCGTGGCATCCGGTCCCTGAATCCGGGAGAGATCAGTCGACGCGACCTCGGGAAAGGGTTTGACTTCATAGCGGTCCGGATCGGCTTTCGCCTTCCTCTGTACCTTCTTTCGTGCGGCGTTCTCCTCGCCCTCGAGGAAGGCGTAGGCTGTGCCTTCTGCATCCGGAGGCATCAGGACAAACAGATGGTCGGCGCGGTAGCGGCTTTTACTCTGCTTACAATCGGCCATGGGGTCGTTGAATCCACTGAGGTGGCCGGAGGCCTTCCAGACATCCGGGTTCTGAATAATCGCACTGTCCAGGCCCACAATGTCCAGCATTTCCCCGTCGGGTCCCGGAGGCGGATTTCGTACCATATCCCGCCACCATGCATCACGCAGGTTGTTCTTTAACTCGGTTCCCAGTGGTCCAAAATCCCAGAAGCCATTCAGGCCTCCGTAGATTTCAGAACTTTGAAAAATAAATCCGCGACGCTTGCACAGCGTGGTCAGGGTTTCTAAGGATACCGGGTGTTTTTCTTCCGTTTGCATAAGTGGCCGTTTCACTGCCCCAAGGAACCCTCTGCGTCAAGCTTACTTGCTTGGAACACGTCACCATGATGATCCGACTTGAATACACGGATTCCGGTAAGGAAACACCCCACAGGTTCACCTTTTTACAAGACCAGGTCATCGTGGGCACCGATGGAGCATCGGATGTCCGTCTTCCTGATTCCGGTCGGGGACCGCAGTCCCTCCGAATCGAGCTCCAAGATGGCCAGGGATATCTTCATCCGGCTCAAGGGGCGGTGGAAGTAAATGGGGTGGTCGTGGAACAGACCGTGACATTGGAATCCGGCGATGTCCTCTCTTTTGCGGATCACCGCCTTCACTTTACTCTTGTCCCGCTTCCACGTCCCATGAAGACCCGGAAATTATCCGGACTGGAGTGGGGGACCCTTGGATTGATTGCGTTTCTGGCCGTGTCCCAGGTGTTGTTTCTGCTGATTCCATCCATCTCATGGAGAGGGCAGGTGGATTCCGACATTCTGCGTCCAACTCCGACGCCCACCCCCAGTCCGATGCCTACGGCCACCCCGGAGGGCACTCCAACTCCCGTTCCCACGGCCACCCCGGTTCCGACCCCCACGCCCACCCCCACACCTGTTCCCACCGCCACGCCCACTCCGCGGCCACGAGCGACGCCAACCCCGATTCCGGATACGGCAGGAAAATCGGCTCAGGAGCTCACAAAGGATGCAACGGAGCTGGCCCGGAAAAATCAGATTCTGGCGGCACAGCGCCTTCTGAATCAGGCATTATCCCTGGATCCTGATTATGTGCCTGCACTGGCCGCACGTGCAAGGATTCTGGAATCAGAGACCTTGTTTCGTGAGGCAATCACGGCCTGGGAAGAGGTCATCAGCCGGTCTGAGGCCGGTTCCGCTGACGCACGGGAAGCTCAGGTGGAGATCCGTCTCTTGCGTTCCAGACTGCAACGTCTTGAACGTCCTCCGGTCCGGAACCCAACACCCACGCCTGAAACTCGAATACCGGAACGGCCACCGATACGCCCGCTTCCCAAACGTGAATCTCCTCTTGCGGTCAAAGATCTGGAGGTGGTGCGATGGGCAGAGACGGAAAACACCGCTGAAAAACGAATGGTCCGGTTTTCACTCCAGCATCGGGCTCAGACACCCCGGGTTGCGGCGGGAACGGCATCCGTCACCGTGATCTTTTACGAAGAATCCGGGAATTCCATTCAAAAAGCGCGGGTTCCCCAGCCGGTCGTCACCTATGAAATCCGACAGGGCCTCGGAGGCGGGAAAACCTACGGAGAGATCGAAGCCGTTTACAACCGTCCTAAGGACCCCAAGACCCAGAACCGGAAATATTTCGGCACCATCATCCAGGTGTTTGTGGACGGTGAACTGGTCGAAACCGCTGCGGATCCACCTTTGCTGCTGGACCTGACCCAGCCGCGCGGTCCATCGAATTAAGCCAAACGGTTCAACCCGATCAAAAGGTGCCTCCCGTCAGGAGGGTCCGCCAATTTCCGGTTTGGGTTCCCGGGACAAGAGGTCTTCCATTGATTCTGCGGGTGATTTTCCTTCGTAGATAATCCGGTAGACTTCCTGTGTGATCGGTGCGGAGACGTTCAGGTGGGTTGCCAGGGCATGAGCGGTTTTGGCATTAAACACGCCTTCCGCGATCATGGTCATAGAGGCTTCGATATCCGCCATGCTTTCTCCTTTCCCCAGCCGCTCGCCCACGCCCCGGTTCCGGCTGTGACGGCTGCCGCATGTAACCATCAAATCGCCTACGCCACTTAACCCGTGAAAGGTCTCCGGGACTCCACCCGCCGCGGTTCCAAGGCGGATGGTTTCAGCAAGTCCCCGTGTGATCAGAGCGGCTTTGGTGTTGTCGCCGAATCCGAGTCCATCGCTGATTCCAGCCGCAATCGCGATCACGTTTTTTAACGCACCGCCAAGCTCCACCCCGACAATGTCTGTCGAGGTATAGACTCTGAATCTGGGGCTGTTGAAGAGATGCTGAAAAAACTGAGCCAGATCCATATCCTGTGAGGCAATGGTGACCGCTGTAGGGGCCTCACGTGCCACTTCTTCCGCATGACTTGGACCGGAAAGGGCTGCGACGTGGGATAAATCAAGCAGATCTCCCGCCCAGTCACTGAGCCGTCTGTCCTCCAGCAATCCTTTCGAGACACTGACGACGGAGGCGTGAGTGGGAATGAGGCCGTGAAAACGCTCCAGGGTGGGAACATAAAATTTTGAAGGCACCGCGATGACAAAGGCATCCGCAGATGCCGAAACGGCATCCCGGTTTGCGCTCCAATTCAGGGTTTCCGGCATAGGAACGCCAGGGAGATAGCGGAAGTTCTCCTTCCGTTCTGTGACCTCTTCGAGATAGTCCCCGTCAATACCCCAGACCGTCACGTCATGCCCGTTCCGGTTTAATACCAATGCCAGGGCTGTTCCCCAGCCCCCGTCTCCAATCACGGTAATGCGATGACTCATCTTACGTTGTCTCCTAGGTTGATACGCTCTTTCTGCATGGTTTCCCCTCAAGTTGCAATGGGATGTGCAACAATTTTCTCATGAGAGTCCTACCATTTTCTCAAGAGAGGTTGACCTTCACACCATGACCAGTATGGGAACATCATGACCTTGATTCAGGATATCATTGCCGGTTGTTGGCATACGCTCCAGATGATGGCCCCGTTTCTTCTGCTGGGGTTCTTTCTGTCCGGACTGCTGTCGATTCTGCTTCCGGTCGCATGGGTGAAAACGCACCTTGCCGCCGCCGGCAGCGGGTCTGTTGTAAAGAGTGCGCTGCTTGGGATCCCGTTGCCTCTCTGCAGTTGCGGAGTTCTGCCTGTGGCAACCTGGATCCGTCGGCACGGTGCTTCAAAAGGAGCGACCGGGGCCTTTTTGTTGGCAACTCCTCAGACGGGAGTGGACGGTTTTCTGGTGGCATGGAGTTTACTCGGTCTGGGCTTTGCTCTGTTTATCCCGGTCGCGGCGCTGCTCTCTGGGATCCTGCTCGGTCTCATTGTGAATCTCTATCCGGAAGTGCCGAACTCAGCAGATGAGGATGAGAGCGTGAGCAAACAGACCTCCCCCTGGTTTGTCCGCGTGTTCCGGCATGGGTTTGTCACCATTGCGGGCGATATCGCGATTCCGTTAAGCATTGGGATTCTGATTGCCGGGGTGATTTCCGGATTGGTCGATCCCCATCAATTCGAATCCATGGGAAGCGGGATGGGAGCAAAAATCCTGATGGTTGCCGCGGCCGCCCCCCTCTATGTCTGTGCAACCGCCTCACTCCCGATCGGTGCATCAATGTTGATCGCCGGTTTATCCCCCGGAACGGTGTTTGTCTTCCTAATGGCCGGTCCGGCCACCAATGCGGCCACCTTTACCACGATCTCGAAATTGATCGGCCGCAAAGAGGCACTGACCTACTTGGCCTGTGCGATCTTTTTGGCACTTGGTATGGGCGTCCTGCTGGATGTCCTCGTGCCGGTATTGCCGGAGTTGTCGATTGAACCGGCTCATCACCATGAACATGGCAGCCCTTTCCACACCATTGCGGCAATCACCTTGGTTGTGATTCTGTTCGTGGGAAAATGGGCACGAGGGCGGAACCACTGACTCATGAGTGTCACCCGTATTCAATTGTCCGGAGCCCCATGCCCCATCCCCCGTCACCTGCAGATTCTGCTGGATGAAACCGCCGAAACACTCGGGGATTGGCAGGGGGAAACGGAAGCTCACACCTTTGTACCTGCCGATTATGTCCTGGTGTTTGATGCCTTATACGAACTTCGTCCCCAGATGCCGAAAGGCAGACGGCCAGAGTTTCTCGAATGGGGCAGCGGGCTCGGAATTGTCACTCTGCTCGCATCGGCCTTGGGGTGGAAGGCCACCGGAATTGAAATCCAGCCCCGTCTGATCCGCAGCAGTCTGGAAACCTCACGGGCGTTTGATCTTTCTGCTCGGTTTCTCGAAGGCAGTTTTTTCCCGGAAGATGAAAGTGTTGTCGACAATCTTGCAAAACTTGTGAGGCATGCGGATTTGATTTATGTGTATCCCTGGCCCGATCAGGAAATCGAAATTTTTGACCTTTTTGACCGATACGCCGCTCCTGGAGCTCGATTGTTGACCTATTACGGGATCGAGGACGTCAGGGCGTTTCAGAAACTCTAACCTCATTGCCTCCTGTCATGTTCAAGCAAGACGTTAACCTGAAGTCCATGTTTCGGAAGCTGTCGTTGATCTGTTCGCTGGGGGCGGCTTCGAGTTGTGCAGATACCCAGTCCTCACCTGCGGCGGTCGTACCGGAAGGGGTATGGCTGGATGTCCGCACGGCTGCTGAATATGCCTCCTGGCACGTGCCGGGATCCTTGCACCTTCCGTTTGACCGGATCTCAAAGGAGCACCCGATGGTTCAGGAGGGCACACTCCCGAAAGATCAGACCCTTCTGGTGTACTGCCGAAGTGGGAGGCGGTCAGGAATTGCCAAACAATCCCTTGAGTCGCTGGGATATACGGTCGTGAATGTCGGCGGTCTGCGGGAGGCGAAAACGCTTGTGGACGCTCAGAGAGCGACGTCCGATACCGGGAGCGGGGAGGGGACCCAGTCTCCGGATTCGACTCGGTGATCGATTCGGGTCAGGTGAGAAATTTCATCGTCGTTTCCCCAGGTAAACGTGAGGAAGCCGGCATGTTTATCCGGGTCTGAATGTGTCATGCTCACACTGCCGCAATTCAAGCACACGGTAGTCGGAGAGAGGGGAGAGCGGAGGGCCCATCGGACATGTTTGTGTCCATGCAGATAGGCATCCGGAGATGCTTCTGAGATCACCTTTGCAAACGCCTCTTCTCCGATGAGGCGGTGTTCGGCGGTTTCAGGATGTTCGGGAGGCGTGGCATATGCAAAATGGCCCATCACAATCGCACGGTTTCCTCTATCCCGACTGGCAGACAGTTCCTGCGAGACAGCCGCCTGAGTTTCCTCAGTCACCACTCCATTTGAACGCACCCATAACGGGACTGCATGATGAACCCCAATCAGATCCCGGCCCGGGACCAATTCCACAGTCCAAGCCCGTTCGGTCCGCACCCAGGGGAGATGTTTTTCCAGAAGCTGCCTGCGAACGGAACGCCCGGTGTAGACATCGTGATTCCCGGGAATGGCAATCAGGCGGTCTCCCCATTTTTCCCTGAGCGGTGCGAACAGACGGGCGGCCTCCCGGAATTCTGACTCGAGAGAGAAATTTGTAAAATCACCGGAAAAGAGAACCACATCCGCATCCTGCTGCAGAACCGCATCGACCGCTTGTTGTCGCAGCGCGGGCGGGAACCGTTTGGCTCTTCGAATCAGGAGGTTGATCGGGCCCAGCCAACGTTTGGGGTAATACCATTCGATCGGATATGGAGTCCGGTCCCACACGTGGATATCTCCGAAATGAAGCAGCTTCATGTCCAGGACTCCCGCAGTTCCGTCAGCATGGAGGAGATCTGGTGGTGTGCATTTTTCGCCAATTCTTTCCGGTCCGTACAGCGAAGCGTTTCCTCCGCAAACCGGATCCGCACCTTGAAGCCGGGGCCGGAGAGTAAATTGGCCGCATGGGGTGCAAATTCGTCATCACCGTACCAGGCCACTTCGGTTTCTGCCGGTGGCTGTCCGGGGAGAGTTTGGTAACAGATGGCGGCAAGTGTGACCGGAAAATTTAAATCGATCGCAGGTTGAAGCAGGCTGGGCTTGAAGGGGAGAACCTGAGATCCGTCAGATGTTGTCCCTTCCGGAAAAAACCCAACCCCTCCGCCTTTTGTCACCAGATCACCGATGAGTGTGTTCATCCTTCCCACATCCCGGCGGGTTTCACGATTGATGAAAATCGTATGCGCAATGCGGGTCAGCGGGCCAATCCCGGGCCAGGATGCCACTTCGGATTTACTGACAAACCATCCGGGTGTCACCGCACAGACCAGCACAATGTCGGTGTAACTGACATGATTGCTGAGGAGAAAAAACGGAGCGTCGGGCGGGGTGCCCTCCACCTGGATCCGCATGCCCCAGAACCAGGCAACGCCATGTCCCCATATGCTCATGAGCCTGCAGATGATGCGGTATCTCCACTGGGTGTTAAAGCAGAAGACAAGTTTGCAGATGGCCGCAAGCAGCCACATCAAGCTGCTGAAGAGGATGGACCCTGTCAGACGGAGAACCAAACGCAGCCTGCGCATCGGCTACACGTCTCCTTTGAAGATTTTTAGCAGTTTGGCCGGGATGTGATGGACATCAAACAGAACCAGATAATCGATGGTTTTGAAATCCCGGTCGATGGCCGGCTCGCTGCAGATGCGGGTGCCGTAGTCAATGTAGAGCCGCATCAGTCGGGGCATTTCCAAATCCAGAAGCATCTCTTCTGATACCGACACTTTTTCACACACATAGTCCTCCCGAGCCGTCAAAAGGTGATCCGGGTGAAGGGTGCCGGAACGTTTCAGCCGTTTAAACATGGCCCAGCCTTCCTCCGGACTTTGACTGGCGAGAGAACAGCATCCGAACATAAACCGGAGATCATTGGCTTTGAGGTACGCAAACAGCCCCCGCCAGAGCAGAAACAGCACCCGGCCATTCCGGTGCGCACTTGAAATGCAGGCACGCCCCAGTTCCAAGGCCTGTTCAAGTACCTCTCCCGGAAACTGTTCCAGATGGTATTCCCCATTCGAATAAAACCCCTTGTGGGCGGAGGCCATCTCCAGCGTCTGCATCCGGTAGGTCCCCACCAATTCTCCATTGCGGACATCGCGGATGATCAAATGGTGGCATTGATCGTCAAAGGGATCGATGTCCATACGGGTTTGGAAGCTCGAGTCGAGTCCTTCTCCGAGTTCAAGGTTGAAGATCTCAAACCGCAGACGCTGTACTTCCTCTAATTCTGCCCGGGTCCTGGCAAAATCCGCTGCGTAGTGGCCGGATTTCAGATTGAGGTTTGAGGGGATGCGGTCGGGAAAGATGGGATAGTCTTTCATCATGCCTGTTCTCTCTAATGATCGGCATTCGCCATGCAAGGATAAGTGACCATGACCACATCCTGCGGGGGGAAGGGGATTTCCGGAGGGATTTCGATTTTGATTTCCCGGCCCCCTTGCATATACCGGTTCCTTATGCCGCCACTTCGAATACTCCTGCCTCTGCTTGCCTTGGGCGGTTTCCTGCCCGGGTTTCCGCAGGAACCTTCCGCTGTACTGAGTCTGGATGATGCCATTGGCCTGGGATTGGCCCACAACCGGAGTTTGATGGGGCAGGAACTGGCGGCAGAGGATGCGCGTTGGCAACTGGCCGTTGAGAAAAGTGCGTTCGAGTTCCAGGCGGGCCCTCAGGTACAGGCCGGCAGACGGGATGGAGAAGAGGGTCTGGATGCCGGGCTGGTGGTGCGGAAGGCCTGGGATCAGGGGTTTGAATTGGAAGTGGATGGAGGATATTCGGACCGCATTGGATCTGATTCCGGTCCATATGTCCGGGTGCGTGCGTCCCAGTTTCTGTTCCGACGAGCCGGCCAACTGGTGAACCGGGAGCCCATCCGCCAGGCAGACCGGGCGTGGCAGAATGCCAGACGTCTGGTGGCGTTCCGACAGCAGCAACTTGTACTGGAGATTATTCAGACGTATGAATCCGTTCTGCAGGCGGAACGTCAGGCCGAAGCGGATGTGAAGGGACTGGAACGGAGAAAGAGTCAGTTTGCCCGCACCCGTGCGAGGGAATCCGGTGGTCTGGCCACACGACTGGACACCTTACGCGCGGAACTCCAGGTTGGGGAGGCCGAATTGCGGGTTAACAGCAGTCAGGAACGTGTCAAACGTCGTCGCGAGGACTTGGCACAACTTTTGGGGAATGTTCCCCGGGCACATGATCCGCTTGAGGGGCTCGATGCTCTTCCCCCCGCAGCCATGACCGTGGAGGATGCGTTGCAAATCGCTCTGACAAACCGTCTGGATCTTGCCCGGGCCCGGGACCGCATGGAGGATGCTTCCCGGGGAGTACAGGTAGCGAAACGCTCCCTGCTTCCGGACATGTCCCTGCGCCTCGATGCCAATCCGGTCGATCCCTCTCAACCCGGAGACGACTGGGGGTTCTCGGATGAGAGGTGGTTTGTCGGAATTGCACTTGAACCGAATTTGTCTCCCGTGGATGAGGAGGCGGATGTGGCCCGGGCAGAAAACCTGCGCAAACAGGTTCAACTGGAGTGGGAACAATTGCTCTATGATGTCCGTACCGAGATTCGCCAGGCCCTCCGACAGGAAACCCGGACCCGGATTGAAGTCCGGCAAGCAAGTCAGAATCTGGAACTGGCGACGAAACGTCTACGTCTTGCCACTGCCCGGTTCCGTCTTGGTCAAACCCCTTCTGAAACCGTATCGGATGCCGAGGAGGAATTGGTCACCGCAGAGACACGTGCCTTGGCCGCCCGGGCTGAAGCCTCATTAGCGGGATATCAACTGCTTACCGTCATCGGAACCCTGGTCGAACCTCCAGATGATTTGGTTCCGTAACATGGCGGAAGCACGAATGAACTTGAGACCTCAAGGACAGCCGTCACGCGTATCTGCACTGCGGTGGCTGGAGCCCTTCAGGGCCCGGCTCCGCAAAAAGACCTCAGGTTTTTTAATCCTGTTTGTGCTTCTCCCTGCATGCACGCCTCAGGAACCCTTACCGGAGAGGAGAACGGTTTCCGTCACGCGTCAGCCCTTTGCGGTGTGGACCTCTTTCACGGGAACGCTTGAGGCTCAAACCCGGGAAACGGTGTTCTCCCGAATCAGTGAACCCACCACCGTGGTGTGGATGGCTCCTGAGGGATCCGTTGTGAAGAAGGGGGATGTGATCGTGAAATTCGATCCGGATCCCCTGGATGTATCCCTGTCGAAAGCCAAGCAGGATGTGAGCACTGCATCTGCCATGTTTACCCGGCTTACACAGGGAGAACATCCTCTCCAGCTCATGGCAGTGGAGCAGGAACTGCAAGCGGTGAAGGTGGAGGCGGAACGGGCGAGGACCGTATTGGAGCAGTCGGTTCCGCTGCAGGCGGAAGGACTGCTGTCACCCTCTGAGGTGGAGGATCTGCGGAACCGGAGTCTCGCACTGCATCAGTCGGTGAAAAATACGGAACGGCGATACCAGGTATTAAAAGAGATTCTCCATCCGGCGGAAAAAGGGGAGGCGGAAGCGAAACTGGAACAGGCGAAACGACGGCTGGAGGTGCTGTCTGAACAGGATGCGGCCACGGAGCTGCGGGCCGGAATCGGCGGGATGGTGATGCGGCTGCCTCTGCACATTGGAGGCGAGTATCGAACCCTGAGAGAAGGGGACACGGTCTTCCGGAATCAGCGGTTCATGCAGGTGGCCGACCTGCAGACCCTCCGCGCTCAATTCGAGGTGCCGGAGGATCAGATCTCCCGCGTCAGGAACGGGAACAGCGCGGTGGTCATTCCATCCGCGTTCCCGGATCAGGACCTCCATGCGGAAATTGACTCAGTCGCGGCCGTTGCCCTTTCTTCTCCGGGAGCTCCGGCCTGGCGGAAAACCTTTCAGGTGACCGCCAAGCTGAATGGCACACTCCTGCCGCTCAGATCGGGGATGACAGTGCGGGTGATGATCCTGAGCCACTCGGATTCCAACGCCTTGGTGGTCCCCAGGGCTTTTGTCTCATGGAGTGAGGGTCTTCCCGGCGTTTGGAGCCTGCAGGAGCAGGACGAAGTGTGGTCGCCCATCACCATCCTTGCAGGAAACGAATCCGGGTTTTCGATTCAGGAAAACGAGTTGGAAGGAGCCTCCATACTGGAGCCTTCTCTTCCATGAAGCCGGTTCTCTCCACTCAGGATCTGGAAAAGACGTTTTCATCTTCATCCGGACCTGTTCCGGTTCTGAAAGGGATCTCCCTGAGTTTTTACCAGGGATCTTTCACAGTGCTGACGGGACCGTCCGGTTCCGGAAAAACCACCTTTCTTCATTTGCTCGGGTTTCTCCTCTCTCCGAGTCGTGGATCTGTGCGGGTGGATGGACACGAAACGGCTCCTCTGACCTCGAAACAACGGGCTGCGTTGCGCAGGGATGAACTCGGGATGGTCTTTCAGCACAGTGCATTACTTCCCAAACGGACCGTACTTCAGAATGTGATGTTCCGAAACCGCTATCGAACCCGGAGCCGATCGGAAACCGAAGCGGAAGCACTGCAGGCCCTGGAACGGGTGGGCATGCGGGAAATGCCGGATCGGAATGCCAATGTGCTGTCGGGAGGCGAGGCACAACGGGTCGCCTTGGCACGGGCGCTCATGGGAACCCCCAGGATTATGTTGGCGGATGAACCCACGGGCAATCTGGATGCGGAGAATGCGGGACGAATCGTTCACCTATTGCGGGATGCAGCAGATCGTGGTGCCTGTGTGATCATGGTGACTCACCATGCGCCCTGGTGTGCCTTTGCCGACTGCACGTACCGGTTTACCGGCGGAACCGTGGAGGAGGGGCCGTGAAACCCGGATGGTTTCTGCATGATCTTTTTGAAGGAGTGCAGGGAACTCCCTTCCGGAATTTTCTTATTCTCTTCTCTGTGGGGACCGGGGTGTTTGCCATGACCATTCTGTTTGCCATCCTGGAAGGGCTCGAAGAGAGAACCCGTGATCTGCAGCGCCAGATTGGAGCCCGTGAAATCTGGGTGCAGGCACATCAGAATGGCTCTCCGTTTTTGCAGCAGACGGACTTGAATACACTTCAGAGCCTTTTCCCGGGTGCCGAACTCTCTGGAGTTCGAAACGGAACTCCTGTTTTCGCCCCCAAGGGAAAGAAGGTGATTCCGGTGGGCGGTCACCCTGCGATGGGCAACATCCGCGGGTGGGAACTGGCCTCCGGACGTCACCTCGACCCATGGGACCGGGAACATGACACGGCTTCTGTGGTGATTGGGCCCGGGCTGGCAAACACGCTCAATGCGCAACCGGGTGCGAGAATCGTGATGGGGCGTGAAACCGTGACCGTGGTTGGTGTCACGAAGTCCCCGCTGCTGCTTCCACAGTCGTCCTCTCAGGGACTTGATCGAATCTGGGTCAGCATGGGAAGTCCGTTGATACAGACCGAACTCTCACCCCGCTATGAAGGCATCCTCCTGCAGCCGCCTCAGGATGTGGACCCGGAAAGGATCGCCACTCGTTTGATGGCAGACTGGGCAAGAGCATGGCCGGATGCGGAATGGCAGGTCCTGACCTCCGACCGGCTCCTGGAGGGAGCGAGGAGACTCAGCCGTACGGTTCGGTGGGTGTATGGCAGTATCAGTATTCTCTGTTTGCTGCTGGGTGGGGTTACACTGGGGAGTCTGATGACCCTGGGCGTCAAACAAAGGCAGCGTGAGATTGGGCTGAGGCTGGCGATCGGCGCCACACCGGCACAGGTCTGTGGCATGTTTCTTGTGGAAGGACTGACGATGACACTCCTGTCCGCCATCATTGGGATTGGATTCTCCTGGCTCATGGTCACCTCAAGAGCGCACTCAATCGAACTTCCCATGATCTGGGATCCCGCCACCTGGCTGCCAAGTCTGATGATCGTGTTTCTGCTTGGGATCCTCTGCAGCCTGGGCCCCGCACTCCTTGCCTCCCGAACCGCTCCCGCCGAAGCCATGCGGGCGGAGTAGTTTCATAGGCCCCTGAAATTCCCGCAAGATCACGGAAGAGATGAAGTGAATGGGCTTCATTTCCATCAGATCGGAATTTATTTTATGATTTAACTAAATCCGCTGGATTCCGGAGTTTCTTCCCGTTACGTCGTTCCAGCATGGAGAATAAACATATTGCCTTATGATTTTTCAAAAACAGGACAAAGACTCGCTGCTCGAACAATTAAGCAAGCGTAAAACAGACCGCGATGCAAAGCCCCTTATCCTGATTTTAGGTTCTGGATTTAGTTACGGATTAGTGCCGACAGTCAGTCAATTCGTGGAGCATGTGTTTCCTGCATATTTTAGAGACCAGGATGGTTTTTATGACGCATTGAAGAAACAGGAGGAAAATTATCTGACTCAATATCTGGATCAGATAGAACCTGCGCTCGCTGGAGCCTTCTGGAAAGATGCGTACGGAAAAGACAGCGGGAAACTCTCTCCTGAGAGTCAATTGCCCCGCGATTACGCAGCAGCCTATCGGGATGTATTCGACATCCATCAACCCAATCTCGGATTTTCAGAACATAACCAGGCGGATCAGTTTCTGGCAAAACTCATCCATGCAAATATACGGAAATTGAACACATCGCACTTTATGCTGGCCTCGATTATTGACTTGTATGCGCAAAAAATTATTCGGTCCCCCCTGACCGAGCAAATCTTCACCACGAATTTCGATCCTTTCCTACAGAAGGCACTGCAGCTCGTCAATCAGCTCTATCTTGTAACGGATACCCCCGATCTGGAGGACGCACTGAATAAGATTAAATTCACGGACGGTTTCATCAATTTGGTCTATGTTCACGGGACGCATAATCGCCACATGGCGAATACAGAGGCTGATATCGCAAAACAGCAACAGGAGAACGCGGCGGCTCTAGGCAAACACTTTCAGCAAACGGGAGCGAGCATCCTCATCCTGGGCTATGGCGGCTGGGATGACGTGTTGATTCAGGCAATCTGCGGATCCGAGCTGGGAGGCAACTTGCACTGGTGTGACCGCAAGAGTCAGGAGGAATTTGAAAATTCCCTTACTGCACAATGCAGTCAGTTACTGCAAAACTCCCGAATTCCCCGCAAGACATACACCAGAATCGAGTCCGCAGACGAATTGATGTGCGAACTGTATGCATACCTGAGTGATAAAAAATTACCTCGACTGCTTCAGGAACCTGAGCGTGTCCTGATCGAGCAACTGGAGCAATTGGATTTATCTGAAGTGCATTTCCCCGAAAAGGAGGTCGGACGTAAGATTGAGTTAAGCGAAGTGCTGGAGGAGTCGAAGTCTCGGCTGAGTAGCTGTGCTGATAATAGCCGTGGTGTCACGAGTCAAAGCGAAGACCTTCTAACTGAATTAAGCCTATACGAGGCAAGCAAAGATTGGAATGGATTGTTCGATTTTGCCGAAATGCACCTTCAAAAAAATCCAGAAAGCAAACAGGGCTCACTACTAAATTTTGCCTCTGGAGTGGCTCTCACACACTTGGAGCGGCAAGAGGAGGCCTGCGAAAAATACGCTAAAGCGGTGGAGATCAAACCAGATTATCACCAAGCATTTAATAACTGGGGCTATACGCTCTTTGATTTAAAGCGTTACGAAGAGGCTTGCGAAAAATATTCCAAAGCGGTCGAGATCAAACCAGATAAACACGAAGCATTTTTCAACTGGGGCAACGCGCTCGTAGAGTTGGAGCGTTATGGAGATGCCTGCGGAAAGTACGAAAAAGCGGTCGAGATCAACCCGGATGATCACCATGCCTTTTTCAACTGGGGCAACGCGCTTTCAGATTTAAAGCGCTACGAAGAGGCCTGCGAGAAATACGCCAAAGCGGTCGAGATTAACCCGGATGATCACCATGCCTTTTTCAACTGGGGCAACGCGCTTTCAGATTTAAAGCGCTACGAAGAGGCCTGCGAAAAATACGCCAACGCGATCAAGATAAAACCGGATGATCACGAAGCCTTTCACATCTGGGGTAACGCGCTCTCAAAGTTGGAGCGCTACGAAGAGGCCGTCGAAAAATACACCAAGGCGCTGGAGATCAGACCGGATGATGAGCATGCACTCTTTAACACAGCATGCGTCTATGGGCTCATGAACAACCTGGAGCAATGCCTGCAGTATTTGGAGAAATGGTCATCGACTGCGGCCAACCCGACTGCTTCAACAATTGCTTCTGATTCTGATTTTGATCAACTCCGTTCAGAACCAAGGTTCATAGAGTTCGTTTCCAAACTCCCCTTATAAACAGAATGGAATATGTAAGTCATCGTATTTTGTGATGGTTCGGCGTGCTTGCCTTTTCATGATGACGTGTTATGATGACGTCATATGAGAACCATCATCGAAGTGCCGAAAGACGTGATTCACAATTTGGATCAAATTGGAAAACAACAGCATAAATCCCGGGCCGCCATCATCCGGGAGGCGATTTCGCTGTATCTGGAAAAGACGGAGGTCAAGGATGCGGAAGGGGCCTTCGGGATTTGGAAAAACACAGGTCGTGATGGGGTCACGTATCAGGAGCAGTTGCGCTCAGAATGGGGAGACTGATTCATGAAAGCGGTATTTGATACCAATATTCTGGTGGATTATTTGAATGGGGTCGAGGAGGCGAAAGTCGAACTCCATCAGTACAACCGCAGATTGATCAGTGTGATCACACAGATTGAAGTGCTGGTGGGGGTGGAGGATGAAGAGCAGGAAGCCGTCGTTCAGTCCTTTCTGTCGACCTTCGAGCTGAAAGACGTCTCAGAGGACATTGCGGAAACCGCGATCAGAATCCGCCGTGAGACCCGGATGAAAATACCGGATGCCATTGTCTACGGAACGGCACAAAACGAAGGATGTCTGATTGTTTCTCGCAATACCAAAGACTTCAAACCGGAATGGCCGGACGTAAGGGTTCCCTACCAACTTCGGGCGTCGTGACGGAAGGAGCGTCTCCGGTTCTGAAATGGATCCTGCACCGGCAGCGAACCGTTTTTCCTGAGAACGCAAAGGCCATGGTTCCGGGCTCGCAAACACGCTCAACGCGCAACCGGGTGCGAGAATCGTGATGGGGCGTGAAACCGTGACCGTGGTTGGTGTCACGAAGTCTCCGCTGCGGCTTCCGCAGTCGTCCTCTCAGGGACTTGATCGAATCTGGGTCAGCATGAGAAGTCCGTTGATACAGACCGAACTCTCACCCCCGCTATGAAGGCATCCTCCTGCAGCCGCCTCAGGATGTGAACCCGGAAAGGATCGCCACTCGTTTGATGGCAGACTGGGCAAAAGCGTGGCCGGATGCGGAATGGCAGGTCCTGACCTCCGACCGGCTCCTGGAGGGAGCGAGGAGACTCAGCCGCACGGTTCGCTGGGTGTATGGGAGTGTGAGCCTGCTCTGCCTGGTTCTGGGCAGGGTTACACTGGGGAGTCTAATGACCCTGGGCGTCAAACAAAGGCAGCGTGAGATTGGGCTGAGGCTGGCGATCGGCGCCACACCGGCACAGGTCTGCGGCATGTTTCTTGTGGAGGGACTGACGATGACACTCCTGTCCGCCATCATTGGGATTGGATTCTCCTGGCTCATGGTCACCTCAAGAGCCCCTTCAATCGAACTTCCCATGATCTGGAATCCCGCCACCTGGCTGCCGAGTCTGATGATCGTGTTTCTGCTTGGTATCCTCTGCAGCCTGGGCCTCGCACTCCTTGCCTCCCGAACTGCACCAGCCGAAGCCATGCGGGCGGAGTAAGCGGGAGTAGGATCAAAACGATTCGCAAAACGTAAACAAAACAGCGGTATTTGATAACAGGATTGTCGTGTCCGCCACGGCTGAAGCCTTACACTGCTGTCTATGATGAACGAACAGACTTCTTCGCCTCTGCATCGAAACGACAACGCCGATGGCACCCAAGCTGAGCCGCTGGTGAATCAGAGATGGGGTGAATTTGATGTGCGCGTCTTTGACCCGATGAAGCCACGTGAAAGTGCACACCATGTGCTTTCCCGACTGAAACCGGTTCTTCAGGGAGGCGACTCCGGAGGTCTTATGCTCTGCTGCGGCTGGCTGGCGGACCTTGCTCTCGTATTTACCGGTGATCTTCATCAGGAACTTCCCTGGACCAGTTCGCGTTTGAAACACTGGAATGGTCACACCTACCAGGATCTGGCCACATTGATCCGCGCCATTCGGACAGAATCTGCAAACCAGGGCCTTTCATGGCTGAAAATAGGCTGGCTGGTTGTAGGGCATGGAAGATTCGTCTTTCCTCCCGAGCAGGAACTCTACGATTTTGAGGGAGTCTTTCTGCAGCGGCATCCCGAAGCGTACCAACCACCGACGGGCTCTCCCTACGACGGTCGCCACACGCGCACCAGGGCCTTACTGGATGCCGATGATGACCGTTACGCCGCCTTTCCCGAGGGGATTCCCGAAGGGGTCACGTGGGTGGAGTTCTTTTCCAAACAGTGGGCAGCCATGGCGAAAGCCGTAGGTTTTACCGCCATTATGCTGAGGGACGGTCTCCCCGGAACGCCGGAGGTTCCCGAAGGTCAGACCCCTACCGATCACGACAAGACCGAAAACGCTGCCAACCTAATCCGCCTGGTGAAGTCGGCGTACCCTCAGGCGGCAGTACTGGGGTATTCAGGCCCCAGCGGAAGCAGCACGCGGAAAGGCTATGACCTTTCGTCCATCGCCGCAGAGGGGTATCTGGACCTCTGGATCACCCAGAGCTGGGGTGGGGCCTGGCAGGACTGGTGGAACAGCCAACGTGCGGGCTGGTCCTTCCAGGTGGCCTCCATCCTGGCGGATCGGGCGGCCATCCGAAAACCGGAGCAAAGCCGCTGCCACCATCTGCACCTGATTGAAACCTTCGATGCGTTTGAACCTTGGGACATCATTCACGGACACCGAGGCAAGCTGGCGTGGGCGATCATGGCGTTTTCGCACGCTGCGACGTATGGGAAAGATGGACAGGCGAGGGGGGCAGACGGCACCTACGTCAGTTGGCTGTCCGACCGGCAGGGAAATCTCCTGAGCGAGGAGGATTGTCTCTGGCTTGAACATGAGCTGAATCAGGCTGACCAAAGTCTGCGGAAACTGGAGCAGACCCATGGCGCCGTCTGGCTTCAAAACCGCGATGCCACTGTGGCCCTGCCGGACGATGTGAAGCAGGGAGAAGCCGGGGAATTGATGCAGGACCACCTCGGCTGGATGCTTAAATGGGGGCTCCCACTTGCAGGCATCACTTTTGCGGCAGAAAATGTGCCTCATCCCGACGGCGTCATTCTGGGAATCGAAACCGAGGACCCTTCTGTTTCTCCTCTCATGGCGATTGGAAGATGCGACAAGATCCGGGAACGGGTGCGGGATGTCTGTGGAGTGGAGGTGACGAATGACTGGATCAAAGGAGGGTTCCGGGTGCTTAAAGGCAAAGGGGTAAGACCCGCAGCCCTTACCAATCTGCCCCGGCATCCAGTGGTTCGTGCAGATGAGATCCTTCTTCTCGCTGAAGGCTCCCCCATCATGACCCGGGGTTCACGGGGCCTTTGGTGGCAACCTCCGATTCGCCACTCCGACGTCACCCTCATTATGCCGAACCTCCTGGGCAGTTTTGAGCCCTATCGCCGCGCCGCCTGCGAGTTGTCCCGCCGCATGAACACTCCGGCCATCGAGAGTCCGGCCCTGCACGAGCCCGTCACGTTCACCGCCTGGACGTCAGACGGCAACCTGCACCTCCTGCTCGGAAACCTCGAAAGCGGACATACCGGTGATGCACGGCATCCACGTTCGGTTACGTTAACGCAACTTCCTCCTGACCTCTGCCTGGAAGACATCGACACAGGTGACACCTTCCAGGTGAACAACGCTGGAACCGTTAAGGTCACCGTAAGACCGGAGAACCGCCTGTTCCAGCGCGAAAAAGCGCTCGCTTAGGTAGTATCCATACAGATCGGATGCAGGGCCTCACTCACGGATGGAGCTCATGCAGCCATTGAAAAAATCTCAATTCCGTTGATCATGAGTCCCATGGACTGGAACCAACGATATGAAGATCATGACATTCCCTGGGACAAGGAAGGGCCGTCTCCGGTTCTGAAATGGATCCTGCACCGGCAGCGAACCGTTTTTCCTGAGAACGCAAAGGCCATGGTTCCGGGCTGCGGGTACGGTCATGATGCGAACCTACTCGCCACCCATGGTATTCCCACGCTGGGAGTGGATATTTCGGCGAAGGCGATTGCAGGGGCAAAGGCCCGGTACCATCACCCGAATCTTCATTGGCAGGTGGGGGATCTGTTTGCCGATCTACAGGAGCACTCCGTAGACTGTATCTGGGAATACACCTGCTACTGCGCGATACCGCCCGCAGAACGGGATGCCTATCTTCACGCCATGCACCGGGCCCTGCGGATGGATGGCCTGCTGGTGGGGATTTTTTTGCTCGATTCAGGGACTCCCCCGGAGGAGGGGCCTCCGTTCTCGAGTACACTGGAAGACCTGACGACCCGGTTTGGTACCTGCTTTGATCTCGAATGGGATCGATGGCCTCCGGTTTCCTCCCCCGGTTGGGAAACTCGTGAACGGTTAATGTGCTGGCGAAAACGTGCCGTGTAGTTCTTCTTTTCCTTTGACAGAAGAGGAGGTCAGACCGCATGGTGCTTCTCTCATCCAACAACCCCGATGGAGATACAACATGCGGATTCGAATTAGTTTGCTCCCTCTTTTCTTTGGGACCCTTGTCGCTGCAGAGGAACCGGCTCCCTGGTCCCCCGAGAGTTATCCGGATCAGGAAGGATTTAACGCCCGAAAACAGATCGTTCTGGAAGGCCTGGCAAAAGGGGGATTGGACAAATGGCGCCGGGGGTACTTTGCAGGCGGAGATCCCGGAAAATATCTGCCCGGTCACGCCATGGCCAAGTTGATGCTGAACCCGGATGATCCGGAACCGGGTAAGTACATGAACGACAACCGGAGTTATAAAGAGCAATACCATTTTTCGGTGGTAAACTGGGCCCGATTCTGGCCGCTGTTTGGAGACCAGGTTCTCACAGATGATACCAAGGCCAAATGGGCGGAGCGTCAGAAGCGGTACAACTATCTGTCTCCGGGCGGTACGGAAAACCATAAGACCATGTGGTGGACCAGTGCGGCCGTGCTTCCGCTTTACTCCGGTGTCGGCACGAATCATAAAAGCAAAGAAGAGACCCTGGCCCGTGCGAAGGCGATTTTACATGAATATGTCAAGGGGCTCTTCATGGCCGGACAGGGTGAATGGGATTCCAGCACCTACCTGATGTTCGATATCAACGGCCTCTTAAACATCTATGATTTTTCAGAGGATGAAGAAGCAAAACTGCTGGCGCGGGCCGGGTTGGATTACCTGATTGCCGCCTATGCGCTGAAATATACGGATGGGGTGTACACGGCACCGAACCAACGAGGTTTTGCCAGAGTCCCGTATAAGAGCATTGCAGATGCGACGGGATATGTCTGGTGGGGGGGGAGTAAACAACTCACCTCTGAGGATACAGGTGCGTTCCGCTACACCCTGCATCCGATCACCTCGAACTGGAAACCGGGTCGGGTCATTCACAACATTGCGACCCGGAACCTGGAAGGCCTGCCGGTTGAACAGCGGAACAGCAAGGCCAACTACTGGCACGGACAGGGGTTACCCCCCAAGCCGGGACATTCTCATGAAACGGTTTATGTTCATCCCCGGTTTACCATTGGCAGTCTCTGGAATCAGCATGCCAGCCAACATACCCGGTTTCAGATTGCTGTGAGTTCAAGCAGTGGAGCAGTGGTCTTTACCGGTGGTCATCCGCGGAAGTCGGATCATAACGCCCAGAAAACCGGCATCGGATACCGGGACGGTACCGGGCGGTTTGTTCAGAGTGCACAATCCGGTCCGGTCTACCTGAGCATGGTCCGGGCTCCGGAAGACGAAGAAGAAGCCTACGCCTATTTTACCATTCCGGATATGTTTGCCGAAACAGAACCGACCTCCATCGGCAAGTGGAAGGTCTTTGATGTGGAAGGCGTTCAGGTGGCCGTCCGTGCGCTATGGGGCGAGGTCGTCACCGGGACAACCAAACCTGATAAACGCGGGCGGACCACCCCTCTGCTGAAAATGCCGGGACACGACACCGGGTTTCTGGTCTGGGTGTTGGAGGACGCAAACGACCTGGAACAGAAACTGGCCTCTGTGTCCATCGACATGGCGGCATTCGAAGGAAAAGGCCGGGTCATCGTCACCGTTCCGGAGGTCACCCGGATTCACGCGACGTTTAACCCTGATCCCAACGGGGACAATCATGGAAGCCGCGCTGCAAAGGTGACGATCAATGAGGAGGAGGTGGACCTCAAACGCTGGGACATTTACGGCGGGCCGTTCGTCAAACAAACCCCGGGTCTCGTCACCATCAGTGACGGAACCGAATCCTTCACCATTGATTTCACAGGGGACCTGCCCGTTTACCGGTAACGGGTCCGGGGTGATGGCTGCGGAAAGGGCTTCCATGTATATTCACCGCTTCGGTGCAGGTTCTGAGCCCAAAGGGCTGTGGCTGCATGGGTGGATGGGATCCGGTTTCGAAGGAAACGCTCTTTCGGCACGGCTTGGAGGTTCCCTGATTTGTCCCGATCTTCCGGGGCACGGCCAAACACCACTGGGTGAATGGACCTTGTCGGATGTGGTGAAGGAAATCGCGGTCTTGGCCCACGGGGTGAGCTGGGTTGGAGGCTATTCCCTGGGTGCGAGGATCCTGATGATGTCCGCCATGGCGTATCCGGATGTCGTTGGCCCTATGGTGTTGGAATCCGGGTTCTGGGGATATTCCACGTCTGAGGAGCGCCAGGAACGGAAGCAAACGGACCGGAATCGGGCGGAGGCGCTTCTCACAAACGGTCTCACCAGGTTTACCCAATGTTGGTATCAGCATCCGATGTGGGGCGGGTATACCCCGGCGTCCAGAACGGGAACGGAATCCGAATTGGCGGGAGCCCTGGAGCGGTTTTCCTCCGGTCTTCAGCCTAATCTGCAGCCCTGGCTTCGCACTGCAAGCTCTCGAGTGCTCTGGCTTGCGGGAAAGAAGGATACAGCGTATGCTACCCGGGCAGACTGGGTTCAGACGCATACCTCCCATCAGGTGGTGCTGCTGGACACCGGCCACAATCTTCACGGTGAACACCCGGAGGCGTGGGCGGAGGCTGTGAATCAGTTTTTACTCTCATCCCATCAAACCGAACAGGAATAACCTCATGGATTCACTCCCTGACTGGCAGGAAGCCGGTTCCTACGAAGACATTCTTTTCCACAAGGCGGAAGGAATTGCCAAAATCACCATTAACCGACCTCAGGTCCGCAATGCATTCCGGCCGCAAACCGTGCATGAAATGCGGCACGCGCTGAATGAAGCCCGGGATGATTTGCACATCGGGGTGATTATCCTGACCGGGGCAGGGGATCTGGCCTTCTGTTCAGGCGGGGATCAGAAGATCCGCGGGGACCAGGGGTACAAAGATTCTGATGGAATGCATCGCCTGAATGTACTGGATTTCCAGCGGGAAATCCGGACCTGCCCCAAGCCGGTTGTCGCCATGGTGGCGGGATATGCCATCGGAGGCGGACATGTGCTTCATATGATGTGTGACCTCACCATTGCGGCTGAGAATGCGAGATTCGGTCAAACGGGGCCGAAAGTGGGGTCTTTCGACGGCGGATACGGTGCCAGCTACATGGCCCGGATTGTCGGACAGAAAAAGGCGCGTGAGATCTGGTTCCTCTGTCGTCAGTATGATGCCCAGCAGGCATTGGACATGGGGCTGGTGAATACCGTGGTGCCGTTGGCCGATCTGGAGGCGAAAACCGTGGGCTGGTGCCGGGAAATGCTGCGGAACAGCCCGATCGCCCTTCGTTGTCTCAAAGCCGCCTTAAATGCAGACTGTGATGGTCAGGCCGGTTTACAGGAACTGGCCGGGAATGCCACCCTGCTGTTTTACATGAGCGAAGAAGGGCAGGAAGGCCGTAACGCCTTCAACGAGAAACGTCCCCCTGACTTCGGAAAATTTCCGAAACTTCCCTGATGAAACGCTGGTTCATTTTGTTGGTTCCCGTTCTTTTCCTGACCCCGATTCAGGGAAAGGACTACATGCGGGTGAACGAAGGACCCGCCGGAATAAAAGAACTGCAAATTGCGGTTCGTCGGTTTCAAATTTCAAAACCGGTCGAACGGGAAATTGTGCTGGTGGGTGTCACACACATCGGAACGGAAACCTACTACAGGGAGCTGCAGAAGATTTTGGATGATGCCGATGTGGTGCTGTACGAAGGTGTGGATGGTGACCGGGAGGAATTCCGGAACATGAAACAAAACCGGGAGGATCTCGGCGAAAACAGCACACTGCAGGCCTCACTTGCCAAGTCTCTGGGGTTGGCGTTCCAGCTTCATGAAATCGACTATAATCGCGAGCATTTCATCAACAGTGATGTCAACAGCACGGAACTGTTTCATCTCTTCCGCGGAGAGGAGTTTACCGATCCGGAAGGGGCGCGCAGAGATACGCAACAGCTCATGCGCAACATGCAGGCTATGAGTGCTGCCGGCCAGGCGATGGTGGCGATGCTGGGGCAACTTGAGCGGAATCCGGACTGGAGCCGAGCCATGCGCTGGTGCATGGTGCAGACCCTGGGGAATATTCGCGGAGACATCTCCAGGATGGCGGGACTGCCTCCCCGCATGAAGGATATGATGACGGTTCTGATCAAGAAACGGAATGAGGTGGTGATGGAGGATCTGAACCAACAGCTTTCCGAACCCGAATCAAAAGGCTCCATCGCGTTGTTTTATGGTGCGGCTCACATGGCGGATTTTGAGAAGCGCCTTGTCAAGGAACTGAAAGGAGAGGAGATCGAAACGGTCTGGGTCCCCGCGTTTCGGGGCAGTCTGAAAACCAGTGGGTTGAATGTGCTGGAAAAATCCATGGTCAGAGGCTTTCTGAATCAGCAGTTGAGCGTGCTTCGAGTCATGCAGGCGGCTCCAGAACCCGAACATCCGTAAGACATTTACGGGTAAAGTTTCTTGAGATCCCCCATGGGTTGAAAACCCGGTTGACGGGACCTATCTCTCAAGAATGCGTCAACTTGAGAAACCTGATTTGTTCGGAGACCGCCTGCAGGCGGATGTGTGTGTAGTCGGTGGTGGCATGGCGGGATTGTGCGCGGCAATCGCATCCGCCCGGAATGGAGCCAAAACGGTCCTGGTTCATGACCGCCCGGTGCTGGGTGGAAATGCGTCTTCCGAAGTGCGCATGTGGATTTGCGGGGCGCATGGAAAACACAACAAAGAAACGGGGATCCTGGAAGAGATCCAGCTTGAGAATCAGTACCGCAATCCGACGAAGGATTTCAGCATCTGGGATTCTGTTTTGTGGGGGCATGCTGCACATCAGCCGAATCTGACCCTGCTTCTGAACACAACCTGCACTCAAGCACGCATGGAAGACGGCGTCCTGGCTGAAATTGAAGCCTGGCAGCTTACGTCACAAACCTGGATCCGCGTTCAGGCCCGGCAGTTTCTCGACTGTTCGGGGGATAGTATTCTCGCGGCGTTGACAGGGGCACTACATCGAATCGGCCGGGAGGCCCGGGAAGAATTCGGGGAAGGAATTGCTCCGACAGTTGGGGATGACCGGACCATGGGGAATACCTTGCTCATTCAGCTTCATCGGACCAAAGAAGCTCAGACCTTCACTCCACCGGACTGGGCTTACCGCTTTGAAGGACCGGAAGATCTCCCTAACCGGATGAAAGGAGTCAGTGGTCATAATTTCTGGTGGATTGAACTCGGAGGGATTCAGGACACCATCCGGGATGCGGAATCGATTCGGGATGAGTTGTATCGCACGGCGTATGGCGTCTGGGACTACATCAAAAACCGGTCACCAGACCGTGACAAGGCCGCGAACTGGGCGTTGCATTTCCTCGGCAGCCTTCCCGGTAAACGTGAAAACCGGCGCTACGTGGGGGATCACATGCTCACCCAGCATGATGTGGAGTCAGGGGGTGCGTTTGAGGATGTGGTGGCTTACGGAGGATGGTCAATGGATGATCATCATCCGGCCGGCATTCTGTATCCGGGGAATCCCACCATTTTCCATCCCGCACCCAGTCCCTACGGCATTCCGTATCGGAGTCTGTATTCCCGGAATATTCCGAATCTGCTCTGCGCAGGCCGTAATATGTCCGCTACGCATTCCGCGATGTCCTCAACCCGAGTCATGGCCACCTGTGCCGTTATGGGGCAGGCTGCCGGTACGGCTGCTGCGCTCTGCATTCGACACAGTTGCAGCCCCAGAGGGGTGTACGAGCAGCATCTCGACACCTTGCAGCAGCAACTGATGGATGATGACTGCTGGCTCCCGGGGAAACTGAGAACCCCGGATGTGCGTTGGTTTGACGCACGTATGGATGCAGAGGGGGAGCATGCAGAAACTCTGCTGGATGGATGGGAACGGGATCGGGAAGACGCGGTTCACGCGTGGACCTGTGAACCTGGAGGATCGGTCACATGTACCTGGCGACACAAACAAAACTTCCCGGGACTCCGGTTGGTCCTCGACAGCGATCTTTCCCATGGGAAAAAAATGGAATTCAATTATCCTGTCACTCCCCGTCCTCATGCCATGCCGACTTCGCTTGCCCGGGACATTATGGTGGAAGTGGACCGCGGGGATGGAGCATGGGAAACCCTGGCTCAGATTGAGAACAACCGAAAGCGCCTGCTGGAGATTCCTGAAGCCGTAGAGGGGCATGCGGTCCGGGTCACGCTGGGTCGTTCATGGGGGGAAGGAGACCCAAGGCTTTTCTCCATGGATGTCCTCAACAAAGGAAAAGATGATACTGTATCCTTTCCAACAGGGAAACGGTGGAAGGACGTCGTGGCGGCGGTCGATCCCGAGGAGTTGAAGGAGCCGGATACACAGGCAAAAGGCGCGACTCACCGCAGAGACGGAGCCTAGAAACGATGACAGACCTCCTGAACAAAGGCCGTTTAGGGAGGCGTTTCCATGAAACCTGACAGGGTGCGGTGCGTCATTCAGCCTTCGTGATCTCCACCCCGCGTTCCTGATTTCTCGGTCTGAGATTGCATTCCCATCCGGGCCTTCTAGAAGTCAGGAATGGATTCGTCAAAAAAAGGTGCCGTTGAACAGTCTGGATACAATTTCGGAACGTTTCAGGGCGTATTTATTCCGAGTATCTTAACGATCCTTGGGGTCATCATGTTCCTTCGTTTCGGCTGGGTGTTGGGAAATGTGGGGCTCCCTCTTACTCTGGTGATTGTCAGCATCTCCACCTCAATCACATTTCTGACCGGATTGTCATTGTCTGCAACCGCCACCAACATGAAGGTCGGGAGCGGGGGGGCGTATTACATCATTTCCCGATCGCTGGGACTGGAGCTTGGAGCCGCGATCGGTCTCCCGTTGTTTCTGGCTCAGGCCCTGGGAATCGCGTTTTACATCACCGGATTTTCCGAAGCATTGGTAGGGGTGGTGGATGTCTCCCCGCTGATGGAGCAGATTCCGTTTGAGATCACCGAAATCAGAGCGGTATCGTTATGTACATTGGCGGGACTGACCCTGATTGCAATTATCTCCGCCAGTCTGGCTCTGAAAACCCAGTTGCTCATTTTTGCCTGTATCGTGCTTTCGCTGGTGTCGTTTTTTTCCGGTGGAGCCCCGACCAATCTGGACATTTCCCCGGACACCCTCGCTGCGGTCACGGAACGAGCGGATTTCTGGGTGGTCTTCGCAGTGTTTTTCCCGGCAGTAACCGGAATCGAGGCCGGAATTGCCATGTCCGGGGATCTGAAAAATCCCTCCAAGTCACTTCCACGGGGGACCATTGCGGCGGTCCTCACCGGATATGCGGTTTATATGGCCATTCCCTTTTTCATGAGCTTTCATATCCACGACCCGAATCTGCTGCTGCAGGAACCGTTGATCATGGCGAACATGGCAAGATGGGGGCGGCTTATTCTCATCGGTGTTTGTGCCGCTACGTTATCCAGTGCTCTGGGCGCGCTCCTCGGTGCTCCCAGGACGCTGCAGGCACTGGCCAAAGACCGGGTCCTCCCGAAGTGGATTGCCCGGGGATTTGGCAAAACCAACGATCCACATCCGGCCACGGCGATTTCGTTTTGTGTTGCTGTAGCAGCCATCCTGCTTGGCGATCTCAATCTGATTGCACCTGTGCTTTCCATGTTTTTTCTGACCTCCTATGGACTGATCAACCTCTCTGCCGGTCTCGAGGGGCTGATTGCCAGTCCAAGCTGGCGCCCGAAATTTCAGTTTCCCTGGTGGGGGTCGATGATCGGGGCTTTGGCCTGTTTCACCACCATGCTCATGATTGATCTTGGCGCCACCTTTGCCGCCCTGTTTGTCGCGGGCCTCCTCTATGCGGTCATGAAGCGGCGGGAAATCACGGCCCACTGGGGGGACATGCGGTATGGACTTCTCATGCTGATGGTCCGGCATGCGATCGACCGTCTGATGAAACGTCCCCCGGATGAACGTGGCTGGCGTCCGAATGTGCTGGCGTTTACCGGTTCACCCAAAAGCAGATGGCACCAGGTGGAACTTGCGGCGGCTCTGGCCCAGGAGTCCTCCTATCTCACCCTGGCCACCATTGTCCCGGCGGAAAAGTGGACGGCGGAACGGGAAAAATCACTCCGCACCAGTATCACAGAGTTTCTTGAGAAGCGGGGGGTTCAAGCCATGATCAAACTGTTTCCCGGAGAAAACATGACCCGGGGGGCCGAAGCGTTGATTAACGGGTATGGGTTTGGACCCATTGAACCGAATATCTATGTGATTGGAGAAAGCCGTGAACCGCAGAATGCGGCGGGTGTGTTTGACCTGGTTCACCAAGTGTACCGCCTCCGAAAGAATCTCGTGCTGGTTCGTGAACTGGAGACGGCAGAGGAGGCGTCCCAGTGGGGACCGAGGCGGATTGATTTGTGGTGGCGGGGACGGAAGGACAATATTGGCCTCATGCTGACGATTGCCCATCAACTGCAGGGCTTCGGTGCGTGGAAGGATACCCGTATCGTTCTCAAACGACTCATCAAGGATGAGAGTGAGCGCGAGGAGATCAGTCAGGTGCTTGATGGGTTTCTCAAGGATCAGCGCTTGAGCATGGAAATCGAATTGACGTCTATGGAAGGGAAAGATCCGTTGGCTCTTATACATGAATCCTCCGAAGGGGCCGACCTGGTGTTAATGGGGCTGAAACATCCGGAACCCGGAGAGGAGAAGGAGCAATACCGGCTTTACTGCCAGCATCTTCTTATGGCCATGGACGGACTCCCGGTTGCGTTTGTTCTCTCCTCGGAAGAAATCGATTTCGGACAGATTGTTGGGATGGGGTAATGGGAAACCGCATATGATCAAATACGGCTTACTTTTTCTGGCTGTCATCCTGGCATGTGCAGGAAGTACGTACTGTGAGGAGGACCATGTCGAAAACTACTGGACCTTGTTTCGAGCAGTGAACCGTCATACGACATCCGGATTTGTTACGGCGCCACACTCCGCCACCGACCTTTTCTCTTTGGTGTATGTTGGTTCGCAAAATCAAACCGAGAACATTCTGAAAGAGAAAGTTTTCTCCGGGTTGTCACGCAAACAAATGGAGAAAATCGCTTCCCAAACGCAGCGGAGATATGCCGGCTACGCATCCCTGAATTCACTTTGGGTTCAGGATGGCATTCTTCTGAAACGGGAGTTTCAGGAAACCTCTCTCGAGAACTGGAGAACCCACCTGCAAGCCGTGCCGTTGGAGACAGAGGCTAAGAAAAGTGCAGATGCCATTAACGAATGGTACAATGTGCATACAGGCGGACGGTTTCCATCGGTGATCGCATCAACGGACATCGGAAAAAATATCCAGTTGCTGCTGATCAACCTCAGTATGTTCCATCAAAAATGGGCGCACCCTTTCTTCAACAAACGTAGAACTGAAGTGGCCCCTTTTTCCTATTCGAAGGATGAAAACGGGCCTGTGCTGATGATGAAGGGAAACGTAACCGCACTCTACATGAAAACGGAAACCCTCATTGCGGTCAGTCTCCCGTTTGCTCGGAATGAGTGCCGTCTTCTGCTTCTCCTACCCGTCAACGTGAATGGCGTTGATGATCTGGCAAACTCTCTTGATGCAGAACAGTTCCAGGGCATCCTGAAACATCTGATCCCCGCGAAACTGGCTCTGAGGTTGCCGAAAGTGAGAGCAAACTCAACGCTGGATTTGCGGGAGGTATGGAAATCGGCAGGTGTGAACATCCCCTTCGATCCTGCGTTGCGTCCTGATTTTTCAGGGATCACGGAGCAAAATGCGCCACCCTTCTACGTGTCAGGGTTCAGGCAAAAGGTATCCGTAATGTGGGATGAAACGGGTGCAAAGGCTTCTGTGGTTACCGATAGTTCCATAAAGCCTTTCGGGGAAGCGCCCCGACCAACTCCTGTGGTCTATACCCCTGTAGAGTTTAATCGTCCGTTCCTGTTTGCGGTTTATCACGCCACCTCCCATGACATCCTCTTCAGTGGGATCATCTCTGAGCCTACCCAATTGCAGAAGCCGAGGTAGACACTATCTACCGCAAGGTGTTCAGAACCCTGTAATGTTCTTTATGTTCATGTCGATACATGGACATGAAACGGACCGTCACAACTCTGGTTTTTGCCATATCCACTCTTCTTCTTTTTAACTCCTGCAGAACCTTGGAACCCATCCGAACCGAATCCCAAATTGACCTCAACCGCTTTATGGGGGATTGGGTCGTCATTGCCAACATTCCCACGTTTCTTGAGAAAGACGCATGGAATGCGCTGGAAACCTATGAGATCCGCGAACCTGGAATCGTCGACACCACTTTCACCTTCAACAAAGGCGGTCCGGAAGGGGAACAGAAGACCTACACGCCGGTTGGATTCGTCAGGGAGGGAACGGGGGATGCCGTCTGGGGGATGCGCTTTGTCTGGCCGATTAAAGCCGAGTACCGGATCGTGTATGTGAATGAAGACTACACGGAAACGATCATCGGACGAAGAAAACGGGATTATCTTTGGATTATGGCGAGGGAAGCTGACCTGCCGGAAGAACGGGTTCAGGCGTTAATCGATCTTGCGGTCGAGGAGGGGTACGAGCGTGACGCCATTCTGCGGGTTCCGCATAAAGAAGTCCCTGCTTCACAACCAACAACAAGGGAACCTGCTGGTTAAGAGGAGAGAGGGTGATCCACTGACGACAGTTTCGCACCGAGAACCTTTTTTCGTGAAACCAGAGTGCTTCTGTGTGTGTACCTGTGCAACCTCGGTCATCCTTTTTGGCTCACGGTGGCAAGTAAGAGGGAAAAGAAGCAGATCACGAGGTTAAAGAGAGGAATCTGCAGATCGATGGGCAGGGTGTAAATCATGATCACCGCTGGCACCCAGACGATCCATACGCTGATTTGGATTGTCACATACCGGTTTACCAACCGGGGAAGGGGATTCTCGATCCGGAATTGGTTCCAGGAAAAACCCGCATCTCTCCATCCATACCAGACCGTTGAATTCGGTGTGCCCCACAAGAGGTTGAACGGTAGTTGATCGATGACAACCTTGATCAAGAGCGTTTCCACATCCCGGCCACTGCCGAACACGCCTTCCTGCCACTGATACAGTGTGTCCACGGCAAAGCCCTGTACGGCCCAGTAGATGGTCAGAAACAGAAGGTGTTTTGTTTTGGTCCCTGTTGCGAAACGTCCCCGGGAGGCCTGAACAGCCCAGGGGATCACCCCCGCAAAACAGGCGGTGGTTACGATGGCAAACCATGGATCGGTTTCGGCCTTCAGCTTTCCGATCTGTTGAAATGCGACCTGAACGGGTTCAACCAGGAAATACAGGGCCAACAGGCATCCTGCAAAACCCTGCAGGACAAAGGCCGGTATCCGGTTTCTCTGAAATCCTTCACGACAAACCTGTCGAATATGGGATGCGAATTGATGCATTGGAATTCTATATATTTGACCTTCCGGTTCGCAACGACTAACCCTCCCTCATCTTGACAATCCCCCACACCACTGGACCTTACCCGCCATGAGCCCCGTACTCAACATTCAGCCTCACTCCTCCGTAAATTCCAAAATCCCCGATTTGGCGATTGAGGATTCGCAAACCGTGGTCATTTTTGGAGGCACCGGGGATCTTACCCGCCGTAAACTGCTTCCTGCTTTGTTTGCCATGTCGGAAGAAAACCGAATGCCGGAGGCTTTTCGTATCATCGCCTTTGGTCGGCGGGAGTACACCCAGGAGTCATTCCGGGAAGAGATGGCGGATGAGATTTTCAAATTCCAACGGGTGGATGGTTCGAAACAAGACGTCAACGCGTTTGTTCAGCATCTCGATTACTTCAAGGGGAGCCTGGATGAAATGGAATCCTTTGAGGCCCTTCACAAACAGATGTCGGATTCCAGTGTCTACCCTCAGAACCGCGTCTTCTATCTGAGCACGGCACCGGTTTTTTTCGGGCCTGTCACCGAGAAATTGAAAGGCTCCGGCCTGGTGTACAATGCCCCGGATGAGTATTGGAGCCGTGTGGTCATTGAAAAACCCTTCGGGCGTGACCTGGAAAGTGCTTCCGCTCTCAACCAGGATATTCTGAAACTTCTGGATGAGTCGCAGGTGTACCGTATTGACCACTATCTTGGGAAAGAAACGGTGCAGAACATTCTCTCATTCCGGTTTGCGAATACGATTTTTGAGCCGGTCTTTAACAGTCAGTTTGTAGATCACATTCAAGTTACTGCCAGCGAAACCGTTGGGATGGAATCCGGCCGCGGGGCCTATTTTGACACGGCAGGATCACTTCGGGACATGATGCAGAATCACCTCTGCCAGCTTCTCTGTCTGGTCACGATGGAACCGCCCAGCGGGTTTGCGTCGGATGCCATCCGTAATGAAAAAGTCAAAGTCCTGCAGAGTATTCGCGTCCCGGCATTGGACGACGTCCGTGAAAACATGATTCGGGCTCAGTATGCCGCGGGACAGATGAACGGTGAAAATGTTCATGCCTACGTGAATGAGGACCGCGTACCCGGTGACTCCCGCACGGAAACGTATGTGGCGGCAAAATTTTATATCGATAACTGGCGTTGGTCCGGAGTTCCGATGTACCTGCGTACCGGAAAACGGATGGCCCGGAAACAGACCAGCATCACCGTGCAGTTCAAGAAACCGCCCATGGAATTGTTCCGAACCGTGGAATGTGAACATGATGTCTGCGACCTGACCGAAGCCCAGCCGAATATGTTGACGTTTCGGATTCAGCCGGATGAAGGCATTTCTCTGCACTTTGCGACCAAGCGTCCCTCCATGCACATGGTGGTGGAGGATTCAGAACTCGATTTCAAATATGCGGATCATTTCCGGGGGACCCTGCCCGAAGCCTACGAACGTCTGCTCATGGATGTCATGCGCGGGGATGCAACCCTGTTTATGCGTTCCGACGAAGTGGAGGCTGCATGGACGATCATGGACCCTGTTCTCAGGGCCTGGAAAGAGAGAGACAGCCGCATTCCTCTGCACTTTTATGCCCCCGGCACCTGGGGACCGATTGCCGCCGATGAACTGTTCGAGGGCGTCAACGGGGACTGGATGAACACCTGATGGTTATGCGCACCGGTAGATGACGCTCGACAAGGGCTCTATCACTCCTTCGCGAAGATCGTTCCCGTATATCCGTTTTCCGGAAGGGGGTTCCTGTAACTGCCTGGGTTCATGGCTGAGGTTGAACATGCACACGAGGGCCTCATTCTGATGCTTACGCAGAAAGGCGACCACGCTTTTCTCCTGATCCTCAGTTTGTTCCCCTACATCAAGGGGCTCCCAGGTGCCATGGAGCAGGGCAGGGTGTTCATGACGCAGCTGAAACCGTTTCCGATAGTCGGAAATGGATTCGGCCCGTTCTTCCGGGTTTCGGAAAAACTGGTTCCCTTCAAATTCGATCCCTTCCACAACCCTCACCGTTTCTCCCTCCACTTTGCGGAACCCTTTATCACAAATCGAAAAATACTCATGGATGGGGGGACGGTTCATCGCTCCGGCCTCCTGTCCGCTGAGAGTGAAGAGAATGGTTTGGGGCATGCAGGCCGCCAGATCCATCATCACCCTGCAGGCTTCTTTCCCGAAACGGTAGACCCCCCGGCCTTCATCGTGATTATCCACATACCGGGCGAGGAGATGGTTCGGGGAACGGGTTTGATATTCCTGAATCAGACCGGTTACGGCCGCCGCGATTCCACCTTTCTTCCAGTCGTTCAGGCGTGGGGCAAAATCCTGATTGTGTTCTGATTCCGGATCCAGAAGCAGGACACTTTTGCCCTCTGCGTCACGTGCGAACCCGTATTGTGCAATTTTATAGAAATCATCATCATAGGCGGATTGGAATCCCCGGTGAAACAGATCCAGGTTTCGCTCCAGGCCATAACATTCCGCCATCAACAGCAGGGGACGGTGGGAGGCCGATTCCAATGCGGGTATACATCGGTCCCAGAATCCCAGATCGTTAATCATGTGGGCCATGTCCATACGGTAGCCGTCCACGCCACTGTCCTCATCGACCCCTTGGAGCCAGTACATCAGGGTGTCCGTCACGGTTTGGCATAGGGTAGGTGAGGTGTAATTCAGTTTCGCGGTATCGCTCCAATCGAAATCAAACGCCGGCTCGCCAGTGGCATCCCGCACATGGTGTTCCGGATCTTCGGATACCCAGACATGATCACGGGCGGTGTGATTTGGCATAAAGCCGAGAATAATCCTCATGTTCCGTTTATGAGTCTGGCGGACCAGTTCGAACCATTCCTCCTTGGTCCCGAATTCTGGGTCGATGTTCTGATAGTCTGCCACTGCGTAGGGGGATCCGATCCCCTTACGTGCCTCCCTTCCCATGCAGAACGGAGGCATGATGTGCAGCAAATCCACACCGAGTTCTTTCATCAGATCCAATCCCTCGGAAACGGTCGCCAAAGGGCTGCGGGAAGGCCTTTCTGCACCGGCCGCTTCCTCCAAGGCTTCTAATGGAGTGCGGGGAGCGGAATGTGCAATACTGCGCAAGTTGATCTGATAATGATTCATGGGGTGATTGTACTCAATCCTTTCGATGATGCCAATGGAAACCCAAACGGTGGGATTGCGGTTGACCCCGCACCGAACAAAGGTAGTCAGAGACCCATGTTCTGGAACCGTATACCGAAGCCGAAAACGACTGCCTTTATTCTTCTTAGCGAGAAGGAGGCCGCTGAAGCGTTTGTCGAGGATGTTGAGAATGCTCTGCGTCATCAAAAGGCCGCCGTCGTCATCAGTCACTTTACCGAAACGCACAAGCGGGTACAGACGCAGCTTGAAAGCAGGGGAATCACCACCAAAACACTGACCGCAGTGAGTGAACTGAATTCAGGAGCATTTGAATCCATGGCCCGAATGGGGAGTGTCGCGTTGGCTCCGTTTCCTCTCCTGCAACTGGCTGCACCTTTTCAAAAACATGCAGGCCCTTCCCTGGGGAAAGCCGACCTGTTTGTCCCGGAACTTCATCCCACTCGCAGACGGGATGCTCTGGTGGAGTCCTTTGCCCGCAGCATTCCATTTGCCACCCAACTGAAACTCTATGAGGCCATGGATTCACCTCTGTTGAGCAGTTTTATGGACCCGGATAAAATGCGGGGTTTTTTACAGCAATTTGGAATCAAGCTCGATGAAAGAGTCGAGTCGGATTTTGTGACGAATGCTCTCTTCAAGGCCCAGAAGCGAATCGAAAAAAAGGTCCCAAACGAACAGGAAGCGGCCTCCCAGCAGCATTGGTTCGAGCTGAATCTGCGGTAACCGGTTACCCGAGAAGAGGTGTGAGAATTTTCAGGCTGGGAGCATCCAGAGACTGTGGGTGAATTCGGTACAAATCTCCGAAAAGATCCTGAAGCAACAGACTTCCGTCGGGCAGGGCCCGCGGCCAGACATCCAGCTCGGTTTGAAAATGCCGGTTTCCTCCTTTGGTTTCCACTTCCCAGCACCGCAGCTCAATTTCTTTCTGCACCTTCTGAATGCGGATGATTTCAAAGGTCTGCCCGGTGAGGCGCAGTTCCTGTTCCAAGTGACTGCGCGACGAAGGGGACAGTTCCTCCAGATGGGTTACAAAGCCCTGTTCCTCTCCTTTCTCATCCCGAAGAGAAAGGTAGGAAGTGGGATTCGACCAGGGAAAACACCTCATGATGGTGACGGGGATTTCTTCTGAATCCTTGCGGAGACCCAGTCGATTATCCGTCAATCGGACCAGTTCCATGCTCATACTGCAAATCTCCGGTGAAGTTCCTGCTGCATGTCGTAGAGGCCTTTGAAGACCCCATCCTCAATCGCCAGCAGTTCCTCATGGGTGCCGGTTTCCACAACCCTGCCCTCTTTCAGCACGATAAGGCGGTCTGCTCTGCGCAAGGTTGAGAGCCGGTGAGCAATGGCAATGACCGTTCTCCCTTCCACGAGTTTGTCCAGTGCATCCTGAATCCTGCGCTCGGTCTCGGTATCCACATTCGATGTCGCTTCATCCAGAATCAGAACTGCGGGATTATGCAGGATGGCCCGGGCAATGGAAATCCGCTGACGTTCCCCTCCGGAAAGCGTTTGTCCGCGTTCTCCGATGATGGTTTCATACCCTTGCGGCGACTTGCAAATGAAATCATGAGCATGTGCCGCACGCGCGGCCTCCACCACATCCGCAAGGTCACAATCCTCCAGTCCATACCGGATATTGTCGAGGATGGAGCCATGGAAGAGGTAGGGGTCCTGTAACACCATGCCGACCCGCCGTCTGTAGGCACCAATTTCCAAAGAGCGGATTTCATGCCCGTCCACCAGAATTTTTCCGTCTGTCGCGTCGTAAAACCGGACCAGCAATTGAATCAATGTACTCTTCCCGGCACCGGACGGCCCGACCAGTCCAATCATCTCTCCCGGTTTCACATGAAAGGAAATATCACGCAGAATCGGCCTCACACCATCATAGGTGAACTGAACATGATCAAAGCAGAGCTCACCCCGTAGCGGTTCCAATGTGATTGCATCTGAGGTGTCCGGAATGTGAGGTTCGGTATCGAGAATTTCAAAGATGCGGTGCGCGGAACTCACGGCCCGGTTCATCATGCGGGTCATTTGCCCAATGGTCTGCAGCGGCTGCATGAACATCCCGGCATAAAGCAGAAACGTGACAAAGGTTCCCGGGGACAGGGCAGGGGATTCCTGTCCGGTGAGACGTGGCAGGGCCAGCACATACACCCCCAGAGTGATCGCATGAAAACTGAACATCAGACCCGGCCAGAATTGGGTCCAGATCCGGTGAACATCAGTAAAGGTGTCCAGCACCTCATCGTTTCGGTCCCGGAAGCGCTGTGATTCACGTTCCTCCTGGTTGAAAGCCTTTACGACCCGGATTCCGGGGATTGTCCCTGAAAGGACTGAGGTGAGATCCGACCATCGGCGCCAGGCTTTCAGAAAGATATGCCCCATGCTTTTCCCATGCAGTACGAAGGCATAAAGGATGAGAGGGACGGGCAGGGTCATCAGGAGCCCCAACCTCCAGTCCAGAAACAGAAGGACGGTGCCGAGACCCATCAGCATCAGCACGGAGAGAGCCACCTCAATGACGCCGAAGGCAATGAAATCCCATAGCCGGTCAGTGTCCGAGGAACACCTTGAGATAATCGATCCTGTCTGTTTCCGGGTAAAAAACCGCAGGCTGAGTGTCTGAAGGTGGCTGTATAACTGAGTCCGAATATCATGGGCCACATGTTCCCCCATGAACGCCATCCGGCGGAGGCGAACACGGAGGAAGAAGATGTTCAGCAGGTAGGCTCCCGCCATGACCCCGAGGTAGGACCAGAGTGTCATCACCTCTACATCCGGTTTGTTTAGGCCGTCTATGATCAGCCCGGAAATACGGGGCGGCACCAATGCCAATGCGGTGAGGAGGATTGCAGAGAGGGTTCCCAGCCATAGGTCGAGTTTATACGGACTCAGGTATCCCAACAGTCTCCAAATGACTGCCCGTCCACTTCCCCGGACGGCTGCCTGGGCGGTACGGATGGGATCGGCAACGGCTTCCGCATAGGTTTCATCCGCCTGTTCAACAGATTGATGCGGACTTGCATCGTTTTCCAGGAGGATACGGATGTTCTCGAAGGTTCTACGCTGACGGTGACTGAACCGGAGCGTGACCAGAGGCTCCGGGTCCTCTCCCATGGCCAGAAGGGTCCAGCGGAAGCCACCCAGATCCCGTACCTCCCGGACGTTCCCTATGCCATTGCGGGGAAAGCGTGAGAGTTCTTCTCCGTCACCTTGGGAGCGGTACAGAAGCAGGTCGTGTTCACCCAGCAAGACCCAGGTACGTTCCTGATGAAACGACTCGTCTAAATCCGACAGGGCATAGAGCTGAAGACACTGGTCCTCTCCCCACAGCTCCTCCAACCGAACTCGAATCTTATGTGGAAGTTCCGACGGTTGGAGCGTATAGCTGTCGATCAGTTGTTGATCAAGAGAGGACACGTGGGTTTACATACCCGCCTTCAACGCGAGCAGATGTTTGCCAAAGTGCAGGGCCAGCACCTCGGCATAGGTGTCAGGGTTCGCCTGCAAACATTTCGTAAGCGCGTTCCCCAGTTCAGGATTTGTCAGCACGGTGCCGAAGCAACAGTGGAGAATTTGGCGTCCCGGCGCGGTGAAACCGAGTCCGTCTTCCACATCCTCCCAGCACTCGATGTACTGCCTTTCCAGCTCTTTCACGGACACACCTGCGGTTTCCGGGCAGTCCGCCAGGGTGGCATGAACGTGATAGGTGGCTTTGTCCGTTTCATAGTGATCTCGGGAGACGTCCACAATTTTCCGGAACAGCCCCTCGTCCTTGAGGGCCGCGACCCGCAGGGCTTCGAGGTAAGACGTCCCCGCAGTTTTGACATGGAATCGGCCTTTAGTGGCACGGGCAAAGGGGGTGTACATGGAGAGTTTGTCGGATCCGCTGTGTAGACTCAGCTTGTAGGGGCCGAGACATTCGCTGACAGCATTATGATCTTTCATCGACGCCTCCAACGCATCCACATCTCCAATGTAGTCGATCCCTTTCTCCAGCTCTCCGATAAAACGAGGCGCCAGGGAGACCACCTTGACTCCTTTTTTCAGGAGTTGGTCGGCAATGATGTAATGCTCTGCAAGCGTGGTCGGCTGCTCGGTTTCGTCGACACTTACTTCAATTTCATGGTCCTGACCTTTTTCATCGGTCACCTTGCGGATATAGTCTGCCAGCTCAACTGCATGCACCAGCGCACGTCCATATTTCACGGCGGCACGATGTACAGACACTTCATCAAACTCAATCACCGTTCCTGTATCGAGGGACACGGATGTACCCAGGTACTGATCAATCCAGTCGATCTGTGATGCGACATCGGCAAACTTTTCGTTCAGGGTGTCGACATCATACCCATCCGCTTTTTCATCCACATAATCCGACGGGTCGATTGTGAAGAAGGTGAAGCCTGCTTCCACCGTGACATCCACATCCGCAGGTGTCTTGAGGTGATCGGCATCCGCACCGGTGATACCTGTCCAACCGGCAGCTTCCATCCCACCGAGTGCATCTGACATGACCCCTTTTGCAGTACGCTGGGTTCGAGTCATCTCCCGGATGGATTGCTGAGGGAATATGGGTTGAATCCCGGAGCCGGTTTCCAGCATGGCGCGGACATGTCCGGGGGTTGCAAGGCCGATGCGGTCGCCAAAACCAAAACTGGCCTGCAGGCCGAGGGCTACGGGGAGGGTGCTCATGAATGATCTCCAATAGGTGTTAATGAAAGCTGAGCCGGTCCTACCCCAAAGCGGTTTTGATGACAAGGGGAACCGGGGGCTTTTGATCATTCACGGCCTATTCGGACCCACTCACACGCCGGTTTGATCCCCTGAAGGCGTACAGGTGGAGGGGCTCGCTCCAGAAACCACCCCCATGGGAGGTCCTGGGCTCAGGATGCCCTCAGATGTCAAAGGTGACGACGTCGTCATTCACAGGCATCTGGGGCACGGCCTGTTGGTTCTGCAACGAGCGTTGAATCACTTCGGCTGCGCTCATGTACTTCAGATCCCGGTCGCTGAACTCGTCTGGAGGCTCTGGGATTTTCTCCAGTACCTCCTTTAACTGTTCAGAAGTGTACAACCGGAAGTGTCCGCCTGTTTTTTCTGCAATCTGCTTCAAGGGGTCGGCTTTGTCTTCGCTCAAACCCAGAGCCACGGTATTGATCTGAACCGAACCGGGCGGAATTTGGTCAATCATTTCCAGAGTACGGTCAATGGAACCCCGGGGGGAAGAGCCATCCGTCATGAAAAAAATCACATCCGGCCTCGGATTGGTTTCGAGTGCCAGTTTCATGGGAGGATACCAGTCTGTACCGTAGGTTGTCGGCGTGGTATAAATCATGCGCTGGATGGCGGCCAAATTATTCCGGTTTGGTAAAAACCACTGGGGATTGGCTCCTTCTTCTCCGTCTTTTACCCTCCATCCCTCACCATTGCTGCCCGTCCACCGTTTGGTTGCGTCTTCCGCATCCTGGTCCGGTCTCCACACGGGGCCGGAAAAAAACAGAATGGACACCAATCCAGTTTCGCCGATTTTCTGAATGGCGGAATACAACTCGTACTTCATCACATCGAGTTGCAGTTTTTTCATGGACTTTGAGTAATCAATCACGAAGGCAATCCGTTCCCCTTCGCCTTTCTGCCCCATAAACTGAGTGGTTCCCTTCATCGGCATCCCTGAGCCACCGAGGGTGACAGGCCCTGTTTGCAAGGCCATGCTCATCAGTTTCACCGGGGACATGGTGGGAATGACATTGGCTTCCAGTTCGGCTGCGGATTCTGTTTCGGTTGTGAGGTCGGTTACGAACTCCAGCGAAGTGTCAAAGGAAAGATCTGTTTCTTCGACTTGGGTAATCTCCGGTTCTTCAAGAATGGTGGGATCAATCGTCTCCTCCGGATTGACCTCCTGGTTCTGAACCCGGATAGAGACTCGGTCTTCTGCCTGGTCGGATGGCAATTGCACCACATAGAGCAAGGCCATGATTAAAAGCGCATTCACACACACCGAAATCACAACGGATTGAAGGTGATGTTTTCGAAGACTATGCGAAGGAGAAGAGTGTGCTTTTTGCATAACGAGAATTAAATGTCTTATATTGCAACTGTGATATTATAAAAAACTATAGATTTACCCTCCAGTATTGTTTAGAACTTTTTTTCTAACGCCCAGCACATGTTTGACAATTTCACGCAGGCTGCGGCTCTGGATTCGGTCAAGACTCTCCCGCAGTGGGGAAGGAGGGGGGTGAATCCGCGGAAACGTCTTTACCCTCTCTCTGAATGGATCCCCCAACGCCTCACAATCCTGTTGGAATCGTGTTTCGGCCAGAGCATAGAGCCGAAGGTCGTACTGATTGAGTCTCCTCAGGTAATCCTGCACCGTTGGGTCTGACTCTTCCTCTGAGGCGTTAAGTGTCTGATTCAGAGAGTGAAACCCGATGCGTTTCCATCCGAACCGTTCTGCTGTAAGCAGCAGGCTGGGAATAAACTGTTCTGTCAGTCCTACGACATCCACCTGGGCCAGGTTGGACCGGGCTTGTTCAAACAATTCCTCATCACAGGAACCGAACGGACGCTGTCCCCAATCCCCGGCCAATTGACGCGTCATGCCGTTGTCAAAGATGGGGTCATCACATTCTTTGAGGAATCCCAGCAGAGAGTCTTTCTGAGATGCAGACATCCTGCGGGTGAGTGGATGATCCGGTTGATTGCGCACAAAGCGGTAAAACGAGGCCGTCCTTGCCAAAGGTTCTCGCAGGAAGGTAAGGTATGCACAGGGGCCAGGCACCTGTTCGTGGACCCCAAAGGGGAAATGCCCAGCGATGTACCGATATCGGGAACGCGTTTTTTGCGGCCATCCATTAAACCGCTCAATCGCCGCTTGGGCATTCTCTCCGAGTCGATATTGCCTGTACCCAGGAAACTGTCGCTCCGCGATTCTTGCCAGGGTGGTACCGGCCGCTTTTGGGATGTGAAGGAAGAGCAGGGTCTCATCCGACCTCTGGTTCCTCTGACTCATCCTCAGGACTCCGCAGAAAACCGGTACACTGTGGTTTGTCGGTAGGTGTCACCAGGGCGAAGAATAATGTCGTCAATCTCCGGATTGTTAACGCCATTCGGAAATCCCTGACATTCCAGACAGACGGCAGAATGATTCCTGTACGCTGACCCACTTTTCCCGACCAGCTCTGCGTCTTCGAGAAACTTCCCGGTGTAGAGCTGCACGCTGGTTTCGGTCGTGAGGACCTCCATCTTCCGTCCGGAAGGGGGATGCTTGAGAATGGCCCCCAGACGTGGCGTCACCGTTTTGCCATCTTCAAAGAGATAATTCTCCCCATGGTAGTGGGTGGGTGGAGCGATAAATTCGGAAAGTGCTTTCGGGCTCCGGAAATCGTGAATGGTTCCTTCCACGGATGTGGTATGATCCTCAAGGGTACCGACATCATCTCCCATAACCACTTTATCGGCGAAAATCTGCAGGACGTGATCTGCAATGGTATCCGCCTCTTCACCTGCGAGATTAAAGTAGGAGTGATTGGTGATGCTCAACGGAGTGGGGGCATCAGTGGTCGCTTCATAGTCAATTCGCAGGGCCTGGTCATCGGTGAGCATATACGAAACCGTGATGGGAACCGTGCCGGGATAGTCTTCTTCACCTGCAGGGCTGGTGTACTGAAGGTGCAACGTAGGTTCTCCGGATTCAGACTCCGAGGTTTCGGCGGACCAGATGCGTTTGTCCAATCCGATCATTCCTCCATGCAGGTGATTGGGAGGCTGACTCAGGGGAAGCTGATATGAAGTTCCATCCAGGGTAAAGGTGCCGGCATTAATCCGGCCTGCGACACGGCCCGTGATCGCACCCAGGTAGGGATGACCGGCTTCATAGTCCTCCAGGGAGGGAAGCCCATGGACAATGTCTGCGGTGTTCCCTTGAGAATCCGGGACATGTAACTCGGTGATGATTCCCCCCAGTGTGAGGATCCTGCAGGTCAGGCCTGCATGGGAGAGGGTGTAACGTTCAACGGCACGGCCGTCTGCGAGAGTACCATAAGCTTCAGAGTGAATAGACATGTCCGCGCTCCTACCGGGTAGGCGATTTTTTGGAAAGGAAAATGTCCGGTTCATCATCAACCAGGGTACATGACCAAAATCGTCCCTGCGTGATGCGTGACCTGAAGGCCATCCCCACACTTTGGTTCTGAAGCGAGGACCGGCGTGTGACTGGAGCCGTTCACAGCCGGGCACACACGCCGTGGGATTCCTACGTCCACTCGTTGACAAAAAAAGCCCCCGCAGCTCTGCGGGGGCTCGGGAATCAGGAGGCGATCTCCTTATCCGCCGATCTGGAAGCGGCTGTAGCGGCGGACCGTCACGGTGTCCCCCAGATCTTTGCCGGTTTTGTCCAGCAGATCCTTCACGGTGATGTCAGGATCTTTCACAAACCCCTGTTCCAGCAGCACGACCTGAGAATAGAATTTCTCAAGTTTTCCACCGATGATTTTGTCGATGATGTGCTCGGGTTTGCCTTCCACCTGTTTGGCAAACACGGACTTCTCAGACTCGACCAGTTCCGGGTCCAATTCATCGCGAGTGAGGGCATTGGGGCTGGCTGCAGCGATGTGAAGAGAAACTTCTTTGCCGAGTTCAACCAGAGCATCCGAAGCCGTGTTTGCATCGTTTTCACAGCCAATTTCCACCATCACACCTACTTTTCCGTTCAGGTGAATGTAACGGCCAATGGCACCGGCACCCTGCAGTTCGTAGCGGGTGTTGCGTTGAATGATCAGGTTCTCACCAATTTCACTGACTTTGAACGCCAGGTTGTCTTTTTCAGCCGTGGCGAGTTCACCGTCTGCATGCTCAAGACCCTTGGTGGCCATTTCTTTCACGAAGGCCTGAAAGTTTTCATTCTTTGCCACAAAGTCGGTTTCACAGTTGATTTCCACCAGAGAGCCGGTTTTGCCGTCTTCACTGACAACAATTTCCACCAGACCTTCTTTGGCTTCACGGTCGGCTTTTTTCGCCGCCACTGCCATGCCCCGTTCCCGGAGCAGCTTGACTGCGGCATCAATATCACCGCCGGACTCCTGCAATGCTTTCTTACACTCCATCATGCCGACATTGGTGATGTCGCGCAGTTCTTTCACTTGTTTCGCTGTAATCGCGGTCATGTGTTGACTATCCTTTCGTGTTCGGGATCAAAAAGTTTCTTATGCGTCTGCATTGTCAGCGTCTTCAGCATCGGCCGCGGGAGTTTCCTCTGCTGTTGATGCTGCCGGAGCCGCTTCTTCCGCAGGGGCCGCCTCGGGTGCTGCGCTCTGTTCCGCCAGTTTGGCTGCGGCAGCTTTGATGGCTTCATCGCGCTTTGCTTTTTCCTCATCCTGACGGGCTTTGCGCTCTGCTTCTGCCTGTTTGCGTTTCTCAGCCTGAGCGGCCTCTTCTGCGGCGCGCTTCCGGGCCTCTTCGGCAGCAACACGGGCATGCTCGTTGGAGGCGTGCTGAATGGTTTCACCCAGAACGTCCATGATGCATCCGATCGAACGCAAGCTGTCATCGTTTCCGGGAATGGGGTAATCGATGATGCGGGGGTCTGCGTTGGTGTCGACGATTGCCACCACGGGAATTCCCAGGCGACGGGCTTCCTGTACGGCAATGGATTCACGGACCACATCCACCACAATCAGAGCCGCAGGCAGCTTGTCCATGCTGGCCATTCCGCCAAGGTTGCGTTGCAGTTTTGCCAGCTCACGACGGTAACGGGAACTTTCCTTTTTGGAGCCCGCCATTTCCTCGAGGGTTCCGGCTTCTTCCATGGCTTCCAGTTCTTTCATCCGGGCGATGGATTGCTGGATGGTCTGGTTGTTGGTGAGCATTCCACCCAGCCAGCGGTGAATCACATAGGGCTGGTTCAGGCGGTTGGCGGTCTCACGCACGATGTCCTGACCTTGTTTTTTGGTGCCGACAAACAGCACCTGGCGGCCACGGACCACGGTGTCATAAACGAATCTCTGCGCGATGCGCAATTGAACCAGGGATTTCCCCAGGTCGATGATATAGATCCCTTTTTTATCACCGAAGATGTACTTCGACATGTAGGGATTCCAACGCTTGGTTTGGTGTCCGAAATGTACACCTGCATCAAGAAGGGCCTGCAGCCCGATGGACGGCAATTCAACCGAATCAGTCATTCTGTTCTCCATTGTAGTGTTTCACAATCCGCTTTGGCTCACCCGGAGAGGGGGCACTCGCTTCCATCGTGCGTAGGTCACGACTGAGGGTGCTCGTACGCAGAACGCCGAAGATAGCAAGTGAAACTGAGGAAAAAATAGAATCCTTACTTCTTGCCCAACTTCCGCACCGTCCACTCGGGCAGCAAGAGCCCCAGGTCTTTCAGCAGTTTCTGGAGATCCGACCAGGCCGCTTTTTTCCCGGCAGGATTATCCTGGAGATAGGAGGGAGGGAAGGTGGAGAGAAGTTTGCCGTGCGGGGACTGCTGCCACATACCACGGACAATCTGCAGATCCATGCCGGCAGTGCTTGTGGCTTGAAGAGCATCATTTCCCATGACCAGCATCCGCTCAGCCTGTCCGGCCAGGGGAGTCTGTTGATCCCACTCCAGGTATTCGGCCTCATCCAGTCGGTACCCAATGGCCGTCAACATGTCTGAAAAAAGACTGCGGTTCGGTTCCTCCAGTTCTGCGGCATTCATGACGAGCAGGATCCGGCTCTTTTCAGCAGGAAGGGAGTCTTGACATTCCGCCGCACGTTTCAGGCGCAGGACCTGGAGCGGCGAATGCGGAGGAACGGATTTGGTTTCGTCCGGAGGAGGAGGCGAGGGGGGGAGAACAGGTTGTGGGGGTTCGGCAACCCGCACATCCGGCGGGGTCACCTGTTGCCGGGGCCTGGGGCCTGGAGGGTCCGGCTCTTTTGCCGTAGTGGGCATCGGACCTTTCCAGATGACCTTCGACGTCCCCTTTTCCCTGAGGCCCTCAAGGTGGGATTCCAGCGTTTCCAAAAAAACATTGTCGACGACCCTCATGTCAACGCCTCTATATAGGAGGCCATGTCGGAAGCAAGCGGTGCCTCCAGAAGAATACGGTTTCCGGTTACAGGGTGCGTGACTTCCAGACTCTGTGCGTGAAGCATCTGTCGGGGGGCCTGCACCTTGGCCCCGGAAAGCTGGGCCTGCCTGCCAGCATACAAGGTGTCCCCCAGAACGGGATGCCCAATATGGGCCAGATGCACCCGGATCTGATGGGTGCGGCCGGTTTCAATACGCACCTCCAGTTCAGCCGCTTTCCCGGAGGCAAGACCTCGGCTGACGGTGAAATGCGTGATGGCTTCTTTTGCACCTGTTCCATCCACACTGCGCTTTTGGCGCTGGGACGGGTGGCGTCCAATGGGCGCATCAATCGTCTGACGAATCGGGGAGGGAATCCCCGGACAGCAGGCCCGGTACAGTTTACGGGTCTGGCGCTTCCGGAACTGATCCTGGAATTTCACGAAGGCCTCCGGTGTGCGGGCGAAGAGGATCACACCACTGGTATCCGCGTCCAGCCGATGCACAAGCCCCGGCCGTAATGGATCGCCGACATCCCGAAGCTCCGGATAGGCCGCAAGCAACTGGTTAATCAGCGTTCCCCCGGGATGTCCGGGAGCGGGATGCACCACGAGGCCCGCGGGTTTATTCACGGCAATACAGGTGGCATCCTCGAAGACGATGCTCAGAGTTGCCGTCTCCGGTTGCGGGAGTTCCGGGCCCTGCTCCTCAGGAAGGCGGATGGTAACCGTCGCCTCTGCAAGAATCGGGTCCCGTGCAGCCACGGGTGCTCCGTTCATGGTGACCTCGTTCTCCCGGATCAGGGTTTGGATTCTGGATCGCGAGACGTCCGCTAGCTGCCTTGCCAGCCATCGATCAATTCTCTCGGGCCGAATCCCGGCAGGGACCTTCAGTGTCCGAGTCTCTGGCTGAATATTTTCCATAGTTTTTTCCGTATCCGGAATTGAAAGGCTTGTCAAAAATGGATTTACTGTACAGGGTGAGGGAACCGAAGTATCGAGGCGGCTTACTCTACCTATATGAACGAAAACGCGAATACCCTGGGGATTTTCACCGAACACGTACCGAGGATGGAATGTCCTCACTGTCAGGCAAAACTGGACGTGTCAGAGTTCTCGGTGTTTGAGGACATTGAGTGTCCCTCCTGCGGTGAGTTCCTGAAAGTTCCGGGAAAACTGGATGAATTCATACTGATTGATGAACTTGGCCGGGGGGCCATGGGGTGTGTGTATTTGGCCCAGGACGAGAGTCTGGGCCGGCTGGTTGCGCTCAAGGTGATCCGAAGGGAATTCGGTGCCGATCCGAAAATGCTGGAGACGGTTCAACGCGAAGCCCAGGCGATGGCCACTCTGAACCATCGGAATATCGTGCAGGTGTACCGGTTCGGACGCGCAGAAGGACAACCGTACTTTGTCATGGAACTGTTGCGGGGAGAGCGGCTTGATGAAATGATGGAGGGTGGGGGGCCTGTAGATGAGGTTCGGGTTCTGGAAATCGCCTATGACGTCGCCCAGGGACTTGAGGCTGCGGAGCGGGCCGGGTTGACTCACGGGGATATTAAACCGGCAAATATCCTCATGAATGACGAGCGGGTCGCGAAGGTTGTGGACTTCGGATTGGCAAAATTCATGGACCCCGATGCTGAGATCGAAGTGTGGGGAACGCCCTATTACATCGCACCGGAGAAAGCCCGCAAGAAGGGGGAGGACAGCCGCAGTGACCAGTTCAGCCTGGGGGGAACCCTGTTCCATGCTCTGGCCGGTCACCCACCGTTTGATGGTGAGAATCCCACTAAAGTGGTGATCGCCTCCCTGAAAGAGGACACTCCGGTTCTGCTGGACCACAACCCGAATGTGACCGAGAAAACCTCCTCAGTGATTCGGCGGATGATGGATAAGAATCCGAACCGCCGCTATCCGACCTATGCGTCCTTACTGGCGGATCTTGAACTGGCGTTGCGTGCAGCGGTTGCGGCGGAAGAAGAACGGCGTGCCGCAGAGCTGGCGGAGGAAGAGAAAGCCAATAAAAAAATTCCGTCCATCGTCTGGATCATCCTCGCCACCATTCTGATGGCCGGGGCGGCAGGCGGGTTTTTCGCGCTGAAGAGTTACCGGGATCAACAGCTTGCACTGAGTGTCCAGTATGAAGGACCCAAACGTCAGTTGCACGAGGAACAGTTGGTCCGGGCGGAGGTCCGGAATTTGAAGGGGGCGGCCAGTTCCGTGAAGAAAGGGGATCTTCATGACGCGGAACAACGCCTTGCGGTTGCCAAAGCGAATATTCCGGAAAATCATTCCGCCACAGCTTGGTACGAATTTTTTGCGGCGGGCATTTACTTCTACGCACAGGATACAGACAAAGCCAAAGAGTTGCTGGAGTCCGCCGCCGGTCATGAGGAGTTGGTGTTCGACGGAGGCAGGATTCCTCTCGAAGATCCTCGGAAATTGGCAAAGTTTGCCTTGGGCACCTATGATCCTGCCGAACTTCAGAAGGACTTGAACAAAGCCGAAGATTACTTCCAACATCTGGCTCTGCTGGCTCAGGGATATAAAATTCTGCTGGAGAAAGGATATCATCCTGATGCCTCCCGTTCCTTCCAGCTCTATTCTCAACTGCATGTACAAGGACTGGAATGGCCGTATGTTTTAGTTGAGATTGCACCGAATCTCCATTCGCCACGGGAAAAAATCATCGCGAAGAACCCTCTGGATCTTCTGGGAACCCCCACGCCCCGCCCGAAGCGAACCCCTACGCCAACGCCCAGGAACAACCGTCCTTCGCCAACCGCTACACCTCGTCCATCCGGGGATCCCACAGATTTCAGTCAGTTGCGCATCGCTCAAGTCGATAAGAACGGGAACCGCGAGCCGAACAGTTCGACCAAACCCAGTTTTACCACGGTGCTGGATGGCAATGGAATCTGGCTGACCGAAAATCAGGTCCTGGATCAGGTCGCTCCACTGGCTCTGAGACAATCTGCTGAATATACCCTGGCGCTGATCTTCACGGTTCCGGAGAAGCTGGAGGAGGGGCGGACCCCCACGCTGCTTTCACTCGGAAACAAATGGGATTCACAAAAACCGGATGGTGTCTTCTTCTCCTTGCAGGACATCGGGAAAAACGGTTCCTTCTCTCTCTTATGGGGAACGGGCTCCAGTTCGAAAAACCGAAAGAACATTGAAGCGGAACTCATACCCGGGACCGCACACTTGGTCAGTCTGTCCTGGAGAGGGAAAAATGCAGAAATCAGAGTTCACCTCGATGGCGAAGAAATCGGCAAAGTGAATATGAATGACATGGGTGATGTTGTGACTCTCGACAGCCACCTTGTGTTCATGCGAAGGATTGAGAGTGAGAACTCGTTCCCGGAAAATGTGACCGAGGTTCCCACACACCGCCGGTTTATCCTGGACCACATTCCCTCAATGAAAGATGTGTACCAGCAATATGAAGGCCGGATGAAGAACTGGGGTCGATAGCAGGTAGAGATTTCAGCATATGTCCGAGGACAGCGTCACATCCATTCTGCGAATTGAGAAACTGGGCAGAGCAAACTGCGAGCACTGTGGCGTTGGCCTCAATGTTGCCGACTTTCATGTATTTGAGGAAATTGAATGTCCTGAATGCGGCCTGATTACCACGGTTCCTGGAAAATTCGGCACCTACTATCTGTTGCGGGAGCTTGGGAAAGGTGGCATGGGGGCCGTCTACCTGGCCCGCGATGCCAACCTGATGCGGAAGGTCGCCATAAAGGTGTTGAATCCCAAGTTTGGTAAAAACCCGAATTTTGTGGAGGCCCTGCTGAAAGAGGCGAAAGCTGCTGCGGCCCTCAACCATAAAAACATCGTTCACATTTTCAGTTTTGGGCAGGAGAAAGAACAGCCGTACATTGTGATGGAGCTGGTTGAGGGAATTCGCCTCGATGAGTGCATCGACCCGGAAAAACAGCAGGATGAAAATGGCTGGCTGGATGTGATGTGGCAAGTGGCATTGGGACTCAGCGATGCGGAAAAGCGGGGGCTCATTCATGGAGACATCAAACCCGCCAATATCCTCATGAATGAGGAAGGCGTGGCCAAGATCAGTGATTTCGGAATTGCCCAGTTCGAGGGCAGTGAGGACAACCGGATATTGGGAACCCCTCTGTACATCGCACCGGAGAAATCTCAGGGCAAATCTGTTGATTCACGAGCGGACCAATTCAGTATGGGGGCAACCTTTTTCCACATATTAAGTGGTCACCCTCCCTTTACGGGGTCGAACCCAAAGGAAGTGGTGTTGAACCGCTTTGAGGATCCCACTCCGGAGATTCGAAAAATCGCCCCTCACTTTTCGAAGGCATTTTCCCGCATTCTCCAGAAGATGATGTCCACCGAACCCGAGGACCGGTACGCGAATTTCAAAGAACTTGCCGAAGAGATCAATTCCCTGCCGCTGAAACTGGAGGCGATCCGGTTACGGAAAGAAAATGAGCGTAAGAAACTCGAAGCGGAGGCTGTGGCCAAACGGAAACGGGTTCAACGCAAACGACTGCTGACGATTACCTGTGGATTGGTCAGCCTCCTGATTCTCTATGTCTACATTACGTTTTACCGATAAACCAAGGGGGAAACATGGCAGATGAATGGATGAACGGAACATGTGAGGCCTGCGAGGGGGGAATCGGAAAGGAAGGATTGGAACGTATCTTACAGGCTCTGGAACAACTGAGCGGCTGGGAGTACAAAACGGAAACCGATGAGCTGCGCAAAACGTTCCGGTTCAAAAATTTTCATCAAACCATGGCGTTTGTAAACGCGGTCGCCTGGATCGCCCACCAGCAGGATCATCATCCGGAAATGATTGTGGGATACAAAACCTGTGAAATTGCCTACACCACGCACAGTGCGGGCGGGGTGACCCGGAACGATTTTATTTGTGCGGCTGCGATCAACCGGCTTTGTGACGTTTGAATCGGTGTACCCGGACGCCATCTTCCCGGTGGACGTGACTCCTTACCCACCCCTGACTGCGGGCTTCCTCAAAAAACGTTCGGCAAATTGAACGGCCTGGCTCTGCAAACCAGATTTCTCCCTCCGGTGTCAGACAGGCTTCAAAACAATCCAGCAGCGGCTGGAATAATCGGTCTTCATACGCAACGTCCGAAGCGAGAATCCAGGGGACCCTGAGATCCTCAGGGGGGTCTCGCCAGTCCAGGATTCGTGCCGACCAGTCTTCCCGGCAGTTTTCCAATGCATTCAGACCGGATAGTGTGAGCGCTTCTTCGACATAATCGGTAAACGTTCCGGGGACCCCTCGTAACAGGGCTGCGGTCCCCGCCAGTCCCGGCCCACAGCCAAGTTCCAGCCAAGGGCCGGAGGGGCAGGCGTGACGTTTGTTTAAAATGGTTTGGGCCAACACGATGGCGGAAGGCCAGATTTCCGCCCAATAAGGCATCCGTTCGTCCACCACATCCGGGTGATCGTCCGGCATTCCTGCCAAGGCATCCAGTAATGGATCCAAATCACATGCCGACCAAACGCGGAGCGTGGTCTTCGAGACCGTCATCTCCTGACACCTCATCGGGCAGAGAGACTTTAGCTGGCGGATTCGTTCCGTATAATCTGGCCGTCTGACAGGGGGGCTAGAGGAGTTCATGTAACAGCCGCTCCGTTTGGAGGAGATAAGAGCCTTGGAACAGGACTGCATGATTCATCACATGATAGAGCATGTAGAAGTTCATGCGGTCGCGCCACCCCTCCGGTAACGGCCAGGCCTCGTCGTATGCCTGGTAAAAGGTTTCAGAGAATCCTCCGAACATTGCGGTCATTCCCAATTCCGCCTCCCGGTATCCATAGTACGGGGCGGGATCAAACATGAGAGGATGCCCCTCCGAATCCGCCGCGACATTTCCCGACCATAAATCGCCATGCAGTAAACTGGGTTGGCCGGGGTGATCCGGAATCCAGGTTTCCAACCGGTTTTCCAGCTTTGCCGCTTTCGACTGAAGGGCAGGGGAGGGCAGGTAGCGGATCATGGGTTCCAGACGATGCGTCCACCAAAAGGATCTCCAGGCTCCGGAAGTGACCGTTCGTGTGGGGGTATTGATCTGCGGACTCATGCCAATCGCATGATCTTCGTCAAAGCCATATGCATCGTGTGTCAGTCGATGCGTTGCCGCAAGTTCACGTCCGAGGGTTTCTTGGAAGGACCCTGCTGGACGCCCGAATTCGATGAACTCCAGGATCAACCAGTCATCAGAAACAGTTACCACCTTCGGCACACGCACACCCTCAGTGGCTGCAGCCATCCGCGTCAAGCCAAGCGCTTCCATGCGGAAGGAGGTTCCTTTCCTGGACGTTTTTGCAAAGAGAAGGCGTCCATCCTCCATTTCTACCCGGTATGCATCTGCGGCATCTCCTCTCATACACGGTACGATGGACACGACGGTGCCTTCTAGGAGGGGTTCGGGGAACGGCAGCATGGGGAGTGAACGTCTCATGAATCCAGTTGGTTCAGCAATCCCGTACAAGCCTCTTCAACCAGATCCAGTACGGTTTCAAATCCTTCAGGCCCCCCATAATAGGGATCCGGAACATCCGGTGGAAACTGGTCAGGATGAAATTCCATCATTCGTTTGATTTTTTCTTTTGCCACCGGGCCGGGTGCCACTTTTTCGAGATCCTTCTGATTCGACGAATCCATGGCGATGACAAGATCGAAGGTGTCAAAATCGGAAGGGCGTACCTGACGGCTGGTGCTGGTGACGTCATACCCCCGAGTGAGGGCATGCTGCCGCATACGAGGATCTGCAGGCTCCCCCTGGTGAACACTTAATATCCCGGCAGAGTCAACCTGATAGAGATCTGTAAGATTCCGTTGCGAGATTAACTGGCGGAATACCGCCTCTGCAGTTGGTGAACGGCAGATATTACCGAGACATACAAATAATACTTTTTTCACAAACTTAACACTACAATGACTGTTAGCAGGCTTGCAAGGGGTGATTGATCGCAAGACGACATATTTTCTTGAGCGGACCGTGTGAATGGACCATAAGACAACACATGGATGCACGAATACGAAACCTGGCCCGCACCATGGCGGGATACTGCCTGGACGCACAACCGAAAGAAGCGTTTGCCATTAACGCGACTTCAGAAGCCGAACCTCTGGTAGCAGCCCTGTATGAGGAACTGCTCAAGAAAGGGGCCTGGCCTCTGGTCCGTATGATGCCGGATGCAAGTTCGGGAGCCATCTATCGATATGGGCAGGAACATCATTTTGATGACGTGAGCCCGGTGGATAAGGCGATCGTGGAGAAACTGGCTGGAACGGCGGCGATCTACTCCAGCAAGAACACCCGTGCCCTGACCGATGTGAACCCGGATCTGCAGTCGAGAATGGCAAAAGCCTCGCGACCGTTGAAGAATAAGATGCTCAAGAAGAAATGGACCCTCACGCTGTTTCCGACGGCTGCGTATGCTCAGGATGCGGAAATGAGTCTGGAGGACTTTGAAGACTTTGTGTACTCCGCCACCTTCTCTGACGAGGCCGATCCGGTCAAAGCTTGGAAATCCCTGCAAAAAAAGCAGGCGAAACTGATCTCGAAATTGGAAGGAGCGAAAACGGTTCAGATCATCGGCCCCGGTACGGATTTACGGTTCAGCATTGAAGGACGAACGTTTCTAAACTCCGCAGGGACTCACAATATGCCGAGTGGAGAGGTCTTTACCGGTCCGGTCGAGGACTCCGCAGAGGGTGTGATCGAATACGATTATCCGGTTGTGAATGCAGGCCGGGAAATCGATGGAATCCGTCTTGTATTTAAAAAGGGCAGGGTGGTGGAGGCCACGGCCACGAAGAATCAGGAGTTTCTCACCAAGATGCTGGAAATGGATCCAGGTGCCCGGAGACTCGGGGAGCTTGGCATCGGCACAAACTACAAGATTCAGCGTTTTATCAAGACGATTCTGTTTGACGAAAAAATCGGCGGCACCATTCATTTGGCGCTTGGGTCCTCGTATCCGGAGACAGGCGGAAAAAACAAATCCTGCCTGCACTGGGATATGATCAAGGACCTCCGTAAAGGCGGTGAGCTTCGCATTGACGGCAAAACCGTACAGAAAGACGGTTCATTTCTTAAAACCTGGTTTACGCCCTAATAATCCCTCTACGAGGACACCCAAGGAGACACTGAATGAGTAAAACGAAACTGCGTATGGGAATGGTAGGAGGTGGCGAAGGCGCCTTCATTGGAGAGGTGCACCGGATGGCAGCCCGGCTTGACGGTAGAATTGAACTCGTCTGTGGCGCGTTCAGTTCTGATGCCAAACGGTCGAAATCCTCCGGTAAAGCCTTAGGCCTGGCACCGGAACGGGTGTATGCCTCGTATGAAGAGATGTTTCAGGCAGAAGCGAAGCTTCCAGAAGAAGAGCGCATGCAGTTTGTCTCGATTGTCACTCCGAATGTGACGCATTTTCCGGTTGCGAAACTGGCATTGAAGCATGGTTTTCATGTGATGTCGGATAAACCCGCCACCTTTACCTTGGCAGAGGCACGGCAACTGAAACGGCTGGTGGAAAAAACCGGTCTTCAATACGGACTCACGCATAACTATACCGGATATCCCCTGGTGAAAGAAGCGCGGGACCGTGTCCGCACCGGGAAACTGGGCGAAATCCGGAAAATTGTCGTCGAATACCCTCAGGGCTGGCTGGCGACCGATCTCGAATCGTCCGGTCAGAAACAGGCGGATTGGCGAACCGATCCGAAACGCGCGGGCATTTCCTGCTGCATGGGTGACATTGGCACTCACGCGGAGAATCTTGCTGAATATATCACAGGTCTGAAAATCACGGAACTCTGTGCGGACCTTACGACCTTTGTTCCCGGCCGACTCCTGGAAGATGACGGCAACGTACTTCTCCGCTTCGAAAATGGAGCCAGAGGTGTACTGCATGCCAGCCAGATTTCGGTCGGAGAGGAGAACGGACTGAATATCCGTGTGTATGGAACTAAAGGTGGGCTGAAATGGGTTCAGGCTGAGCCGAATAAACTTATTCTGACCTTCCTGGACAAACCAATGCAGATCCTCACTCCTGGTGGAAACAATAGCTGGCTGAGCAAAGCGGCTCTGCACAACTGCCGGATTCCGGCAGGGCATCCGGAAGCATTTCTCGAAGCGTTTGCGAACCTGTACCGAAATTATGCGGATTCACTTTCTGCCCGTCTGGCAGGGAAAAAACCTGCAAAACTCGATCTCGATTTCCCCACGATTGAAGACGGAGTCCGGGGAATGGCGTTTGTGGAAGCCGTCGTGAAAAGCTCTCAGAGCAAACAAAAATGGCTGAAGTTCAAGGCGTAACGCCACCACCATTGCCTCCGAAATCCTCGATGAGCCCGGAGGATGAACGCATGTACGGCATGCTGTGTCATCTTCTAGGGTTCACGGGGATGCTTGGGATTCCCTTCGGGGGTGTTTTGGGCCCTCTGGTTATCTGGTTGATGAAAAAGGATGAGTCCGCGTTCGTCAATCAGGCAGGAAAAGATGCGATGAACTTTCAGATCTCCATTATGATCTACATCATGATCTGCGTACCGTTCATCTTCCTCTTTTTGATCGGCTATGTGGGAATGTTGGTCCTGTTTATTCTGTGGGTCATCAATGTGATCCAGGCTTCCATTGCGGCGAATCAGGGCTTGGTCCATGTGTATCCATTCTCCATCACCTTTATCAGGTAACGCACACGAGCCGCGGTGGCACAAACCTTGTGCGAGCCAAAACCCCGTCAGGAACGACTGACGGGGTTTTCTCTTACGGTTCCTCCAACCACAAGTGCGGCCGCGATCAGGATAAGGTTTTTAATGATGTACTGACCTTCCATGGTCAGCCCATAGGGAAAGGCCGTGAAACAAACATCCCGAAGAAGAACCAGGGGTAAGAAGGTTCCTGGCATCTGCAGAAAGAGTAGGGCAATTGCCGGTCGAATAAGAGGTTTGATTAACAACCCAATGCCAATCAAGACCTCCCACCATCCAAGAAAGGGAACAAACCATTCCGGGTCCACGAAATAGACGGTGTTCGCCACGAGATCCTGGGCAGGACTGAGCCCGAAAGGTTTCAGAGCTCCGAACCAGATAAAGATGATGCCGAGGGAGTAACGGAGCATGGGTTTTCCGATGCGGTGCATCCACGATGAGATGTTCTCATCCACTTGATCCAGCGTGTAGGAGGTCCAGCCTGATTCGTTACTCATACAGGCCAAGGTATCATGGGCCCCGAATTTCACAACGGCGATTCCGTTGGTTTTTATGGATTATTAACGTCGCATAATATATATTATGTTAAATTAAGTATCCGTTAAGTTGTTTTTATTTAAGAACTTAAGTAAGTTGTGGATAAATCTTGTTAAGAAGTATGTGGGTGTCAACTGACACCCCGTCCGCCAGTCTTATGCAAACAAACTCCGATACAGATCCAGATAGTCGGATGCTGTTTTCTTCCATGACACATCCTGACGCATCCCTCTCTGGCGAACTTTTCGGAATTCAGGTTTGTGATGGTACAGACTCATCGCACTTCGGATGCAGTCGATGAACGCTTCTGGGGTGTAGGTCGTCATGAGAAACCCGGTGCCCTCAGCGCTGTTCTGTCTGTAGTCGGACACGGTGTCCTCGAGTCCGCCGGTACGGTTGACAATCGGGATGGTTCCGTATCTGAGGCTGTACAGTTGATTCAATCCGCAGGGTTCAAAACGACTGGGCATGAGAAAAAAGTCACCGGCGGCTTCCATTCTGTGACTGAGATCCGAATCGTATCCAATGCGGACACCGAACTGATCCGGCCAGCGTTTGGCCCAGGATACGGCATCCTGTTGATATTGTTCCTGTCCTGATCCCAGCACCACCATTTGCAACGGAAGTGACATCAGTGCCTCAATGGCCTGGCCGATGAGATCAAACCCTTTTTGCTCCACCATTCGGCTGACCATGACCAGAAGCGGTTTGTCCTTGTCATACGTGAGGCCAAACTCTGCCAGGAGCTGTTTTTTACACGTTTCTTTCCCGGTGAAGGCTTTCGCACTGTAGGTTGCAGGTAATGTGGGGTCGGTTTCAGGGTTCCAGTCCTGGATGTCCACTCCGTTTACGATCCCGGTCACAGGTCGTTCCAGGCTCTGTAAAACGCCTTCGAGCCCGCAGCCAAACTCTTCGGTCAGGATTTCCCGGGCATAATTCGGGCTTACCGTATTCACCTGATCCGCTCCAATCAAACCCGCTTTCATTTGATTCAACTGGCCGTAGAATTCAAGTTGCGGATAATTCGATAACAAGTTTGCCGGCAGATTGGTTTCGTAGAGATGAACCGCAGGATAAGTTCCCTGATAAGCTAAATTATGGATGGTAAACAGGGTCTTCTCCCGTCCTTCCCTGCCGGTACCGAAAATTCCTTTTTGTAAAAACAACGGAACCAGACCCGTCTGCCAATCGTTGAGGTGCAGCAGGTCATACGGCTGTCCCATGGCATCAATCAGGGCCACAACCGCTTTTTGGAAAAACAGAAATCGAATGAAATTATCCCTGTACTCTCGGTGCGGAAGCGCGTATAAGTCCTGACGATCAAAGTATTCCTCGTGATTAACGAAATAGGTACGCGCCCCTTCAAATTCGGTCGAGTAGATCTCGGCGCTGACCTGATCGTTCCCCAGAGGAATTCGAAGGGTGAATCCGGTACGTTCAAGGGAATTTCCGTGCCGTTCCATTCGATCCCTTACCTGCCGGTACAACGGCATGATCCTGTCCACGGGAATTCCCTCCCGGTTCAGCTCCACGGGGAGTGCGCCTGCTACATCCGCAAGTCCCCCCGTACTGGCAAAAGGACGGGATTCACTGCTTACAAACAGAACGCGGGTTGGGGAGTCACTCATAATTTTTACCTCAATTTACGGACAACAGTTTATCTATGAACAAAAAGATTCTGCAACGGAAAACCATCGAACTTATTAACAGCCCGGATTACCGGCCTTGTAAGCTGCAGGGCCTGATGAATCAGCTCAACCTCGGAAGCGGACAACGGAAAATTTTTCGGCGGCTGCTGAAGGATTTGGAGGATTCCAAACAAATCCGTAGGATTGACCGGAATAAATTTGCCCCTTATCATTCTCAGGAGTCAGGAGGTGCCTCCACCAAACGTGACGGCCTGCGTGTAACCGGCACCCTCTCCCTTCATCCCAATGGATTCGGTTTTCTCGCAGTAGACCCGGATGAATCAGGACACGAAGTGGAAGAGGAGGCCATGGAAGAACTGTTCATCCCGCCAAGCGGCCTCAACTGTGCTCGGAATGGGGACAGGGTCCTGGCCCGGGTGGTCCCGAATTCCCGATCCGGGAAAAAGGGACAGGACTTGTTTGAAGGACGTATTGAAGAGGTCATTGAACGGGCCACCACCCTATGCGTGGGTGTACTTCGCCACAACGGCGGGAACTGGAGGCTGTTTCCGGATGATGCCCGAATCCAAGGCCCCGTCCGCATCCGTGATTTAGCCGGGCAGGCTCCGAAAGAAGGATACAAGGCTGTCGTTTTGTTGGATGACCGGATGGATCCCAGACTGCAGGAGTGTGGTGTTCTTCAGGAACTGCTGGGACAGGCCGGGGAACCGGGGGTTGATATTCTGTCGATCATGCGAGGGCATGGACTGGTTTCTGAGTTTCCTCCGGATGTGAACGCAGAAGCCCACTCATTCACCCGGGCGGTGAATGCAAAGGACCTCGAAGAACGGCGTGATTTAAGGGATGAGCTCATTTTTACCATCGACCCGGTGGATGCCCGAGATTTTGACGATGCCCTGAGTGTCGAGCCCGTTCCCGGTAAAACCGGTTGGCTCCGGGTTGGCATACATATTGCAGATGTTGCACATTTTGTTCAACCTGACAGCAAACTGGATCGTGAAGCACTTCTTCGCGGAACCAGTGCCTACCTGGTCGACCGGGTGGTCCCGATGTTGCCCGAACACCTTACCAATGATCTCTGCAGCCTGGTGCCGGACCAGGACCGTTTGGTTCACTCCGTCATCCTGGATATCAACAGTCATGGTACGGTAAAAGCCGTCGATACATTCCGTGCGGTGATTCACAGTAAACAACGGCTGACCTATGAGCAGGCCCAGGTGCTGTTAAGCGGAGGCCAGGTTGCGGATGTCAGTGCGGATGTCCGGGATGCGGTTGTAACGTTGGCCCGATTGACACGGAAACTCCGGAAGGCCCGGTTACGTGAGCATGCACTCGCGTTTGAGATGCCGGAAATCCGGTGCGTGCTGGATGAAAACGGGGATGTAACCGGGTTTTATAAAAAGGAAGCGATGGAGGCCTATCAGTTGGTGGAAGAGTGTATGCTCATGGCCAACCGGGAAGTCGGTGCTTTACTTAATGCCCGGTACGGCACTGCAATTTACCGGATTCATGAAGAGCCGAGTGAACAGGACTTTGAGGATATGGCGGAGCAGTTGCGCCAACTGGGTGTGGATGGTGTACCCGTCAGCAGGGAAAGTCTCAACGAGATCATCGGACGCAACATGCCGGAACCCCTGCGCCAGGCGGTGACGTTGACCTTGCTCAAAAATATGAATCGTGCGCTGTACAGCCATGAATTAGGTGAACATTTCGGGTTGGCCTTCGATACATATACACACTTCACCTCTCCGATCCGCCGGTATCCTGATTTGGTGGCCCATCGGTTGCTCATTGCTCTGGAAGCCGAACGTGACAAACCGGTCAGCGACAAAAAACTGCGTGATCTCTGCCGCCATTGCAGCGAACGGGAACGGGAGGCCGCTGATGCGGAGATGGAGAGTCATCGCATCAAAATGTTCCAGTACTATCAGCAGAAACTCGAAAACGGAGAAAAGGGCCCCTACCCTGCGGTCGTCTCAAATGTCCTGCACAAAGGAATTCTGGTGGAATTGGAAGAAAGCGGTCAGCGGGGCCTGATCCCCTTCCCTTCTTTTCAGACGGACTACTTTGAAGCAAACGCTACAGGCACCAAAGCAACCGGCCGGCATTCGGGACAGGTGTATCAGCTTGGAGACAAACTCGAGGTGTATCTGGTCACTGTGGATCCTGAAAACCTGCAGTTGGATTTCCGGATCTAGATAGATGAAGTCTGCAGCAAAGACCGTCAACGACTACCTGAAGGAGATCGGACCTGAAAAAGCCGCCGTTCTCTCTCCATTGATTGATGATATACGATCGGTGATTCATCCCGGTTTTGAGGAATGCATGAACTGGGGCATGATTTCCTATCAAGTGCCATTCACCCTTTTTCCTGACACCTATAATCACCAACCGCTGCTTTATTGTGCGCTTGCCGCTCAGAAACGGCACTTTTCGATCTATCTCATGCCGGCCTATTCGGAGTCGAGTGCATGTAACCGCATCATTGAACGATACAATGCGATCGGTTTGAAACTGGATATGGGAAAATGCTGTCTGAGGTTTAAGGAGCTGAAGGGGGTCGACCGCGGGATTGTGAAGGAAGTGATTGCCTCTTACGATGTTGAGGGCTGGATCCGCCATTATCATGACTGCAGGGGATAGTGTATCCCTTCTTGCATCGTGTTTTTTATCTCAGCCGGATGTTGAACCCCGATTTTCTCTTGCCTACGATTCAGTCAATCAAGCCCATACACCTTCACTTTCTTTCTCAGACCTCAGGACTCCCATGAAGATTCATTCCCTCATCGCGTTTTTCATTCTTTGCGGCATGTCCTCTCTACTGAAGGCACAGGATCCCACGTCTATACAGGGACTGGTCGGGGTAACGTTTTTTGATGAAGGGTCGATTAACTTTAACCAAAACGCGGTGCTGCAGAACGAGATCGATGGAAGTGGGGATCTCCCCACCCTGCTTACGCTGGGAGCCGCCGGGTATTATCCACTGGGTCCAGCGGACAACGCCACTTCATTCGGAGCAGAGTTTGGTGGCCTGTTTGGGTTCGGCGGGGAAGTGGATTCCTATGCTTTTGTGAATGGGAATGGTGTGGTTCGGATTGACACCAGTCTTTTCCTGACGGAACTCTTTCTCGGATTTTCTGTGAGCCAGGATCTTGGCGAAAACGCCAGAGTTTATGTGTCAGCAGGTGGACAACTCATGTGGGCCAGTATTGAAAGCGACTACGATGAGGATGGGGGTGCGGGCAATCGTGTCCGCTACACCCTTTCAGACAGTGGCTTTGGCGGCGGAGGATATATTCGCGCAGGTTTGGAATTCAATTACCGGAATGAAGGAACCTTCGGGGTTGGAGTGCGTGCCGCGACGGGATCGATTGATTTCGGAGGGAATATTGGCGATGTTGATATCGAACCGCTCCAGGCGTTTATCACCTACACCCAGCCGTTCTGAGGTTTCTTTTCTTTGCGCCGTTTCTAAACCGGAACGAACATCACTTGGCTTCCATCTGACCGTTCTGAGTACCACATGGATCACGACAAGATGTTTCAAAATGATTACGTTTGCGGAATCGCAAATCCCACTTCAGCACCGCGCTCAGGATTGTTTTTCGCAAAGATCTGACCTCCATGATGGTCAATGATGCGTTTGACCACTGACAATCCAAGTCCACGCCCGGAACTTCCAGGCTGATCACGGGGGACTGTGGTGAAATATCGGTCAAAGATCCTGTCCAGATCCTCCTCTTTGATGCCAGGCCCCTGATCGATGACTCGAAATGTGATGATCATGTTTTTTCGCTCAACCCGAACGAGTACAGGTTCTGAACCAGAATGATAGCGGTCCGCATTCTTGAGCAGATTCGTCACCGCCTGTTCTATTCGGTTCGGGATCATTTTCATGAGATCAATATCATCGTCAACTTTGACTTCCACTTTGTGCGAGAGTCCCGGCCGTAAACGTTCCACGACGTCTTCCAGCCAGTCCCGGATATTCAGTTCCTCATGAATTTCCCCGGGCAGATCCACATCCAGAGAGGTGAGCGTCTGCAATTCGCGGACCAAGCCCAGCATCCGATCAGACTGGTGCCGAATATTCCCGGCAAACCGCTTACGGTCTGCATCGGTTAACTGATCCCGGCTGGCCAGGATATCCGAGGCACCGTGCATCGCAGTGAGCGGAGTTTTTAGCTCATGGAGGGTCGTCAGAACAAAATCCCGGTTGTAGGCCTGTTTCCGTTTCAATTCGACCGCCATGCTGTCAAAGCCCCGTGCTAATTCTGCGACTTCATCCCGGCCTTTCATGGGAAGATCCGGAAGGGTGCCGGTGGTGCCGAATGTCAATGCGGCTTTTTGCAGCCGTCTGAGTCGGCGGGTCAGCAGCAGGGAAAAGCCGGCAGAAAACAGCACACACCCTGCGGCAATCCACCATACGCCTCGAAGCTGCTGGTCATGCAGTGTCCCTAAAGCCCAGGTGATGCGATTCGTATCCTCGATCACCTGGGCGACGCCCATCACGGTCCCCTCTTCGTCTTTCAAAGGGACAGAGACATAATAAAACAACTGACTTCGGTCCGGCCTGATCCACCATCGGGCGGAAGTTCCCCCGCTTTCAAATGCTTGTTGGACATCCCGATTGTGTTCAAACGACACCTGTCCGATTTTTCCCGCATCCAAAACGACATTTCGTTCGGGATCGTAGAAGCGGTAACGTCTGCCTGAACGGGTTGAGTATCCCTCCATCAATCTCTGACGTTCATCCGGATCCGGAACCGATCGGAACAGTTCTGTCACCATCCATCCGGCTTGCGACATTTGCTCCTCCTGCGCCTGTCGGGTAAACAGGTGAAAATAATTGGTCGCATACCGCGTGAGAAATACAACCGGCAGAACGGCAATCAGCAGCATTGCGGCCATTAACCGCATCCAAAGCTTCATGCCCCCTCCCCTTCTGTTCCGAGTTTATATCCCATGCCGTACACAGACTGGATAATCGACCCGGTTTGCACGGCGCCCTTGAGTTTCCGGCGTAAGCGTGTCACCGCCTGATCCACAGTGCGGTCATTGCACTCCGTGTGAACTCCATACATCTCATCCAATAGAATATCTCTGGAGAAGATCCTGCCAGGCTGTCTCAGCAGAACTTCCAGAAGCCGTAATTCATGTGTCGGAATCTCCAGGTTGTGATCATGAAGCGTGACCCGTTTTTCGTCAGGATAATATCGCAGTCCGCCATAACGCAACACCTCCGGAGGCGGGGGGCATCTGCGGAGAAGATTCCGTACCCGCATTACCAGTTCATCATTTGAAAACGGTTTCGGGATATAATCATCCGCGCCCATTCCCAATCCTTTGACGCGGTGTTCCTCTTCTCCCATGGCTGTCAACATTATGACTGCCTGTTCCGGTGAATGATCCCGGATATATCGGAAAAGATCCCATCCGTGCAGCCCCGGCAGCCCAAGGTCAAGGATCACGAGACCGTAACGCTGTCGTTGGAACCGTGCCCATCCAGTCGCTCCATCTGTTGCACGGTCCACGAGATGATCTTCCTCCACAAGTAAAAACTCCACCACATCTAAAATGTGAGGATCATCTTCAACAATCAACGTTCTGCAATACGACATCTCCCCTCCGTTTATTCCTGCCAGTGACCGATCGCCTCGATTTCCTGAATATGCTCGAGGACCACTCTGACCACTGCAGGATCAAATTGAGTCCCTGAGTGTGAACGCAGTTCCTCTATGGCTGTCTGGAGAGGGATGGATTCCCGGTAGACCCTGTTGGCCCGCATGCTGTCATAGGTGTCCACCACACTGAAAATCCTCGCCGAGAGTGGAATCTCTGTCGCGGAAAGTCCGTGAGGATACCCTTTGCCATCCCACCGCTCATGGTGATGGAGGATGACTTCAGATGCTTCGCGAAGAAAGGAACAGGTTGCGACAAAACGAAATCCGATCTCTGGATGCCGCTCTAAAATATGCCGTTCCGATTCGGTGAGTTGTTCCTGCTTGTGGAGGATGTGCTCCGGAATGGCCACTTTTCCAATATCATGGAGCCGGGCTCCCTGAAGAATCCCATGTCGTGCCGGTTCCGGGATTCCCATTTTCTCCAGCAGGAATGCGGTAATTCGGGTTACACGCTCGCTATGCAGGCTGGTTTCAAATTCACGCGCATCCAGAATGGCAGACATGATTTCAACAGAGAATTCGCGGGCGTGATCCCGTTCGATTCGAAGGGAAATAGGATCATCTTCTTTGGAAAGAGAATCAGCAGGGAGCGTTTCATTGGGTAAATAGGGCGTCCAGAGGGTGCTGCGGTCTCTGCCTGAATGTTTTGAGGAGTAGAGGGCCTGATCCACATGCTCGAGGATTTCTGCGGGAGAAGGCGCAATCTCACCTGTGCCCAATACCAGAATTCCGATGGAGACTGTAAACGGGAGAGTTCCGTATTCCGGTAAGCGAAGCCCGGCTTTAATTTTTTCGCGCAAGGCTTCCGCTTTTTCCCGAACCTGCCGTGTGTTCAGCCCCGGAAGTACCAGGAGAAATTCATCTCCACCCAGTCTGAAAAGTGAATCCTCTTCCCGAGTGGCCTCAAGCAGAAGTTCTGCAAGTTCCACCAGACAGCGATCCCCTTCCCGGTGACCGTAGAGATCGTTGATCTGTTTAAAATGATCCACATCCAGGAGCATCATGGCATAAGGTCCCCTGATGCGTCCGGAGGAGTCTCCTGAGGCCGCAAGCGTCTGTTCCAGACTGCCGCGGTTGAGGCATCCTGTCATCGGATCTGTCGTGAGAAGGTCTTTGAACCCTTCTTCCAGGTCACAGATGGCCGGTTTCAGCGATTCTTCGAGAGCCGCACTCGTTTTCAGCCTCTCAAGAATCTGTAAATAACGGTCCTGCTTTTCGCTGAAAGCCGCCCATGCACCCGAACGGTTCCTGGGTGGGACAGGCATGGGGGCAGAAGACGGAGGATCCGAATGAATCATGGGGATAAGATAGTCAGGACCTTTCGGAAAAAGAAGGAAAAACGCTTTTCACTCCTTCCCTCTTGTCAGGGGAGTTGGCTTGTGTAGGGAGAAGCCATCCCTAACACGTGGAGTCCACTATGAGCCTGAATCTGAGCCCGCTTTCTGATGCTGTGAAACCCCGAGGACCTGTCATTCTCGCCATCATGGATGGAGTGGGAATCGGCCCGGGAGATGAATCGGATATGGTGGCGGCTGCGCATACCCCTCATTTGGACTGGTTAAAAGCGAATGCGCCGAATTCCAGCCTGCGGGCACACGGAGGGGCCGTCGGCATGCCTTCTGAAGACGATATGGGAAACAGCGAAGTGGGGCATAATGCCATCGGGGCTGGCCGGGTGTTTGCCCAGGGCGCAAAACTGGTCAACATCGCAATCGAAGATGAAAGTGTCTATGACGGGGAGACATGGAAGGCCTGTGTAGAGCGCGTCAAAACCAACCATGGCAAACTGCATTTTCTGGGCCTGCTCTCTGATGGCAATGTGCACACTCATATCCGTCACCTCGAATCCATGCTGAAACGCGCTCACAAAGAAGGCGTTCCTACAGCCAGAATTCATGCACTGCTGGATGGCAGAGATGTGGCCCCTCAATCCGGAGATGAATATGTTGCACGGATTGAAGCGGTCATGTCGGAATTGAATGCGGAGGGAGCCGATTATGCCGTGGCATCCGGAGGGGGGCGTCTTTACATTACCATGGACCGGTACGAAGCCGATTGGCCAATGGTGAAACGGGGATGGGACTGCCATGTGCATGGCATTGGCCGTTCATTCGAAACCGCTCTGGGTGCCATTGAAGCCCTCCGCGCAGATGACCCCAGCGTCATTGACCAGGATTTGAAAGAATTTGTCATCGTAAAGGATGGCGAACCGATCGGAAAAATCGAAGACGGAGATGCCGTGATCCTCTTCAATTTTCGCGGAGACCGTGCCATGGAAATTTCCAAAGCCTTTGACGGTGGGCCTGAATTTGACAAGTTCGACCGGGGAACCGTCCCTGATGTGCTCTTTGCCGGGATGATGCAGTACGACGCGGAGGAAAATGTCCCCCAGCATTATCTGGTGACTCCCCCTCAAATCGACAACCCCATGGGCGAGTATCTTGCAGACATGGGGCTGACGCAGTTGGCGGTCAGTGAAACGCAGAAATACGGACATGTCACCTATTTCTTTAACGGCAACCGCTCCGGGAAGTTCAACGGCGATCTGGAGGAGTATGTCGAAATCCCCAGTGATAATGTAAGTTTTGATCAGCGCCCCTGGATGAAAGCCGCTGAAATCACGGATGTGGTTCTGGCCTCCATGCGGGAGCGGAAACATGATGTCATTCGGATCAATTATCCAAACGGTGATATGGTGGGCCACACCGGCGATCTGCAGGCGGTCAAAATTTCTGTGGAAGCGACGGACCTCAGCATTGGTCGTTTGATGAAAGAGGCCAGGAAGTGTGGCGCGATTCTCGTCATCACCGCGGATCACGGAAATGCGGATGAGATGTACGATCATAATAAAGACGGCTCGATCAAGATCGGAAAAGACGGTCTCCCTGCGAGCAAAACCTCCCACACTCTGAACCCGGTTCCGGTTTATTTCTATGATCCGGACGGGAACCACGGAATTCAGATCTCAGATCGGGGCACCCTGGGAATCAGTTCCCTGGCCGCGAGCCTCTTTCTGTTGCTGGGGTATGAACCCCCTGCGGATTACGACCCCTCCATTATCGAGTTTGGGTCTTAACGCCCGGTTGGTCATGCCGGTCCCGTTGGCTGTATTCGCTCTGATTCTGTGCTGTGCTGCGGTTGGAACTGCCGAACAGCACATCGGGTTGCCGACATCCCTGCCGCACAGCGAGGTGAATCGGACCTTTACTCATCACAATCAGCGCTCGCGTTCGTTCAAAACCAAACTCGACTATGCTTCCGCACGAAAAGCGATCGAAAGCCATCTGGGTAAAGGGTGGCAACGTCAAAACTCTCCTCAACCGAATGCAACGTCCGGGAGTCCTGTTCAAGGAGCAGATCGCTATCTGAATCCTGCCTACCCGAAGCAGAGGGTCTCGATCATTATGATTGAACACCAGGTTCCAACCGGGGTTGCCCTTCCCTATCCGCACATGGTCACCATTTCTGTGGGGCCCTCCCCTGCGGCGGACGCGAAGGAATCAGAATAGACCTTTTCCTCCCCTCAGCTTGAAGATCCTGTTTCCTGCACGAGAATATCGATATGGAAGACTTCCCATACATTGATCCTCATAATCCTGAAAGCCGTGCGTACTGGAAAAAAAAGCTGACTCCCGAACAGTTCCGTGTGTGTGTGGAACGAGGTACGGAACGGCCTTTCACCGGTGAATACACAGATGATGAAACCGAAGGGGTCTATCATTGTGTCTGTTGTGATGCCCCTCTGTTCCGCTCAGATGCAAAATTCCATTCCGGCTGCGGATGGCCCAGCTATTTTGAGCCGGAATCCGAGGACGTCATGCAGGAAGTCGATGACCACCTGCTGGGATACAAGAGAGTTGAAATTCGCTGCAATCCTTGTGGCGCCCATCTTGGACATGTATTTGAAGACGGACCCCGCCCTACCGGTCTGCGGTACTGTATCAACTCGGTTTGTTTGACGCTGAAGCCTGATGCCTGAGCTTACAGCCAGGTAACCTCTGAGTCCGGGACATCCGTTTCGATCCCTTTCCCCTTTTCCAGTGCAACGCCCCGGGTTGAAACAAGGCGGTTTCCAAACACACCGTGACCTGTATTCGCGGAAACCCGTTTGACACCATCTTCTGCATGAATGTCCCGATCAGGTTGCGCCCTGTGACAGGCGATTCCAAAGTATTCGCAATCGCGGATGTCGTTTTCCAGGATATAAATCTGTTCGCTGACATCCACTGAAACTCCCATACCACCTTGTATTCCGTCTTTAGGAGGATCATTCGGCGGATTATCCCGGACCGAGGAGACCCGGTTTCCATCCACCCAGCTCACGCGCTCGATTCCCAAGTTGGCCTCAACATAGATCCCCCCCAGGACCGTGCGAACCTCTTCAATGGTATTCTCATGGATTCTGCAGTTCAGGTTGTGATAATCCATCCAGATGCCGCAGGCATGGACCATATGGCGGATTCGGTTTCTTCGGACCAGCGCATTCTCGGCAAAGTGAAATTTAATGCCTGCTGATTCGTAACAGTGTTCCAAATTCATCCCGCCGATATACGAAATCTCGTTTTCCTCCACCAGGCTGTCCGTGAGTCCCCGGACTCCACAGATTCCCGTAATTCCACAGGATTCAACACGGTTATTCCGGATGATATGTCCGCCCAGTATGGGTTCTTTCCCTTGCCCGAGGCGGTAGCTGATGGTGAAATCCATGCCGACAGCATTGTGATCCGTAAGATGATTCTGTTCCACGATCCAGTGATGCCCCCCTGCACTGGAAAGAGCTCCAAATGCAGGCATGGGGACACCATTTGCGGCATGTTGAAGGTGAAAGCCTTGTACGTGGATCCATCCAAAGGGTTTCCGGGGGGCAAAACATTGGGATCGGGTGGTGATTTCCAGGGTGGCTTCCGCGGGTTTCACATCCCCATAGAGGCGCACCCAGAGCTCCATTCCGCGGTCATCCACCCAAAAGGTCCCACTCTGTTCTTTCATGGAAAACCGGTCAGAAACCTGCACCAGTTTTCGGCCGTCCTGAAACAGCATTCCCTGCCTCAGAAAGGCCCGTTTCAGCTCCTCCATAGGACGCTCCTGCCAGGGGAACCAGTCTGAGCGGGTCAAATTTGAACTCTGAAAAGGGTTCACTCCCGGGAAGATCTCCAGGGGAAGCGGTGCGGACCAAATATACCCCCACCCTTCTTTGCGGAGTTCGCCCTCAAGTTCCGGTTCCCAAAGGTCAGACCCCTTAATGATAACCTCTCCATCACCAGCCGCCCGGTATCGGATCATGTTCTCTGCGGAAGTCCCCCCCTTCTTCGGTTGCACCCCTTCCCGGTATATTCCGGAATGCACGATGACCTCCTCTCCGGGGGATAGCTGGTCTGCAGCCCGTTGAATGCTCTTCCAGGGGCGGGATTCTGAGCCATCATTCCGGTCATCAGCCTCCGGGTGTTCCACCGACACATGGTAGGTGTGCGTGTATTCCGTCTGATCGTTCCAGAAGGAGAACTCAGTACCGTTCGGAAGCAGGTCCGGATTCGAAGTGTCGGGTATGGTGGCCATAACTCACCCTTCCCTGTCGGGGGAGGTCAAGAGGTCAGTGATTTCAGCAGGGCTCGGATTTTATCGGCTTTTTCGACCAACTCCTGCTGCTTGGCACGGTGTTGTTCGACAACTGCCGCAGGAGCTTTGCTGACAAATGATTCATTATTCAGACGGGCATTACTCCGGTCAATGTGACCGATCAGCTCATCCAGTTGTTTGGTAAGACGTTCGACTTCCGCATCCACATCAATGAGTCCATCCGCGGGCATAAACACATTACCTACTTTGCTGACCAAACCCGGAGCCGCGCCAGCAGGCGTGTAACCGGCATCAATCGACACGGTTCCTTTGACCAGTAGATTGAGGGATTCCAGTTCATCCTGAAGGGAATCCGCCATTTCTGCAGAAACCGGCTTCACGATAAAGTCAATATCCTGTGAGGGTTTGATATTGTAGTCCGCCCGGAGCTGTCGTGCAGCCCGGATCAGATCCCGTTTGGCCACCACGAATTCCATGTTGGCCTTGGTCAGCCCCCATTCATCGCGGATGGATTTTTCAAAAGTCCGGGGCCAATCCGCCTGCATGATGAAGTCAGATTCATCGGCATATCCCATCTCATGCCACAGTTCCTCGGTGAGGAACGGCATGAGAGGATGAAGCAGTTTTAATGCATTCCGGAATGCGTGATGCATGACCGCAACGGTATGAGCCTTCCGGTCTTCGTCGTCACTGCGGAGCGGCTCTTTTGCATACTCCACAAACCAATCACAGAAATCATGCCAGATAAAACTGTAGAGCTCATGAGAATAGTCATTGAAGCGATACCGTTCCAGATGATCATTCACACGTCGGATGGTCTCGTGAAGACGGGTGAGCAGGTGGCGGTCGTCACTGCTGAGCAGATCAACACGGATATCCCCTGTGTCCTCTCCCTGCATCTGCAGGAACCGGGCTGCATTCCAGATTTTGGTGCAGTAGTTCCGCCCCATCTCGAAATCATTTTCCCCGATGCGGACATCCTGTCCGGTCGCATTGAGCGTGATCAGGCTGAATCGGAGCGAGTCCGCACTGAATTCATCAATGACTTCAAGCGGGTCAATAGAGTTGCCGAGACTCTTGCTTTGTTTGCGACCCTGTTTGTCCCGCACAACCCCATGCAAATACACGGTACGGAACGGCACATCTTTCATAAACGTGGTGCCGGCCATGACCATGCGGGCCACCCAGAAGAAGATAATGTCCGGAGCCGTCACCAGATCAGAGGATGGGTACCAGGTGTTTAATGCCTCGGACTCCTTCGGCCAGCCATGAACCGAAAACGGCCACAACCAGGAGGAAAACCAGGTATCCATCACATCCTCATCCTGGCGGATGTCGGTGGCCCCGCTGGGTGATTCGGTGGGGGTTTCACGTGAGGCCCACACTTCTCCTGTGCTGTCACAGTAGTAGATAGGAATACGGTGCCCCCACCAGAGCTGACGGCTGATGCACCAGTCCCGGATATTATCCATCCAGTTCATGTACACTTTGTTCCAGCGTTCAGGGACAAATTTCACTTCTCCGCTTTCAACGGCCGCTTTGGCCCGCTTCGCCAGCGGTGCCATCTTTACAAACCATTGAAGCGAAAGACGGGGCTCAATGACGCACTTACTTCGGTAGCAGTGACCCACCTGGTGAACATGGTCCTCAATTTTCTCAAGCAGCCCCTGTTCTTCGAGATCGTGCAAAAGCTGTTTGCGGCATTCGAAGCGATCCATCCCCACATATGGCCCCGCTTCCTCATTCATGGTCCCGTCCGGGTTCATGACATTAATGGGCGTGAGGTCATGTCGCTGCCCCATCTCAAAATCATTCGGATCATGAGCCGGGGTAATCTTGACGATACCGGTTCCAAACTCCGGATCCACATAGTCATCTTCGATTACCTGAAGTTCACGCCCGATCACGGGAAGAATCACCTTTTGGGTCTTCAGGTCCTCATACCGTTTGTCCCGGGGATTCACGGCGACCGCCACGTCGCCCATCAAGGTTTCTGGACGGGTGGTGGCAACCATGATGTGCCCTCCCCCTTCAACCGGATACCGGATATGATAGAGGTGCCCCTTGAGTTCCTCATATTCCACTTCGTCATCCGACAACGCTGTCTGGAGTGCCGGACTCCAGTTGATGATGTAGTTACCCTGATAGATTAAGCCCTCTTCATAGAGCCGGATGAAAACTTCCTGCACCGCATCACTCAAGCCCTCATCCATGGTAAACCGTTCCCGTGACCAGTCACAGGAACACCCCATACGGCGAAGCTGGTTGATGATGGTGCTTCCGTATTCCTCTTTCCATTCCCACACCCGTTCCACGAAGGCCTCACGGCCCATTTCACGACGGGACTGGCCGTCCTCCCGAAGCTTGCGTTCGACCACGCTCTGGGTGGCAATCCCGGCATGATCGGTTCCGGGAATCCAGACGGCATTGTATCCGCTCATCCGTTTCCAACGGACCAGGATGTCCTGAATGGAATTGTTCAGCGCATGTCCAATATGGAGACGGCCGGTCACATTGGGAGGAGGAATGACGATGCTGTAGGGTTCACCTTCCGCATTCGGATCAGCTCCAAAGCAGCCTGCCTCTTCCCAGCGGGCATACCATTTGTCTTCAACAGGTTTGGGATCGTAGGTCTTTTCCATGATTAACTCTGAGATTCATCTAAAAACAATTTGTATTCCACGCTCTCCACCAGGGCTTCCCAGGAGGCATCAATCAGGTTCTCGGAGACACCGGTTGTACTCCAGGTCCGGTTTCCATCCGTGGATTCGATTAACACGCGGGTTTTTGCCTGTGTGGAGTGTTCCGGGTCAAGAATTCTTACCCGGAAGTCCGTCAACCGTACCTGGGCAATCGCGGGGTAGAACCGTGACAGTGCTTTTCGCAGTGCCTGGTCCAGCGCATTAACGGGGCCGTCACCTTCAGCAACCGTATACTCCACGTCTCCATCGACCGCGATCTTCACGGAGGCTTCGGCGAGGTGGTTTTCGTCACCTTTGCGGTATTCATTGATAATGCGATAGCCCGACACATCAAAGAACGACCGGTGATTTTTCAGCACCTTCTGCACGAGCATGTAGAACGAAGCATCCGCTCCCTCGAATTCATACCCATCTTTTTCAAGCCTCTCGAGCTCAGTCAGAACCTCTTTCACTTCCGGCGAGGTTTTCTCCACTTCCAGACCCATATCCAGGATCTTCAGCAGTACATTGCTGGTGCCGGACAGTTCCGAAATGAGGATGTGACGCCCATTCCCAACCGTGTCGGGAGGAACGTGTTCAAAACTGGCGGCATTCTTCCGGACCCCGTCCACATGCATGCCGGCCTTGTGGCTGAAGGCATGGTCTCCCACATAGGCCGATTTCGGATTTGGCCGCTGATTGGCAATTTCATCGATGGTGCGGGACAATTCCGTCAGCCGTTCCATTTTCAGATCCTGTTCAAAGCCCGAACCCAGTTTGAACAGAAGATTAGCCATAACCGGAATCAGGTCCGCATTTCCGCAGCGTTCCCCATAGCCGTTGATCGTCCCCTGAACATGCGTGGCACCTGCGCGGACCGACTCAATCGAATTGGCCACACCACACCCCCCATCATTGTGGGCATGTATGCCTAAAGGAACCTGCAGTTCATGCGCGACTTCCTGTGTCATGCGAAAGACTTCATGGGGAAGTGTTCCCCCATTGGTGTCACATAAGACGAGAACCTCCGCTCCGGCATCCCGTGCGGCCGCGAGGCTGGCCAGCGCATAGTCCCGATCGGCTTTGTAGCCGTCAAAAAAGTGCTCTGCATCATACACCACTTCACGGTTCTGCTGACGTAGCCAATCCACAGTCTCGCGGATCATGGACAGGTTTTCCTCCAGTGTTGTGCGGAGGACATCCGTGACATGAAGGGTCCATGATTTTCCGAAAATGGTACAGACCGGAGTATCCGCCGCGATCAGGGCCTGACACCCGGTATCCTCGGAAGGTGAAATGTTCGCCCGGCGAGTGCTGCCGAAAGCCGCAATACGCGCATGCGAAAGTTCAAGCCGTTTGACATCTTCAAAAAATGCCACGTCTTTGGGATTGCTGGCGGCATACCCGCCTTCGATGAGGTCAATTCCGAACCCGTCAAGTGCCTGGGCTACACGCAGCTTTCCTGCAGGTGAAAAGGAAATCCCTTTCCCCTGAGCCCCGTCACGCAGGGTGGTATCATACAAGCAGATGGGCGTACTCATGCCGAATCCAGGCCGAACGCCGCGTGAAGGGCACGGGTGGCGTCATCTGCCTGCTCCTCGCTGATCACAACCGACACCCGGATTTCAGAAGTGGAAATCATCTGGATGTTCACCTTCAGGTCCGCCAGGGTGGAAAACACATTGGAGGCCACGCCGGTGTGGCTGCGCATTCCGACACCAACCAAACTGACTTTGGCAATGGTGTCATCATAGGCCGCTTCTTTAAAACTCACCCCTGCGATAGAGCCCAGACATTCTTTAACCGGGCCCAGTTCATCCCGGGGGACGGTAAAGGAAATATCGGTATGGCCTTCCTGACTGATGTTCTGCACAATCACATCCACATTCACACCGGCATCTGCCACTGCGGTGAAGAGTCTCGCCGCGACACCCGGTGTGTCATCCACGCCGCGGAGGGTGACTTTTGCCTGATTTTTATCTGCGGCTACGCCGCGAACAAGTACGTCTTCCATATCAGATGCCTCTTTCACAATGGTTCCGGGTTTTACCTCGAAGCTGGTGAGCACTTCGAGCTCAACACCGTATTTTTTCGCAAATTCTACCGACCGGGACTGGAGGACTTTTGCCCCCATGGATGCCAATTCCAGCATTTCATCAAAGGCCACAACCTCCAGCTTGGACGCATCCTGCACAACCCGTGGATCAGCGGTGTACACCCCGTCCACATCTGTAAAGATCTGACAGCGGTCTGCATTCAGAGCTGCGGCCATGGCGACTGCCGTCAGGTCGGAGCCGCCCCGACCCAGGGTCGCGACGTCACGGGATGGATTGAGTCCCTGGAACCCGGCGACAATCACCACCTTGTCCTGATCAAGATTTTCCTGAACCCGAATCGGATCAATTTTGGTGATTTTCGCTTTGGTATGGGAGGCGTCTGTCTGAATGCCTGCTTGTGGCCCCGTCATAGAGACCGCATCCACTCCCAAATGGTGCAGTGCCATGGCCAGAAGGCTGATCGTAATCTGCTCACCTGTGGAAAGGAGTTGATCATATTCCCGATCACTGGGATCCGCATGAACCTCTTTCGCCATGTGGATCAACCGGTCCGTCGTTTTTCCCATCGCACTGACCACAACCACAATACCGCGTCCTTCCCGGGCATCGTTGGCAATGCGGGAGGCCACACGGCGAAGGCATTCTGGATCTGCGACAGAGCTGCCGCCAAATTTTTGAACAACTAAGGGTTTTTTCATCATGTCTTGTTTCGAAAGAGTTCCAGGAGACGCTGGAATTTCGGTGATCCCAGTGATCCGGCCTGTGCGTCAACCTCACTCCATGCCTGGGCGGGATCCACGTTCACCCCCTCCCCCCACAGTGCAAACGGTGCCACCCCTTTTTCGGGACGTCCCCGGTGCCGGAGACCGGCCGAGGCCAGGAGGATCCGGCAGGACGCCTGTTCCCGGGCAATGGCCCAGAGCGGGCCGGTGACGTAATAGTCAACTGCGGCTAAACGTCGAACCTTTTCTTCAGGTCCTTCATACTTATTGGACGCAAATGGAGCAGGAACCCAGACAACCATTTCATCCACATCTTCAAAGAGTTTCAGAAATTGAAACACATCAAATGCCGCATCCGGACGCTCCAGAAGATAGGGGTCCTCCATCCCCAGAAACGGAAGATCCCACAGTTCCGCAAGCCCTTTTGCCAGTGGATCCGGGCTTACTAATGCCTGACGGAATTCCGGAGTTGGTGACACAGGGGTTGTGACTCCGCCGCTCCAGCACCATAAGCTGTTCAGCACGGGTTCGCCAAGATCCTGCCGCACGAGGTTCACAGGATGGGACTCCAGGACAGCTTCTGCTTTGCGGATCACGTCCCGCAAACGCTGAGGAAGCTTGGCCAGGGCCCCTTGACGATCATACCCCACGGGGATTTTGACCGGACGGATCCCCGGGGCGGGCAGTTCCAGGATAAATCGACCGGGCTGCATGGGGATCAACCTCAGGCCCTCCACCTCCGACAGTCCTTCCTGCAGATCCATCACAAGCTGCAGGTGCTCTTCCTGACTCGAAGGCGTATGTGCGGTCTGTTCGCCTTGATCATCGACATGCAGAAAGTGACACAAGCTGCGGAACAGCATTGCGTCCCGGTGAAGTCCCATGCTGGCCGCAGCAACCGGCCCCCACCGCATCTCCCGGGCTGACCGGGCTTCCAGACCGCAGGACTCTGCAAGTAGAGATCGGGAGGCATCGGCTTCCACCCTGCGCAGTTTTAAATTCCCACAGGATCCGGACTGAGCGATCTCGGATGCATAGGGCAGTTTCGCATGAGCCAGAGGGGTTTGATCCCCCAGTTCAGGGAATGGGAAATCCGCCGCCGCGTCGACCAGCAATAGGATCCGTTTCATATGACCTGCCTGGAAAGGACCTGAGTCAGGCCAATTCCTCAACCCGGTACCGGATCTGTTCCGGACCCACCTCGTCCAGTTCCGACAATTCCCGCAGAGCCTGCTCCAACGCACCAACCGGGGCATCCCCTGTCAGGAGCACAACCGGCACGACGTCATGCTGCTCATGTGCTTCATGCTGCACCAGGGCCGTGATACTGATGCCATGACGTCCCAGAACATCCGTAACTTTGGCCAGGGTCCCGGGCTGATCCCGCAACGACAATCTGAGATACGAACGTTCGCGACGTTCTGCCGGTGGGATCCAGGCCGGACGTGGATCCGCCGTCCAGGTCAGAGGAATCCGGGCATGTGAATCCCCCAGGACATCCCGTGCGGCGTCCACAATGTCAGCCACCACCGCACTGGCGGTGGGGAGCCGGCCTGCGCCTTTTCCGTAGTACAGGGTTTCATCCACAACATCGCCATCAACAAGAACGGCATTGAAACTGAGATCCACATTGGCCAGCATATGGGACATGGGAATTAACACGGGCTGCACGCTGACAGAATAGCCCTGTTCTGAGCGGTCGAGCATCGCCAGCAATTTGATGCGGTATCCCAAATCCGCTGCGTTTTTGACATCCAGTCCCTGGATACCGCGTATCCCGGAAACCGGAACCTGTTCAAATGAAAGCGGCACTCCGAATGCAAGTTGGGAAAGGATGACCGCTTTGTGTGCGGTATCCCACCCATCGACATCCAGGGTGGGGTCGGCTTCTGCATACCCCAGATCCTGTGCCTGTTGCAGTACATCTTCAAAGGCCACATCCTCGCGTTCCATTCGGGTCAGGATGTAATTACAGGTGCCGTTCATAATGCCACAGATCCGGCGGATGGGATTTGCCACCAATCCTTCCCGCAGAGATTTAATAATGGGGATTCCCCCGGCAACGGCGGCTTCAAAAAACAGATCCACACCTGCTGTTTCCGCGGCGTTGATCAGCTCTTTTCCATGTTCGGCCAACAGGGCCTTATTGGCCGTGACAACTGATTTCTTCTGCTCAAACGCTTTGAGAATGAAGGTTTTCGCAATGGTGGTTCCTCCAATCAGCTCCACCACAATCTGAATGTCAGGATCCATCAGAACCTCCTGGGCATCTGTGGTCAGCACCCCTTCCGGAACATCGAATCCGAAGTCCCGGTCCAGGTTCAAATCGGCAGCCTTTTTCAACACCAGTTCCATACCGGTGCGGGCTTTGATTAAATCGAATTGCGTCAGCAGGGTTTCCGCGGTGCCGGCACCGACAGTGCCAAGTCCCAAAATGCCTACGTGAACGGTCTTCATGTGTCTCAGGGGGTTGGAGGTGAAAGAGCGCGGAATACAATACGTGAAAACCCTGTTTTACAAGGAGAATGTGCGCCCACATTTCCCACTTGGCAAGAATGGGGAAATAGGTGACAATGATGCCTGTGATTGGAACCTGTCATCACCTCGGGTTCCGATTTTCGGAACAGAAATGCACGTCCTTACGGAACACCACGTCCTGGTTTTTTTGATTCAGCTGTTCCTGCTGCTGTTTCTGGCCAGAGGGCTGGGGGTCTGGTTCCGAAAATGGGGACAACCCGCGACCACGGCGGAAATTCTGGTGGGTGTCATACTGGGCCCCACCCTACTCGGCCGTTATGTCCCCGAAGGATTTCATTTCCTGTTTCCGGATGACCCGCTCCAACATTCCATGCTCGAAACGGCGGCCTGGATCGGAGTGCTCTTTCTCCTGCTGGATACGGGTCTTGAGATTGATTTTTCCATTGCATGGAGGCAACGGGGCCGCGCATTGATGATCGCGGTTACCGGTATTGTGACCCCTATGCTGTTCTCGTTTGCTGCGGTGTGGTTCCTGCCCGAATCGTATCTGGTTGATCCTGAAAGGCATCTGCTGTTCGCATTGTTCATGGCCACGGTCATGTCCATCACGGCCATGGCGGTAACCGCCCGTACCTTTCAGGACCTGGGCCTGCTGAAGTCCGATTTGGGATTTCTCACGATTTCCGCTCTGGCCGTGAATGACATCATCGGCTGGAGTCTCTTTTCCGTAATTATGGGACTGTTCCTGCAAAGCGGGCATGACGGGCCACCCGTGATGCTGATGGTTTTGGGGACGGTTGGATTTGCAACCTTGGCTCTGACTTTGGGACGAAGTGCCTCATCGAAACTCTTCGATTATCTGAAAGAGAAGAAGTATCCTGAGCCCGGGACTTCGTTAACCGTGACCTGCCTGATGGGGCTGCTGTTCGGAATCATCACTGCCGAAATCGGCATGCATGCCCTGTTTGGATTTTTTCTGGCAGGAGTCATGGCGGGAGAAGCCAAAAGCCTCAGCGAAGAAACCCGAAGGGTCATTTCCCAAATGGTGCATTCGGTCTTCATCCCGCTTTTCTTCACCAATGTCGGTCTCAAAATTGATGTGGCCGCACATTTTGATCTTGGCCTCGCTCTCCTGATCACCTCTGTGAGCGTGGGTGGAAAGTTCATTGGAGCGTACCTCGGAGAAGTATTGGCGGGTGTTCCCCGTTCTGACAGGTCCTTAATTGCCATTGCGCATACTCCGGGAGGCATGATGGAAATTGTGGTGGCCCTGCTGGCTTTGGAAAACGGGATGATTACCCGGCCCGTGTTTGTCGCGATTGTGTTCAGCGCGGTGATGTCCTGTGTGTTCATGGGTCCCTGGGCCGCCTGGGCACTGCGCAGACGACCGGGAGCGGGAGTGCGGGATGTGTTCCGGCCTGATTTCGTGCGTCTGGATATTCCGGCTCCCAATCGGACGGCCGCGATTGCTACGGCAGCGGAACTGCTGGCTGGCAGCCGCGGCCCCAGTGTTGTGGCCGAGATCGTGAATCAGACCATTACCCGGGAGGAGGAGTATGGCACTGCGTTGGGGCATGGTCTGGCCCTCCCCCATTTACGGATGCAGAATCTGAAAAAACCCAGACTCGCCTTTCTCCGTCTCAGGGAAGGCGTTGACTGGGATGCCCCAGACGGGCAGCCGGTGCGACTCGTGTTTTACCTGCTCTCCCCGGAAGGGGCGGATACCCTTCACCTGAAGATCATTGCCGCGATTGCAAAAGCGGTTTCAAACGAGGAACTCCGACATCAGTTGGAAACCTCAGAATCCCCGGAAGAACTGGACGTGAAACTGGAGCAGTTGTTTCTCGATCAGAACTCAAATTCAAGCTGACCCGCCACAACAATTTTCCGTCCGTCGGGGACATCCGGCTCCGAGGTGTCATAGACCACAAACTTCACCTGAGGAAACTCCCGGTGCAATTCATGTTCAATGAATTCAACCACCGCCCGGACATTCCGAGGGTCATCATCCGAGAACCCCACACTGATGGGTTTGTCCACCCCGCTTTCATGAACAATACGGAAGACATGCCGCATGAAATCCATGATGGCGAACTGCTTCGCTTCCTCCTGCATATCCGCACCAGGTTCAGTCGCTCCCATCTTTTCCCGGAAATCGGGACTGGTGACCGCATGATAGCGATTCAGGTTCAGATAGGCGGTCATCACCTCTTCATCCGTCCACTCCACCTCATCGTCTTCAAACACCGCCCGGTAGCCTCTCAGATTGGCCAGCATGTCAGACCGTTCTTCTGGGCTGAGAACTTTTTCGATAAAATACTCCACCCCCTTCCTCAAGGTTTCAGACCGATGGCCGCGCGCGGTCACAATGGCAAACAAGCGCCCCTCCACCAAGGCTTTCCTGAATTGCCGAAAACTTGGCCCCTGTTTGACCTCCCCTTCAATCACCGGTGCCAGGGCTTCCCGGGTGTGCAGGAGAAATTTGCTTTCGCTTTCCTCTTCGAAGTCGCGAAACTCCCGGAAGGCCAATTCCCAATCACCTTCCGGTGGGCGGTAATGTTCGCGGTCATTTCGCACGACTGAGTAAAAAGAGGTGCTGACCGCTACCGGTTCCCACTCATCTCCTGCCGTCCGTTTCTCAAGATGGATACGGGTCGGCATGTGCAGGATATTGTTGTCCCAATCGAAAATGTAATATTTAAACGCGCGGTTCTGCACATCCAGATTCACGCGCGGCTCTTGGTGTTGATCTTCATCCATTCCTGTATGGTCCTTGAATCAATGCAGAAATCCAGCCGAAAAGGGTGAGGTTTCAATTGGCAAGGACGGAAGCTTCTGCATAGACTTCCGGCATTCCCTTTCCCGGAGACTCACATGATGCGACTTCTTTTTCTTACCCTCAGTACGTTTTTTCTTGTTCTCAGTGCAGAGGAGTCCGTGCAAATCCCGCTGTCTGAAACCGTTGCCGCAGGGACCGGCACTTGGAACCTGGATCCGGAACAGTCCCCGGAAACCTACACGCTCACGAAACCGGGAAAGATTCCCAAAAAACCGGTACGCCGCCCCTCCTCCATCCGTTTGCTGCCGAGAAAGGCGGTTGGCGCGGTGACCCTTGACCTTGAAGCCAAGACATTGGCTCCTGAAACCAAAGGAGCGGATGTGATTCTGGTGTTCGGATATCAGGATCCCACTCATTTTTACTATGCTCATATCAGCAATGATGCGGACGGAAAGGTTCACAGTGTAATCATGAAAGTGGACGGTGAGAAAGGGACGCGAAACACCATCCATTCAGAGACCGAAATCGAACCCGCCCTGAAGGACGGATGGCAGCATCTTCGTCTCGTACGAACAGAAGACGGAACCACCTCGGTTTATGTAGACGATATGGAGACGCCGCATCTTACCACAAAAGACACCACCTGGCTGAGAGGGCAAGTGGGCTTTGGATCCTTTAATGATCCTGCGGCTTTCCGAAACCTGAGGATGCGCACACCCCCGCCCATCCGGTTTGAAGAGAGCTTTGAATCCGGCAGCACACCCGTTTCGGGCGGAAAGGTCTCCGGGACATTGGCAGGCAGTGTGTTTACCGAAAACTCTGCCTGGACCGGATCGGATATCGTCTATGAGGTGCTTCCGCATGAGGCCCCGGAAACAGGACAGTTTCAACGTATCACCATGAACGCCGGAACCAGGATGGAGCTCCTCCATTATGGGGTGCCCTGTAAACCGAACCGGTTTTACCGGCTGAGAGTGAAGGTGCGGGGAACTGAGGGAACGACAATCGGTCTCATTCTTTCCAACCCCAAAGATGCTGTTCAGGAAAGCTCGTATCATACCTGGTGGTCCAGTCAGGTTCCACTGACCGAAACGTGGACGGAAAAGGTGTTTATCCTCCCGGATGTCCCCATGGAGGATGAACTCAGGATCGGATTCAATCTCTCTGAACCCGGCTTTCTCGATTTGGAGGATTACAGGGTCGAGGAAGTTGACCGGGAGCTGGCGATTCAGGAGCGGAGAGCCCACCTGAACAGCCGGATTTCTTTTGATGCCCAACAATCGACGGTGACGGATGACGCTCCCGCCCCACCGCCCTGGGAGGAAGCCACAGAGCCCACTGCAGCAGACCTGAAAGGGCCGGATGGGAGATGGTATCCTGATTTCCGGTACGCGGGAATCCCGGGAGGGATTCCGGAGGTGAAAACCGTCGTGACACTCCGGGACTTCGGAGGGATCCCGAATGATGATGAACCGGATCATGCCGCTTTTGAGAAAGCCATTGCCAAAGCGGCAGAACTCGGAGGCGGTGCGGTGGAAATGGAATCCGGCACCTATCTGCTCGAGAAGCCATTGCGGATCACTCAGGACAATATCGTGCTCCGCGGCGCGGGCATGCAGGAGACAACGATCCGGTTCACCTATGAGGTGCCCTCTCATTCACTCGAGGTTGTCAGTCACGAACCGGGTGCTGTCGTGGGATATCATGATCTTTTTGAAATTCATGCCGGCCCGGACGGACTGAAACGGATCACGCTTATGTGGAATAAGAAGGTCCTGAAGGAATTCAAACCCGGCCCCCATTCAGGCGGAACTCACTGGCTCACGTATAATTTCTTCCATGCGGTGCATCAGAACCTCGGGATCACCTCCGGTCCTCAGGTGGTAACGATTGAGGCGGAATGGGACACAGGGCTGGTCCGCACTCAGCATTTCCCCATCAAACTGGATCTCACGAAAAAAATGCCCATTCACCAGATCCGGTTTCCCAACAACCCTGCCGCAATTGCATTCTGCGGGGACCGATGGTCTTACAGAGGGAGACGCTGGAATTTGGCGGAGGACTTAAAGCGCGGGGACACCCGGATGGTCCTGACGGAAGAACCGCCATTGAAGCCGGGGGATCTGATCAGAGTTTCCATGCCCGGAGGACATCCGGACTTCCTGGAACGGACGCGGAGTGCACGAAAAGGAATTCCCAGAAACGGTCTCTTTTTTGTCAAAGAGGTGGAGGGTCCGGTTATCACGTTGACTCAACCCGCACGAATCCTGTACCCGGTGGATCAGGGAGCACGGGCAGAAACGGTCCATCCGATTCGCAATGTGGGAGCAGAAGGGTTTACACTCGAACAGGTTCACAAGCACTGGACGCATGGGGTCGTTTTGCACACCTCGCTTCATAGCTGGATTCGGGATGTGCGGGTGAACATGGCCGGGCGGAACCCAATCGACATCGGCGGATCCAAGCAGTCAGAGGTTCGGGACTGCGAGTTCAATGATGCCTGGTATCTGGGCGGTGGGGGCACTGGGTACATTACGTTCACCAACACGCATGACTGCCTCATGGAAAATATTCTGACCCGCCGACTTCGCCATGCACCGAATGCTCAGTGGGGAGCTCAGGGGAATGTGTTTCGCAACAGCACCTTTATACAGTCCGATGCTCAGTTCCACATGGGATGGGCGGTTGAAAACCTCTATGAAAACTGCGTCGTGGATGCAGCCAGGGGCTCCGGCTCTTACGGCTATGCTCTGTATGTCCAGAGGCCTGAGGTCGAAATTCATGGTCCCGGTGGCGGTCCGCGGAACATTATGTATTACAATGATTTCAAGTCCCCTCTCTCCGGCGTGTATCTGGGCGGATCCAATTACGGGTGGAAATTTCTCTACAACCGGATGCTTGTCGGTGCCGGGCCAGGGATGATTATCCGGGACCGGTGTTTTGAAGTGGAAATTGCAGGGAATCATGTGCAACTGATTTCTCCGGTTGAACCTTTTGTACGATTTGAGGGAGCTGGCAGCACGCAGATCGAGATGACAGGAAACACCTTTCTCTCTGCCTCGAAGATTTGGTTCGAGGGAGATATCATTCCAACCGTTCACAAAGACAACATGCACTGGGGGGACGAAGGGAAGGATCTGCCGCGACCAACACCTGAGGTACCCTCACTCTTTGAATGGCAGCGGGAACATCACCCCCTCCCCTGAGGATTGTGTGCGTGGGCTGTCACTGTATCATGCCGGTTTCGATTTGGGGTAGGAAGGTGATGGTACAAAACCGCTGAAGATTGCTGTGCCCCCTGTGGGAGGCAAAAACGATCCACTCGTGAATTGACAAGTCACGGAAGACTGGTAGTCCTCCGCACCCTGCTCCGACTGCAGGACCATTTGTTTTCCAACTCTTTCCGGATCAAAGGGGGTGAATCTTTCCATGCCCGTAGATGTAAAACTGAAAAAAGGTGAATCGGTGGACCGCGCGATGCGCCGTCTCAAGAAAAAGCTCGATAAAGAGGGTACCCTCCGCGAGCTGCGTAACCGTGCTCACTACGAAAAACCCAGTGAAAAGAAACGGAAGAAATCCGCCCGAGCCCGCGCCCGGATGGGACGCCCCACCAGTTGAGGCCTTTCCCTTTCTACAAAGAACCGTCCCGAACAAGGGGCGGTTTTTTTATGTCAGTTTCCTGGCAATTCCGCCTGAAACAGATCCGCAATCAGAACGCCGAAGATCAACACGGAGATCACGGCTTTGAGGAAAGTTCCGGCCAGAAATCCGACAAAGGAGCCGAATGCGGCTTTAACGGCGACATGGTCTTCCGTCCCGCCGATTTTTTCTCCCACATAGGCACCTACCAAGGGGCCGAGGATCACTCCAAAGAGTCCGAACGGCCCGAGGACAATCCCGAGTAGGGGTAAAACGATCACCGCGACGGCCAGACCGATTCCGCTTCCCCATAGCCCGGCACTCGTTCCTCCGAATTTTTTTGTTCCCCAGATCGGAACGATGTTGTCCAGAATCAGCACTAGCACGGTGATGACTCCCAGAATGGTCAGAGTGGACGTGGAGGGGTTCACCCAATCGGTGAGCTGTGCCACCATCAGTCCGGCAAAGCAAAGGATCGGCCCGGGAAGCACCGGCAGGATACATCCGGCAAAGCCTATCAGCATGAGAACAACCGAAAGGAATATCCATAGAATATCAACGATCATGCCCTCTTCCTAACGGATCTCACACGTAAAATCCACCATTCTTGTAGGAGATTGGACACCAGCACCGTTTTCATCCGGTTGCTTTTGACAAGTCATGGGGAAACCGGTTGAAGCCATTCAACCTGATACTGATATGAATGCGCTAATTCTCGTGATCAACTGCGGCAGCTCTTCCATTAAATTTTCGCTGGCGGACCCGGCGGAGAGCCGCCATGTCCTTTCCGGCATGGCGGAAAATCTGGGTCAGGAAGCTGTCTTATCCTGGAAGGGGATCGCGAAAGATTCCCGAGACATTGGAGACGCGGATCATACAGCCGCGTTGCTGGAGGTGGTGAACCTGCTTCATGAATTAGGACTCACCTGTTCCGGAGTGGGACACCGGGTGGTGCACGGGGGGGAACATTTCAGCGGATCCTGTCTGGTGGATGAGGAATCCATGGAGGCATTACGGGCACATCAACACCTTGCGCCTCTTCATAATCCTGTAAATATTCTCGGGATTGAAGCGGCTCAGGAAGCCTTTCCGGGGATTCCGCAGGTGATGGTGTTTGACACCTCGTTTCACCAAAGCATGCCTGAACGGGCCTATCTGTATCCGATCCCATACGAATTGTATGAGGAACACCGTATCCGCCGATACGGATTTCATGGTACCAGTCACCGGTATGTGGCGGCAGAAGGTGCGCGTCTGCTTGGAAAATCGCCGGAGGAGCTTTGCCTCGTCACGGCGCACCTTGGCAACGGATGCAGTGCGGCCGCAGTGAAACACGGAGTGTCGGTAGATACGACCATGGGACTGACACCGTTGGAGGGGCTGGTGATGGGGACGCGTTCCGGTGATGTGGACCCCTCCCTTCATCAGTATCTGTGTGACACGCTGGGGATGACCCTCGCAGACGTAACCGGCATGCTGAACAAGAAGAGCGGCCTGCTGGGTCTTTCCGGCAGCAGCAACGATATGCGGCAGCTTCTGGAATTGGCCGAGAACGGAGACAAACGCGCCGCACTGGCGGTTGAGGTCTTCTGTTACCGGCTTGCCAAATCCATTGCCGGGCTGGTCGTCGGCCTGGGGCACCTGGACGCTGTGATTTTTACCGGTGGCATCGGCGAAAACTCTCTCCCCGTCCGCAAACGGGTTCTACAGCTTCTCGAGTTTCTGGGCCTCAAAGAGGATCCCGACTTAAACGCCGTACATGGACGTGAGCATCAAGGGCGCATCACCGCCAGCGAAAATCCCCTGGCCATGGTGGTCAATACGGACGAAGAAATGGTGATTGCCCGGGACACGGCGGCCAACCTTCCGGATTTATCATGAATGAACCTCATCAAACACAATGTGTCTACCTGGTGCCCACCAGCACCGGTGTGGGTCTGACCTCGGTCAGTATGGGACTGGTGCGGGCCATTGACCGCAGCGGACTAAAACCCGCCTTCTTCAAGCCGATTGCCCAGCTCTTCCGTGGAGACACGGGACCGGAACGGAGTACCTACGTCATCCGTAACTCCACCGACCTGACGCCTCCGGATCCCATTTCCTATGCGGAGGCGGATCATGAGGTGTCTCACCATCACCTGGAACAATTGATGGAGCGGGTGATGGAGTTGTATCAGCAGGCGGCCGATGGGGCGGATGTGGTGGTGGTGGAAGGCCTCATCAATATGGACGATTCAGAACATGCCACCCTTCTGAACCGCGCCATTGCCCGGACACTGGATGCGTCGATCGTGCTGGTCGGGGCTCCTGTGTATGGTCAGTTGAAAGGCTTCGACAAAGAACTGATTCATACCGCGGAGGAATTCGGCGGGGTACAATCCGAACGTGTGCTTGGAGCCATTGCCAACTTCGTGAATGCGCCCCGGGATCCGTATGGCAAACTGAGACCGGATCTGGACATGCCTCTGGGGCAGGAGCAGATCGGTGAAATCACCCTTCGCGAATCCTGTACCGCCTTCCACCGCGGCAGCTTTAAATTACTGGGCTGTGTGCCCTGGATGCGGGCCATGGCCGATTCACGGATGATGGATATTGCCCAACACCTCGGAGCCAAGGTGATCAATGAAGGCGAACTGTCCACCCGCCGGGTGCGGAAAGTGTTCCTCTGTGCACGGAATGTGGAAAACATCACCCATGTGTTCCGTGCGAATGCCCTGTTGCTGATTCCGGTGGACCGGATGGATCTGTTCATGGCGGCCTGCATGGCCGCCAGCAATGGAATTCCCCTGGCGGGTGTGGTGCTGACCTCAGCCGGTTCTCCCAGTGAGGATGTTCTGAAGCTGTGCCGTAGCGGACTGGAAAGCGGGCTTCCGGTGATGACCGTGACCACGGACAGTTACAGCACGGCGACCCAGATCCCGCGGATGAACACCGAAGTTCCGATCGATGATGTGGAACGGATCGAAACCGGGATGAATTATGTTGCCGCTAACATTGACCGCGAATGGGTACGGGCTCTCGGAGGAATGCGCCGGGAAATCAGACTGTCGCCTGCCGCCTTCCGATACCAGTTGGTCCGACTGGCCCGGAACGCCAACAAACGCATTGTGCTTCCGGAAGGCGAAGAACCCCGTACACTGCGTGCCGCCCTGATGTGTCAGAAACGACGGATTGCGCATTGCATCCTGCTGGGGAATCCAGACCGGATCCACGAAATCGCAGAACAACAGGAACTCGAAGGCGTTGAGGAGCTGGAGATTATCGATCCTGTCTCGATTCGGGATCAGTATGTGGACCGGCTTCAGGATTTGCGCAAACATAAGGGAATGGATCGGAAAATGGCGGCCTCCCTTCTGGAGGATACGGTCATGCTGGGAACGGTCATGCTGCAGGCGGGGGATGTCGATGGACTGGTGTCAGGTGCGGTGCATACCACGGCTGCAACCGTCCGCCCTGCCCTTCAGATCATTAAGACCAAACCCGGCAACCGGTTTGTGTCGTCACTGTTCTTCATGCTGTTACCGGAACAGGTGGTGATCTATGCCGACTGTGCCATCAATGAAAATCCGGATGCGGAAACCCTGGCCGAGATTGCCCTGCAGAGTGCGGACAGTGCGAACGCATTCGGTATCCCCCCCCGGGTGGCCATGATCAGTTACAGTACGGGGGCCAGTGGCAGTGGAAGTGAGGTAGAGAAGGTACGGGAGGCGACAAAACTCGCCCGGGAAAAACGCCCGGATCTCACCATCGACGGTCCTCTACAGTACGATGCTGCTTCGACCGCATCTGTGGCCAAAACCAAAGCACCGGATTCGCTGGTGGCTGGCCGAGCGAATGTGTACATCTTTCCGGATCTCAACACAGGCAATACCACCTACAAAGCCGTTCAGCGCAGTGCGAATGTGGTCAGCATCGGCCCCATGCTTCAGGGCCTGAACAAACCGGTGAATGACCTCTCCCGGGGAGCACTGGTGGAAGACATTATTTACACCATTGCCCTGACGGCGATTCAGGCCGGGCAGACGGAAACCGAATAGCGGCCCTCCCGGAAACATTCCTCTGTGGCGAAGCATTCTTGTCAAAGTCCGCTTTTTCTCTAGCGTGACAGACATGAAACTCATCCTGACAGGCGATTTACATCTGGGCCGCACTTCGACGCGGGTCCCGGAAGCCTGGAGCGATCACGCCCGGACCCTGCATGGATGGGAACGTCTGGTTGACGCCACGATCCGGGCAAACGCGGATGTGCTGCTGCTTTCCGGCGATGCGATTGACGCCGCCAATCGATACTGGGAGTCCTTGGGTCCGTTTGAGTCCGGCGTGAAGACTCTGCATGAAGCCGGTGTACAAACGGTGGCGGTGGCCGGGAATCACGATGCATTGGTTCTGCCGGCACTGGCTAAAAGCACCGGACTTCTGCTTCTGGGACAGGGAGGGCAATGGGAACGGGTCACTCTGGAAAAAGACGGTATCCCGATGCTGCATGTCGATGGATGGTCGTTTCCTGCTGAAACCGTGTTTGAGGATCCGCTGGACTCCTACTCCCCTGCTCCGCATGACGGGCTGCCTGTTCTGGGGTTGGTACATGGCGATCCCGGAGTCACCGATTCCCGTTACGCACCGCTTTCAATCCATGCCCTGTCTTCTGCTCCTGTGGATGCCTGGTTACTTGGCCATATTCACAAACCGTCTTTTACCGAAGGGGCGCCCTGGATTCTCATGCCCGGCAGTCCTCATCCACTTGATCCGGGGGAGTCAGGACCACATTATGCCTGGAGTTGCGAGGTGGAGAATGGGAAACTGACCCCGCCTGAACCCTTCTGCCCGGCGATCCTAAGGTATGAAGAGGTGGAAATCCCACTGAACCTCACAGACATACCTTCCCGGGAACTTTTGTATCAACGCATTCAGAAGGAGGTGACTCCCTTTCGATCTGAAGGGCATCTGGTTCTCCGTCTTACCTTTACCGGGACAACGGATTATCCAGACCTATTGGAAGAGTCCCTCGCGGGGATTCAGGACCTCACAGGAACGGATGAATGGTCCATTAACCGGGTGGATTCGTATGTGCACCCGAACCTGAACCTGGAAGAGCTCCGTCAAAGCGGCCCGGTTCAGGCCCTGCTGATCCGGGCCATGCAGGAAGGTGATCTCACCTTACAGTCCCGTCTGCAGTCTGTGCTCGATCCGGTTGTTCACCATGCCGCGTTCTCCGGGAAAGATCTGCCCGATGTGGCGGTGGAGGACCTCCCCCTTCCACAGGTGCTGGAAACACTGCTTCGTTATTCACGGCCCCAGGGCAAGGACTCCTGATCGTTCTGCTTTATGACGGCTCACGACTCAGCGTTTCCATCACATCCCTGGCTCTCCAGGATCGGAATCCGGCATTTTGCCGGAGTGGAAGCGGATGAAGCCTTTGAGATCGACTCATTCAGCCCCGGAATTAATCTGGTACATGGGCCGAATGGATCCGGAAAAACAACGACCGCACGGGCTCTTCAGGAACTCCTGTGGAATCAAGCTGATTCTCCGGAGTATCGGCTCATGGATGCCCTATTGAAGATCGGCAACCGAAGCTGGAACCTTGCCTGGAATGCCACCAGACCCGAAGTTCATTCCCAAGACGGTTCGACACCGCCCCGGCAGCCGCCTGAACTTCGCAGCCGCTATACCTGGTCTCTCCGTGACCTGCTGCATGCAACGGATCAAGACCTTGCGGTTCAAATTGCCCGGGAGATGGCGGGTGGCGTTGACTTTGAGGCCCTGGAACGGCTCTCACGTGGTGGCGTTGCTCCGTCTTTCCCTCGAAAACTGCATGATCAGTTTGAAAAAGCCTCTGCCAAGGCCCGGGAGATTCTCCAAACCCAGGCCCGGCTTCAGCACCGGTCTGAACAGCTTGAGGACCTGCAAACCGAACGGAGCCGACTTGAGGTTCAGCATGCACGTGGCCCCCTGCTGGTGAAGCTGATTGAACTCAGGGACCGTGAAGCCGAACGGGACCGGCTGCGGCAACAGCTCAGGGAGTTTCCTGAATCCCTTGCACAGGGTCGACGGGAGGATGAAACCCGTATTGAGGACCTTGAGAACGCACTCAACGCATCGGTCGCAGAAGTGACAGACACCTCACGACAGCTTCAGGAACTGGGCTCCGGTGAAGAGATGTGGGCTCTGTTCCCCTCCGAACGAATTCGTGAGGCCCGGAAGGCATTGGAACTTGCCCTCACCGATCTCGACCACTGCAGGGAAGAGGAAGTGTCCCGGTTGCAGGTTTTGGAATCAGAGGAAATCGCCGAACAGGAACTCCGGAAACGGCTTTGTCTGCGGGATGATCAGGCGGAATCCCTGCTGCGGAACGTCATGATCCCGGAATTACGGGAATGGATTCAATTGGTCATGCGTCAAAACCGCATCTCTGAAGAACTGGAGGCCCTGGACCTCCGACTCCGGGATCTTCCCGAGGTGGAAACGGATGCCGAGGTCCTGAGGGATGCAGAGCGGGATCTGCGGACCTGGCTGGCATCCGTGGAACGTCCTGGTATCCCGGCTCTCTCGGGTTTCGGGGTCACCTATCTGCTTTGGATCGTTCTGGTGTTTCTTGCGGCAGGGTCGCTCAGTCCGGGATGGTACGGATTGATCCCGGTCCCGCTGCTGATCCAGATGGTTTGCCTGAGATTTTTTGGCAATCAGACCCGTCGTGCGATCGAGACCCGTTATCCCGACGGCGTCAAGCGTCCGGATACCTGGGAGGAATCACAGGTTCGTGAAACGTTATCTGAGGTGGAGTCGTCTCTGGGGGAAATCCAGCGGATTGCGTCGTTTGAACCGGACCGGCTCCGCCGTCAGCATCTGGAAGAGCAGTCGGAAGGGGTGAATACCTCCATCAGCATTCTGATGAAGACACTGTGGGACGAGGCTGGACTTCCCGAGTTGACTCCAGAATGGGCGGGCCTGTTTCTCCTGGATGTCAAAGACTGGCGAGAAGCCCGGATCCAGATCGCACAGGCTGAACAGCGTTTGGAGGAGGCCCGTTCCCGACGGGCGGATCAGGAGGAGGTGGTGATGTCGATCTTCCGTGAATGGGCATCAGGTCCTCCGGGAGAATCACTCACCGAATACGGAAGGGAGCTTCTGGACCGTCTTGAAACGGAACAGGACTACCGTGAACAGGTGAAGCTTCTGAGAACACGTGAGGCGTTTCAGAAGGAACGGCTGGAGGAACTCAGGAAAGAAGAGTCCCAGCTTTTCAGCAGACTGAACATTGAACCGGGTGACTGGAGCGGAGCACGGGCCCTTCTCTCACGTCTTGACGAGTATTTGACGATCTCGGAAAAACTGACTCTCCGCACCCGGCAGGTGGAAGAGGAACGGATGGCCTGCCAGGAGGCGGGAGAGATGCTGGAATATTCGCGGGAACAACTTTTGGAGGAACGCCAGCGATGTGAGCAGGCAGGACTCGATGCCCGTTCTCTGGAAAAAGAGATTCAGGAAATCCTTGCCGAAATCCGCCAGGCAACCCGCGGACGGCAGATGCATGAAATCAGGGAACTGCAGGAGGATCTGAGGGGACGATTGGAGCAGGAACGGGCTGCCATCCTCCGGGCACGGCTGGTGCAAACGGTTGTGGACTGGCTCCGGGAAGAATGCCGAACGGGTCGCCGTCCGGAAGTTCTCGATACCGCGAATGCGCATCTGGGCCGAATGACGCAAGGGGCACTCCAGCTGACCCTTTCATTGGATAAGGGCGTGGAGGAATTCCGGGCGGCGGCACCGGGAGTGCCCGCCAGACCTCTTGAACATCTGTCCGCCGGTGAACGCACACAGGTTCTCATGGCGGTACGGCTCGCATTTCTGCAGCATCAGGAGGACACTCCCTTCCCCTTGTTTGTGGATGAAGTATTGGGAACGAGCGATGACACCCGCACCCGGGCAATTCTGCAGACGCTCATTGAGGTCGCCCGCCAGGGTCGTCAAGTGTTCGCCTTCACGGCGCAAACGGAGGAGGTGGGGAAATGGATGCAGGTATTGGAGCAGTCCGCCGCTGGAGATCTACCGGTCCCCTTTCAGGTTATTGACCTGGGAGCCTTGCGGAAACAGACCTCTTTCCAACCGATTCGGCTTCCCACTCCGCCTTCGGTTGATCCTGAGCATGTACACAGAAAAGCAGGTGAAACGGACGAAGAATGGGCCATCAGATTACACATGCCTCAGTGGACACCTCACCGTTCGGTGAATGCGCTCCCGTTGATCTATCTGCTCCGGAATGAGGAAGCGGTGTTGATCAGATGCCTGCAGGCAGGAGTGACCACATGGGGAGCCTTACGGGTCCTGATAGAAGGCCATGCGTCCGACCGTCTCGTGGAACCTGCACTTGCAAAGGTTCTTGAGAGGAAAGCAAAGGCTCTCGAGGCGTTGGTGGACGCCTGGAGGATTGGACGCCCCCCACCACTTTCCCCTCAGGTTCTCGTGGACAGTGGCATGATCAGTGCAACTCGACTCCCGCCCGTGCTAGAGATTCTGCAGGATCATGGTGGAAGCATCCCCCCGTTTTTAGAGTCCCTGGATTCTGGTGCGGTGCCCCAGTGGGGTAAAAAGAAAACGGAAAGACTGCGTGAGTATCTCATAGAGGAAGGATATTTCGTCATGGCACCCTGCCTTTCGCTCGATGAGATTCGTGCCCGGGCTATGGCAAAGGTGAATCAGGAGGTGTCTACGGACTCTCTCACTCCATCAGACTGGGGAGATCTGATCTCATTCCTGACCCCTCACGTATAGCAGTACGTCATGCGTTCGGCTAAAGCAAAAGCTGACTTGCCAGACTGAGAACCATGAAAAAACTGGCCATGTCCGTCATGGTCGTCAGAATTGGACTGGAGAGCATCGCCGGATCGACACCAAGCCGTTTCATCACCAGGGGCAGACATCCGCCTACACACACCGCAACCATGGAACTGATTGTGTAGGAAACAGCCAGCACGATGGGGAGTCGTATTCCCTCCTCCCTTCTCATGAGGAAGGCAATCAGGCCAAGCACCAATCCAATCACGAGTCCGTTTAACAGCCCCAGCATAACTTCTTTGCCCAAGACCCGGCCCAGTTGCCTCTTGTCGATCAGTCCCAGAGTCAATTCCCGGATACTGACCGCAACCGCCTGATTCCCTGCGGCTCCACTTAAGTTGGCGACCATCGGCAGAAAGATTGCCAGAGTGGTGATCTGTTCGATTACCGGTTCATACAGCGCGATGACGCCCACGGCGAGATAGGACAGAAGTATACTCGGCATGAGAAAAGCCAGTCGCTTTAGGCACCGGGTTGTAAACGGCATGATTCGAAGTTCTTCTCCGCCGATCACCCCTCCAAACTGCATCAACTGCTCTTCCTGCCGTTTGGCAACAGCCTCATGAACAGCGGCACGCGTGAGTGCACCCACCAGAACACCTGCCGAATCCAGAACCGGAACCACAGAGTGATCCACCCGGTCGAAAATGGCACGGAGACGTTCCAGATCATCTGTGGCTTGTACCGGCTGAATATGTGGCCCGTATAACGTGGAGGGGTCTTCTGAAGCCGGTGCATACACGAGTTTGCGCATGGGGATGCTCCCCATCCAATGATTCCGATCATCCACCTCAAAGATGTATCGATGCTCATAGGATCGGTGCAGATCGTAGTTTTCCCGCAGAGAACGGGTCATCTCCTCCCGAGAGGCACCGTGTGGAAACACCAGGATCTCGGTCATCATCAGAGCCCCCGCGGTGTAACGCTCGTACTGCAGACGGCGTTCAACATCCTCGGATTCCTCATCGGACATTTTATCCAGGATCTGCTCTGACTGTTCTTCGTCCAAGCGGGAGAGAATTTCCACCTGCTCATCCGAGTCAAAGTGATCCAGAAGCTTGGCCGCCGAATCGGTATCCATGTCCTCAATCAAATCCTCGGCATAATCATCCGGGAAATGTTCAGCCAGGTCGGCCGCGAACTCGCTGTCGGCGACAATCAGCAGTTGCCAGAATACATCCTGCTCCATCTCAGGCAGTTGGGAAATGGTAAGAGACGTGTCGGAGGGTTCCAGCCGACGGGTAAAGTCCAGTACAGACCCCGCGTCACGGGATTCAATTCTCCTCAGGAGTTCTTCTTCCAAACCGGGTTCAGTAACCATGATGCCTGTCTGAAGAAACCCGCAAATCATGTCAAGGGATGCACTGTGAGAATGGGATTCAAAAACCTGCCGTCATTGCTAAACCGTCTTTCGTCTCAATGATGAGCACATGAAATTCTGGATTGGATGTATATTCTGCGGGTTGAGCGTCATCGGAACATGTGGTGCTCCTCCATCGGAGGCATGGACACTCAGGTCGGTGCAGGGCGAAACCATCCATGTAGAAGCCCTGGTTCTGCAGGACGGCACCCTGAGCGGGTCCAGAATCGTCTCTGGAAAACGGGAGAACTGGCAGGCGCCCCTTCTCTCTGTTTCCCTGATGGCGCGATCACTGATCGACGAACGCCTGTTGTGGGAAATAGGGCAATTGGACATCAAAAACTTTCAGGTCAGAGGGTATCCCTTTCGTGAATGTCCGGAACGCTTTCAATTGCAGGTTCACCTGCCGAGATCCTCCCGGGTTATGATCCGGACGCTGACCGGTCGGGAAATGCGGAACCGGCCGGGTGATCTGGCGTTGATGATCAAGCAGCACCAGGTGCACGCTACCCTCCCCCAGATGAGCCGGAACCCGGGAGACATCAAAGGGCGGTTGGAAAACCCGGTGTTGTCCAGGCTGGCGTTTCCCGAATCCGAGCAGGAGAATGTCAAACTCGTCTTGTTTGTGGATCGCAAGCAGAAGAGTCTCCGCATGCAACTGGATGATACAGACTCCCTCACCTGGGACATTTCCACGGATCCAAAGAAAAAAGCGTCCGATTTCTGGGTCTGGTTTGAGCCGCAGGGAGAGGACGTCCGGATTATCAAGACCCGTTTGATGACCTGGAATGTCCCGGATCCCGTTGCATCACATCCTGAAGCGGATCCGGAACATGATGTCCTCCTGCTTCGGAACGGAGACCAACTTCCCGGGACATTACTCAGTATCAAAGGGAACACCGTTTCCTGGAAGACCACAGAGGAGGTGACGCTGCCTGTCCCCCTTGACCGGGTACTCCTGATCCAACCCATGGCGAGAACGCCTTCGTCAGGACAGGAGGAAAACGGAACAGAATCCCCCTAATCGGTTGGGTACCTGTTATTTGGTTGTTCTGCATATAACACCCATCGTTATCCCTCCGGTTTCGACGGGGGTTGGTTTCAGACCATTGAACTTCGGGAAAATCACACAATCCTGTGGGAGCACGTGATTTGGAGCAACCGTTCCTCCCCCTTTCCACTTGACCTTGCCGTCAAAACGGCGCAAGGGTGTTTCGCGATTTATTAACAGATTTTTCCCATAGGGTTTTTGAATGATTTCCCGGCTTCTCGGCCTGATTTCCAACGACATCGGTATTGACCTCGGAACCGCAAACACACTTGTGTATGCGAAAGACCGGGGGATTGTTCTGCGCGAGCCGTCTGTGGTCGCGGTACAGTCCTCCACCAACCGGGTGTTGGCCGTTGGGGAAGAGGCGAAGCGAATGCTGGGACGCACACCGGGCAATATCGTGGCGATTCGTCCATTGCGCGCCGGTGTGATTGCCGATTTTGACATCACGGAAGCGATGTTGAAGTATTTTATCCGAAAAGTGCACAACAAGCGTATGGTAAAGCCTCGGGTTATCATCGCCGTGCCTAGCGGGATTACCGAAGTTGAAAAAAGGGCGGTAAAGGAATCCGCCGAACGCGCCGGGGCGCGTGAAGTTTACCTGATTGAAGAACCGATGGCGGCCGCGATTGGTGTGGGACTCCCCGTACAGGATCCCGCAGGGAACATGATTGTCGATATCGGAGGCGGAACGACCGAGGTCGCTCTGATTTCTCTGGCGGGAATCGTGTTCAGCCGAAGCGTCCGTGTCGGCGGCGATGAAATGGATGAAGCAATCATCCAGTACATGAAACGGGTTTATAACTTGATGGTAGGTGAACGAACTGCTGAAACGATTAAAATCGAGATCGGTTCCGCTTACCAGATGGAAGAAGAAATGACCATGGAGGTCAAAGGTCGTGATCAGGTCAACGGTCTTCCCAAGACGTTGATGGTCACAAGTGAGGAAATTCGTGAAGCACTGATGGAACCCATTACCACCATTGTGGAGGCGGTTCGCATCACCTTGGAGCGCTGTCCTCCGGAGTTGTCCGCCGATTTGGTGGACCGGGGACTGGTGCTGGCCGGCGGGGGATCTCTTCTCCGCGGACTGGATACGCTGATTGCAGAACAAACCGGACTCCCGGTCCATGTGGCGGATGATCCACTGAGTGCTGTGGCGGAAGGAACCGGTGTGGTTCTGCACGAAATCAACCTTCTCAAACGGAATGCGATCGCGTGATGGCGGGTCCTTCCCTTCTTCCTGACGGTTCATAACCCCTTTTCTCTCGTCGCTGGCGGTTCGCATGAACTCCAGCACCGTGAAAAGGAAATCCTGGATATTTTGGCTGAGTTTGAGTGTGATCCTGTTGATCACACTGAATCTTCCTACACCCGTTGGACGTGCGTTCAAAGGGGCCATTCGTGATCTGCTGGCGCCTGTTCAGGAATTGGTCACGTCCTATTCCCGCAGACTTGGAAATGCTGGTGACGCCATACGCGGCTGGGGAACACTCCCTGAACGCCACGAAGCGCTCAGGGCAGAGCTGGTTGAAGCCCGCCGTCAGTTGGTCGAATTAGAGGACTTACGAAAAGAGAATTATCTCCTTCGACAGCAACTCGGGTTTCAGTCCCGGACCTCCTGGAATCTCATCCCGGGTCAGGTGATCGCACGTGACATCAGCGGATGGTGGCAGTCCGTCCGCATTCAACTTGGTGGAAACCAGAGGGTGTTCCCGGACCAGGCTGTAATTTCCACCAACGGCCTGGTGGGGAAAGTCGCGGAAGTCTCCGGAAAAACGGCGGAAGTCCTTTTGATTTCCGACCCGGCTTGCCGGGTCGCGGTACGGATCGATGGCAAAGATGTGTATGCCATCCTTCAGGGCCAGGCGCTGACCTGGAAAGGACGCGTTCTCTGCAAAATTGAGTTTATCAATAAGAACATTGAAATCCGGGAGGGGGACAAAGTCATCACCTCCGGATTAGGTGGGGTGTTCCCTCCCGGAATTGAGGTGGGTCGGATTGTGTCCGTGGAACTGGATGACCATCAGCTTCACCAATTGGGGGAAGTGGAACCCTCGGTGGATCTCAGCGGGTTGAGTCAGATCTTCGTGATGCGGCGTGAAGGAGAAACCGAACCATGAACCGTCTGGTGCTGATCGTCTCTCTTTTAACCTGTGCCATGCTGCAGGCCATCCTTCCTGCCTGGGTCTCTATGGGCCAGGCCGTCCCCCCTTTGATTCTGGGGGCTGTTCTGTACTACGCTCTCAGCCGGGACAACCTTCAGGTGGTGGAAAGTGCCATCATTGGCGGGTGCCTTCAGGATGCACTGGGTAAAATTCCGTTCGGGTTCTCCTGTCTCGCGTTTGTTTCCATTGCACTGCTGGTCAATCACTACCGTGAACGCGTATTCAGCGATCACTGGTTTACCCACATGATCATGGGAATCGGAGCCTCGGCCTGGGTGACGCTGATTCTCTACTTTCTGTTAGTCGGTGGGGGCCACCGGGTTGGCCTCCCCTTTTCGTTCGCCATGTCGAAAGCACTCGGGATGTCTCTTTTGGGCGTCGTCTGTATGCCGATCACGTATTGGGCCATTGAGAAACTGGATCGTTCCATGGGAAATCTGGAACCCCAACCCGGCAGGGGGCTGCTGTGAAAAAGGGAACCGTCACCGAACGGGCCAAGTTCAGGATTCGGTTTGTCCTGGGGATGTTCCTCTTTATACAGGGAGGAATTGTGGTCTACCTGTGGAACCTGCAGGTGGTGCAGGGACATACCTACCGTGAAAATGTCCAGCAGCAGAGTTTGAGACGCATTCGTCATCCCGGTGCACGGGGGAAAATTCTGGACCGAAACGGAATCGTGCTCGCGGAAAACCGTCCCTCTGTCGGCATTGCCTTGTATATGGAGGAACTCCGGGTCCCGGGCAGCATGGTGAAAACCATCGATCACATCGAGACGGTTCTGGACGACATTTCCCTGAAACTTGGTCGTCCCCGTGAAGTCTCCAGAGAGGAAATCAGCACCCATTACCGTGAAAAGCGCCTGCTTCCCATGATGGCATGGGGAGACCTGAGTGATGTGGAACTTGCCCGCTGGGCCGAACAGATTGGGCCACAACTCGGTGTCGATTTACTGACGGAAACGGTGCGAACCTACCCCCGGAATGACATGCTTGCTCAAACCCTCGGGTATGTGGGACGAGGGGGTGTGGCGCAGAACGATGAAGGACATTATGACTTCTATCTGCCCGAAATGGAGGGGAAAGCCGGGCTGGAAAAAGTGTATGACCATGTGCTGCGCGGAGAAGCGGGTGGTGAACTCATCCGCATTGATGTCGGCATGTATAAGTACAGCGTCGAGGCTGAGAAACCTGCCGTTCCGGGGCGGGATCTTCAACTCAGCCTTGACGCCCGGGTCCAATGGCTGTGTGAACGGATTTTAGCCGGTGAAACCGGCTCCATTGTCGTCGCAGACCCCCGCTCTGGTGAAATCCTCGCCATGGCCACGAATCCCCGATACGACCTCAACAACATGGTTCCCGTGATCCCTGATACGGTATGGCAAGGGTTGATTCAGGATGCCCGACGGCCTTTGGTGAACCGGCCCGTTCGTGAACATTACCCGCCCGGAAGTGTGATTAAACCCTTCATTTGCCTCGCCGGGCTGCAAGGGGCCGATGTGGACCCCCAAACGGTGTTCCAGTGTGATGGACGGTATTTCCCGGGGCCAAATGCCCGGCCCATGCATTGCCACAACCGGCTGGGTCATGGCCCCCTGACGATGCAGCAGGCGATTGAGCGGTCCTGCAATGTCTATATGTGGAAGTTGGCGGAAGAAATCGGATATGACCCTATGTACCGCCTGATGGCCTCTCTTGGTCTGGGTGAAAAAACCGGGTTGGAGACGGACTATGAAGTCCAGGGAATTTTACCAACGGATGAATGGAAGCGCACGCGGTTCGGGGACCGCCTTCGCACGGGGGATATCGCGAATATCTCCATCGGTCAGGGCTTCCTCAATGTGACTCCGGTGCAAATGCTGCAGTTGACCTGTGCGATCGCAAATGGTGGCACCCGCCCGGATCTCACACTGATGAAGGGGATCCGGGATCCGCATGAAGAGGAGTTCCGCCCTTTTTCAACGGAACGCCACCCAGAAGAGTTACACTGGGATGCGGAGAATGTGGCGGTTATCCGGGAGGGAATGCGGGACGTAGTGATGAATCCACGAGGTACCGCACACCGGACCGCACATATTTCCGGGTTAACCTATGCCGGCAAAACCGGCACGGCTCAATTCGGGTCGCCGGGGAACCGGAGATATCGATCCTGGATGATCGCTTTCGCTCCCTATGACAATCCGCGGATTGCAGCGGTGGTCCTGATTGATGCCGGACAGGGATCCGGAAAAAGTGCGGCTCCACGTATCAAGCTTCTGATGCAGGGGTTATTCGGAGGACGGTCCAATGGCTGATCTTGTCAGACTGATCCGTCCAGTACGCCGAATGGACTGGCTGTGTCTTGGAGCGATGCTCTGTCTGTTGGGGACAGGAGTTGTGTTCATTTACAGTGCCGGACTGGGATCGGAATCCGCCAACTCCGGTCTGCCGCAATGGATCAAGCAGTTGATCTTTATTGGTCTTGGAATCCCGGCGTACCTCATGCTGACCCTGTTTGATTACCGGCATTTTAAAGACGTCATCCCCGTGATTTATTCCGGAGCCATCCTTTTACTGATCGCAGTCTTATTTTTCGGTATCACCATCAATAATGCCACAAGCTGGTTTGACCTGGGGTTCATTACATTTCAGCCGGCTGAGGTTTCGAAGATTGCCCTGGTTCTTACGCTGGCCGCCTACCTGTGTGATCCGCTACGCAACACCCGCTCTCTCAAAACCGTGGGGATCGCATTGATTCTGGGTGCGGTTCCGTTTCTGCTCATCCTCAGACAACCGGATTTCGGCACCGCGATGATTCTTCCATGTATCATCGTCAGTATGCTGTTCATCAGCGGTCTCCCCTGGAAGTTTCTTGGAATGCTGGGGTTGCTGGCCGTTCTTACCCTCCCCATAGCCTGGACCCTGCTGAAAGATTATCAGAAGGAACGGATTCTGGTTTTTTTCGACACGGATCACGATCCCCTCGATGCAGGCTGGAACATGAAGCAATCCATGCTTGCCGTCGGTTCGGGTGGGCTCACGGGAAAAGGCATCGGACAGGGAACCCAGAATTTGCTGGGTTTTCTTCCCACCACGGTTGCTCCCACCGATTTTATTTTCTCCGTGATCGCGGAGGAGAAGGGTTTCATCGGCTCGGTATGGCTGATTACCCTGTACTCCCTTTTGTTCATCTGTCTGGCCCGGACTGCGTTGCGGACCTCGGACCCGTTTGGACGTTACATTGCCGTCGGAATTCTCACCATGCTGTTCATGCACGTCACCATTAACGTGTCGATGACCATTGGTTTGATGCCCATTGTCGGCCTCCCCCTCCCTTTCGTCAGTTATGGCGGCTCCTTTGTGCTCAGCATGATGCTGGCACTCGGACTGGCCCAAAGTGTGCACGCCCGCCGTGATTGACGCTCATCCCTCAATAGGAACCCCGTTATGTCAAAAGTAGAAAAGAACATCAAAAAAGAGATCGTGGCCAATGTGGAAAGCCTTGAAACGCGCATCGCATTTCTCGAAGACGGCCGCCTGGAAGATTTTTTTGTGGAACGGACCAGTGAAGAACGGATTGTCGGCAGCATTTTCAAAGGTCGGATTCAAAATCTGGAAGATGGCCTGCAGGCCGCGTTTGTGGACATTGGACTCAAGAAAAATGCATTCATTCACTACTGGGATATGATTCCCGAAGATACCGCCCGGCTGGAGGCGGAGGAAGTCGGCGGTGGTGGACGCACGGCCCGGAAGAAAAAATTTCAACCGGGGGAAATGCAGAAACTGTTTCCGGTTGGATCTGAAATCATCGTCCAGGTTTCGAAAGCCGCGATCAGCACCAAGGGTCCACGTGTGACGGCCAACCTCAGTATCGCCGGTCGCTATCTGGTCATGATGCCCGGGTCCAAACTGAAAGGAGTCAGCCGGAAAATTTCCGGAGACAAGGAACGCGGGCGGCTGAAAAAGATCCTCGGGCGGATGCAAACGCCGGACAATCTTGGATTTATTATCCGCACGGCGGGTGAAGGGGCCCGCAAAACCGCCTTTGCCCGTGACCTCCGTGCTCTGTTGGATACCTGGGACCAGATCGACCAGGGCATTCAAAAGGGGAAAACACCCTGTCTGTTGTACCAGGAACCGGATCTGTTGGAACGGTTGGTACGGGATTCCCTGATTGAGGATATTGACCGAATTGTGATCGACAGTGAGGAGGAGGCGGAACGCGTCCGGAATGCCATCAGCCGCATTGCCCGCCACGCACAACGAAATATCAAAGTCTACGACGGCACCACACCGATTTTCGAACACTTTGATGTGGAGCGTCAGTTAAACAACGCCTTCCGCCGGAAAGTGTGGCTGCCTGGTGGGGGCTATTTGGTGTTTGATGAAACCGAAGCCCTGGTCGCGATCGACATCAATACCGGCCGTCACAAAGGCGGAAATTCACAGGAAGAGAGTATTCTGGAAGTGAATCTTGAGGCTGCGGAGGAAATCGGCCGTCAGCTCCGGCTCCGGAATGTGGGCGGGTTGGTCGTGATCGACTTTATCGACATGAAACTCCGCAAAAACCGTCAGGCGGTGTACCGGAAACTCCGGGACAGTGTCCGAAAAGACAAAGCACGCACAAACCTCCTTCCGATCTCGGATCTGGGACTGCTCGAAATGACCCGTCAGCGTGCAAAACAAAGTATCTCCTCCTCCGCATACGTGGACTGCCCCTACTGTCGTGGCCGCGGCACCGTGAAGTCCGCCTTGACCATGAGTGTGGAAGTGCAGCGTCACCTGCACGAAGTACTGCGGAAACTTCAGAGTGACGAGAAACCCCTGGATACCCGGATCACCGTTCATCCGATCGTGATGGAACGTCTTCGCCGTTCTGACGAGACACTGTTGGTTGAACTTGAAGAGAAATACGGAGGACACATGTCCTTTGTCTCAGACGGCCACCTGCATGTGGAGGAATTCGTCATCTCCAGTCCGGAGACCCACGAAACCTATTACAGCAATATCGACCAGAGCCGCGTGCATCTGAAAGTGGATTAAACCGGAGAGTTCCTCTTCCCCTGAAGACGCCTCCTGCAGAATCTCACCTGCAGGAGGCTGTTTTATGGACGAATAGAAATCGAACGACCCTACGTCATAAGAACCGATTCAACCATTGAACGTTCGCGACAGTAACAGCCACAAAGACCACCAACCCGTTCAGCAGAATCATATAGATCAAGGTCATGAACCAGGTCAGGGATAAAAAGGTATTCATGACACTCAGCAGGGTCACACGGATGTACTCTTCAGATTCAAGGTGGGCCTGACTCTTCTTGAAGAGAAAATGTCCTGCAATCAGATAAATCCCCGCAACCAGAGGGTTCAGGAGAATCCACCAGCCTCCAGGCACTCTTTCCTGGTAAATCGCAAGGCTCATCAGCAGCAACGCGATCCAGAGATGTCCCAGCAGAACATGGAAAGATGACAGAATCACAGTTGGTTTCATATCCAGCCCAAAGTTACTCTCCAGATTCAAACAAGGCATTCCATGCATTCACATTGAGTTGTGCACCCCCTGAATACAGCATACTCATTCCCTGGTCTCCAGGGGTACTCACGTTCATAACGGCACTGAACATGCCGGTTTTCTCGATGAGGGTGCCCCGAAGAGATTTACAAAACCGGGCATCCGGGTTCACATCCTCCATTCGGCGGAGCGGAACCGGTTTCCCCTCCTCAGTGACCGGCAGAACGAAGTTCACCCCGTCCCGGCTGTATGCCGCATAGACCGCCTTTGGTGGCCATTGGTCAGCCCCAGTCAACATCACACCGTGTTCACCCAGGGGCTGAACATGGGGAAACAACCATGGCAATCCGGATCCTTTGGTGATGTCAATGACCTGTTTCTGATCATCCCGAAGAAAGGTCCATGGTCCTTCAAGGGTCTCGGACTCCGCGATCAGGATCTGACCAGAGGAGGCTCGTTTGCCTTTTACTTTTTCCCGGACCCGTTCCGGATCCATCATGCCGTGATTGTACAGGCGGAGTTGCCCACCGGGTAGCTGCACCAGTCCCCCACCCTCGCATCGGACCGTGGCTCCCTTCTCCCACACCGCGGAAACAAACCGTTCCGGGTCGCCCTCTGGAATGCCCAGATATTTCCATTCCCCCCCTTTCACCCGGACAAAAAGAACCGGGCAGAGTTCACTTCCACCCCCTGTGTACCGTGGTCCGATGGACGCCTGCACCACCTCCGTTCCATCTGCCAGGCGATGACCTGTTGTCCGGCTCAGAATCGGATGAGGAACCCCGTCCAGGTCGCGTCCGTAGTCATTGACCATCCGGGTGTCAAACTGTGGGGCAACCCGTTTCAGAGAGGAAAGATCGGGACCCTCTAATCGTACCAGACTATCGAGACCTTTAAAACGGGCACCAAACCAGAGCAGCATCGACCCTTCAGACTGGCTGATAGAAACGTATCCCACGCCAAGTCCCATGGAGTCCCACGCCTGCCAGTCTTGAAACGGATAACCCACTCCTTTTACTTTCTGCATTTCTGCACGAAGCAGGGTAATGGTTAACAGGAGGAAAATAGGGACGTACCCTTTCATTGTTCCAGTTTCATCATGGTCCGGGCCAAAATTCCAACACCAACCTTCTGAAAATGAACTCGACCTGATCCACTAGAAGGCACAAACTGTGTGAATGCAGGTACCACAATGGGTCATTGAAACGAAACGGGATGGAGGAACGTTATCCAAGGACGAAATCTCGGATTTTATCCACGGATATCATCAGGGTCAGATTCCCGATTACCAAATGGCGGCTCTGGCGATGGCCATTTACCTCAAGGGCATGACCTTTGAGGAAACCGCGTTCCTCACCCAAGCCATGATGGATACCGGTCAATGCCTGGACACCTCCACTCTCACCCGTCCGGTATGTGACAAACACAGCACCGGCGGGATTGGTGACAAAGTGAGTCTGATCCTTGCGCCGTTGGCTGCGGCATGTGGTCTGGATGTTCCTATGATCTCCGGGCGGGGACTTGGAATCACGGGAGGGACTTTGGACAAGCTGGAAACCATTCCCGGATTCCGCACCGATTTGAATGAGGAGGAACTGATCGACGTGGTACGCTCGGTTCATGCCTGCATTGTGGGACAGACCGAGCGGCTGGCTCCGGCGGACAAGAAATTGTACGCCCTGCGGGATGTCACCGCAACCGTTCCGTCCATTCCTCTCATTACGGCCAGCATCATGTGCAAGAAAATGTCGGAAGGACTGGATTCACTTGTACTCGATGTGAAAGTGGGTCGGGGCGCGTTTATGGAGTCAATGGAACGTGCCCGTGATCTGGCGATGAGCATGGTCCGGGTGGGAAAAGAAATGGGTACACACGTCACCGCTCTCCTTACCCGTATGGATGAGCCGCTTGGGCGGACTGTGGGAAATGCTGTGGAAGTACAGGAAAGTATCCGCATGCTTCAAGGGGACGCCGAAGGTCCTTTATGGGAGGTCACACGCGAACTCACGGCGTTGATGCTGGCCTCCACTCCCCTCCAGCCCGATGTGGAATCCGCCAGAAACGCCGTGCAGGAGGCCCTGGAATCCGGGGCCGGGTTCATGTGCATGAAAGCCATGCTGAAGGCGCAGGGAGCCAACCCGGATATTTGCGAGAACCTTGACCGCTTACCCGCTGCATCTCAAACCATGGCGTTCAGTGCAGACGCATCCGGAACGGTCACAGATGTGGATGCCAATGCGATTGGACGTGCGGTCCTTGTGCTGGGCGGTGGACGGATGAAAGCAGAGGATGCCATTCATCCCGGCGTGGGCATTACGGACCTCATTCGATCCGGGGAACAGATCGAGAAAGGTGCCCCGTTGTTCACCCTCCATCATGAAGGGGGGGAACGACTGGCAAAAGCACTCGAACTGCTTCAGGATGCCATTCAGATCTCGCCTGAACCTTTTACAGCTCCTGACATCCTTTTGGAGACCATTACCTCATGACCTTCCCTCCTGATCTTAACATTCTCGAGCAAGCGGTTGAATCCGTACGTCCACAACTCCCGGAGGGATGCTCACCTCAACGGGCCGTGATTTGCGGTTCTGGATGGGGGGATGTGGTGCAGGACCTCCACTGTCTTCGCGAAATTCCTTATGAGAATATTCCCGGATTTGGAGCCACAGGTGTCGTGGGGCATCAGGGTGTGCTGGTGGTCGTGGAGACCGCATCCGGCACAGCCCTCATTTTTAAAGGACGGCGTCACTTCTATGAAGGCGAAGGATGGACGCCGATTGCCATCCCCATTTTCCTCAGCCTGAAACTTGGTGTGCAGGATCTCCTGCTCACCAATAGTGCCGGAGCGGTGGATCCTGATTTCCAGGTCGGGGACCTGATGATGATGACCGATCACATCAATCTGATCGGAGAGAATCCTCTGGTCGGTCGACATCACGAGGTTTGGGGCCCCCGATTCCCGGATCTCACCACACTGTACAGTCCGGACGCACAGTCCCGACTCCAACGGGCAGCAAGCAAGGCAGGAATCTCCCTTCAAACGGGTGTGTATGCGGCAACCAGAGGCCCCGTGTATGAGACCCCGGCAGAGGTGCAGGCATGGAAAACTCTCGGTGCGTCCGCAGTGGGTATGTCCACGGTGCCGGAAGCCATCCTGGCTCATGCGGCGGGAATCAGGGTCACAGGTGTCTCCTGCATGACCAACTTTGCCGCAGGGATCAGCCCAACCCCTTTAAGTCATGAAGAAGTCACCGCCAGCACCAGAGAAGCGATGCCTCGAATGCGGGCCCTGGTGAAAGAGTGGCTGAATTGCGGTCAATAACGTGACGCGGACTCTTGCAACCGGATGACGATGCCGATGAGGAGGAGGAAGCCCGGTCTTCCCGTCGGTTCAGTCCGGCACCTTGCCCAGCCATGTATCCGTCACACCATTTGTGGTCCAATGCTGTTCCCAGGACGAAACCGTTTGCCACCAGGTGCGCCATGACGGCGAGGGTGATGCCGTCCAGTCCCGGATAGATCCCGGGCCGATGCTTTGATTCGGCACATACCGGTTGGCATTATCCAGAATCAGCCATCCTCCTGGTCTCAGATGTTCCGTGGCCCAGAGCGTGTGCTGCATCCGGTCCCCGCCATCCACCAACACCCCGTCAACGGAATCCGGGAGATCCACCCCATCCGCTCCCTCAAGATACAGGTCCACTTTTTTTCCCAATTTCGCCTCCTGAATCGACTCGGAAACACGTTCCGCCCAGACGAGGGATGTTTCAACAGAGGTCAGATGGGCCACTCGTTTCGCCAGGTAGCAGGTGCTTCTTCCACTGCCGAATTCCACCCATTGCTGGTCCTCCGTCAAAATCGACTGAAGGAGTTGATTTGCATCCGGCGTGAGCCAGGGAACCTGAGGGTTTCGCTTTCGATACAGGATGTCCGCAACCCGGGCCCGAACATAAGGAAGTGACCAGCATTCGGGACTCCAGTTTTTTGGGTCGAGGTGCTGGTGCAGGCTGCCGGGGAAAGGCATCGTTATCGAGTGATCCACACCAGGGAATAGATGACCACTGCGGTCAACAGCGCCAAAAAGATCACACGATTCCGATGAATATTCGGTTCACCACTTCGATCCCGGGGGATCAAATCTTTTGAGGTTCCCAGAGAAAAGTACTGTGTGAACCGTTGCCCCTTTGGGTTGTTGGGGGAAACCCTTCCCATTTTGACATGTTTTCGGTTCCGTTTTCCAAGACGGTTTGCCTGGAGTGCCCAACAGAAAAACCCGGTAAATACAGAGACATGCGATTTATGAGGCATGACATATCTGCGTTCCTGATCCAACGGTTCAAGCGGAGGCATTTTTTTCAGGATCCGTCGAGAGGAAACACCTTCCGCAGTCGTCTCCACAGACCTTTTTGGGCCTTGATGAGCTGGAGAGATCTGGGAGCGGGGTTCCATAAGAACAGTATATATTCGAGGTTCCGTTCCCGTCAAGAGACAATGCCTTTCTCACAACCGCGGCACTACATTTTTGAAGAAAACCTGCAAAAGGCGTCTCCCCTCTTATTCCGGGATGACCAATTCCTGACCGGGTTGGAGGGAACGTTCAGAAGGCAGTACGTTCCGGTTGGCATCAAAAATCTTTTTCCAGTCCGAGGATCTTCCATACACCTTCTTGGATATAAGACTCAGGTTGTCCCCTCGTTGAACGACGTAGGTGCGCGGGGTAGTTGCGGACGTCTGAGAAGAGGTCGAGGATTCCTCCCCGCTTCCCGAAGCCGCCAAACGGGTCGTTGCCTGGGACTTGAGAGATTCAATCTCTGCCAGCAACTGAAGTTTTTCCGCCGCCCATCCTTCAGGTTCCTCCGCATTTGCCCCGGCCTGTTCCAACAGAATACTGGCTCTGGCCAGGTCCCGGCGGGTCTCGCGGAGTTTCTCCTCCAATTCAAGGAAATCCTGTTCACGGCCCACAGATGGTTCAACCACTCCCACCCGGGTGGCCAGCCGCTTCAATTCATCCCGGACGACTGAGCGTACGACATCCGAATTTGCGCTTTCCGGGCGCTCTTCCAGATAGCGTTGGAAATGATACAAGGCTTTCACAGGTTCTTGTTTGATCTGAAACGCAAAGCCCAGTTGGAGGTGCGCGTAGGCAAATTCGGGTTCCTCCCGGAGCAAGGATTCCAGAATCTGGATGGCCGCATCCGGGTCCTGAAGTTTCACCTTTTCTTTCGCTTCCTCGATCGTCGGATGATCTTTTTCCGCCTCATCCGACCCAACGGACGTGTTCCCACCGCAAGCTGACAGAAACAGGAGACTGAGAAGCGTTATCAAGAGCCGAATTACCGGAAAATCCTTCATGAACGTGTCGTATCGTGACCGTTGCAAACCCGCAAGAGGGAAATGGGACAGGAGCACGACTCGTGCAAAAAGACAGCAGATTTGTTGCAAAGGAAACGCCTCGGATCTTTGCGATTGTAGAGTTGTCACAACCGGCAAGACTCCATAGCGGTACTCCTATGGACGACCTATTTCCCCATCACCCGGATGCAGACCGCCGCCGCCCTTTGGCAGCAAGGATGCGTCCAACTTCACTGGAGGAGGTGGTCGGACAATCCCATATCATTGCCCCGGGCAAACTACTGAGACGGGCCATTGAAGCCGACCGACTCGACAGCCTGATTCTGTATGGTCCTCCCGGATGCGGGAAAACCACCTTGGCGGAAGTCATTGCGCAAACAACCCGCAGGGAATTTCACCGTGCCAGCGGTATTCTGGGCAGTGTGGGAGAAATGCGGAAAATTCTCGAGTCCGCAAGGCAACGGAGACTGAATGAAGGGCGTGAAACCGTTCTCTTCGTTGATGAGATCCACCGGTTTAATAAGTCGCAGCAGGACACACTCCTGCCCTATGTGGAGGAAGGAGATGTGACTCTGATCGGGGCCACGACCCACAATCCCTTTTTCTTTGTGAATTCTCCTTTGGTCAGCCGGTCCAGGGTGTTCCAGCTTGAGCCGGTACCGGTGGAAGAAATTGTCCGTCTGTTAAAACGGGCCCTCACCCATCCAAAGGGCCTTGCGGACTGGCAGGTAGAGGTCTCAGAAGATGCCTTTCAACACCTGGCGGCTGTCTGCGAAGGCGACGCTCGAAAAGCCCTGAATGCCTTGGAGATCGCGGTAATCACAACTCCGCCCCGGACCGATGGTTCCATTCAGGTGAACCGGGAAGAGGCTGAAGAAAGCATTCAGAAGAAAGCGGTTGTCTACGACAAGAATGAAGATGAGCATTACGATACCATCTCGGCCTTTATCAAAAGTGTCCGCGGCTCAGATCCCGATGCCGCGATCTACTGGCTGGCGAAAATGCTGGTAGCGGGTGAAGACCCCCGGTTTATCGCCCGAAGACTCATCATTCTTGCCAGTGAAGACATCGGGAATGCGGATCCCAGGGCCATTACTCTGGCAACCAGCGCCTTGCAGGCGGTGGAATTCATCGGCATGCCGGAAGCGCAACTGACCTTATCGCAGGCGACCACCTACCTGGCCACGGCGCCAAAAAGCAATTCTGCCACCCTGGCCATTGGGGAAGCCATGGGGGATGTGAAATCCGGTCGTGTCCTGCCCGTCCCCCGGCACCTTCGCGATTCTCACTACGCGGGTTCGAAACAATTAGGGCACACCGGGTACCAGTATGCACATGATGGGGAGCATCACTTTGTGGATCAGGAATACGCCCCCACCGATAAAACCTATTATCATCCCGGTCACCAGGGGTATGAGGTCACGATTAATCAGCGACTCGACTTCTGGGACTCTCTCCGAAAACATCCGCGCCGGTCACATGGAAACAAAAACGGTCATACGCAAAACGCTCAAACAGAAGATTGAGGCTCTACCTGCGGAGGAACGGCAGCGGCAGTCTGATCAGTTATGTGCCCGGATACTTGAGGATCAGATGCTTCAGCATGCTGATTGTCTCGGCGTGTATCTGGCACTTCCTGACGAACCAAATCTGCTGAGGGCTCTGCAGATTTTTTTTGCGCGAGGCAAACGCCTCTTTCTCCCGGTCCCGAAAGCTGGAGAGAACTGGGAGTTTCATGAACTGGAAGCTTTGGAAGGGGCACCCGAGGGGCCGTGGGGATTGGCCCGCCCTCCTGTTCAGGCAACTCCCTACCCTGGAGAGCTGGATGCCGTCCTGGTACCCGGACGCGGATTCACCCCGGAAGGCCATCGCATCGGTCGTGGCAAGGGGATTTATGACCGCTTGTTGAAAGGCCGAACCTGCCGGACCATCGGGATTGGGTTTGACTGCCAACGGGTCGAGGCCCTGCCTCAAGAACCTACCGACGTTGTGCTGCAAGAGATCTGGACGCCTTGAACAATTGTTCATCGTTAAACATTGTGGGCAGGGCGCCTGTGATGTTTCCGAAAGGTGAATGGTTCTCAGGCTATAAGAAAGCCCTGAAAGGGCTTCGGATTTCAACCCAGGGCAACGCCCTGGGTATCCAGATGTCAATTTGAATTTGTGCGCTGAAGGTGTACCGGAATCCAGATCCGAGGGACGGATCGTCTGGTACAGACGGAACTCCTTCAGAGTTGAAATCCAGGCTTTTTTTCTTCCCCAGGGCGTTGCCCTGGGTTGAAATCCGTAGCCCTTTCAGGGCAGCTTGATCAAAAGATCATATTCACGAATCAGTTTGTGATAAAGGAAGGTTGCGTGAAGCTCAAACCAGAAAAGAGCATGACATGTTTAGTTCCGTACCAATACGAAAGATTTCCTGAGATGTATGAGCCATTGTGGGAATAAACCACTCTTTGTCACGGAATATGACGATGGCCCTACTTTTTCCAGAATGACGGCGTAAAGAGTACCAATACCGTAAAGAGCTCAAGCCGTCCCAGCAGCATGCAGAACGAAAGGATCAGTTTTCCGAACGGGGCGATCTCTGCATAATTCTGCGTGGGCCCCACTGCGGCAAATCCCGGACCGACATTGCTCAGGCAGGAAATGGCTGCGGACGCAGCAGAGGCAAAGTCAGGGAGATATGGGGTCATACACAACGTAAACACTGCGATCAGCAGCAGGTAACAGAATGTGAACGCCGTGATCCCGGAGACGATCTGAGGCGAAACCGGCATTCGATCCAGCCGAACTTTCAGGATGGCCTGAGGCTGCTGAAACAGTTTTAACTGTCTGAAAACCTCTTTTGCCAGCACCACAGAACGCATCACCTTTATACCTCCTGCGGTGGAGCCTGCGCACCCTCCGCTGAACAGCAGGATAAAGATCAATGCCTTGGACAGAAGTGGCCACATATCATAGTCAGCCGTGGCAAACCCCGTTGTGGTCAGGATGGCCGAAACCTGAAACAGCGCATCCCGAAAATGAATCCAGAGGGATCCACCCGATGCCAGTTGAAGATCGAACGTGATCCAGGCGGCGGCTCCAAACACGATCAGCAGGTAGACCCGGGTTTCCGAGGACTTCCAGTAGCTGTTCCATTTTCCGTGCAGCAGTCGGTAATGAAGGGAAAAATTCACTCCGGCCAGGATCATAAACACAATAATGATGACATGAACCCAGGAGGATTCATAGGCCGCAATGCTCTTATTGTATGGGCTGAACCCCCCTGTGGAAACCGTACAGAACGTATGGTTCACCGCGTCGTAGAATGAAAGTCCTGCCAGCATGAGTAGAATGATTTGCAGGACCGTGAGTAACACATACACCCCGTACAGAAGTTTTGCTGTGGTTCCAATACGGGGTGTCAGTCGATCCTTGCTGGGCCCAGGCATTTCTGCCCGATAGATTTGCATGCCCCCTACCCCCAGAAACGGCAAAATCGCCACGCATAACAGCAACACTCCCATTCCACCCAACCACTGAGTCAGACTTCTCCAGAAAAGAATTCCCCGGGGTAACACCTCAATATCGGTGAGAATCGTGGAACCGGTTGTGGTGAATCCGCTGATGGTTTCAAACACAGCGTCCACAGGATGAGGAATCGCACCGGTGAGCACATAGGGGAACGCGCCCACCAGACCGACAATGAACCAGCCGAAACTGACTATGGCGAAGCCGTCTTTTCTCGAGAGCTGGACCTCCCCCCGCGTCAAAAGGTTGAGAAGCGTTCCCAGCAGAAGTGAGATGCCGGACGCACGGAGCATCTGAAGAATCACATCGGTTCCGTCTCCATACGCCCAAGACACCAATGTGGACAGCCCCATGGCAAGGGAGATGAATATCACCAGATAGGAGACCAGATGGAAAACACTTCGGGTGTTCATAGCCCTTGATCAGTCAAGTTTGTCCTGAAGACGCCGAATTGATTTCGGCAATCCGTAAAGAAGGACGTGATCACCTCCCTGAAGAATGAGGTCTCCGGTCGCCACCTCGAGCTGTTCTCCCCGGAGCACCATACTGATCAGACACCCTCTGGGAAGTTTCAGATCCTTCACCGCTTTCCCATCCCATTCATGACCCTGCTCAAGAACAAATTCGACCACTTCCCCGGGAATCTTCTGCAGCAGCCTGTCCCCCTGAACCGCATCGCCCCGGACATAGTGATACACGGAATTGATCAGGCTGGTATGTGGGCTGACCACACGGTCCACCAATGAGAGGGAATCGATGATCGGCTGGTAATTGCTCTGATCCACTCGTGAAATGGTAAAGTGCGCGCCCATTTTATCCGCCACGAGGCAGGACATGATGTTGTTTTCATCATCTCCGGTCACCGCGACAAACGCAGTCTGGTCATTAATTCCGAGTTCACGCATCAATTCCTGATCCAACGAACTGCCATGGATGATCAGCGTCTTTTCCAACTGATCTGAACAGTAATGCGCCCTTCCCTCCTCTTCTTCCACCAGGGTGACATCCATGGAGGGAGTCTGTTCAAGCCGGGTCGCCAGTTGAAGTCCCAGTTCGCCTCCACCCGCAATCACAACGCGTTCATATCCGGTTTCCGAAGGGAGGAGAAAGCGGATAAATCTCCGGACCGGTCCTGGTTCCCCCACGAGGTAGACAATATCTCCAATCTCAAAACGGGTATCCCCGGTAGGAATTCGAATCTTTCCCCCGCGGGTGTAGGCAACAAAACGGATGGTGGAGAGGATCTCGTGATGGTGACTCCCGCCAAGGTCTTCCTGCAGCAGCGGGCTGTCGGTCGGCATGCGAACCCCCACGCACAGCACCCGCCCATCCAGAAGGTCCACCGCTTCATGTGCCCCCGGGATCCGCATGACATTGTACAAGTCTTTGGCACATTCGTGCTGCTGGTTGATCACCAGATCAATTCCCATCTGTTTGAGATCAAAGGGGCCACCGGTTTTGGTGTAGGCCTGATTGCTCACCCGGGCAACTTTCCGGGGCACACCAGCGATGTGAGCCAGTGAACACGCAAGAATGTTGACGGATTCCTGATCTGTCAGTGCGACAACCAGATCGGCCTTGGTGATTCCAGCTTCATTCAGAATACGTGGATCTGCGGCATTCCCTTGCAGGGTGAGGAGATCCATCTGGGCCTCCACCTGTTCCAGCGCCTTGGCATCCAGATCTACGAGGACGACATCATGCTGTTCGACACATAATCTGGAGGCAAGCATCCTTCCAGAGGTTCCGGCACCGAGTAGGAGAATTCGCATGAGAGTTCAGTGGGAAAAAATGGCGGAGAGGAAGGGATTCGAACCCTCGGTACGCAAATTTCACGTACGCCGGATTAGCAATCCGGTGCCTTCGACCACTCAGCCACCTCTCCGCCAGAAAATGATGGCGCCGAATTAGGGATCTGCATAGTCATCACAGTCCGATTTTCAAGCGCCGAATCGATGAAACGTGATCAGATTAACGTTCGTGCGGCAAAAGCTCGCCGCCAATAATAGATGCACCGCCATCCACATACAGAGTCTGACCGGTTATCTGTTTGGAATAAGGTCCCAAGAGGAAGGAAACCGCACCAGCCACTTCCGGTTGGGCCTGATTGGGATCCCAGTTCAACGGACTGGATTTCGCCCAGGTCTGGCCCAGTTCTTCAAATCCGGGAATGTGTTTGGCCGCAATGGTGAATACCGGCCCCGCAGACACCGCATTCACGCGGATGTTATCTTTCCCGTGACGACGGGCAAGCCCACGGACAACCGCCTCGAGCGCTGCTTTATTGACCCCCATCCAATTGTAGAATGCGAACGCCCGTTCAGAAGCAAAGGTCAAGGCCACGACAGCACCTCCCTCCGTCATTTTGGGCTGTGCGAATTTGGTCACCGTGGCTAGAGAGACAGCACTGATATGGAAGCCTTTGGTCAGGTCATCAATGGCATCCGTATGAAACTCTTCGCCCAGGCAGGTCTTCGGATTGCTGTAGGCAATGGAATGGACCAGCCCCGAGATGGATCCTTCAATTCCGTTAAAGAGGGTCTCCACCTCTTCTTCCACCGTCACATCACAGAAACGAATATCCAGATCCGCGCGATCTTCATCTGTCAGCTTTTTGCTCCGGTCAAAGAAGATTTTCTTCATCCGTTCATTCTGAACGGTGTAAATCACCTTTGCCCCGAAAGACTGAAGGGTTTTCCCAATCGCAAACGCAATGGAGTCTGCATCCAGCAACCCCATCACCACATACGTAGCATCGGATTCAATCATATCCGCTCCTGGAGTATAAAATTAAGCCTGTTTTGCAATCGCTGCCGGACGCTTCAAAAGGTCACGAACCTGTTTCGGGTTCATACGGTTGACTTCAGCTTCGTCTACACCCAGAGCGATGAGGCGCTTGCGATGGACCGCCTGACGTTGACGTTTCGCCGCACCGCCTTTGCGAGGGCGTGTGATCACAGTTTTGGAAAATTTGCGTCCGGTTCCCATGAGAATCTCCAGATAGATGGTTGAGGCCCCTGATTGGGGAAAAAAGAAGGTTGCACATAACGGGTAATGTCTGGAAGGGCAAGGAAATACACAGCGAAAATGTAGAAAACCCAACATTCGGGTGATGCATTTCTCACCTTTGGGTTGACGTCCAGACAGCATCCCGCTATGCACACCCCTCACTTGATCACAATCTTTCCGGCGGAGAGATGGCAGAGTGGTCGAATGCGGCGGTCTTGAAAACCGTTGTACCGAGAGGTACCGGGGGTTCGAATCCCTCTCTCTCCGCCATTTTTTTGAAAAATGGGGTAGAGACGGGAGTCGAACCCACGGAGGGGGTTTGAAACGGAAACCGTATAGCGGTTGGAGTAAGCCCGCGCGAAGTCGCGGGAGTGGAGCAAAGCGAAACGGCAATCCCTCCCTCCTCGGCAAGCCATAACTCAAAGAGTGACGGCTGCTCCGCCATTTTTCTGGAATTTCGAATTCTTTGAAACGAATGAATGTTTCATGCCGTCACATTGAAGAGCAACTCGGATATGCCTCAGATTGATTTGGTATTTAGGTTTCAAGATTCATTGTTTTTCATGGTGATTTCCTCCTTTCATCCATGAAACGTTATTAGCAGTGATTTTATCCCGGAAAACCAAGCATTTTCCTTTGCTGAAATTCTCTACTTATCACGACCACTCTTTTCCGGAGGGATTACACACCTCTGCTCTGCGATCTGATCCTTCATGCGTTTCCTGTCCACCCATGCCGTGAGGAGAATGGAGATCGTGCAGCTCAAAACAAATGCAGAAACAGCGTAAATTGCGGCATAATCCCAGGGCCACGACAGATCCCTCACATATAGAGGCAACCCAAAAAGAAGAAGGGTGAAGATTACACAGAAGCACGCAGTCCCGGTCAAAAGGTGGGTGAAGTTGTGTTTGAGCAGGATTTCCTTCTGATCTGGGCTCAGACGCTCGCCTTTCTCGTCGATGTTGAGCACGAGGTCCCTGAGTGCGTTTAGACGGTCCACCGATTCGAGTATCACCTTGAAAGCAGTGAGAAACGAAGCAAGGAGAAGGAAAGGTAGCCCAAGTTCTTTCATCTAGAATTTTCTAATAAATATCTTTGAAAAGGCAATCTTTGAAATGATGCCGTTCACCTGACCCCAGCAGTTCTTTAGTTTAGATGTGTCCCCCTTCCTGGGTCAGGCCACAATCGATGCAATTATTAATATAAAAAATAAAAGTTTTTTCATCTTTTATTTGAGCCTTCACCATTATGATGGAGTGTAAGAAAGGTCCAAGAGAAACTTACCGCAGAAATTTCCACACCTTTCACTTCAATACCACGTCTACTTATTTAAGGCACTTGGCCATTGAAACTGTAATCCACAAACGTAACGACGAGTGGGTTCACCAACCTGGTGCATATCCACCTCGTACAGCAGATTCCAGTCGTCGTACATATAGCGAAGATCCTTTGTGATGGCACCGAGGTCTTTGGCCAGCTTGCGGACGCGACGGCCTTGCCCGTCGTAGGTGTTTTGATGAAAGGCCATCCCCTTGGCCTTCCACCCTTCGGGCCAACGTTCGTTGCTCCTACTCCGCTCGCCCCCTCGTTTCGTTTCTACTGTGATGTCGACTAGGGTATACACCTCCAGGCGGTTCTCGCCGGTCCAGGTATGGGTTTTGCCAGCTCCGTCTGAGGTCATATTGCCGTCGTCGTCATAGGACAGCGAGGACGCCGTCCCTCCGGTAATCGAGGTGTATTGGTTGAGGGCATTTGCCACGTAGGTCTGTGGGTTCGGATCCTCGGGGACATTCACAGTGGTCCGGTTGCCGATTTGGTTAAAGCTGTAGCTGGAGGTTCCGTTACGCATGGCGGCACTGGTGACCCGCCTCGGCGGGCAAGCTTCGCTGCGTGCATTGTACCCGAATACATTAGCCTGTGTCGAGGCGAAGAATCTCACACTGGCCCTATCTCGCACAAGTTTACAACACGAATTAATAAACAAATACAGAAAATCATCCAACACACGACTATACCATACCAAATTTTGCAGGAGGAAATCTTCGTAACCTGCCCAGGTGACACAGCCTTAAATATTTCTTTAAGTTAGTGTTCCGGTATGAATCATTAAGATGTTACGATCTGATTATTAATTCCCTGATCTTTATTTACGGTTCTCTTGATCTATATAGTGATGCCTGAACATACTTCGCTCCTCTCTTACACGATCAACAGATAAAGGAGCAATCGTACTGGTATACACGCTCTGATGATTCTCATCCATACCAAGAGATAACGGCATACGCCGATCTAACTTCAAAGGATGTGTGAGATAAAATTCAAGCTCTCCGTACTGACCATCAATCAACCTGGCCACTGTTTCTTTAGTAGCTGCTGGATCCTCTTCAATAATTTCCATAATCATTTTAAAGCAATATAAGCGCTCAAGCATCATCTCCTGATTATGCCATCTCTTAAAGAAGTAACGACTTGCCGACAGAACAAACAAAACCAGCAGAAGCGCTAAAGTATAATATTTCTTTTTCACGATCAAATTAAATTTAGAAAGTTTTCATGAGTTTTTTGAAAAAAAATCATAGCCCATCTCCTTCCAGTCCGTCCTGGGTGTGGCGAACCCCCCGTCAAAAAACGAAGGCATCGAAAGGTGAAACTGATGACGAAACCACGCCAGATTTTGAGGAAAGAAATGATGGGGAGTACGCCATGCTGAAACTTCTTAACTTACTGCCATTCAGGCACGACCCCTTTCCCCTCTGATATCCTTTATTTAGGACTGAACTGAAACTGATTATTCCAGTTCTGATTTTCTTTTGATGGAAAACGGAACACAATAGAATCTTTTGAAAAAACTGGACTAAAAACCCCAGGGTGTTCTTCAGAAAACGAAACTTTTCCATATCCTAATGTATAAGAGAAAGGTTGATAATCATACCATAAAGGTTCTTCAAGGTATTCTCTTAGCCTTGGGTAGTTATCAAGAAGTTCTTCAAAATCCTTTGGCCATTCTCCATTTTTATCATGATAATCATCTGATGAAACAGCTATAAGACCAAGATTATTAAACTCTTTATACGTGAAAAACCTTAAAGCCTTACCTTCTCTAGCTTTAGATAAAAAGGTGAAACATATACCAATAGAATATATCAGAATAAATACACTGACACGAGCGTCCGGTTATAAGTCG
>DIYN01000011.1 GCA_002429065.1 Verrucomicrobia bacterium UBA6053 | reverse complement strand
GAGACCGTTGGTCCTACGGTTCCTCTTCCACCCAGAGAAACGAGACGGAGTCGGTTTCCGTAGGCCCAGACGTCCTCGGCTGGGCAACTCGGGCTGTTGACCAACGGAGTCCGTTGGTCTTACGGTTCCACTCCTACCCGGAGAAACGAGATGGGTTTAGTTTCAGTAGGCCCAGACGTCCCGGCTGGGCAACTAAGGCTGTTGACCAACGGAGACCGTTGGTCCTACGGTTCCACTCCTACCCGGAGAAACGAGACGGGGTCGGTTTCGGTATCGACTTTCCTCCGCACGGTCACGGTTTCGGTCCCGTCTCCGTTATCCACCGGGGTCCCAACCTGCTCCACTTCTGCACTGCCTCCTCTCCAGTTCCCGGTCAGCAGCGTCTCACGGGTCTGCACTCTCCAGGTGAGACCGTCCTGGGTGTAATCCACGCCGGTGATTCCTGCCCCGCCTGTCAACCGCTGATACCGGATGCTGAGGTACTGACTGCCGGACAGTTCGGTCATGCCCACCTCCGGCAGAGACACGCTGGAGGACTGGGTGGGAGAAGTGCCGGTCGCCCGCTCCCAGATGTTGACACTGTGATCCCCGTCCGCATCCTGATCATCTGCCGCAGCCCCTGTATTCTCGGTTTCACCGAAATAATGCCCCCTCCAGATCTGGGCCGAGGTGAGCGAAGAGGCGGTTCCCAGATCCACCACTTCCTGATCCGACAACACCCTGCGGTAGAGTCGCACCTCATCGATCCGGCCCAGAAACGAGACGCCCACCCCGGCATTCACGGTCGAAGCTGACGCGGTATCCACATTGGTTTCCTCCGCCACCTTGACCCCGTTCAGAAACATGGCGAAGCGATCCCCCTCTTTGCGCACCACCAGATGATGCCAGGAGGTCGTGTCTGAGAAATCAACCCCCAGGCTCACGCGTTTGCCATCCCGGCTACAGGTGGCCTGAAGTTTCGAGGGCGAAATGGCCCAGTTCACCCGTGCGGAAAGGCCATCCTGTTTTCCGCGGGATCCCGTGTCATCAAACAGAACCCGCTTCTCATTCGCGGTATCGGAGTCTGCCTTGAACCACAACGAAACTGACAGGTTTGTCCGGTCCGCAAGCACTGTCTCCGGTTTCCACGGCATCACCTGAAGCTGATCGGCATTCCCGTCAAAATGGAGGGACTGCCCGGTCGCAGCATCCGTTGAAGATGCAGGGTTTCCTTCCACCTCGAGATCCACTTGTTGGAAACTCCTGTCCCGGCTGTCACCATCCAAAGGCAGATAGAGAGCCAGCTCTGTGCCCAGATTCCCTGCCCTGACACTGCCCATTCCTCCCAATCCACAAAACAACACAAACAAGACCGGGAGCAGAGCAGCGGACTGCGGGCATCCTGCCTGCAGTTTATAGAGGTGAAGCATCATCGATATCGACTAGGGGCTCCGATGGAGATGTTTTGTGTTTCGGTGTCGAGGATCGCCCCTAATTCGGCCACCTTTTCCGGGTTGTCCTCGGCAATGTCGGTCTGCTCGTGCGGATCCTCCTGAAGATCAAACAGACGTTGTGAGGCATTCACATCACTGTCGTCCTGATTGCTCTGACCGGAATGAGAAAAATTAAATCCCCGGATCAGCTTATACCGTCCATCAAACACCGTCCGCCATCCGGATAAGCCGGAGATCACATGCGACCGGTGATCCGCCGTGCTCCCGGACAGGACCGGTTGCAGCGCTTTGGACTGCATATGAGCGGGCACCTTGAGTCCGGCTGCGGCGAGAGACGTCGCACCTAGATCAATGAGACTAACGGGTGAGGCACAGACCTCTCCGGCCTGAACCCCCGGCCCCCGAACATACAGAGGAACCGCAATGGAGGCCTGATAGGGACACTTTTTCTCCCACCGGTTATGGTCCCCCAGCATTTCCCCATGATCCGACGCATAGAGGATCAGCGTATTCGAAAGTTCGTTCCGGGCCTCCAGAAATTGCCGGAACAGCCCGAGCTGTCGGTCAATGTTCTCCACCATGGCGGTGTAGTTCCGCCGGATGTCAGAGTGATTGGAAATCGAACTGCTGTGATCCACCGGTCCCGGATAGGCGGCCCTGCCCTGCACCGAATCCCACATCGACTGGGTGATGTCCACCGGTTCATGCGGCCCCCCGAAATTCACCTGGCAGAACCAGGGTGTGTCAGAAGGTCCGTCTGCAATGAGTGTGCGGGCATTCTCACACAGCCAGTTGTCATTGTATTCTTCATCGGTGAGAGGCGTAGGGCTGGTGTTGGTAAACGTCTGAGAGGGGTGCCCTCTCCGGGCAAGGTAATCCCCTTTGTGGACGTTCACCTTTCCACGGCTGTCGAGAAAGCCATACCAGGGATCATTGGAGGCATTCCCGGAATTGTAGCCATCCCACTTTCCCTTGTTGGCAATCCCGTCACTGAATCCGTAATGGTCCAGCTTGTTTTTTCCGTCTCCTCCAACCGCGTTGGTATGTTTGTCCAGATCATGTTTCCCGGTCACCAGCACATGATATCCGGCATCATCCCGAAGCTTGCGGTAAAACGAATCCAGTCGGTCCCAGGGCCAGTCGGTTTCATGCTGGATCATGCCGCAGCGTTCATAGGTTACCCCGGACGCGAGACAGGCCCGGGAAGGGCCGCAAAGTGGCGAGGCTACTAGACAGTGTTCAAACCGCATGCCGGTGGTGGCCATCCAGTCCAGGTTCGGGGTCTGAATCCGTCCGTTATCTAAATTTGTGTTTGAACTGATCCAGTCGTAGCGGTGCTGATCGGAAAGAAGGAGAAGGATGTTGGGCCGCGGTGTACCGCCACCCTGCGCTCCGACACGCGAAACCGCCGCCGTGGCAGCGGCGGCAGTGAGAGAATGGAGAAAGTGGCGGCGGTTCATGAGAAACGGAAGCTAAACCTCCTGATCCGACAACACACGACGTCAATGCGTAACAACATTTTAATATGGATGTCGGGTCCGGAGACCCAACCTTCATTGCAAGGATCAGCGTCTGCGAAGAAAGGCCATCGCACCCACCATAGCCAACCCTATCAGCACCAGGCTGGAGGGTTCGGGGATGATGGAGACATCGTTAATAAGAGAGTGGTTTTCAAAACTGTCACTCAGATCATCCTGCGTAATGACCAGCCAAATTTCGCTTCCATTTGTTACCCCTGTCAGGGTGAAATTTTGACTGAAGTTGGAGGTTCCCACGCCTCCACCTTCTCCATTCACAAAGGGATCACCGCTGGAAAACGAAGCAAGAGACAACTCAGAATCGAATGCATCCACGAACTGGATCCCATCCGCAGGATTGTCAGTTCCATCCGTGGGGCTGACCGAGAAAAACTCAAAAGTCAATGGGGCAAAGTCACGGTTGCTGCGGTCTCCCAGAACCGCATTCAAGGTGTAATCGACGGCATCCCCGGTGTTCCAGGTACCGACTTGCTGGTAAATGGAAGATGGATCCAAGGGTACCCCGGACCGATCAATAAAGTGACCCCAATGCGTACCCGTTGCATCATCCGGCCGATTCCCTCCTTCGAGAATGACCTGCTCTCCGGTTTCATCTGAAACACCCCCAACATCTGAGCCATGCAAACCCTCAAACCAATCAGTGATCAGGTCTTTGTTATTTCCGGTGCCAGGCGTGGTATCGTTGCTGAAGGCTTCAAAATCTCCGTTGGTGATCGACAGAGCTCCATACACATGGAGAGATGCCACGAAGGCGAGGGTCAGAAATTGAGTACATGTTTTTTTCATCAGGATTTCCTAAGGACAGGGTTTGATACTAATTAAGAATACCGAATAGGGTGTCACAGATATTGACAGCTTGTGCCATATTATTTACATTTTCTGCCATGCAAAAAAAGAGTATGGGAGTGGCCCTCACATTTCAACCGGACACACCCTGGCTTCGTGAGGTCTTTCCCGGTATTGTGCAATATGCAGAAGAGCAGAAAAACTGGCAGTTAGCCTTTCACCTTCCGAAAAGCCATTTTGATTCTCCCAGTGAAATCGATGGTGTTCTGGCTGCGGGGGTACCGACATCATGGACTCAGCCACACTGCCCGGTTGTCTATCTCGATCAAAACAATCACCCCCGTGTGATTACGGATAACCGGAAAGCGGGAGCCGACGCCTGTGCTCATCTGATCGAACGCGGGTATCGAACCCTCCTTTTCTTTCAAACCGGAGATCAAAAGGATATTATACCGTTCATACGGGAAGAGGGGTTTCGGGCCCAGGCCAAGGAGAATGGCCTCGAGGTGACCACCTTTGATGTAGGTCCCCGTACGGTCCAAAAAAGGAAATGGACGCAGGAGGACCAAATCGCAGACCTTGCAGATCTACTCTTGAGTCTGCCCGGTCCTGTAGGGGCTACAGCCTGCAACCCGGATCATATCCAGAGGCTGCACACAGTCTGCATGAAAGCCGGACTTGGCATCCCCGACGAAATCGGGATCATTTCACCAACGGAAAGTACCGTGATTCTCCCCTTTCTTCACCCGGGGATCAGCTCCATTCACCATGATCGACATCGGATCGGTTACGAAGCCGCCCGGTTGCTGGATCAACAAATACAGGGGCAACGCATCCCGGATACAACCATGATCTCACCCAAAGAAATCATCGTCCGTGGTTCCACCGATCACCGTGTCGTGGGAGATCCGTTGTGTGAAGAAATTGTGAACTACATCTGGGATCATCTCGAACAGGCTCCCAACACCGATGAACTGGCAAAGAAATTCCACCTCTCGGAACGAACCCTCTACCGGCGCTTTGCCTCCCATGTCGGGCGAACCCCTTCCGAAGAACTCCGTCATGCCCGCATCGAAACCGCAAAGCGCCTGTTAAAAACCACCTCACTGCCACTGATCGATATCGCCCTGGAATGCGGCTACGGCGGACAGTCGCAATTCAATCGGGATTTTAAATATGTCACCGGAAAGACTCCCGGAAGGTTCCGGACGTAATTCAAATCCACTTCCGCGACTCGGCAGGCCGTCCCCGATCAGGTTTCGATGAAATCCGAATCTGCTATTGCATTCCATCGGCGATTCAGCACAAACTCTACCGACATGTTCACATCCCCGACACCCATAGCCCTGGTCGATCTCGCTCTGTATGGTGAGGATGCGAACATTCTGAAAGGGATCCAACGGTATTCCCACCTCGTAGGAGACTGGATTGTCGAAACTGCGGCACATGATGTGTGGGCATTTGATTTTGCCCACTTGAAAAGGTCTCCAAAAGGGATCATCGGACACATTGCGCAGGATGGCCTGGTCGAACTTCTTCAGGACTCGGGAATCCCGGTAGTCAATCTATCGGGCATCATGCCCGAGTCACTCCCGTTCCATCACGTGGGAGTGGATCAGACCCTGATCGGAAAACGCGCTGCAGAGCATCTGCTGGGACTGGGGTTAGAGTATTTCGCCATTCCTGCCCGTCCGGGGCAGGTCTCCTATCAATTCCTCAATGAACGACTTGAGGGATTCATAGCCACCTTAACCGGGGCGGGGATCCAGGACATCTATCAGCTCGAACATTTGAGTGAACTCCCAGGATTCGAACCGGTTTCCACCTCCCCTCTCCCGGATGCCCAAAGCAGATGTTCCCTGCAAGACCTGCCCCGGCCGTGTGGGATCTTCTCTCTGACCGATCGCATGGGCTTATCCATCCAGGAGGATTGCCTCAGTCTGGGCATCCGCGTTCCGGAAGAAATGAGCATCCTCGGTGCAGGGAACCTCGAGATCCTTTGCGAATTTTCCCATCCCTCGCTCAGCAGCATTGAACCCCCAATGGAAGGGGTGGGGTTTGAGGCCGCCCGGACCCTTCACCTGCTCATGCAGGGACATTCTCCGCGCAGAGTCCACAAACTGAAGGGGCCGATCCGCTTGAAGACCAGAGCCTCCACGTCTCAAATGATGGTGAACGACCCTCTGGTCAGGCAGGCATTAACGTTCATCCGGGATCACGTCCGGAAAGGCATAAACGTCGCCGATGTGGCGGAGCATTGCCAGGGAACCCGTCGGAACCTGGAAATCCGTTTCCGTGACGTTACCGGAGAAAGCCTGCTGGACCGGATCCACAAAGCCAGATTGCATCTGGCCCAGGAACTCCTGGAGCACACTCAGGAGCCCATCAGTCTGATTTCCTCCAGTTGCGGTTACAGCAATCCGGAGCATATGAGCCGGGCCTTCAAACGGTATCTTGGAAAGTCTCCCAGAGAGATTCGTCAGGAATACGGATCCCCCTCCCTCTAGGGTTCAGCCACGCGTGGTTCAGTGCAGCACATCGCTGGGAACATCCGGACTGTGATGGCCGGGCCATCGGTTCCGGGAGCCACCGAGTTGCGGGTCCTCCGGACGGGTTCCGTTCAACTCGTTCATCTGCAGCCGTTCCAGCATCCACTCACGCAGCTTGGTGGCATCCCCTCCGGCCCGCAGGAGCTCCTGCGTCTCATAGGGATCCGTTTCCGGATTGAACATGACCTGGGTCCCACAGGCCTCGGCAAAAAGCAGCTTGCGGTTCTTCGTTACCACCGCATGATAATCCCTCATCTGCAGGTGAAGGTGATCGCGTCCTGTTCCCTGTACACTGTCCAGCAGAGAGATCCCATCACGCTCCGGAACCTCGGCACCTGCAAGCCCGACAAAGGTCGGCAACACGTCTGCGAGACAGACCAGAGCGTCACATACCTGACCCGGCGGTAACGGAAACGGCTGTGCCTCGGGACATGGCGGTTTCAGCAGGAACGGGACCCGGGCGCAGGCTTCCAGGGGAACGCCCTTTGCCCCCATATGATGATCCCCCAGCATCTCGCCATGATCACTGGTGAACACAATCCAGGTATTCAAGAGTTCGCCGCTTTCGCGCAATTCAGAGAACAACAGCCCGAGATTGTAATCGATCTGGGAAATGCAGGCATAATAGGCCCGCCGCATCTGGGCAAGCTGATGAGGACTGAAGCGGTCCACACTGTTCACGCAGCGCGTCATCTCCATCAGGTAGGGGGGAATATCCTCCACCCGTTCCGACCAGTCGCCATACACCGGCTCAGGTACGGGCTGGTCCCGGTACAGCTCCCAGTAATTTCGACAGGGGTCAAAAGGAGGATGCGGTTTGGTGAAACTGGTCCAGAGAAAAAACGGTCGCGTGGTGTCGCGGGTACGGAGAAATTCCACGGAACGATCCACGGTCCAGTGCGTCAGACTGTCCACTTCCTCTACGGTACTGATCGCCGGTTCCTGCTGACATTGTCCCATCCCATGGGCGGCGGGCCGTTTGCCTTCCCGGGCCATCTGACGGTAGTAGTCGTCGCAGGGCTCAATGTGTTCAAAGCCATAATTGCAGCGGTATTTCGGCCAATGAGTTTTCCCCACCATCCGGGTCTGATACCCCGCCCGGGTCAGCAAACCCGGAAGGCTGGAGGCGGGATCAATCGGATCGGGCTCATGCACATTCTCCACCACCCCCTGCGTAAATCCATGATTGCCCGTGAGAATGGTGGCCCGGGCCGGCATGCAGATGGGACAATCGGAATACCCCCGGGTGAAGCGGGTTCCTTGATCACACATCCAGTCAAGATTCGGAGTGAAGATATGATCATTCCCGGCGGCATGAATGGTATCCCAGCGCTGCTGATCGGTGGTGATAAGGAGAAAGTTGGGCTTAGTCATTAGTCATTAGTTATTGGTCATTGGCATGTCCCGCCATAGCCTTTGGCGACGGCGGATCATTGGTCATTGAACGTTCAGTATTAAAAGGACACGAATGACGACTGACAAATGACTCTTTCCCCTTCCACGTCTCCCCCCATTGCCATTTTCCGGGAACCATAAGACGGTAGGGGTGTTCCGGCACACCCAGACTCTGGTTCCGCAGTAGATCGTTCATGAGCGACACCGCCGTTCGGGCAACCTCACGCGGAAGGACATCCACCCCAGTCCGCGTGGGGATCTGTACAGAATCCAGGAACACCACGCCCACATCCTGCGGCACCTGAAGGCCTTCGTCTGCCAAAAGAGCAGGCACATTCTCCAGATTGGTCACAACCACCTGGGGCTTCCACAGATGAAACCACTGGATGAACGCATCATTGTCGCAAACATCCGTCACCAGCGGGGGAATGGTCTGGACCTCTTTGCCCTGTGCATTCCGGTGAGGGGAGAAGGTGTGTGAGATTTCTCCGGACCAGGATTTCACATTCACAGTGGTATAGACACCCACCCGTTCTACGCCCGCCTGCACTATTTTCTCAAGCAGGAGTTCGCGGTTTCGAACCCAGGACGGCATCACCAGATGTGTGGCACGGGACGGTTGCTCATTCAGCACGGAGATGGCTGCAAAATGTTCCCAGTCCAGTTGAAGCTCTGCTCCACCCGGGTCTTTGTACAGATGAGGGGCCAAAAACACCCCCTGTATCCCACGGTTGTAGAGAACTCGGGAACACTTTTTCATCGAGGCACGTGTTTGACCGGCGGCAAACACCTCCAGACGGTAGCCCAGTTCCTGCGCTCTCTCCTCAAGCGCCGCCAGCAGTGCTCGCCGATTCCCCTGGCCTCTCCAGTGTTCCGGAACGTACGTATGCACATACGCCAGGGTCCGGAACCCTTCACTTTCGGCCGACCGAATGGATCTCCGGTATTCCGCCAAGGCCCCCATGGCCGGGGAAGGCACATACCCCATTTCCCTGGCAACGCGTTGCACCTTTCTCCGGGTCGCCTTTGAGACTTCGGGTGAATTCCGGAGTGCGTAGGAGACCGCAGACATGGACAGCCCCATACGCGTTGCGATATCTTTGATCCGCACTGGTGTGCGGCAAGACGGAGATGCGGATGAATCGGCCATTTTTTCAACCTAGGGCTGAACTGTTTCAGAATCCAGCCTCGAAACCACGAAGGAACTGAACCAGTTCAGTTCCGTATCCCACCGGCAGCCCTATTTTTCAGGGTTGGTATAGCGCCAGTTGAGGTTTCTTAGAACTACATGTACCTCTGACTCGGCAAGGGCCCGGTCAAACACCTGCAGTTCAAACAGCTCAAAGCCGTGTGGGGCAGCACCGCCTCCCGCACTGGCTTCATGGAGATCCCCCACCAGGAAATCACCGGGAAAAGGTCCCACCTTCTCTGCAGGCTGCACCCATTCCGCCACTTTATGAATGTTGAAAAAATCATGCGCGGGCTGAATATAATCAGTGAAGCGGTTCCCGCCTTTCATCACCACAGCCCGTATCAAAAGCTGACCCTTGGGATAGACCTTCCCGGGATGAGGACCGACAAAGGTTCCGTCAAAGCGGAAGGAGCCATATCCGAGACCTGCCGCATCCGAATCCACACCAATGTTCCACACCTTCAAGCTGGCATTTTTATCCAGTTGCGTGCTGCCGAATCCGGCGATTCGCGAACCTCCTGACGTGTTCAGCGTCCGCGACCGGTACACAAGAAAAACCGTTAACGAGCGGGATCCATCTGCGACCAGATCTTTGGCCAGCAGGAGTTCCATTTCCCCCCGTTTCCCCGGTGCAAAGTAGAGACTGCGATGATCAAATCCCATGATGTTCGACATCTGCAGAGTCGGAGCCACGGCCTTTTTTCCATCCCGCAGTGTCTGCTGCCAAACCAGGGGAACCTCGCGGTTTCCGGCAGAGGGCCGCCAGGTTTTCACCGCCTCTCCGGGCTTCATGTCCAGGTCAGAGGCCTTGTAACGGGCCGCAAGCCCTTTCACAACCGTTGCCTCCTGCCCCGGAACTCTCACCGGCATATAGAGGGCTAGAATGAACACGAATATCAACGCAGTCTGTTTCATTTTTACACTTTGATCGAAGGCCACACCCGATCCCCACAGGCGGGGACCGATACCGGCAACAGGGCTGGTGTCGAGCGCAAATCCATGGCCTTTATGCAAAATTCAGTCTCCCGCCTTCCCAGATGCACCCTGTTTCTTCGCGGTGGCACGCCCCCCCCTGATCACGCTGAAGAACACCCCTGAAGAAGGCTCCCGCAGTCATTTTGACCGGGGGTTTTTTCTGGTGCAGAACGGTCTCCCCCCTTAGGGTTCCCCTTTTATCATATGACACCCGTCCCTTTCAGCACCACCGGCATCTCCGTCTCTCCTCTTGGCATTGGCTCCCTTCCGCTTGACCTTGGAAAGGATCGGCTGGTTTTCCTGATCAACCGCCTACTCGACGCAGGCTGCACCCTGATCGATACTGCGGCGGTTTATGATCTTGGAGCGCATGAATCCCTGATTGGAGAACGTCTGTCTCATCGACGGGACGACTTTCTTCTCATCACCAAATGCGGTCATCATGACCTCCTCCCGGATGGATCCATGATGTCGCGGCCGATTTCCCTGACCGACATCGAGGATGCACTGACCCGCCTCAAGACAGACCATCTGGATGGCATGCTGCTTCATTCCTATGATCTGGAACCCCTCCAGCAGGGAGAGGCCATCGAGGTCCTCCTGCAAGCCCAGTCCCAGGGAAAAATCAGATGGTGGGGGTACTCCGGAGATAATGAGCGGGCGAAATGGGTCGTCGAGGAGGGCGGAGCCCAACTTCTGGAGTGTTCATTCAATGTGGCAGACCAGCACAATCTGTCACACGGAATTGCGGCGGCCAGAAAAACCGGGGCCGGGGTGATTGCAAAAAAACCGATCGCGAATGCCATGTGGACGTTTTATGACCGCCCCGGGGAGGCCCATCCTGCAAACCGTGCGTATATCGGGCGACTCAAACAACTGGATCTCCAACCGGAGGCGTATGACTGCGGGACCATGGCCGAGCTCGCTCTCCGCTTCACCATCGCCCATGTGGACTGCGCCATTGTCTCCACACGTTCTGAGCAACGCCAGGATGCCAATCTGGCCGCTGCGGCAAAAGGCCCTCTGTCCGAAGAGGCCTGCTGCCGGATCCGGGAAGGTTTCTCCAGGGCAGAGAAGACGGCGGGAGAAGGTCCCTGGCTGGGGTGTAACTGATCACGAAGCAAACTTCGTTCAGGATGGCGGAAGCGAGCTTCCGCACTCCAGGCGCATCAGATATGGAGTCGGGGGCTTGCCACCGCCGTCAAGACCTGCGGCTTGACGCAGGTACTCAAAACGACCATTTTTGCTCCGGGTCTCCGATGTGATCGCGGTGACAGTTGATCAAGGGCATGACGGGGCAGCCCCCATGGCAGTGGGCTTTTTTCAGACATCCGGTACAGGCCCGGTTGTTCTGACTCTTGATCTCAATCCGCTGACGGAACCGTTCCGCATTGGCGTTCCGCCACACATCCCGGAGGTGTTCGGTTTTCAGATTTCCAATCCGGTGACGCCAGGTAAAGGTGCAGGGAATGACATCCAACCGGGTGCTGATCCCCACCGAACCCCGTAACGCAGAACACCCTTCGAGATTGCTTTCATCGGCAAACTTCAAAGCATCCTCCACACCGGCGACCCCCGGGGTCATACAGCAGTCGTATCCCACCCGCATGTGGGGAGAGAGAAGGTTAAACGCATGTGACAATCCTTTCGACACCACCTTGGCATCCAGGGTGGAGAGGGCCTGCGAGTAGGTCTCCCCCCGTCCTACCGGTTTATAGGCGAGAAAAATGGCGCCATAGAGTTCGGGCCGGCTCAGGCAGAACTCCGCCATTTCCGGCAGATGATCAAAATTAGCACGGGAAAGCGTCATCTGGATCACGGTGGGGACTCCGGCATCACGCAGCTTGTCCAGAGCTTCTTCAAACTTCCTAAACGGGTACTTCCGCACTTCGGAATACCGTTCCCCCACGCCTTCCATGCTGATCCCGATGGCCCCGCAGTATTTCTTGAGGAGAGTCAAATTGTCCGGTCGCAGCTCCATCCCGCCGGTGGTGAGATTCGGCACGATTCCTTTGTCCTGGCAGAGCTTCAAGAGGTCGCCGATCTGCGGATGCAACAACGGCTCTCCACCACCAATGGCCAACTGACACACCCCGCAGTCGGCCAGTTGCTCCACCACCCGTTGCACCATCTCCCAGGGCACATGTTGCCCTTTGGGAATCGAACTGGCGTAACAGTGTGGGCATCCCATCAGACAATTGTCCGTGATTTGAAAATCAACCAGCGTAGGCGCACTTAGGGAAGGGACCGGTATCTTCGACTGCCAATCCTGTGCACCCTGTACCTTCACCTCGCGGACCGCACGCAGCCGATGCAGGTGCAGTTCCCGTTTCAACTCCCGCATCATTTCCCGCTTCTCACGGGAAAAAAAGAGTCCCCTGCCCTTTAGGGTTTTCCGGGCCACGCCATAGGCCTCCGGATCCAGTTCCAGCATCGTACCGTCAAAGGGATCAAACACGATTCCGCCAAACGGTTCTTTGCGCATGACCAATGGAAGTTCCTGCAGTGGATCCGGTCGGCCGGGCATCAGTCCTCTTGCTCCTTCCGTTTCCGCCACCACAGTCGCAGCATACGTTCGAGTGCGAAAACCCCCAGAATCGTTCCCAGAAATCCGAGCACCATCGCCGTATTTTCAGAGGCAACCGAGGGCAGTTCCTCTTTTGCAGGGGCCGGAGTGGCCGTGGCCTCCGGTTTCGGAGACGGTTTCGGGGAGGGAGTGGCAAAGGGATTGAACTCAAACCCCTCCAGGGAAATCGTGGCAGGGCCGCCATCTCCTGATCCAGACTCGGGTGTGGGTGTGGGGACAATCCGATTCCCATCCGCGTCAAACTGATCCAGTGGAATGGAGGCAGGAGGACGTTCCGGATCGATCCACTCAGAGGCGGAACTGGAGTTCGTGGTGAACCCACGATGTCGGCGGAGAATGTTCATGGTGTCAGGACCACCGGTTCCCGGACGAGTTGCAGCCACACCTTGTCCCCCACGCGAAAGGTCGTGGGCCCCAATACCGCAGCATGAAAGGGATCACCCGATGAGTCATTGAGGTATACCTTGCTCGTGGTTCCGTAAAATTCAACTCCTGAGACCGTGCAGGGCTGAGAATCACAGGGGATCCCGCCCGCACGGTCCTCTGCACCCGGGACCGGTGCGGCCGCTTGTTTCTCACCTCCGTCTCCGACAAATGCAATGTCCTCTGGACGCACCAGGTACACGTCCGCTCCACCATCAGAGGCATACCCAAACCGCGCTTTCAACTGCTCTGAAGAATTGAGCACGGTTTCCCCGGTGAAGTTGGCCAGCCATACCGTTCCGGGATTCCGGTACAACTCCGAGGAGGGCCCCTCCGCGATCTTCTGACCTTTGGAGAGGACCACCAGCCGGTCGCTGAAAAAAAACGCCTCCTCACGGTTGTGACTGGCGAGCAGTACCGAGATGCCAAGATCCTTCGCAATCCCTTTCACATCACGGCTGAGACGCTGCTGGGTCATCGGATCCAAATTGCTGAAGGGTTCATCCAGCATCAGCAGACGGGGACGCATCACCAGCGTACGGGCCAGCGCAACCCGCTGCTGCTCCCCCCCGGACAGACGATGAATCCGGCGTTTCAGTAAAGGGGTAATCCCCAGTAAGTCCGCCATCGCGTCCACCCGCGCTTTCCGCTCCGGAGTTGGCAGATCACGGATTCCGAGGCCGATATTCTGCCGGACCGTGAGATGAGGAAAGAGAGTGAAATCCTGAAACAGATAGGCGAACGGACGCCTGGATGCAGGCACAGCCCTATGCGGTCCTTCGCTGAGGACCGCATCCTCCAGAAGCACCCGGCCGGAGTCCGGAACCTCCAACCCGGCCACCATACGCAGCAGGGTGGTTTTGCCACTTCCGCTGGGACCCAGCAGGGTGATCATCTCCCCTTTCCTGATATTCAGGGTGACATCATCCAGCACCGGCGTTCCGGCTGGGGCAAAGGAAAGGGCCACGACATCCATCATGCCTGACCTTCAGGTTGAGAGATCAAACGGTCAAGTGCGACCACCGGGTAAAGCACCAAGGCGATCAGGCAGAGGGCGACCAGCGCGGATTCTTCGAGAAGATCCAGACCGGCAAAGGAATACACCCTCAGACTCAGAGGTTCGAATCCGAACGGCTGGAGGGTCTGTGTCAGCGGCAGCTCTTTCACCAGCGTTACCACGACCAGCAGCAGACCTCCGGCAACCGCGCGTTTCAGCAGGGGAAGATACAGATGCATCACCCGTTCAAGAGGGGTGAACTCAAGTAACAGGCTTAGGTCATCCAATCGGGGAGAGATCGACCGGAGGCCGGACTGGATGCTGAAAAACGGAAAACAGAAAAAGCTGCATACACAGGCCAGAACCAGGAGCACCACCGTATCTGACAACCAGGATTCCGGGGCATGTGCCGACAGAAACAAGACCGCGATGGCCAGGATGACTCCCGGCAACGCATAGTTCAGATTCATCAGCCAGACCAGACCCTTCCAGATCCTCAGGGAGGGAATCCACCTCAACAGGAGGTTGAGCCCCAAGGCAGGTCCCATTGTGAACACCACCACCAGCGCCACCAAAATCAGGGTGTCCCCAAGCTGTCCGGGAAGATCGCGGAGGGGAATACGTCCGAAATTCTCCACGCCCCATGCTCCCAGCCGGAAGACAGGCAGAGCAAATCCTCCCAGCACGGGAACGGCCAGCACTAGCGGGATGAAGACCTTCCCCATGGGGCCGGGAACGTGCAGCGGAGCCGCGGCCGGACGGTTGGGAGGCTGATACTCCATCCGTCGCCGATGCCAGAGAGCAAACAACATCACCGCCACCACCGGGAATGCTATTCCGACCAGCGACAACTGAGCCGCCCAATCCGCCCGGTCCATACTGAACATCGCGTCCATGATGCCCACACTGAGCGTTTTCACTCCCAGAATGGTCACTGTGCCAGTGTCGCTGATCACTTCCATCGCGACCAGCAACGCAGTGACGACAAGCGTGGGCAGCATCAACCCGGCGTGAACATACCTGAAACGTTCCCAGGGTCCCATGCCGAGGGTTTCGGCTACATCTCGGTATTGGCGGGACTGAAGAGACAGTTGTGCCTTCACCGGCACATATACCCAGGGATAGAGTGAAAGGGCCAGCAAGATGCCACAGCCGAACAGATTCTCCAGGGGAGGTAAGGGAAGCCAACCCGCATGCTGGGCCTGACGCGCCACTCCGGCCAGGAGATAGGGTGGAAGCGCGAACGGCAGACACAGAAGCACGGAGAAGAGCTTCCGTCCGGGAAATGCCACCCGGCTGACCAGCAACGCGGACCCCGTGCCGATGAGGACCGCCGCTGGAACCGTGACCAGCAGAAGCGTGAGCGTGGTCATACTCTGAGAAAAGACCAGCCCTCCGGCTTCTGAGATCAGGCTGGGTCTCCCCGACAGGAACGCCTCCCGGATCAGATACCCGAGAGGCGCCAGGAATCCCAGGCAGAGGAGGGCCAGCAGCAGATGACCCACCAGGAAGGTGAGAGAAAGAGGAGACGGTTTACTGGTCAAATTTGACATCGTTCAGAATGGCGGTCACCGCTTCCCGATGCTGGGCAATCTCACGGATGGGCACGATACGGGCTTTAAACTCACCCCCTTGAATTCCCTGCCCGTTGCCAAGGGTTTTGTTCATTTCGCTGATCGGAATTCCTTCTTTGACCGAATATACATGCAGCGTGGTGGCAAAATAATACTGGGCAAAGTCACTGAGCAGGAATTCGAGAAGTTTGGTGGCCTCCTCCACGTTTCTGTCGGAAATGGTCAACCCTGCACCCGAAGCCATTACATAGGCCCCCTCCCCTTTTTGGTCAGGAAAAAAAACCTCGGTAGCCTCTCCCCAGGGGCGCTGGTCCTCCCGTCCCATCATCAGGCCCATGTAGTAGGCGTTGCCAACGGAAACATCAGCATCCTCTTCATAAATGGCTTTCACCTGGGCCCGGTCATTCCCCTGCGGCGGACGGTGGAGATTTTTTTTCAGACCTTCGATAAAGGCACGGGTCTTTTCCGGACCTTCTGCTTCCATCATCTGGCAGAACAGGCTCATGTTGTAGGAGTGATATCCAGAGCGGATAGACACTCGCCCTTTCCATTTGGGATCCGCCAAATCGGCATAGGTGGAGAGCTCCTCCGGTTTCACGCGTCCCTTGGAGTAAAAGAACCCGCGGGGACGATAGGAGGTTACGACATACATAAGCTCAGGATCGACAAATTCTTTTCGGATCGTGCCCAGTTGATCGGATTCAATTTTCTGAAGTGCCCCTTTCTGGCGGAGTACCTCGAGGTTATCTGCCGTCTTACTGATCACCAAGTCCGCTTCTTTCGGACGGCTGGTGGCACGAGCCATCATTCCTTTACCAACATAAATGGTTTCCACCTTAATGCCGGTGTTCTTTTCAAACAAGGCAAACAAGGGTTTCAGGTGCGTTTCGGTTCGGTCGGTAATCACCCGAACCGTTCCACCAAACACGGTGGAACCGGCGATGCCGATCAGGGCCGCAAACAAGACAAGACGCTTCATGTACATACTCCAACAATCAGAAGGTTTCGAAATGAACGTTCCCGGAGGAACTTACGGTTACATACGTCATGACAGGCAAACAGGTTCATACTAATTTCAAGAAAACGCCTCCCCCAAGTGATCACGTGCTTTGCCAGGAGGGTATCCAAAATGCCGCCCATAGGCCCGATGAAAGGTTTGTTCCGAGGCAAAGCCACTGGCTGCGGCGACATCCGCCAACGTCAAATGATGGGTTTTGAGGATACGATCCGCATGCTCGAGTCGTAACCGGCGGAGGAAGGCGGCAGGTGTTTCCCCATACCGTATCCGGAACTCCCGGGTAAAGTGCTCGCGGGTTACACCGATTTCTGAAGCCCACTCCTTCAAATTGCGGGGAGAGCGGTACTGGGTTTCAAGCAGGTGACGTCCATAAGCAACCGGATCCACTCCCTGTCTCCCTCCAACCTGTTCCCGGTACAATGCCAGCAGCAGTTGGGTCGCCGCTTCCGCCAGATAGAGCCGGTCTCTCCAGATCCCCTGCTGTACATCCGACACCAGCCCCGCCAGAATCGTTCCCGCTTCCCCTTTCTCCTCCATCCGGAGTACCGGACCAAACTCCTGCTGAAGTGCACCGGCCCAGTTCTGAATCCCTCCACTGAGCTGCAGCCAGCGAAGACGGTAGGGTGCGGAATCCCAAAGCCCATACCAACTGTCTTCTCCGTGCCGGAAAATCATACAGGATCCAGACACCACACGGTAACGACAGGAGGTCGTCTCATAAAATGCGGATCCCTCTAATGTCTGCTGGATCACCCACCCTCCCGGCATCCGGGTCCGATTATCCCAAAAATACTCATCATTTATGTGCGTTTCCTCCCTGGCCACCGTGACATCGGGAAGCGTATCCAGAAAGCTTGAAACATGTTTCATCCAAAAAATATCACATTTTGCAGAAACAAGATCAAGAATCCTCCCTCGAGGATTTGCAGCATTTCCCTCAGGATCACATTCATACCGTGTCACTCGACATCAGACACGCGTCACCCCATCGGAGCCCCCATGCCTGCAAAAAAGAAAACCACTGCCAAGAAAGTAATCGGTCACGCCTCCCACACTCAGGACTCGAAAGACAAGGGCCTCCCGGGTTCGTTCAGCCGGAAACTCAAAATCACCTTCATCGGTGCGGGCAGCACCTTCACCCCCCGGGTACTGAATGACATTCTGAAAACCCCGGGACAGCAGGGCGGGACCTTTGCCCTGGTGGACATCGACGAAACCCGACTGAAGCTCAGTGCCCGTCTGGTGCGCAAACTGGTCCGCGAAACCGGCGGACCCAAATGGAACGTCATCGCCTCCACCGACCGCCGCGAGGTGCTGGCGGACACCGATTACATCATCAACTGCATCGAAGTCAGCGGAGCCGCCTGTGTGGAAATGGACAATGACATCCCCCTGAAGTACGGGGTGGATCAGTGCATCGGTGATACCATCGGACCCGGCGGACTGTTCAAATCGCTCCGCACCATCCCGGCCTGGGTAAAAATCCTGCAGGATGCGGAAAAGCTGGCCCCGAAGGCGATCGTCCTGAATTACACCAACCCCATGGCCATGATGTGCACCGCAGCGGCTCAGGTGACTTCGCTTCAGGTGGTCGGCCTCTGCCACAGTGTACAGGGCACTTCTCACCTGCTTTCGAGATATGCCAAGGTTCCCTATGAAGACATTCAGTGGGAATGTGCGGGGATCAACCACCTGGCCTGGTTTACCAAGCTGGAACACAACGGACAGGACCTCTATCCCCAATTAAAGGAATTCTTCCGGGGACAGCTCACCCAATCTCTGAAAGAACTGGATGAGGGTAAAGTGGAGCCCGAGTGGCTGCACACCTTCAGCGGCATGCGCCCCAAAGATGTCCCGGAACATCACTATGACCTCGTGCGCAAGCACATGTGCCTGCAATTCGGCGCGTTCATCACCGAAAGTTCCGGTCATCTTTCCGAGTACCTGCCCTGGTACCGCAAATCCCCGGACGGACAGAAATACCTGCGCAGCGGCTACGATGGCGGGTCCCGATTTTACGCCACCAACTGGCCGGACTGGCGGGAAGCGAACGACAACAACCGCAAACGTTTTCTCAAAGGCGAAGACAAAATGGACTGGGAACGCAGTTGGGAATACGCCTCCTGGATTATCGAAGCCCGGGAGAAGAACACCCCCTACCGGATCCATGGCAACGTCATGAACCAGCCGTCCGAAGGCAGCGGCCTGCTGATCAGCAACCTGCATGCGGATCAGTGTGTGGAAGTCGCCTGCCTCTGCGACGGCAATGGCGTTCAGCCCATCCGGTACGGTGCCCTCCCTCCCCAGATGGCCGCCATCAGCGGTGCGAACCTCTCCATGTTTTCCCTCGGAGCCCGGGCCGCAGTGGAACTGAATAAGGAAATGGCCATCTATGCGCTGATGATGGATCCCCTGACCGCCGCGGTCTGCTCCACCGATCAGATCCGCAGCATGGCCGATGAAATGTTCAAGGCGGAGAAAAACTACCTGCCGCGATACCGGTAACGTTCACCCAATCGGGGCAATTTGCCCAGGTCAGCCTATTCCCGCGTTCATGAAAACTGAGGCGGGAATTTTTTGTTGCCGCAATGACCTTGGCGTACATGGAAGGTCCAAGGTAGCTTATCCGTATGAACCGCATCCATTTTATGATCAGACTCATCTGCCTGTTGCTGCCATGTGTTGCATTCCCGGAAGGAATTTCCAACGTGAGGATGTTTTTCCAGGCAAATGAGGATGGCTCCTTCAAGTTAAAGATCAATGGAGAGGCGATGAATGCCAAATCTGTTCGGTTTGATGATCTGGAGAAGAAACTCAAACCTCGACCTGACGCGACCGCATTCGTGTTGCTTGAATCCGAACACATTCACCACCCTTCCCTAAAAAAGCTTTTAAGGGAGGGAAAAGAGAAAGGGATACTGTTCTTCATCTTTCCCATCGAGGAACGCTCCATCATAGATCTCATCTCACTCTGCCTCTATATTCCCGATGAAAAAGAACCCCGAAACGTTGCGAAAATGGCATTTTATCTCGGGGAAGAATTCCTTGGTTACGGAGAGCAGGGAGTAACCGCCTTTCTTCATCAGGTTCCTGAAAAAAGAACCATCGCGTGGCTGGGAGATTCCAGCTATTTTCAAGGCGGCGGGAATCCAGTGTTTCCCGACCCTTTGGATTTTCTGAACGCTGAAGAGGCAACACGCATTCGGAGTCTGATGGAAAAGAAAAAATTGAAAATAATCCTCTACCCGATCTGGTATTCACAACATCACAAATGGCATCGATAACTGTTAGTACACTCGGAAATCTCACCCAGGGCATACGTCCTGATGTAAACGGAAGCGAGTAGTAAGCATCCACACCTACAATAAGCAGCGCATCACGGTCAGGGTTGTTCTCTTTCTGATGATGCGGCATCAACCTGCCTCACATGGACAGAAAAGAACATCATGAGACGGGGAACGTCCTCCCCGATCCTACACAACAGAATCAAACTTACTGACTCAGAAGTTCCACCAGTTTATCCATCGCCGCGGCGGTGGGCAGCGGCATCACGGATTCGATATTCTGGGGAACACTTGGAATTCCGAGGTCACCCACATTCTGAGTAACCCCCATCAGACCGGAACGGAATCCATGCTCCTTCCAAGCCAGTTCCTGGATCTCCGGATCACTGAGAGCTTCAATCAGTTTTTTCCCCTTCTCATTTAAGGCAATCACCGGATGGGAACTCCAGACCGTGGGCTGGGGATACAGAATGCAGACCGACGACTGGATGGCCTGGCGGCTGTTGGGGTGTGCCAGCATAAACTCCACAATCTGGTTTTCATACCCCACCACCATGGAATTCTGGATGCCGGTAGCAATGAATTTGCGGAAGATGTCGCCGGAACTGTGTTCCATCATACCCAGCCGGGAAAAGAACTCCTTCACTTTGGGGCCCACGGTCGCGAGATCACCCTCATCCACCACCTCCCCTTCGTTGAGCAGGTTCGCGACCAGTCCGCAGAACATGTTGCCGGAGTTGCTTCGGGTTGGGTCCGTGCACCGGATGCTGACATTGCCGTAAAAATTCAGTCCCAATTCCTTCCAGGTTTTCCCGGCATCGATTTCCTCCAGCAAAGCGGGGAAGCGGACAATGTAGTAGGTCTCCCCCCGCTTCTGCACATACCCCTGCTGGATCAGTGCGTTGGCAATGTTCCATCCGGTGTACACCACGATGGGGCTGTTAAACATGATATCGTCTTTGACAGATACCCCTCCGCGCATCTTGTAAAATTCCACGGCAATATCATTCGAGGGCCAGAGAGCATCTTTCCCTCTCACGTCGAGTTCGCGGACCATCTCCACACTCCCCGCCTTCACCGCATCCAGCCGTATGCCGTATTTGCGTGCCAGGAGATCCCGAGTGGCAGGGTTTTCCAGAAACTCCACTTTCTCCCCACCGACAAAAAGGGAAATCACCTCGAGACTGTTTGCAGACCGGGGGGAGCGGCTGTTCCCGTCCCCCTGATCCTCAGATCCCTGCGAGAGGCCCGGCACGTCGGAACAGGAGGGCACCAGCAAGAGGACCGATACGAACAGCAGCCAACGAACGGCCATTTAGTTGTACCCCTTCGCTTTCCGAAACGCCTTGCTCAGATCCGAATGACCGTGAAAAACCCTGGCCCCGCTCTCTTCCGCAAGAGGTTTGAGCTGTTTGTCGTCGGCGTTGCCGAACGCAATGGGGAACACCGGAATTTCCGACACCTGAATCCGGTGCATCGCAGAAGCCGCGTCACCATTCGACTTTCCATCCGTCATCAAGAGGACGGATGGAAAATGTTCGCCGCGGTTTGTTTCCTTCTGCAAATGCTCAAGTGCCCTCTGGAGTGCGGCATAGAGGTCGGTCCCTCCGCCCGCCTGCAGCCCCTCAACCTGACTCAACAGCCTGGTCAGTGTTTCCGGCTGATTGCCCCTGATCACCCACACATCCCGAACGGAGCTGTCAAAGGGCACCACGATGTGCAGGTCCTCTTTTGAGGGTTGAAGAAAAAAGCGGCGCGACTGCTGCGGATCCAGCAGAAGGGCCATGGCCTTTTTCACCTGCTCCTCTCCATTTCCCTTCATACTGCCGGAAAAATCCAGGACATAGGCCGTAGCCGAAGGTTTCCGAAGTCCACCCTCCTGATACAAAATGAGGGCCTGGCGGATCACATCCTCTGAGGGAAGCGGCACAGGCGAGATCACCCGTTCCACATCGATACCCCATGACGGATTAAAGACATCGGCATTCACCTGATCCTTGTTCAGACCGATGACACCGGTCCGGCGGCCCAGGTCGAGGATCTCCTTCTGGACCTCTGCGGATAACAGGTACTCCTGCAGCTCACGGAAAAACTCTTCTTTCTCCGGATTGTCCCCGCGCTGGACATAACCCAGAGGTGAATCCGCCATGAGAATCCCGTCCTCGGGATACAGGGCCATCAGGGGTTCTTTCCCCTGCCGTTCCAGTACCTTATTTGCCTCGATAACCATGGACTCGTAGTTAAACATCGCGTCCATCTCTTCCGGTTTTTCAAGCAGAAAGTCTTTCAGCCAGCCGCTGCTGCCACTGGAACGGTGGACATTATGCAGGATCCGCTTGGTACGGGACTGCACCTCTGGGTCTGCGAGCATCTCGGAGGTCAGCACCGGGGGCGCTCCGGCCATGGCATGAAGAAACCCAAGATACGCGGACGCGCCTGAGTTGCTCTGGGTGGCTGAGGTCATGGCAAACCGGAGTCGGCCCTGTTCGGCGGCCTGAAGCACGTCCGCAATCCGAATCGGGGTTTGATCCCAGCCGAGGTTCTGTGCAATCGAGCGCTTGACCCCCAGCACCACAGGGGAATGAAGAATGCTTCGCTCATGCTTCACAACTTTCTGGCGGTCCCCCAGGGTGATCCAGAGAGAATTGGCGGGCCACACCGCATCCGCCTCCATCTCCGCACCGCGTTCCAGCTCCAGCATGATATCCACACTCCCCAGATATTTCACCTCGATTGCCCGTTTGTGCTTGCGGGCAAACCGTTGCAGGATCGGCTCCAGCTCTTTGTTTTCGGAACCGGAGATGATACGGAATGCATTCGGGTCGGGCCGCCCCCCACCGGAAGACTGACGTCCTGAGGGAGCGGGGCAACCACTGAGCGTGACGAGACTCAGAACCGCTAGAACAGAAACTTTCAGTCCTTTGAGTATGGGAAAAGGTGTAAACATGACCATCATCTCCCTCCTTAAAAAACTGGGCCCGGTTTTCATATCCCCATGATTTTGGAGAATTCATCGTCGACCCGCTGGTCCCCGGACGGAGTAACCAGATCGTCGAGGCTGATATCCGTGCCGGAATCCACCAGTGCGGCGGAGGTATCCATGATGGCATTCAGACGGTCATTGATTTCACCGATGCCTTCAACGGATTTCTGGACTTTGGCGATTTCCAGATCGGTATCCAGCTTGTTCTTCAGTTTGCGGACCTCGGTGAGTTTCAGTTCCACTTCATCCAGTTTGCGACCGATCAGTTTGCCGGTATTGGTGTAGGTCGTGACCAACTCCTGAAGCTGGGCCACTTTGTCATTCGCCTCCACGATTGTGGATTTCAGTTTCCGTTCCTCCATGGGATTCCCGCGGAGTTCTGCCGGCCAGCTCTCATTCGCCGCACTGTCCCGGTACAGGGTCTTCGCTTCATCCAGCAGTTTGTTGTAATTCGTTAAGTCCGCATCCTTTGCCTGAAGCTCCCGGTTGGCCTGGTTCAATTTGGTGCGGAGAGACAACGCACTGGCCTCAAGCTTTCCTTCCGTTTTACCGGTTTCCTTCAAGGCCCAGGTCAGATATCCCACAGGATCCTCCTGAATATTCTCAGGCGTCCACTCCGTCGCCTGCCGCATCCCTTCATCCACTTTGGTGCTGAAGGGATCACTGACCAGATAGAAGACCACCAACCCCACAATCGCGACGATGATGACATATACGATGGGAGAGGTCCCGGTTTTTGACTGTTTCATATCTTTACGTTCCTTTGGAAGACGGGGTCACAACAACATGACTATACCTATATGGATAACATGAAAGTCCAATCGGGCATCACAAGTTGGAAATTGTTAAGTTTCGATGTGGAACCGCCGGCCTTTTCCCGGATCCGTAACCGGATCAGCGGAAAGGGACGTCACCTCATTGTTGCGAAACCCACGAAACTGGTTCACACTGATGACACCCCATGCGCCTCTTCACAGCCATTGCCTTCCTCGGACTCTTCGGAGTACAGGTCCTCTTACCGGCATCGTCTCCGCCCCTGAAACTGACCTACCGTTTCAGCCATACCTTTGAACGCAGGAACCCCAACCGGGCTGCGCTTGTCCGGGTGGCACTTCCAGGGGATGAGACGGGCAAACAGGAAATCCATTCCCTGGTTTTCCGTCCCGAGCCGACACGAATCCTCGAATACGGAGACCGGAAATATGCGGAGTGGGTATGGAACTCCGTCAAAAATCCGATTGTCCTTCATGTTCAGGTCAACGCGACTCTTCTGGAACATGACATCCATTCAAAACCGGAAGCGCCGATGCCACAGCTTCCCGCAGAGGTTGTGAAGGCGTATGTACAGGCTGAACCTTACCTCGAAACCCTGAACCCACAGATCATCGCCCTGGCGGATTCCCTCCCTGAAAGCAACTCTCCAGCGGAAACCGCTCTGCATATCCTGCACACGGTCGCGACCCGCCTGCGGTATAAAGGCTATGATCCAGTCGACCAGGGCGCAGCAAAAGCACTCCGGGCAGGAAAAGGAGATTGTACGGAGTATACCGATCTGTTTGTTGCCCTCTGCCGTGCAAAAGGAATCCCGGCCAGATCCAGAATCGGGATCCTGCACAATGCAAAAAAGATGCCTCTCCATTCCGTGGCCGAGGTCTATCTGCCCCAACAGGGATGGGTCAGCGTGGACCCGCTGGACTATGACAGGAACGGAACCCTGAAACCGGTCCGGATGCTGTATCTGCCGACCCTGAGGAATGACCTGACCCTGTTCGGATACTTCGCGGATAAAGCCTACATGATTCATGATCTTGGGGAGCAGGGTCCCCTCTTCACAAAGGTATCCATCCAGAGGTCCGGGTCAGCCACGTCCAAGGAATTTACCTACTGAATCCGGGATGAATGGCCGAAAACCTATACCTGTCCTCATGACCATGGGTTTAGTGATCGGCCTGATTCCCTTCTTCGGCCTTTGCGGACTCCTCCTTTCTTCGTATTTTCCCCTCTTCCCTCTCACCCTGCTCAGCCTGCTTCCCTGTTCCATTCTCGGATTCTTCTTCACAGTGCCTGCATACATACTGACCGGAGAAAAAGGCTGGGACTGGATCAACCTCAGCATGATCCTTCACAGCGTAAATTTCCTCCTGGGCGTTCCTGCCCTGGCACTGGTGTACGTCATAGTGGCGGCTTAGGAGCAACGAAAATCCATGGAAGTCCGTTTGCCTCTCCGGCCCTGACGTGTATGAGAGGGGTATGGCCACCCCTGAAGACCGCATTCATTCGTTACGCGAAGAGCTCCACACCCATAATCATCAGTATTATGTACTGGCGGCCCCTCTGATCACGGACCGGGAATATGATCACTTGCTGAAAGAACTGGAGGAACTCGAGGCTGCTCATCCGGAGCTGACGGACCCAAACTCTCCCACCCGGCGCGTCGGGGGGGAACCGGTAGAAGGATTTGAAACGATTGCACATGACGTGCCGATGATTTCTCTGGCCAACAGCTACGACCTGGAAGACATCCGCGCCTTTGACCAACGGAGCCTGAAACTGCTGGGTTCCACCCCCTATTCCTATGTCGTGGAACCCAAAGTGGATGGAGTGGCCATGAGTCTTCGGTACGAGGACGGAGTTCTGGTTCGGGCCCTGACCCGGGGAGACGGGCGTTCCGGGGACGACATCACCTCCAACATCAGAACCATTTCCTCCATTCCCCTTCACTTGAGGATCGATACACCTCCCCCCGTGCTTGAAATCCGGGGAGAAGTGTACATGAACCGGGATGGATTCGCGAAACTGAATGACCAACGGGAATCGGAGGGTCACGCTGTGTTCGCCAATCCACGGAATGCCACCGCGGGCTCATTAAAACTGCTGGATTCCCGGGAAGTGGCACGACGCCCGCTGGATGCGGTCTGGTACGGGCTCGGAGCCATGGACGGCATCGAATTTGAGACCCACAGCGGCCTGCTGGAGCAGTTAACAAAACTGGGCTTCAAAACGCCCCCCTCCTTCTGGACCTGCAGGGATATCGAAGAGGTTATCTCGGCTCTGGAGGAGAACGAACAGAAACGGTCGGAATACCCCTTTGAAATGGATGGAGCCGTGGTCAAAATCGATCAGCGTCATTTGTATGAGGAAATGGGCTCAACGGCAAAAAGTCCCCGCTGGGCAATGGCCTACAAGTATGAACCCGAGCAGGCGGAAACCCTGCTGAAGGATATCACGATTCAGGTCGGACGTACGGGGGTGCTGACCCCGGTAGCCGAACTGGAACCGGTGCAGGTATCCGGAACCACCGTCAGCCGGGCGACCCTGCATAACTGGGAGGAGATGGAGCGCAAAGACATCCGCATTGGGGATACGGTGGTGATTGAGAAAGCGGGAGAGATCATTCCCGCAGTGGTGCGGGTGGTAAAAGAGAAACGCCCTCATGGCGCAGCCCCTCTCCCGACGCCCACCACCTGCCCTGCCTGTGGTTCCCCGGTTGTGAAACGGGAAGGTGAAGTGGCCTGGCGCTGTGAACACCCGGGGTGCCCGGCGAAGAGTCAAAGCTGGATCCGTCATTTTGTCGGACGCCGTGCGATGGACATCGATCACATGGGCGAGGAAATCGTCAAAACCCTGCTGGAGGAGGAACTCATTGCCACTCCAGCCGACCTGTACCGGTTGCATGACTCCAAATCACAATTGCTGGAGATGGAGCGGATGGGGGAGAAATCGGTTGAGAACCTGCTGCAGGCGATTGAAGACAGCAAGGACCGCGAACTGTGGCAGTTGCTGCACGGACTCGGAATCCCGATGGTGGGAGAGCGCACCGCACAACAATTGGAGGACCATTTTGCCGATCTGGACGAATTGATGCAGGCGGACCGGGAGACACTGGTGGTGATTCCGGATATCGGGGAGAAGATGGCCGATGCCATCCGCGACTACCTGGCCAAGGAAACCACCCGGACCCTGATTCAGGAGCTTCGGGAGGCAGGGGTAAACCTCAAACGCAAGCAGGAGCCGGTTACCGCCACCGACACCCCCCTCTCCGGAAAAACCGTCGTACTGACCGGCACCCTGGAAGAGATGACCCGAAACGAGGCAAAGGAACTCCTCCGCAAACTGGGTGCCATCGTCACCGGCAGCGTGTCGAAGAAAACCGACCTCGTCGTCGCCGGCCCCGGGGCCGGAAGCAAACGAGCCAAGGCCGAATCCCTCGGCATCGAGATTTGGTCCGAGCAGGACCTGCTTCAGGCCCTTGAATCCGGCACGTCCTCTGAAGCCGAACAGCGTGAATTATTTTAACAACCGGAACGCCCCCCCATGACACCCGACACCCCATCATGAAGATCCGCATTCTCCCCACCGGCATGATTCAAACCAACTGCATCCTTCTGTCACAGGAGACAGGTGACACTCTGGTCATTGATCCAGGGGCGGATGCCCGGGAACTGGATGAGGTCATTCAGAGTAACGATCTCAACGTGATTGGCTACCCCCTCACCCACGGCCACTATGACCACGTCTGTGCCATTGGAGAAATGCATGCGATGCACCCGTCCCCCTGCTGGATGCACCCGCTGGATTTATCCTGGGCGTTCACCTCTGTGAATCAGAACCTCCCCTGGTATACCCAGCCGGATCCTGAAACACTGCCTGAAGTACAACCGGCCTGGGAAGAAGACGGTGCGTTTTCCATTGGAGCGTTCCACTTTCAGACTCTCTTCCTGCCCGGCCATTCCCCCGGCAGTGTCGCCTTCCACTTCGAAGAAATCAAACTCCTCATCGGCGGCGACGTGCTGTTCAAAGGAAGCGTGGGCCGCACCGATTTACCCGGAGGAAATACCGCAACCCTGATGGCCTCCCTCCGCCAACTGGCAGCACTTCCCGACGACACTCGAGTGATTCCCGGGCATGGTCCTGCCACCACGATTGGAGAAGAGAAACAGACCAACCCCTTTATGCTTCAGGCATTGGGGTCTCTATAGGAATGACGCCTTCACATTTCAGATCATCTTATGTTGGAGAGCCGGGCCGTGAACGGCTCCAGCCACTCTCCGGCACCTACCCCGACGCGGTGACCGTCTGCGTTCACGCTACGGCATCGTCATCGGAAAATTCATTCTGAATCATAAGCCATGAAGCGTTCACTCTTATTGTTGGCGACCCTCATCGGACTCCTCCTCCCCGGTTCCGCCATGGACCTCATGTCCGGCACCTGGAACCGGGAAGGCATCCGCCCGGTTCCCACCCAGGACAACGGGATGGTTCTCCAGCTTCCCTTCAAACGGGATGACCGGCAGGTGATGGCAAGACGCCCCGGGAACCTCGATCTTTCCCGTCATACCAGCTTCCGTCTTCAGGCAGCAGTCGAGAACCCCAAAGCACTACTGGAAGGCACGCTGGAGTTTGTCTCCGGCAATGGCGGGTACCGGGCCCCGTTCACGCTGCATCAACCCGGTCCGCAGCAGATTTTCATCCCCAAACGAGACTTCAAACCTCACGGAAGCCCGAAGGGCTGGGGGGCCATTCGGGAAGTCCGGCTGTCATTCTGGCCCCGAAGTACCGGCACGACCACCCTGCGGCAGATGAAACTGGAGGCCCGAAAAGATGAAGTCTGGATCGTGGATGCAGAATCCGTTTCCCAGAATGCGGATGAAACCTACACGGCGAGGATTGCCACCCGTCACCTTACCCGTGTCTGCCGCGAACTCGGTCTGCCGCATTCCGTGGTGGATCTTCAACACCTGACCCGGCCGGAGGAGGCGAAACTCCTGCTCTTCTCCTATCTTCCCCGGATTCCGGACACGACCGTGAACCGGCTCAAGTCCGCTTCTGAAACAGGAACCAAAATCGTGGTCTGGGAAGGCAACCATGCGGGACTGGCCAGACTGCTTGGCGCCAATCTGGGTCCGCTTCTGAGCTCCCATACCGTCGGCCAGTTCAATGGGCTTCGATTCAATTCCACAACCTGGATCGACCCGCCTGACCATTTGATCCAGCATGCCTGGTCCTACCGGAAACTCACCCCGATGCCCGGGAGTTTTGTCCTGGCCCGGTGGGAGGACAGCCGGGAACGTGTTTCCGGAGACGCCGCGGCCATTCTCAGTCAACGAGGGGCTTGGTTGAATACGGCATGGCGGTCTGGGGATGTGGAAACCAAGGCGGATGCCCTTCGGGCCCTCATTGCCTACCTGAAACCCTGGGTTCTTCGGGAATCGGTGACCTATCACCGCTTCACCGCTTCGCCGGCGGCGTTCGACCATCGTCACCCTCCCCCCGCCCAATTCAGCGGCCCGGCGAAGGTGATGCGAAACCGGGCGGAAATGCTGTTTAAACAGGCAAATCTGCTTGCAGCCGAGCAGAAGCTTGTTGAGGCCCTGAGAGGATACCGTGCGAGCAAGACCCTGCTCCGCAAGGCCCACGCCTCCTCCATCCCTCCCTGGACCCCAGGGGTCAGAGGAATTTGGGATCAACAGGGCACCGGATTCTACGCAGGCGGATGGGAGGAAACCTGCAAGGAACTGAAGGCCGCCGGACTGAATGCCCTGTTTGCCAATATGGCCACCTCGGGCAGGGCTCATTACCCGTCTGCGATCATTCCGGGATCCAAGACACTGGAAACACATGGCGATCAGTTGAAGGCATTTTCCCATGCGGCCCGGCGGCATGGCCTTCAGGCGCATGCGTGGAAAATCTGCTGGAAGGTGAACAGCCGGGATGCCGCTTTCCGGGAACGTCTGAAGACACAGGGACGCCTGATGATGGATGCGGAAGGCAATCCCATCAACTGGCTGTCTCTTTCGGACCCCAGAAACGTACAGCTTGAAGTGGATGCCGCTCTGGAGATGCTGCGGCATGCACCTCTGGACGGACTCCACCTGGATTACATGCGGTATCCCGGCCGTGAGGCGGACTATGGCCCGGCTGCCCGAAAAGCGTTTGAACGCCAACTCGGCAGAACCCTGCCGCAATGGCCGAAGGAAGTACTGGGTCCACTGAAAGCCCGGTATCAGCGCTTTCGTCAGCAGGAAGTGCACCGGGCGGTGGAGACGATTTCCCGGGCAGTCCGTGCCGAATTCCCAGACGTCATTCTCAGTGTGGCGGTATGGGGTGCGTGGCCGGATTGTGCGGATGCACAGGGACAGGATTGGCCGGTATGGGGCAAAAACGGCTGGATCGACTGGCTGATTCCCATGAATTACACTGACAACCTGCATCAGTTTGAAGGCTGGATGGATCTGCAGCGTCGTCAGCCGGGTCTCGCAGAGAAGCTGGTCCCCGGTATCGGCCTCATTTCCTCCAACGCAGAGCTGGGCCCCACCGACCTGCTGGATCAATTGCAGCAAATCCGAAAACGGAATCTGAAAGGGTTTGTACTGTACCGCCTGGATACGGCCTTGAAAGACCGCACGTTCCCCTACCTGAAACCGATGCTGACCCCGACAACGAAGTAACGGGACAGAAGGTCCTGCTGCCTTTGCGATCCCCTGCCGGTCCGTGGCCCCATCGCAAAACGTCCTGTCCCTTTCCTCTTTTCAGACTCAGGTTTTCCTGCCATGCAGTCCATATGAGCCTTCTTCCTGATTCCGTTTCCTCCCGGTATGCTGAACTGGGTGTGGATGCCGACCACGCCCTTGAACGTCTCACCTCGATTCCGGTTTCCATGCCCTGCTGGCAGTTTGATGATGTGACCGGGCTGGAGGGAGGTCATCTGGAGGGAGCAGGCATCGCGGCCACCGGCAACTACCCCGGCAAACCCCGCAATGGCGATGAATTGAGGCAGGACATTGACCTTGCCCTCCGCCTCTGCCCCGGCACCACCCGCCTGAATCTTCACGCCTGTTATGCGGAAACGGGCCCGGAGACCGTAGACCGGGATGCCTACACGGCAGAGCATTTTGCCAATTGGTTGGACTGGGCGGCTGACCGGCATATCGGACTGGATTTTAATCCCACCTGTTTCAGTCATAGACAAGCGGCAGATGGGTTTACGCTTTCCCATAGGGACAGCCATGTCCGGGAATTCTGGATCCGCCACTGTCAGGCCAGCCGAAACATCGGGGAAGCCTTCGGCACCCGTCTGGGCAGCAGAAGCACCGTGAATGTCTGGATTCCCGATGGGTACAAAGACGTGCCGGCAGACCGAACCGGCCCCCGGGTCCGACTGGCGTCCGCGTTGGATCAGGTCTTCGCCTCTGAGGTGGACCGCACGTTTGTAGAGGATGCCGTGGAAAGCAAACTGTTTGGAATAGGCTCCGAGGCCTACGTCACGGGCTCGTTTGAATTCTACTATGGCTATGCCATGAAGCAGCAGATTCTCCTCTGTCTGGATGCGGGTCATTTCCATCCGACAGAAACCATCACCGATAAGTTCTCGTCCGTCCTGATGTTTGTACCGGGAGTGCTGTGCCACCTGACCCGGGGACTGCGCTGGGACAGTGACCATGTGCTGGTGCTGGACGATGCGACCAAGGCCGCGATCGGGGAAATCGTGGGAGGCGGATACCTCGACCGCGTCCGTCTGGGTCTGGATTACTTCGACGCCAGCATCAACCGCATCGCCGCAGCGGCCCTGGGCGTGCGCACCACCCAGAAAGCACTGCTTCAGGCTCTGCTCACACCCTTCTCCACACTGAAAGAGTACGAAACCGCAGGGGACTTCACCGCCCGGCTCTGCCTGATGGAACAGCTTCACTCGCTTCCATTCGGTGACGTGTGGGAGGCCTACTGCTCCCATCAGGATGTGCCATCGGAGTCCTACTGGCTTCAAGAGGTCAAACGCTACGAAGCGGAAGAATTCGGCAAACGTGTCTGAAGACCCGAAAACCCCAAACGCATTCTTGCCAAAACTGGGTCTATGGGACAGAAGACATCCATGAAACCCTTGCACGCCTCTTTCACGGTTCTTTTCACCTGCTTTACCGCCTCACTTGTGCTTCTGACCGGAGGCTGTGAGATTGACAGTGGAGATGAGGTGGTGCGTGAGGTGTCGCTCAGTGTTCGGGGTACCTACACCAATGCAGCCGGAATCTCCACCAACCAGACCGGTGCCACCATCACCTCTCTGAGTATTTCCCAGTCCGGAGATCAGATTACCGCACGGGACAACGAGGGCACCCGCTGGACCGGAACGATTGGCAGGGCTTCTGACACCCTGGCGACCATTACCCTCCGGGGATTGACCACCGAAGGCACCGAAGTCGTGATTACCGGTACGATTGAGATCTCCGGAACCACCGCAACTTTAACCGGCGTGTGGGTCGAACCCACCCTGACGGGAGAAGTTACCGCAACCGCCTCCGTCTCCGGTGTTCCGACGGCCACCCCCACCACAGATCCCGATCCCGGCAGCACACCGACCCCGACTCCGACTCCGACACCTTAAACGTGTGGGTGTATGCCCCTGCCCGCCTCAGGAGGGTTCAGGCCCCGCCTACGTTGTACCGGGCCGTAAACGGTTCCAGCCATACCCAGATTCTGAGAGATGTTCTTGGAATTTCCTGAATGTGTAGGTTCAGATTCTGCCTTATTTCACAGGCTTTTCAGGAGGAATCGCGCGCTCCAGAATCAGGATTCTCACGGCATATTGTTCAACCTTCTCTTTCTCCAATTCCATGAGGCTTATCAGACGGTTCAGTTCACGCTTCGAAGCATGTACGTTCTCCTTTATGGCTTTTTCCTTGGCCTGGAGTTGCTCAAATGCAAGTTGGTCCTGATGCAGATGCTCCGAAAGACGCTCCGTCTCTTCTTTGAGTTCCATCTGCTTAGCTTTTAAGCCGTCTATCTTCGCCTGCAATTCGGCTTTCTTGGAATCATCTCCAGCTACGTTTTGTGCGGTGTAACGCTCAACTTTAGCTTCTTCTCGCAGAATAGCTTGATTGGTTTCAAGCAATGAATTGCGGAGACCTTGGAGGGCACTTTTCGCAAGCATCAACTTTCCTTCTTTCAGGTCCAATTGATGTTCAACCCGGAAACCTTCATGAACCCCTTCAAGGCTCGCCAACTCGCTTTTCTGCTTATGCACCTGCCCTTTGAAGAATTTAACGGCCTGTTCAACGTCTCTCTCGTTCTTTTCGAGGAAGAAATCTTGGGCGACCTCCGCCGCGACATTTGCCGAAATCGCAGCCACAATCGGATGTTCATGCTCTGCAGAAACCTCAAGTAGTCTTGAACTTCTTACTGGGGTGAAGGAAATTTTTCCCAGTTCTGAAGGTGTTTCAGTCGAACCAGCACCTGCATGCTCCTCCCAAAAGCGATCAAAGCGGTCTTCTACCAGTTCGCGGAATGACTCACTCTGCAAGGAAACAAGCGAGGCATCCAATACTTGCTGGGATTGGGTTAAATCCCGTTCTGGTTCATCCATCATGCCAACATGGTGTTGTGGCAACTGCATTTCCACCAGTCCAGAGGCACGATAAACAGGCGTACCCAGTTGCCAGGGTGAGCAGGCAGGGGTGAATAGAATCAGGGCCAGGCAGAAAATCGAAGACCAGCTGGATTGGATCATATTCAAATGTTTAAATAGAAAGCACCTTTCCCGGCAATCGGAAAAGGCATTTCTTTCTCCATAGGGGAATTGGAAACTCCAGGGTATGAGATTACCGAAAGTCACCAGCGTGGCGACGCCCCCACCACCACAGATCCCGATCCCAGTAGTCTCCCGAACCCAACTCCTTACGTACAATCAGCCTTCGGCAAAACAGAAATGGCCGGACCGTAAACGGCTCCAGGCGCACATGTGTTGATGCTCCCACACGTGCCGAGAATGTGGGTGTATGCCCCTGCCCGCCTCTGGAGGTTCAGGCCATGGACCTGCACGGAACCAGGTCGTAAATTACTTCACTGGCTGACGCGGCCTCGTTGCCCGTTCGACCAAACGCAGGACCACTGCGTCCTGATCTGCCACCTTCCTCGCGTGATCGATTCGCTCCAAGATCTTTTTACGGGCAGCCAGGGCTTGATCCCGATCCTCCGTCAGGCGTTGTAAACGTGCTTCTAATTCTGTCAGTTCCGTTTTCTGCTCAATCAAGTGCAGCTCCTGACGTTTCAACCTCTCCAGGAACGTTTCTTTTGCCGAAATCAGGGTTTGCAGGTCAAGCTGAGCCCGTTCCCGTTGTTCGTCATGACCGGTCTCAGGAATTGCCTGAAGTGTCTGTTTTGCAAGGTGGATGTTTTGATCATACTCGGATGCGGACTCACTCAGCAGGTGAACGCGCTGCTGATCCGACTCCCATTGGGTCCGCTGTTGTTTCAGATTACGTCCCTGGCGGAACATCAGGAGTTCATCTTCCCTCTTCACATGTGCGACCATGATTTTATCGGCTTCACGCGACAGCTCTTGCACCGCCGCATCGGATTGCCTTCTGTTCTCGTCCTCAAAAAAAGATCGGGCGGTATCCGCCGCAGTATTCGCAGTCATGACCGCCACCATTGGATCGTGACTTTCGGCGGAACAGGTCAACAACCCGGTCTTTTTCACCCGTGAGAAGGAGAATGTTCCCATAGCGGGACCGTCCTCTTTTTCGCGTGGACGGCCGTGTGCATTCCACAAACGTTCATACCGCTCCTCCGCCAGCTCTTGAAACCGGTCGCTGCCAAGTTTTTCGAGGATGGTGTTCATCCGTTCTTCACGCAAACCGGGGACCTTCTCCTGGGGGGCATCAGGAGTCCGCGGGGGAGTCCGCATCTGAACCTCCATGACTGCGGTTGCGCGATAGACCGGTGGCTTCCACATCCCCGCTGACACCTCGAACCCGAAACACAGGACCAGACAGATCAACGGAATCATGCGGAACATCATCATTCGCGACCCATAAAAGAAAACGCCTTTTCCGACAATCGGAAAAGGCGCTGTGACACGCTTCCGGTATTCGGAAACGCATTTTCCGGGGAGATTAGCGGAAGTCACCGCCTCCGCGACGGTCGCCTCCGCGGTCACCACCACGGTATCCTCCGCCTCCGCCGCCACGACGGTCACCGCCGCGGAAACCTCCACCGCCTCCGCCACCACGACGATCGCCACCACGGAAACCTCCGCCTCCGCCGCCACCGCGGTATCCACCCCCGCCTCCGCCACGCGGGCGCTCTTCACGGGGACGCGCTTCATTCACCCGAAGGGGACGGCCCTGGACATCGGCATCATTCAGGGCATCGATGGCCTGCTGACCGGCTGCGGCATCCTCCATTTCCACAAAGCCAAAACCTTTGGACCGGTTGGTTTCGCGGTCCATAATCACTTTCGCAGATTGAACGGCACCAAATTCCGCAAACAGATCGGAAAGTTCTGCATCGTTCATGCTGTAGGGCAGATTGCCCACGTAGATGTTCATCATATCTCTTCAGTTCCAAGGCATCGGTCATTCAGGTAACCATCCAACGTCAGATGCCAACAGACGGAACTGGACAGGCCCACACAGGTTGCAGACAAGCTTCTAATAGAGGCCCTCCACTTGAAAGCAATGATCAAATGTGGCGGAATTTCCTTTAAAATCAGCCTTTAACTCTGCTCAGGGTGCCTGATCAAGACGCACAGGCACCAGGGGCGAGGTACTCACCCGGTTGGTTTCCATCAGGCTGCGTTCCACAAATGACGCTTCGATTTGTCGAGTCAGATCCGGACTGAACTGGAAAAACAATGGAACCTCGGGATCTGCATTGCTGACCAATGTGGTAAAGGGATCCGGGTTGCGAAAGAGAATTCCGGGACTCAAGGAGGCATCGCCCGTCGTCGGGAGCTGGAAACTGCTTTCCACCATGGGATATGTACCTGATCCCCCACTGCCTCCGACGGCCAATGACCGACTGAAACCATCGGGTGACTGACCCGCGAAGGGCTGCCCGACGGCCACATTCACACCTGCCGGGTCGGCATGGATGTCGTGGTGCATCATTTCACGGTGGGTCCAGACACTGAGTCCCAGCATGACAATGACGGCCGCGGCCATCCGCACCCAGTCCGGCAGCGCATCGATGTCCAGCATTGGAGGAGTACGGGCCTCTCCGTTGCGGATTCGTTCTTCAATTCGGCTGCGCAGTCGTCCCCGGGCGTCCTCCCCCTGGGCTTCGTAGCGTTTCAGTGCCATCAGCGACGCCATCTGCGCCTGTTCATTCATCACCCGGAGTAACTCGGGATTTCCTTCCACCTGCCTCTGCAGTTCCTCAGGCCATTCGGAAACGGGAGTTCCCGCAACGTCCAGAAGTTCGGTTGGGATCGTCATCGTTCTAGATCGGAGAGTTGAGCTTGAAGTTGCTGTCGTGCATAAAAAAGTCTTGATCGAACGGTGCCTGCCGAACACCCGAGGATTTCACCGATTTCGTGGTGGGGGATTCCCTGGATATCATGCATGACGACAACCGTTCTGTGTTTCTCAGACAGAGTCTGCAAGGCCTTGTTCAATTTTTCCTGCAATTCATTCAGCCGCATTCCCCGATCAGGGGTTTCCGCCCCTGCCAACTGGACCAGAGCGGGATCCCGCTCGATGGCCAGATCCACGTCATCCAGGCTGAGGCCGGCACGCCGCTTCCGCTTTTTCACAAAGTTGATCGCCCGGTTGACGGCGATCCGGTAGACCCAGGTGTAAAATGAGGACTTGCCCTTAAACCGCGGCAAGGCCTCATAGGCCTTTAAAAACACTTCCTGGACCAGATCTTCCGCGTCCTCCCGGTTGCTGGTCATGTTATACAAAAGACCATAAATCCGGTCCTGATACTCACCGACCAACCGATCAAAGGCCTTGAGATCCCCACGCCGTGCCTGCTGGATCAAGTCCCATTCCTGACGCCGTTTTTCCAGCGCCAGATCTTTCGGTTCACGTGATGCCTCGGTCATGTCTGTGACTCAGGGGACAGGTTCCGCTTTCGGTGGGTGAGTTCCATGAATAAATTGTAGGTGGCGACGAATGAGGGGAACAGGTTGCTGATGATCCCCACGGAATCGTTTTTTCCAAAAATGAAATAGCTTAACAACATGAAGCTGCCCGCAAGGCTCATGTACCAATACGCGATCGGAAAGGTGGGCCTGCGCAATTTCCGCGTGTAATAGAGCTGCACGAACCACCTTCCTGTAAACATAAAGGCACCACAAAGCCCCCAGATCTTCCATCCGGTAATCACCAGCGGAACGCTGGTAAACGGTAATTGAATTTCCATCTCCATCGAGCGAAAATCTGTATCCGCTTTCCGCCCAATTCGCAAACAAGAACCCCAACAGGTTTTTGCTTGCATATTCGTTACAAAAAGCACACTCACATAGCCGTCTTCAGGACTATACCAGACAACAACCCCTTTTACGGACATTTATGAGCGCAGAAAACTCCCCTCGGGAAATCATGACCCTCACCGAATTGGCCAACTATTTGAAAGTGGCTGAAAAAACTGTGGTCCGCATGGCGCGGGAAGGGAAAATTCCCGGAACCAAAGTCGCCAGCCAGTGGCGCTTCATGCGCAGCATGGTGGACCAGTGGCTTGAGAACCGGATGCAGCATGTGCACACGGACAACATGTTTGAATTGCTGAAGATGGCTCCGGAAGTGGTGCCGGTCTCCCGTCTGGTTTCTCCCGAGCTGATGATTTTCGATATCAAGGCCGGTACAGTTCCTGACGTCCTGGAACAGCTCGTGCAGCCACTGGAAAGCGGTGGGTTGGTGGACGACGCAAAAAAATACCTCCAACTCCTGATCGACCGCGAAAATCTCCATTCCACGGCCATCGCCCCTTCGGTGGCCATTCCCCACGCCCGGACGCCTGCGGACTCCACTCTGAGACAGAGTGCGCTGGTGGTCGGCATCTGCAAAGAAGGAACCGATTTCGGTGCGGACGACCATCAGGAAACCCAGGTGTTTATTCTCATCTGTTCGGAAGACGACATGGTACACCTCCGTCTGCTGGCGAAAATCTCCAAACTGCTTTCGCGCCCCAAGGTCATTGACCGCTTAAAACAGTGCGAGAATAGTGAACAGGTGATCGGCCTGCTTGCAGAAACCGAGTGGAAACTGGCGTTGAAAAGCGCAGGAGAATAACCATGAGTCTTCCCGGTGCCCACCTTCTGGATGAAGCCCTCTCACCCACGAGGATTCACCTGACGGAGGAGTCACGCAAGGATGCCGTACTGGAATTTCTGATCCAGCAACTGGGCACCAGCGGAGAAGTGGGAGATTATGAAGCGCTTCATTCCGCGATTTTCATGCGGGAAAGTTTGATGAGCACCGGCATCGGTCTCGGCGTGGGCGTTCCTCATGCCCGCATCTCCTCCGTGCGTCGGATGGTCATGTCCGTGGCCGTAAACCGCACCCCCCTGGAGGACTATGAGTCCATCGACGGACAGCCGGTGCGGATCGTGTTCATGGTGGCCGGACGTCCGGACCAGCAGTCCAAGTACGTCCGGCTTCTCGCCGTCCTGAGCCGAATCGTGAAAGAATCGGACAACCGGGAACGGCTCATAAATGCCGGCTCGCCGGAAGACGTGTACGCGATGATCCGCGGCGCCCTGTAAATGCCCCATCATCAGGGACAACTCGGCATCCTCCTGATCCTCGGGATCGGTGTGTTTGGCGGAATCCTCGGCGCTTGGCTGTTTCAACGGCTGCGGATTCCACAAGTGATCGGGTACATCGCCATCGGCCTGCTGATCGGGCAGTCCGGATTTGGAATCATCGGTCAACTGGAACTCCCGACTCTCCGGCCATTCAGTTATCTGGCCCTCGCGGTGATCGGATTCCTGGTGGGAGGGGAACTGGAATCGAAAACCTTCCGTCAATATGGACGGCAGTTCATTGGTATTCTTTTTGGAGAATGTCTGGGGGCGTTTTTTCTCGTGGGCCTTTCCTCCGGTATTCTGGTGTACTTTGTCTCCGGCCAAGCTCTGGTTGCCATCGCGGCCGGAGTCGTCTTTGGGGCCATCTCCTCCGCCACAGACCCGGCCTCCACTCTGGATGTGTTATGGGAGTACCGCTCCAAAGGCATGCTGACCACCGGACTTATTTCCGTTGTGGCATTGGATGATGCCCTTGCCCTCGCCCTGTACGCTGTGGGCACCAGCCTTGCGAATGTGTTGGTCGGGGAAGGCGGTGGGGTGATGGAGGTGTTCTACACCCTGGGGGTAGAATTGATCGGCAGCAGTATCATTGGAGTCGCGGCCGGATTCAGTCTCAGCATTCTGCTTCACCACAGTAAAAGCGTGGAACGCTCCCTCACTCTGGTCGTCGGTGCCCTCTTCCTGTTGGCGGGACTGTGTTTTGCTCTTCATCTGGATGTCATCCTCTGCGCGATGGCCGCGGGGGCGGTGATGATCAATCATTCCCCCCGCCGCAGCAAACCGATGATGAAAACCCTGCGCGAATTCTCAGGCCCCATCTATGTGATGTTCTTTGTGCTGGTGGGGGCCCGGTTGGAACTCTATGCTCAAGCTGGCTGGATGTGGGGACTGGTGGCGCTGTATGTGCTGTTCCGCTCGATCGGAAAATACGCAGGGAGCTGGTTGGGTGCCACCCTCTCCCACAGCCCGGCGGTCCTGAAACACTACATTGGGTTTGGTCTTTTTGCCCAGGGGGGAGTTGCGGTGGGTTTATCCATGATGGCCGGGCAACACCTGTCGGAGGTGATGCTGCTTCCCGGTCTGGATTTGGGCACCGTCGTGGTGAGCACCGTGACCGCCACCACCCTTTCGGTACAGTTACTGGGCCCCGCCAGTGTGAAGTATGCCATCACCAAAACCGATGAACTGGGTAGAAATGTGACAGAAGAGGACATCATTCAGGAGCTCACGGTGGGTGAGGTCATGAACCATGATCCCGTACTGGTCGCAGAAAACGAACTCCTCGGCGGAGTGTTTGAGAAACTGTCCAAGCACGATCAACTGGTGTATCCGGTCGTAAATCCCGAAGGCACCTGTGCTGGTGTCATTTCGCTTCAATCTCTCAAGACCCTGTTTGTGGAACAGGAGATCTGGAGCTGGATGATTGCCGGAGATGTGATGGTGCCGGTACAGGAAATTGTAACGGCTGACACTCCGCTGGAAGAGGCGATGAACCAGATGCGTCAGATGGAGGCTGAGGAAACGATTGTCCGGAATCCAGGCACCGGAAAACCCGTAGGTATTTTCGACACCCGGGCAGCGCGACGACTGGTCACCCGAAAGCTGATGCAGCGTCAGGGCGTGTGATAGGCGTCCTCCAGACCGTAAGAAAAGACAACCACGGACCACACAGACCACGCGGACGCTTCTCCAGGGGGGCATTAAAGAGGAAGAATTACCATCCCCAGATCACCTTACCCTTCTCTTCCTTCCAGCTGCATGGGTCCGTGATGTCCGCGGGGTCCGTTGTCGGAATTTACCAGTGCTACAGTACCGGAGCCTTACGGGTCTGGAAACCTGGACACGAATAAGAGACAACAACGGACAGCACGGACGACACGGACGTTTTGCCAGGAGGTTATCAAAGAAGAAGAGTTACCATCCCAAGATCACCTCACGCTTCTCTTCCTTCCAGCTGCATGGGTCCGTGATGTCCGCGGGGTCCGTTGTCGGAATTTACCAGTGCTCCAGTACCGGAGCCTTACGGGTCTGGAAACCTGGACACGAAGAATGGACAACAACGGACAGCACGGACCACACGGACGTTTTGCCAGTGTCATCAAAGAAGAAAAGTTACCATCCCAAGATCACCTTACCCTTCTCTTCCTTCCAGCTGCATGGGTCCGTGATGTCCGCGGGGTCCGTTGTCGGAATTTACCAGTGCTACAGTACCGGAGCCTTACGGGTCTGGAAACCTGGACACGAAGAATGGACAACAACGGACAGCACAGACCACGCGGACGCTTTCCCAGGGGGTCATTCAAGAGAAAGAGTTTCCATCCCAGATTACCTTACCCTTCTCTTCCCTCCACCTGCATGGGTCCGCGACGTCCGTGTGGTCCGCGGTCGAAAAAAGAAGCCTCTACCCTTACTTTGCTTTATGGGTACGGATCTCTTCCGCTGACTTCACCGCATCCCCTTTATGTCCACGGTCATCAGTCCGGATCTTGTGCTGCAGGTAAAACACCACACCCAGTCCGATCACCACCAAGACAAAAAAGATTTCCAGGGCAAGCATCGCGATTCTCCGGTTATTCCGAGATAAGAATGGCTTCAAACTGACAGAGTGAAGCCGTTTTTTTTGCCTCTCCCTCCAGATCCGTGGGAACGCTGTCGTGCAGGGGTTCGGCAATCCAGTTGGAGCCCAGCTTGAATAAAGACGGGCAGGCCTCGGTGCAGTCTTCGCACCCGGTGCACAAATCAGGATCAATCGTAATCTTCATGGAAGGAAGTGTACGGTCGACACGAGCAGAGAATCAAGCCGGAAATCAATCTGATAGCGAAAAGCAATACCTAAATCTTGCCGATGAAATGTCGGCAAACGCGGCGTCCCACCCGTTCATCCCTCACTTACTCACGCGCTTGTTCCTGAACGAGTTCGTCAAACGTTTTCCCAAGCGAATAAACCTGGTCCTGAGAGCGGGTCGCGTCACTCGCGGGTCGCGCACCTCCACTCAAAGTCGATCCGTTTTGGTTCACACGGTCTGTCCCAATCGACCAAAGAACCTTCCTTGCAGAGTCGTACTGAAAGGAGGTGCCCGAAAACGGGTCAACCGGCACTTCTGAGAGGTAGGTCGGCACCAGTGCCTTCAGTTTGTCCGGTACCCGCCCTTCCCGCAATTCAAACAGGCGCACTGCAATCAAAAGACGTGTCGCCCTCCGGGAAGCGAGATGAACATACATCCTTTCAACTGCACTGGATGAAGAGGGTATCAGCATCATCAGGATGCGACGTCCGATAAAATTCGTACCGAGGTAGTACGCAACCGGACTGGGGTGAACCCAGGGCTCCAGCCGTTTGTACATATCGCGTTCGGCTACCTGATTCCAGGGAGTGTCGAGTCCTTCTAATTCTGTACGCAACTCTTCCGCAAGAAATCTCAGGCTCTCGTTCGGATGATACACATACCCCCCAATCAGAGGGATCTTTGGTGCGATGAGAATGAACGAATCCAGATTTAAAAAGAGAGTGGAATTAGAGGGGTCTTTTAGCCCCATCATCAATCCTTTTATGGCAGTGAACTCCGAACGAATCGCCTCCTCCGCTCCATGACGGATCCCCTCTCCCCCACGTAGAGAGGTGGCCAAGACCTGAAGTTGCTCTTCGGCCAAGGTACCGGATCGAATCAGGTTCCGAGTCTGCTGCATGCCCAGTTCCCCCACAGCGACTCCCACCAGATGATAAATCAAGGAGGCCCCGTCACTGCCGATAAGGGCTCCCAAACGGTTCACTGCGGAGACAAGCGCCACGGCCTCCTGAACATTTCCATTGCGATACTCCCACTCCGATTGCGCGCACATCACCTGAGCAAGCGTGATCGCGCCCGACACCCCTTCGATCACGGTGGAAAACGAATAATCAAACTCGTACCAGAAACCGGATCTTCCGGCCGCCTCCCTGAGCAGGTTGACGGCCGGACCATTTGCGGTGAAAAAGGCTTCAAGATCATCCTTTTCATACGGATCTCCAGTTCGAAAATCCTCCAAGAGATCCTGGTCATCCTCCACCAGCAGGAGATCGGACTCCACGAGAAGCGGATAGGCATTCTCGTGCTCCGGCACTGGCGTACGTCGGGGTTCCAGGTCTGAAAAATCCGGCGGGGCAATGTCCCGGTTACCCAGAAGAACGCCAATCAGAATCAGAACGAACAGCCCAAACAAACTGCCGAAAAACACAAAACACCCTTTGAGAGACGACGCCTTACTCTTTTTCATTTTGTTTCTGAGCGTCCTCCTGCAACTCTGCAAATGTTTTGCGGAGCGAGAATACCTGGTCGACTGAATCCGCATCCGTACCTGCATCTCCATACCGATCCAAAACAGATCCGCCCTGATCCACCCGGTCTGGACCGACGGACCAAATCAGAGCACGCTCCCGGTCATATCGGAACGGCAGGCCGGAAAAAGGATCCAGGGGTAGTTCCGGGAATATAGCAGGAACGAGTTCCTCCAGCGTCTCAGGCAAGTTTCCGTTTTTGAATTCGTATAAACGTAATCCGATCATAAGGCGGGTGGCTTCCCGTGAAGCATAGGCTTGAGCGGTGCGATCAATTGCTCTGGTCACCGCCGGCAAAGTAATCCCCAACGCCAACATGCCCATACTGTTTGGACGGATTGCCTGCTCTTGCGGACTTAAGGAGTTCCAGTCATCCCACATATCCTTCTGGGTATCCAGTGGAAGAGGAACCGGAAATTCCTTCGTGTTTCGGATGAAAGGGCGCAGATACTCTGCCGCAAGCAGAAGACTTCGGTTTGGGTGATACATATACCCCCACACCAAGGGAACATTCTGCATGGGATTCTCCGGCTGCCCGGTTACGCCTTCAATACTTCCGGCTTCCTGAGAAAGCTGTTCAAACATTGTCTTTATCATGGTAAATTCAGACCGTAATGATTCGGCACTTCCATCCAGAAACCGTTCTCCTTCACGCAGCGAAACCTCCATCCTGGTGAGGGCGGATACAGGGCAGTTCGGATCCCGAATCATCACACCTGTTTGTTGTATCCCCAGTTGACTGATGGCGATGCCTGCCAATTGAGAGTGAAGAGCGGCACCGTCGGACCCTACTTTCAGGCCAAACTGGTTCAGATCAATCAGGCGTAGGGCCGCCTCATCATACCGCCCTTCTAGACGAGACCTTTCCGCATCTAGCATCATCAGACGTCCGAGGTTCATCCAAACCGACAACTCAGGCATCAAGGAGTCATACGAATACTCCATGGTAAACCAATAGCCTGAGAGAGGGGTTGATTCGCGGACCTTCGAAAAGGCCACCTGATTCGATTCAATCAGGGGGTAAAGTGGCACAGGATCCTGTTCGCCACCTTTGTAATAAGCCGCCCAACGTTCTTGTTCATCCTCAACGTACACCTCCGAAGCCTCCAATAACAGTGGGTACGCATTCACCTCATCCGGAATCGGTTGCCGGGTTGGAGCCAGATCTGAAAAATCAGGCAGATCAATATCCTGGTTCCGTTTCAGGTGAAACAGAAGAAACATCAGGATCAAGCCAACCAGCCCCAGCACCGCAAGCAGTGAAGCAAGAATCCAATACCGTTTTTTCATTTGGCCTTGTCCTCCATTGCGGACGCCTCCTTGACCATCTCCCGGAATGTCTTTTTCCAGGAGTACACAAGGTCCTCTGCGGTAGAGTGCTGTTTTGCAACCCCTCCTCCGGAATACGTTGTCAGAATGGATCCCCTTTGATCCACACCGTCCGGTCCAACAGACCACACCACAGATCGATGCTGATCGTAGTGATACGAGTTGCCTGAGAACGGATCTATTGGAAGAGCATCCAGAAAGGTGGGAACCAAGGCTGCGAGTTCCTCTGGAGGTCCTCCTTCTGTAATCTCGTACATCCGGATGGCACTCAATAATCGAACCGCATCCAGTAAAGCAGAGACTCTATATTCGAATTCCAAATTCGATGAATAAAAAAATTGGTTTAAACCCCACATGCCAACCGAATTGGGCTTCATCATTTTTTGTATGGACGTAAACCCTCTCCACTCCTCCAAGGTTGGATGAACAAACTGTTTGTAGCCACGATGACCCTCAACCACTTCCACGAGAAATTGATACTGCTCTAGTCCAATTGACATCGTCCTGTTGGGATGGAGTTTATAACCGGATAGCATTGGAAAATAAGATGGCTCATCAGCTGACGTTTCAAAATGATGCTTCAGAAATTGCAACTGATTGCGAGCAGCAGGAAGAACCGATTCTATGGCAATGCCTTTTGGAGGCAGTTGTGTTTGCAGTCGACGCAATTGCTCAAGTGACAGTTTCCCAGTCCGGATCAGCATGAGATACCCCACCCCGCTATGCTCAAGAAAACGAAGGTACGTGAAATGGGTCATGAATGATTCCGGATCCTGAAGCAATAAGCTGGAGAGTTTCATCGCATGGACCGCACTCTCGATCGCGGCTCCCAACTCGCCCGCTTCCATCTCAGACTGAACCTTAAATTGGTACAGCGTATCCGCTTCATCGACATAAAACAGAGAATGAAATTGGGTCTTCACATCTACTTGAAAAACCCGTGCAGAAGTCGCTGCCTCAATTTTTTGAAAAAAAGGCTCATGGGAATTGAGCATCTCCTGAACCCGGATCTGAGCATCATTTTTCTTTTCATACACGGCTCCACTCACTTCATGTACCTGTCGAGGATTCACCTCCGACAGCGCACCTAGAATGAGGTGATATGCGTTCTCTTCGAATGGCAACGCTTCCTTCTGACCCAGAACATCTGAAACGTTTTCCGGCGGAAGATCCTGATTCAGATGAAGCAGGATCCCGATCAGAACCAGAATTACGACCACAAGTCCCAGAATGCCCAACGAGAATCTGAGCACCCAGCGGTTCATGGGATCAGCCTTGAGGAGGCGTCAGGGCTTCACGGACATCAGCACCAGCGGGGGTCTGGAAGAGCTTGAGATCGAACCAGGGGATCGCGGCGAAGAAGTGGTCGAAGATATCCGCCTGAATGCCTTCATACACCACCCAGCGAATGTCGTTGGTGAACACATAGATTTCCAACGGGACTCCTTTTTCCGTTGGAGCCAACTGCCGGACCAGAAAGGTCATGCCCTCCTGGTGAATTTTCGGATGGTGATGGAGATAGGCCTCCACATAAGCACGAAAGGTCCCGAGGTTGGTCAGGCGACGGCCATTGATGGGACAGTCTCCCTCCACCTGATGCTCCTGATTCCAGGTCTCCACCTCCTGGGTCCGCTCGCGAAGGTAGTCCTTGAGATAGGCAACTTTCTCAAACCGTGCCAGCATTTCGTCGTCACAGAATGACACCGATTGAAGATCAATCATCAGAGACCGTTTGATCCGCCGTCCTCCTGATTCCTGCATGCCTCTCCAGTTCTTGAAGGATTCGTTGATCAGGGCATGCGTGGGTATGGTGCTGATGGTTTTATCCCAGTTACGGATTTTCACGGTATGCAGGGTGATATCGATCACATCCCCGTCTGCCCCGAACCGCGGCATTTCCAGCCAGTCACCGATGCGCACCATGTCATTGGCGGTAATTTGAATCCCGGCCACCAGCCCCATGATCGAGTCCCGGAACACCAGCATGAGGACCGCACTCAAGGCTCCCAGACCGGTCAGAAATCCGGCCGGAGATTTGTTCAGCAGGGAGGCAATGGCAAACACCGCAGCCGCAATCCACACCGCAAGCTGGACGGTCTGGACATATCCGGTGATCGGACGGGAGGTGCTGAACTCAAACTGCTTGTAAATATCATGCACAGCGTTCAGCAGTGAATGAACACTCCAGGCCACACAGATCACAATGTAGGCCAGTGCCATACGCTGGAGCCAGTTGGTGAATCCGTCTGCCGGGAACAGCAGCGCACCGTAATAGAGAATCAATCCGGGAACCAGGTGTGACAGCCGGGTGAAAACACCTCGTTCCACCAATTGGTCATCCCAGGTGATCCGGGTCTTGGCGACAATTTTATGCACCAGCCGAAGAATCAGGCTCTTGGTCACAGTATTTGCCAGAATACAGACCACGAGCAGCGCCGCACTCATGATTCCGACCGCCAGAGCGCGGTCTCCTTCGTCCGGCAGTCCCAGAGGGTCCAGCCATGTGTATAACATCTCCACCATACCGCCCCTATACTCCCTTCCTTTCCCGAGGCCAACATAAACTTGGTCTACCTTCGGGATGGAGAATCTGGTGGGAACGAAAGCAGCCTGAGGTCTGCGACATTAACCCGTATGCCGCTTCCGCCACACTGCGGGGCTGACCCCCTCCCGTTGTTCAAAGCTCCGGCAGAATGTCCTCAGGCTTCGGAATCCCGAGTTTCGCACCACGGACTCCATGGTGAAATCCGGCTGCCGCAACAGCTCTTTTGCCTGTTCATAACGAAGTTCCCGCAGAAACGTCCCCGGGCCCTGCCCTCTCCACTCCCGATACATCGCGGAGAACGCTTCACGACTCATACCAACCGCCCTCGCCATATCCAGAACCGTGAATCCATGACTGAACCCTTCCCTGGCGGCGGCTTCTGCAGGTGCAAGAGGATGCATTCCATCCCGGTTCTCCCGCTGTTCCAGATGCCACTCCAGAATCTGACCGATACATTGTGCCAGCATGGTATTGCACTGAAAGGAGTCCAGATCACTCCGCCACCAGCGGTTGGTGATGCGCCTGACCAGGGGACGCACTGTTTCGGATAAGGGGCCCGGAATCACCCGTGGGGCACTTTTGCCGAAGAGATAATGGAATCCCTGCTGAATCTTCTGATCAGGTTCCGCAGGTCTCCAGGACTGTTTGTAATGTCGCACCCGGTCACGGTACAGCAGATCAAACTCAAGCGAGCGGCACCAGAAATGATGGTGCGGCTCCAGACTCCCGCGTGAAGCAGGCGGAAGCATGAGAATCCGCCCTTCCCCGATCGACCGTTTCCGTTTCTGAGACTGCCAGTGGAGGACCCCCTCCTCTACCAGAATCAGCAACCAGCACCCCCAGGGATGCGGTTGCTCCAACGGAAAATCCACTTTCCTCTTTGCCCGGGAACAGCGCAGGAGAAAGGGTGCATACGGTTGGGTCATGGCCCGTGGGGGGGAGGTGGACATAACGTTGAAGGAGGTCAGTGATTGGCACGCGGAATGCGTGGGTCCATGGGTTGAGAATCCGTACATCCCGGAATCTTAGGCGCATGACAGAGCACCTGTTGACGGTAACGGTTCACGAATCCGATGATCGGCTTTTTGATAGTAGAAATACATTTTAACCCTCTTGGCAATTTAGATCTCTCACGGAATACTTCTCCATCTTCACCACTCCACATGTTGCGACGTTTCTAAGATGATGAATGTACTCCTGTTTACCTTTGATGATCTCCGCGGTGATTTCGGCATGGCCGGCGTACCGGACCGGGTACTCCCCAATATCCGCAGACTGCAGAAACGGGCCACAACCTTCACTGAAGCGCATACCCCCTGCGCCATCTGCTCTCCTGGCAGAGCCTGTCTGTTTACCGGGCTGATGCCGGACACGCATGGAGTCACCACCCTGAAACAAAAGCTGCGCGGTAAACTCCCGGGGGTCCTGACCTGGCCCCAATACCTGCGTCAGCAGGGATGGCACACCATGCGGGCGGGAAAACTTTATCACAAAGGGGTCCCCGACTGTCTGGTCGCACTGGGTGATGGAGATGATGATCCGCATTCCTGGGATGTAAAAATCAATCCGCCGGGATATGAACTTCATTCGAATGGATCCTACCATAATGCAACTCCCTGGGACACCCATACCGCGGGCACCGGAGGCGCCATTGCCTGGCTGAAGGCGGAAAAGGGAGATGAAAAGCAGCACGACTGGCGGGTCGCCACCCATGTCATCGAGGCCATCCGTGCCCATCAGGGCTCCCAACCCGCCATGTGGGCCGCCGGGTTCATCCGCCCTCATGTCCCGCTGGTCGCGCCCAGGGAATATTTTGAAGCGCTGGAAGATCTGGAGATCACGATTCCTGAAGAACCGGATTTGACCACTCCGGTACCTGAACAGGTGAAGGATCAATGGTGCGGACATTGGGAACTTCCACCCGAAGAACGCCGCGAAGCGATTCGGGCCTACCTTGCCACCCTGATGTATGCAGATGCGCAGGTGGGACGTATTCTCGACGCCCTGGAGGAAAGCGGTCAAGCTGCGAACACAGTGATCGTGCTCACTGCGGATCACGGGTTCCAATTGGGTGAACACGGACTCTGGTTTAAAAATTTCCTCTACCGGGAGTCCACGCATATCCCCCTGATCGTGGCAGACCCGCGCCTACCGGAGAGTCATGGTGTCCATTGCCCGGCCCTGGTGGATCAAACCGATGTATTCCCCACGCTGGTAGATCTCTTGGACCTTCCCGATCCCGGTGTGGCCTTCGAAGGTCATTCGTTGGTTCCTTTACTGACATCCTCTCAGAGCGAAGTACGGGAAGCCCTGCATGCCCAGGTCGACTGGGGTGAACAACAGGGGCGTGCGGTTCGGACACATGACCATCTACGGGTGAGCTGGACAGGAACGGTGCAGCAGGAACAGTGGTTTGATCTGCAGCAGGATCCGGGTGAGCACATCGATCTGCTTCATCATGCGACGTAACCGGCGGTTCTGCCTGGGGATTCCCGACCTCCAACCCGACCCGACGGGTATTTACGATCAAGAACTCTCCTCGGGGCAATTAGGGCCCGGGTTTAGGTTTGAGACTCGCTAATTCCGCCGGGAGGGAATACAGTGAACCTGTTGCTTGTATTGGGATCACTCGCCGGCAAGCGAGGACGACAGGAGGTCTGAACATGAACTATTCTGAGGCTGCACAAAAGGAGTTGAAACACGTTCTGGAGCGTTTTCGGGCGTCTCTGGTGGGAAAAGACTCCAGAAAAGATGAATACGTCCGGCAGTACGCCGCTCATATTGAAACAAAACTTGCAGAACTGGACACGGACCTCCTCACCGAACAGGATGTCCAGGAAGCCGTCTCCAGAGTGGCGCATGAGAATGCAGAAGGCATTCCTCCTACTCCGGGATACTGGGGACCGAAAGAAGAAAACAGGGTGCTGAAGAAGTTCAAACCCGCCCTATCCTCCAATTGGTTTTGGTTCATGGGAATCGTTCTTCCCATCATTGCGCTGGTCGCTGAAGCCGTCGGGGGGCTGTGTTACAGTACAGGCTTCGCAGATCCGCTCCCGACGGTTTTTCATGCACTCCTCATCCTAACGGTCCCATGGTTCAACCTCATGGCCTCCCGATGGGTCGCAAAGCGCAAGTCTCTTTCTCTTGAACGACTGGGCTTCCTTGGCGGATTCGCACTCAGCGTGGCAATCTATTACAGCCTCCTTTTTGCCGCACTGACGCCCCTCGCCATCATAGGCTTTGTCGCCATTATCTACTTTGGCATCGGATTGATTTGTTTTCTCCCTTTGTCCCCACTCCTCAGCCTTTTCGCGGTCCTCCGCTCAGGAAGCGTTCTCCAAAAAGAAGCGGGACTGTCGTCGATCCCCCGTTTTGGAAAAGGGTTGATCACGGGAACCCTGCTGCTTCTTCTGTGTTCCGCCCCCACGTATCTCACCCAGAGAGGATTGGTGATGGCGTCATCAGATGATGCGCAAACGGCCCTGAAGGGGCTTCGACTCCTGAGACGATTCGGAGATCACTCGGTCATGAACCGATACTGTTACTCGGGAAACAGTCTCATGATGGATCCCTTTACCTGGCTCGCCACGGGAGGAAACCCCATCAGATTCACGCAGGCACGCGAAAGCTATTATCAGGTTACGGGACAGGCATTTCACCACCGTGCCTCCCCCACCATCGGGATCGGTAACCGCCGCAATCCGGGGGAGGAGTTTGAATGGGATCCCGAACTGGGTGGAGATGTGGTTGCCGGCCGACTGAAGGGCCTTTCTTTAAAGGAATCCAGAATAGATGGGACCTTGGACGTCGAGGCCGCAACGTCTTACATGGAATGGACGCTCGTGTTTGAAAATCAGTGGCACGATCAGCGGGAAGCCCGGGCCCAGATTCTGTTACCGGCAGGAGCCGTGGTCTCCCGGCTGACCCTCTGGATTGACGGGGAGCCCCGTGAAGCGGCCTTCGGAGGGAGGAGCCAGGTGAAACAGGCCTATAAGCGTGTTGTGCAAAGGCGGAGAGATCCCGTTCTGGTTACAACGAGTGGACCGGACCGGATCCTCATGCAGTGCTTTCCCGTTCCGTCCAATGGAGAAATGAAACTACGCATTGGGATCACATCGCCTATGGCGATCACACCTGACATGCAGCGACATATACAGCTCCCCTCTTTTCTTGAACGGAATTTCCGCATCCCGGCGAAGACCCGTCATGCGGTGTGGATCGGAGATCATCTGCAAGATGACCTGACCGATCCGGAACTGTCGACGACCACCATCCGAGAAACGGCGACATCTGTGCTGGCCGCGACCGAGTGGGAATCCGGTGTGATTGAGCAGCGCATTCTGTTCCAACAGAATGCGGCCCCTGTGGCCAGAAGGCTCAATGTGGTGTTTGACAGTTCTGCAGCGGGAAAGAGTCATCGGCATGCGGTGAAAACCGCCTTGGAAACTGCTTCACCCGGAACAGTCATTCAGATGTTCGTTGCGGATGATGTCCCCCGGAAGGTTGAGCTCTCCCACCTCTCCGGTGTCAAGTGCGAGGGTGCGAAGGAGAATGCTTCGGCTCTGCGGGATGCACTTCTGGACCAGGAGGCAGATCTCGTGCTGTGGGTCCATGGACCGCAACCCTGGCCGCTGGGTTCTGCAGCCGCGGTTCTACAGGCATTAGAGAGGAATCCGAAGGCAAAACTGTTTTCCTATCAAATGCATCATGGTCCCCATCGACTGATTGAAACCATGGGGTCTCTCCCCAATTTTCACGCCATCCCCACCCTGAACGGAACCGAAGAGGATCTCCGCCTGTTTCTTGAGAGGGTTACAAGCGGAACCTCCGTTCATGTTGAACGTACGCACTCTATGCAGTTTCCCCCCCATGCTCACCGAACGGACGATCATCTCCTCCGGTTGTATATCCTGGATCAAATCAAAGCGGACCTGTCAGATGGAAATGCGGACCAGTCCGATGCGCTGGAACTGTCACTACAGCACCATTTGGTGACTCCGGTCAGCGGGGCTGTGGTATTGGAAACCCAGCAGCAGTATCAACAAGCGGGGCTCGAACCCGTGGACAGTGCAGATGTTCCCATCGTGCCGGAACCCACCACACTGATGCTTCTGCTCATGGGAGTCCTGCTGATTCTCCTGATCCGGAAACGGGGGAACGAGATGTTTTGTTATGTCCTACCCGGCCACGGCCGCCACGGATAGTGTCAGATCGCGCATGTTTATACGGCTCTGCACCGCTACTTCCCGGCCCGGATCCAGAGACCGTTGTCTTTGCCAATGGGCAGGGGAGCTGACAGGTCGACCTCTTTTCCTTCCAGGACATCCAGAGCCGTCGCATACGCATAAGGCAATCGGGTGAACCTCGCTTCCGAGGCTTCTCCTTCATTCACCAGGAAGTAATGATCGGCATCCGGTCCTGAGAGCCGGTAGCAGACAGGCGGCCCTTCGCATCGGTAAAACGGTTCCGCCCCTCCAAGAAGAAGGGTTGCCAGGCGATCCTCGGCCTCAGCGTTGCCTGGTTTCGTACAGGCCCTTGCCGCTTCCCATCCCAGGAGTACCGCAGACCCTTTCCCGATAGAATTCTCGGTGATGGCGGGTTTCCCATGCTCATAACATGCCTGCACCTTCGCGGTTGTGGGGGTCAGATCCGCCGTATATCCGAACAGATTCATGCCTTCGATCGACCAGTCTACATTGTTCCCGCTGTACTGGAGGTCCGACAGTTCGCAGCCAAAGAGTTGTTCAAAGGGAGTTCCCTGGCGGGTCCACAACACCCGACCCCGTTCGTCATAACACCCACCCGGCATGTCCATGACCAGCCGTCCACCCTGCTTGACATACTCGGTGAGCAACGGAAGGTGGCTCCGTTTCAGGCCGAGGAACGACGGCAGAAAGATGACCGGGTATCGCGCGGCAAGTCCGGCCTCCAGATCTCTTCCCGTGATGTGCTCAAATGGAATGGACGCCTGCATACAGGCGCGGGCCGCACCGATACGGCCCTCGACACCCCGGTATTTAAACAGGGTCCGCATCCGCTGGCTCATGGCCGCCCAGATGGCTTCGTTGTCAAAATCCACGAGAATCCCCACCTGGGGCTCTTTCAGAGAGGCCCAGAGTTCATCCCGATAGTGATTCGCCGCATTGGCGATGGCCCCCACCCGGCGGGTCCGTTCGCAGACCTGTTCATTGCGATCCAACAGCGCATATTCCCCGCCCTCAAACCCTGCCAGCCGGGCGTTCCAGCTCCACAGGCCGGCCCCTTTACACCCGGCAGCCAGATAACTGAGCAGCAGTTGGGTCATGACCCCTTCGTCCACCGTAAATCCCGGCTGTTCCTCCGCCATCGCGGGATACAGCATGGCCTTGGCGCCGGAAGTCTGCTGCGGGCCTCCTGTGGATTCCCAGGGAGCCGTCCAGCCACCCTTGTTCCAGTCGACCATCATCGACGCCTGCATGTAGACCGGCCTTGCCACCTCAAACTCGGTTTCCTCAAAATGCCAGCAGAGATGAATAGAGGGATAAAAGCTGCCGGTTTCCTTAATGGCATCCGCCAGCAGCTCCATGTCCGTTCCGCGACTGGCAAAGGGGAGGAAAATTCCCATCTCCCCTCCGACCCGATTGGGTTCCCACGGATCCCGTTCGCGACTTTTCTGACACAGGGCCGAAACCTCCTCGGCCTTCATGGCCGCTTTGAACCGGAGGACATCCCGCACCCGCCCATACTCACGGGCCTCCTCCACCCATGGATTCGTTTCCACTTCTTCCCAGGACCGATAGGCCCCTTTGTTGGGGCCCCGCATCACATCGGTATTCCAGGCTTCATTCAGGAGGGACAGATCATCCTCATAGGCCGACTTCAGCCATGCCACAAAATGCGGAACCGCCCAGTCCGGCAGCAAGGCATCCGCCCCGAAGGCCTTCGCACCGGGCCGCTCCTGTTTTCCGTTGTCATGAAAACCGGCCTGCTGTTCAGGATTCATTTTAATGCGTTCGTAGCCGATACGGGAGGCCCATACCTGACGCTGATGGTCCTGCATTCGGGGATCGTTCCGCAGGTCCGCCGGTGTGTCCGCAGGATCGAGGCCCAGTTTGGCACACAACTCCGGAGTCATCCCCTCCCAACCGCCCTCACCATACCACCAGGGGCACAGCCCCTCCTCCAGGGCCATGCGTTCCAGGGTCTGTACCGGCCAGCGGGGACAGGTCATAAACTGCTTGATACTGTTAAAGCCGAGTTCGTTCATCCATCGGAAATGCTTACGGACTTCGGATTCATCCATGTCATCCCGAACGATCGGCACAGCGCCAAACGGCATCGGGGCGATGTTGCGAAGGGCCCGCTGACGTGCACAGTCACGACGGCCCCACCAGTCTTCTGTGCGGAAATCATGTTCCGCGGGATGGGATACCACACTCATCGCAAGGCTCCCCCGTCCATCCATAACTGGACAAACTGGTTTTTCATCCGTTCCACAACCTCCGGAAACTCCTTGAGGACATTTTTCCGCTCTTCAGGATCCGTCGCCAGATGATACAGTTCATGCTGGTTGTCATCCCCGAAGATCAATTTCCATTCCGGAGTCCGTACCGCATGGGCTTTCCGGTGAGTGGAAAGCGACGCTTCACGGAAGGAAGCGGAGGGGTCCTGCAACACCGGCATTAAACTCTTCGCATCCAGGTTGCGTTGCGGATCAATTCCAGCAAACTCGCAAAACGTTGGGTTCAGGTCATTGAGTTCGACCACCGCATCACTTTCTCCGGGTTCGACACCCGGAGCGGAGACCATGAGTGGCACCCGGACAGAGGACTCATACTGACAGCCCTTGGTGTAACGGCCGTGATCCCCCAGCATCTCACCGTGATCGGCGGCAAAGGCAATCACGGTATTTTCCAGTTCACCCGTCTCCTCCAGGTGATCCAGAAGCCGGCCAATCTGTACATCAATCTGCTCCAGATATGCGGTGTACTGACGACGGGCTTCAAGGTGCGTCTCAAGCGTATATTCTTTGCGGTAGCGGTAACGGGCGGGCCGCCCCTCCGGCTCCGCAGGAATCGGAGGAGGCATCTCCGCATCCCGCCATTTGTCGGCAAATTCCCTGGACGGATCGAAGGGATCATGCGGTCCCACAAAACTCACAAACAAATGCCAGGGATACTCCCCGGTGAAGCCCTTCATCATCTCCAGGGCTTTTTCACCGATGTAATCGTCCTCGCATTGCTCCGTGGGCAGGACCGAGTCTTCCAGATAGGACGCCGCGCCTGCCCCCACCCGTTTTGCATAATCCTCATGGAAGGCCTGATGCCCCTCCGGATTCTGTTTGTGAAGCCAGGTGGTGTAAGGGCCGTTGGGTGGGTACCCACGCCCTGCATGCATTTTCCCCTCGCATTCGTGGGGGTGGGTGAATCCCCAGGCGTAGGTCAGCGGCCGCCTTCCCTCTGATCCGTTGTTCGGATCCGGCTTGGATAAATCCAGTTTGCCCACGCAACCGACATGAAATCCATGATCACGAAGTTCCTGGTAATAGGTGCGCCGGGACAATGGAAGATACACCCAGTTATCCAGACCGCCGAGACGATGAGGCCTCATGCCGGTGGCAAGCCCGACTCGGGATGCCGCACATACGGGAGAATTGCAGACCGCCTGCGTAAACACCCGCGAACGGGCCGCGATTCTGTCAATATTGGGGGTACGTACATGCTCAGCACCCCGACAACCCAGCCAGTCATGGCGGAGCTGATCACACATGATAAAAAGTTGGTTTAAAGGTTTCATGCGCAGAAGCATGCCCTGAAACTCCGAAACCAGCAATAGGGTTAAAACGTGCTATTTTTATAAATGAACCTACATGATGCCGCCACAGAATGGCTCAGGAAACCGTGGGTCTCAATTCGGGTCTCCGATCTCATGACCGGTCACAACCGGTACAAAGCGTACCGCATCCGCCGGCACCGCTTTCACCCGCCCAGACGTCCCCTTCGGACCATAGATTGTCACCTCGATGGAACCCTCTGTTTTCAAGGTAACCACTCCTACACCTTCCCACCCTGGAGGCCGGTTTCCATAGGCCGTTCTCACATCCAGATCGTCCTCTCCACCTTCAATTTTCACCCTTACCTGTTTATGAGCATTCCACTGAAACGGAATAAAGGCTTCCACCCTCCAGGTACCCGGAGGGACCCTCTTCCATTCATAATGGACCCTCTGATCTGCCCGGGTCATCTCCGTTACCCCCTCCCCGATTTGCATTGGAGTTCCAGGAGCGGCCCTGGTATACTGCCCAGTGATTCGCTTCCGTGAGACCTCCCCGGTGATCCGGCCATCCTGATCATCGATCAGTTTATAGGATTGAATGTATGCCACGCGGTCCTCTGCCCCCTCTTTCCGCCCCCGCAAACGGTAGAGTCCCGGCCCCTCCTCCGTGATCAGGGAGTCCTTCAGGATTGTGCCGCCATCCATCGGGTTCCATGACCGCCCGGGCAGCATCTCCTCCAAGCTCTCGAGAGAGATCGGTGCCCCACTTTCTCCGGCAATCATCACGTCCAGCATGCCATGTTCATAGATCAAGGGAAGCATCCGGTTCACCACCTGACGCGGTTTCGAACGCCAGAACCCATGACCGCCTCCTTCGTAAAGCTGGAGCTCACAAACAGCCCCTTTTTCCTCTGCCGCTTTTGCATAGGCCTGAGCAGTTGGAAGCCAATTATGGTCAGCCGTCCCATAGCACATCACAACCGGAACAGAATCTTTGTTTACGTGATCTGCCGGAGACCATTTTGCCTCCTTGCGTTGCATCACAGGATTAAACCCGATAAAGAAATTCGGCACACAACTGATTGAGGTCTCATCACCGGGATCGTCATACGCAGGGTCGTCAATCAGCGCCGTGGACACCATGAGGTGCCCCCCCGAAGAAGCTCCCCCAGCGGAGACCCGGTCAGGATCCACACCAAACGTTTCGATGTTTCCTCGAACAAACCGAATGATGGAACGGGCATCCGACAGGAGAGCTCCGACCTTCACCTTGTCTCCTTTCGTACTTCGGTAATCCGCCACAAACACCACCGCCCCCAACTCCGCAAAATACCTTGCAGGGCCTTCCATCTGGGCCAGGTTCCGCATATACCACCCCCCTCCATGCATGAGAACCACTGCGGGTCGCCGATCCGTTGCCGACCACCCGGGAGGCTTCAGGACACCGACCCGAAGCGTGCGGGTGGGCGTTTCCTTGTAGACCAGAACCTCACCGGGAGGAGTCCGTTTGTCTGCCGCATCCAACAACCCTGGGACGAGGGCCGGGAACACCACAAGGGCCCTCACCCACAAGCGAATGTGACCCCATAAAGAACCCGTTCCCGTCATGTCTTACTCTCCTTCCGGGAGAGGATAAAGCTCCCAGTCATCACTGCGGAAGGGAGAAACCGGCAACTCACCGGGACCGACCAGATTGGTCTTCGGTGAATTCTGCCAGGCATAACGAACTGCAACCGGAGCGGTCACATCGGGTGAATGAAGCTCAAGCGTATCCCCATCCACCAACACCGCAGAGGCAGGGACAAAGTTCTGATCTGTTCCCGCAATCGTGAAGTCAAGGGGAGCGGTTCCATCCCGAGTTTTCAGCCCGGATCCAACGTCTCTGAAATGAACCAGCAGCTTCGGACCCTTTGCTTCAACTCGGTCGAATTTGGGATGCATCCAATCGATCTCTTTTCCGTACACCTTGCCCAGGACTGCCCGGGCAAGCCGAATGCCGTACTCCTGCTTCTTCGCGGGGTGAATGCCCCTGCTGTAGATATCGTAGGTGACCACCATTTCGACATTCTTCTCTGTCTCGGCGACCTTCCGCTGTGCATCCCGGAGCCCCACAATCCCGTCATACTTGGTTTTCCCGCCCGGCTGGTCTGTATACGTGGGCAACTGGATAAAAAAGAACGGAAACTCACGGCCGGCTTTTGCCTGGTATCGCTGGATCAACGCCCGGAAGAGATATTCATAATTCGCCGCCATCCCGATATCATTCTCTCCCTGCCAGAATACGATCCCCCGTGAAGGCCGTTTACTGACCCACTCCTCCAGTCTGATTAATCCCGGGTTGGCATATCCCTTTTTCGGGAAGTAAGGATAACGGGTGGAGCTGAATCCCTTGGCCGGAGGGTAATCATTCACACCGGCCTTATTCGGGAGGTGCCCCTCCTTCCAATACTGCACCCGGGACTGCATCACCTCGAAAAACGGTTTCAGTTCCTCAGACTCATGGACCTCGGTGGGCGTCCATTCCCACAGCGAAGTTCCCCCTGCCCCAGCCGGGATCAGACCGATGGCAATGTTCAGTTCCCGATGCAGTTCACGCCCGAAATAGTAGGGTGTTCCCGGCATGTGTTTAATGACATCGATTGAATCTGATTTTCTCCAGCCATTTTTCCCCGGCATCCGTACCAGAGGATACTGGTCACCGGCCGCCGGCTCCCAGGTGGCGTCTTTGTGCATCTTGGTCATGGGAAACATCATGTTGGACTGCCCCACACAGACCCAGATGTCGCCGACATGGATGTCTTCAGCCTGATAGGTTCCGGTGTTATCGGTTACCTCCAGAATGTAGGGCCCCCCTGCCTCCATGGCGGGGAATTCTACCGAAAACCGGGATTTCCGATAGCTGTAGGTGGCGGTGCGGGTTTCCCCGTTGAAGGTCACCGTGAGGTCGCCGCTTCTCCCTTTGGCCCTCCCATTGATCACAATGGGAAGTCCCCGCTGTAGGACCGCATGGTTGTAGGACTGGATCGGGGAAACGCCGGCCGCCTCCACCAAGGTGGTACAGAGGAGGAAGGCCAGACAGACAAAACGCATGACGTTGAGGTTTTTCATGAAGGAATCAGGAAAGGTATGACTCGAACTGGCATAAAGACAGTTGCGAAAACGTATCAAGAAGTCTCATAGACTACTCATTTCCACTCGAAATGTATACACGTTTATCTGATCTAAACGTTCACATTTTTGATGTCACCCCCTTTCTCTCCGCACAACCGGCTGGGTGCAAACGGCCACGGGGACATCCCTTTCACATCTCTTCTTGTATCTGGCCGTACGGGTGCTGTAGGGTGCGGACACACAACTCTCAAACTGCAAATTCGTCGTCCTGCCTCAGGAAGTCTTCCAGGAAGAGCCCCCTTATGAATCGGCCCAATATTCTCCTCACCATCACGGACACGCAACCCACCAGCTTCCTGGGATGTTACACCGGTGACGACCGCGGCACACCACATCTGGACGCCCTCGCTGCGCGGGGCACCCGGTTTGAACAGGCCTACACCACCTGCCCCCTCTGTACGCCAGCCAGAGCCGGACTCTTCACCGGTCAAACCCCCACCAGGTCTGGAGCGTTCACCAACAGCCAGCCTTTGGGTCAGACGGTACGTAACATGGGACAGTATTTTACCGCGGCCGGATATCGAAGTGCGTACATTGGCAAATGGCATCTGGACGGACATGATTACTTCGGTGACGGGTGCTGTCCGGATGGCTGGGACGAGGCCTATTGGTACGACGGAAAGCGCTACTTGTTGGATCTTACCCCCGAACAGGTGAAGGTGTGGAGAACGCTGTATCCCTGGAGCAGTGAGACCTTCGAGAAACATGAAATCGATGCGGCTTTCACTTGGGCACACCGGATCAGTGACAACGCACTGCGCTTCCTGAGCGAACAGGAACAGGATGACCGACCCTATCTGCTGGTGTGCAGCTATGATGAGCCCCATCACCCGTTCTTCTGTCCACCGGAATATGTGGCCCGATACGAAGCGGAAGATGCAGGATGGGACATTGGTCCCTCCGCGTTTGACGACCTGCAGAACAAACCTCCCCATCAACAGGAATGGGCAGAGGGCCCGTTCGGCATTTCAGGAGAACCCAGCGGTACCTTTCACAACCCGGCGATGATGGGCTGTAATGCCTTCGTGGATGAGGAGATCGGCCGGGTTCTCAACAAGGCCCAGGCTCTTGCAGACAAAACCGGGCAGCCGACCTGGATCGTGCACACCTCCGATCATGGAGACCACATGGGCACGCATCGGTTGCGGTCCAAAGGTGCCACGGCCTACGACGCCAACGCACGTGTGCCTTTGCTCGTGGTCTCTCCGGAAGGCGGGCCGGCGGTGCAGAAAAGTGTCGTGAGCCTCATGGACATCCTCCCCACCCTGCTGGACGCAGCCGGCATTGAAGCCCCTGCCTGTCTGGATGGACGCAGTTTCCGCCCCCTCGTCGGAAACGATGACCATGAAGCCGAACGGTGCGCGTTCCTGGAGTTTACCCGGTATGAAGTCGGTCACGACGGATTCGGAGGCTTTCTGCCGATGCGCGCCCTGGTTCATGGAGACTGGAAACTGGTCCTGAATGGACTTGGCACTGACGAGCTGTATCATCTGGGGAACGACCCGGATGAACTCCGAAATCTCATTGAGGATCCAGCCTCAGCCGCGGAACGCGATCGCATGCATGACCGGCTGCTGGCCTGGATGGATGAGCACGAGGACCCCTGGCGGGGGAGAATGTGGGAGCATCGATCCTGGAGACGCGTCCCGCGAAATGTCTGGGAGCATGCCGCCATGCGTCCCGTTCGCCTGAATGGCCTGCAGCCCCCTTATTTCGATTACGACACCGGACGCCCTACCCGGGGGGTCGCCGTTCAGTTTGAGGAGTAAACATCCGCCTCGACCCTCATGCCCGGAACCTTCCTCCCCCTCTCTTTTCGTTCTCATGCGCGCTCCTGGCAGGATGCGCTCCCACTCGGCAACGGCCGAAGCGGCATGCTCCTGTTCGGTGGACTGGCATGCGAACGCCTCATCCTGTGTCACAGCGGCTGCTGGTTGCCTCTGGAAAGGCGCAGCCCCCCTCCAGAAGATCTTTCCGATGTCCTGGCTGAGATCAGGGAGTTGCTATGGGAGGGAAAGCCTCGGGAAGCGGAATTGCGGTGGCTGACGCGATGCAAGAACGCGGGAATGCGGTTTGTCGGTACAGATTCCTGTCACCCTGCCGCAGGCATACGCATCCAACTAGGCGGTCTTGCCGACTCCTGCGGGTATCGGCGGCATCTGGATCCCAGACAGGGAATCGCCGGTGTGACATGGACGGAACCGGGGGCAGGTCTGTGGCAGCGCAGAGCCTGGGTGGACCGCAGTGAGAACCTGATGTTCTGGGAACAAGAGGGCCCTCATCCTCTGCATCTACATCTCACTCTCGACCGGGTGAATGCAGAGAACGAACAGGTCTGGATTGCCTCCACCTACCCGGGACTGGATCCGGAAGGCTGGCAGGGCCATCGGGTCCCGGTCGTAGACCTGGTCAACATCCGTACCGGCCAGGAGAGGGAGTGTCTGTGGCTTCAGGGGCACTATCTTCATGGGCCGGGGGGATGGTGTGCCGCCGTCCGTTTCCCGGGAGCTCAACTCGAGCAGGACTCCCTGCAGGTACACACCGATTCCCGTGCCGGACTGATCATGGCCGTAGAGGCGGATCCGGAAGCCCCCCCTTCTCTTGAAAAGCTTTTGGACCGACTGGAGGCCGCATCCATTCCTGAGGGTACCATCCGAACAGGACAGAGCGTGTATTTTGACCGATGCCGACTCGACCTGGGAAATCAAGAGGATCCAACTCCGATGGAGGACCAACTGGCACAAGCAGCGGACGGGTTCGTTCCATTGAGCCTCTGGCAACAGCTCTGGAATATGAGTCGAGGCTGCTTTCTCGCCGCATGTGCCCCGGAGAGTCCTTTTCCTCCCCACCTTCAGGGGATCTGGAGCGGAACCTGGAACCCTCCCTGGTTCGGGTGCTACACCAATGATGAAAACGTGCAAATGATGCACTGGCAGGCTGTGGCGGGAAATCTGCCGGAGATGCTGACCCCTTTGCGTACTCTTATTCAGAACTCACTGCCCTCCTGGCGGGAAAACGCCTCCCGGATCTTTAACTGCAGCGGAGTCCTGGCTCCGTTACAGCAGGGGGGGGCCTTTTCAGTTCATCAGCAGGCGGAATGGCTCGGGTGGACGGGAGGAGCGGGCTGGCTGTCCCGCCATCTCTGGGATGCATGGCTTCTCAGTGGAGATCCGGACATTCTGGAGCAGGAATTACTCCCCCTTCTGCTTGAAATCCTCTCCTTCTATGAAGAGTTTCTCGTCAAAGGCCAGGATGGATGGTTTCACGCCCTCCCCTCGATTTCCGTGGAAAACCAACCGCCAGGCTGGCCCAGCCGTCTGACTCGGGATGCCACCATGGAACACGCGATTCTTCGAGAAGTACTGCGTCATACTCGCAACGCCTGTCAGGCAGTCAATCAGGAAGTCCCGGAGGTCTATCACCTCCTGGTCTCCTCACTCCCCCCCTACAGGTACAACGCATCCGGAGAACTCGCGGAATGGATTGACCCGGAACATGCCGATCAGCATGCCCACCGGCACCTCTCCCATCTGTATCCGCTATTTCCTGGCGATGAAGCGTCGGTGAATCCGGATCCTGAACTCAGGGAAGGGATTCGGCGGGTTCTGAACGCACGGCTGCGATTGGGGCAGCAGAGTCAGACCGGCTGGAGCCTGGTGCATCTGGCGCACCTCCACGCCCGCCTGGGCGAAGGAGAGGAAGCTCTGGCCTGTCTTGAACGACTCGTCCGTACCTGCTGTCAGGCAAACCTGCTCACGGTGCATGACGACTGGCGGGGCCAGGGCCTCACCTTAGGAGGGGGGGAGCGGGAACGGGGAACCCTGCAATTGGATGCCCTGTTTGCCACCGCATCGGCCATGCAGGAATGCCTGATCCAGAGTGAAGCAGACCGTCTGGCTCTGTTGCCCGCCCTTCCCCGGGCCTGGCCCGAGGGATCCGTCGAAGGGGCCGGAACCCGCTGTGGGCTGGAGGTGGACCTTTACTGGGCACACGGGAAGGCTGAGGCACATCTTCGGGCCATACGTGACACGAAGGTACGGCTTTTTCCTGGCTGTTGCTTTCACTCCGGGGACGTGGAGATCCTTGAGTGGAGTGCCGGAGACACCCAAACGCTTTCCTTTTCTTTACCTGTTCAACCGGACGCAACCTCATGAAACGACCCAACATTCTCTTCTTCCAATGTGATGACCTTGATCTCAGTGACTTCGGGGCATTGGGCAACCAAGTGGTGACTCCCCATATTGACCGCATCATGCGAGAGGGCATCACCTTTGACAGAGCGTATTGTCCAGCCGCCCTCTGTACCCCCAGCCGGTATGAATACTTAACCGGCCGGTACGCCTCCGCCTGTAATGGGAGCGGATACCTGAATCAGAATCCCAAGGGACAGCCGGGAAGGATTTTTTTTAATACCGATGTCGATGGGAAGAACCCCACCATGGGTTCTGTGCTCACGGAAGCAGGATACCGAACCGGGTATTTCGGAAAATGGCATAATGGCGGAAAGATTTACGAGGATCTGCCTGCCTGCCTTACACGTGACGCGTCCCTCGACGATCCAGAGGTCGATCAGGCCCTGAGAGAGTTACAGGCGAAAACCGTCGCCCATGTCAAAGCGGTTTCGGGGTACACAGACGTGGGCGCGATTTCATTTGATAACAAAGAACAGTTCCCCGTCTTTGATGCCGCCTATCACTGGACGGAATGGATGGTGGAACATGCGGTGGACATGATGCGGGACTGCGGTCCGGAACAGCCGTTCTTTGTTCACCTCGCCACCTCGGCTCCCCATGGACGGGTTTATGCACAGGAACAGGTCCGGGACACCCATTACACCATGGGCGGCAAGCTGGATCACGAACCCATCGGCTCCGAGAAGCGGTATGCATTGGTGGAACGCTGTGCCGAATTGGGGTACGGTCCGGAGGACCGCGCCCTGATCATGATGCATCTCGATGACCAGTTGGGGACCCTGTTAGCGGAACTTGAGCGGCTGGGGGTCTATGAACACACTCTGGTGGTGGTTAGCTGTGATCACAGCCTGGAACCCGGCAAAGGCTCTTGTTATCAGCCCGGGATTCATATCCCGATGACGGCAAGCTGGCCGGGCGTCATTGCCCCGGGAACCCGCACGGAGGAATTCATTCTCAATGTGGACTGGATGCCAACTTTTGCTCAGGCAGCAGGGGGACAAATCCCGGAGGACTGCCGGATAGATGGTCAGGACCTGAAGCCCCTGTTCACCGAAGGAAGATCTCTGGATCGGAACGAGGTGTTCCTGAACATCGGATATCAACGGGGAATTTACGATGGGCGGTATAAACTTATCCTCACCCGTTTTCCGGAAACCGTCCTGCAGGAAATGGAGACAGGCATCCGCGATCAGGCACCCAATCATATGGACAGGACCGAGGCGGGTCAGCCGCCGGTATCCATTGAATGTTATCCGCATTATTTCGCTCCGGACCAGCTTTATGACCATGAGTTTGATCCGGATGAGCAGGTCAACCTGGCGGAGGACCCCGCCTATGCCGAGGTCTACCAGCAGCTTCGCACCAAACTACGAACCTATCTGGAATCGATTCCGGACCATCCGGTGGACATCCACATCCCCCCCTACATGCAGACTGATCACTATAAAGAACTCGCGTCAAGAACCAGAGCCATCGGCACAGGACATCTGGACTGGTGGCCATCAGGAAGCTGGGTTCCCCGGGAACCCTGTTTCCCGGAACCCTCCCCCTGAGACAGGGGAATGCACATGTCTGAATGCAGCTTCCCTTAACGAGAGCGAAATGCTCCACGAAGCAACAGGAAGCCGCAGAGCAGCAGGAGCAGACTGCGGGGTTCCGGCACACTGGCGACCCTGAACCCGATAAAGTTACTCTCTACAACGGTGCCACCACTGCTCCGGCTCGAAGAGCGCAACCCGAGTTCCGGGGTACTCCAGAACCCACCCCGAATCACCCGGGTCTCGGTTCCGCTGTCGTTGACCCCGTCAAAGGCGCTCTCGATCCATTCCTGAACATTGCCATTCATGCCCATGACCCCATCCCTCCATAGGGGCCGTGGTACAGTCCTGCCGTCCCGGTGTCAGCGGGGTTTTTCCAGCATTCCCGAAGGTCACAAAATCAAGAGTGAAGGGATTGGCACCGGCTCCAAAACTGTCCTGAGCCAAAGACGGCATCCAGGAAGCTGTCAGCAACAGGAAGAATAAAAAAGCTTTCATACACACACCTTGTGGGGAAGAATGGAGGAGTTTCAGGAAGTCTGAGCGCGGCCCAGAAAAACGAAACAGGGACGTTACAGAGAAAAGCCTCTTAGCCTCTCAGAACCCAACGAAGATTCCGAAAAAATCCAGAGGGGTGCCGAAGGCAAACGTCGGTGAGAGCTTCCCCGTTTTATGCGGTGCCCCCACGATACCTTGTATCGAAGGAAGCGTGACTACGAGCCTGTCCGGTCAATGAAACAGGGAACCTTGCCTCACTTCAACCGGTCCTTTCCCGGCCGCGCACATGAACTCATGTCACAAGCTGCATCTTAACTTATTGGCCTCCATTCACCACAATCCGCTGAGGTCTGGGCGGATAGATCTGAAGCAGGGCACCTTTTTTCAACACAGACTCCCTGGGTGCCTCAAGACCCAGATGGAAATACTCGGCATCCGGTTCAATCCCCAACGTCTGTTTCCCGGAAACCGGAACTCCGGCAATGTCCGGCGCAACCAGCGTGACCCTGTTTCCCTCGATCTTCTCCACAATCCCCCAGGCCACCGGCTGATCAAAGGTGAAGGCGACACGGTCCGTGGTGATACGTCCCCTCCGCTGGAAACAAACCACCATTCGGCCCGGTTTCGTAATCCCGGTGGTCATCAGGCCTTTGAGTTCGGAAGCATACATGCCATCAATGATCGGGTTCACCCCCTTCCAGTAGGTGGGAGCCCAGTACTCCGCTCCTTCTCCGGGGTATCGCCCAGCCAAACGGTACGCAGAGAACCCTTTGGATGTTTCGATTCGTTCCTCGCCATTGCGTTGCTTCATCTCCGCTGGAGGACGGGTGTTGGCAGATTTGGTTTCCCAGGGTCCCGTGATGAGGGACAGATTCTGCCACAGGAGTTCATGCAGTTTCCGGTCAGGATAACCGGAAGAGTTCGCGCTGTGCACGAGTTCATCCCAGTCTCCCCAATTCGGAGGGATCAGCTCCACGCGCATCTTCTTACGGGGTGCCTGAATCAAGAGGGAATTCCGTGACCGGATTCCATTTGCCGCAAATCCCTTGACCCTGCCCCGTACATCTTTGTCTTGATGCTCCGCTTCGCTGATGTCCATTGCATACTCTTTCGGGTCGGCCTGTAACCCTGCCTGTTTCCAGGGAATGGTTTTTCCTTCCCGCAGGACCACGGCATCTGCGTCTATCCTCACGTCCGTTTCCAGATGAGGGTAGTTTGCAAAATTCAAATCCGGCTTTTCCAGAATCGTGGAGGATCGGAACTGAGGTCGCTCCAATGTCAGGCGGTTTCCCTCGATCTCCTTGATCATTCCGAGATGCGACCCTTGCGAACGGGCAGTGACATGCAGAAAATACCAGCGTTTCCGGTTTGCCATCAGCGCCATTCGCATCCCGGGTTTCAGGAAGGCTTTCATCTGTTCTTTGGTGACAGGCACCTCATCAATATAGTACGTCAGAAAACTGTTCAGAGGCCGCCGGCGTAATTTGAAAGCACCATCCTTGTGGGTGGCAAAGTCACGCATCGTAGGCGGAGACGAATAGGGTTGGTGATGCCCGCGAAAGACAATGACATCCCCTTCGATCCTTTCCACCACCCCATCGAAAATACTCGAACTCGCCAGAAGGGTCTGGAGGGGGTGCAGAAATCCCAGCATCAGGATGAACTGAAACAGATGTGTACGTGAAGGCATCAACGACTCCGAAGGACATGCAGCCTGGGATTCAGGTCTGCGGGTTGCAATGGGAGGAGTATAGAGTTGAGCCAAACCTCAGTATATGCTTATATCTGATCTGATTCGACAGTTATCTGATTCATTCTTGCTCCAATGCCCCTCCCTCCTGACATGATGAAAGCCTGGCTGCATTGCGGCATCACGGTTCGTGGAGCGTGGTGGAAAGACAATTTCTCCAACTGGACCTTTCCGGTGAGTGATCACTGGCTGCTGTTTCTGGTGCAGTCCGGCAGTCTCCATCTCACCCTGCCCGGAAGCCGGTACTGTGCAGAGGTGGACGAAGCCATGCTCCTGCCTCCCGGGATGCTGTACCGGGTCCGCTTTGGTGAGAACAGCCGGATACTGGACCTGCGGTTTTCCGTCATCCCCGCGATTGGATCCGGAATCCCGTTTCATATGCTCCCCCTCCCCCTGGTTTTACCCGGCCCCTGGGATCCCGCACTATGGGATCTTCCGGCCAGAATGAGCCGTGGAAAAGACTCCCGCTGGACCTCACAGCATGCGGCCTGGCAGGCCCGCCGCCTTACGGACGACACCCTGTTTCTTCTCATCAACCGTGCCTTTGATCATCAGAACATCCGCCATATCAAAAGCCCACCTGCCTGGCTGAGGGAGGCCATGCAGGCCGCGGTTCACCACATCCATGATCCCGAATTCAACACCTCCTCCTTTGCAAAACTGGCCGGTTGTACGCCTGAACACCTCACACGCAGCCTTCAGAAAACCGAGGGCTGCAGCAGTTCCCAGTATCTCCGAAGGCTCCGGATCGAACGGGCGGCCCATATGATCCAGCAGGATCCGGCATTGAGCAGCCAGGAAGTGATTGAGCGATGCGGATACCGGGATCCCCGCCAGTTCCGCCTGCAATGGAAAGCCGAAACTGGCACCGGGATCCGGGAATTCCGACGATCGCAGCCCTGAAACGCCCGCTCAGGTTATTCAACCACAATGTGATAAAAGGCCTTCCCAGCCGGGGCTGAGGGATCCACCAGAGTATCGGTGCCAGAGGCCGGGGAGAAGTTCAGAAACACCGGCTCCCAGGTCACCAAATCCACAGAGCGCCAGAGCTGATAGCGGCGTCGGATGTCCAATCCACTGACGTCCAATTCTGAAGAGCCCGGCAGAAAGGTGATGGCCTGGATGCTCATGGTGGGTGGAGAAGGAATGGATCCCGGATGAGTGGGGTTACTGCCCGAGGCCTTTTCTTCCGCATCCGAATACAGATCCCCATCACTGTCGGCCATCAGTGGATCTGTCCCCACTTCCTCCCCATCCTTGAGTCCATCATTGTCCGAGTCATCATCATTCGCTGAGGTGCCCCGCCGGAATTCCTCCAGGTTGGAGGAACCATCCAGATCGGAATCCAGATGACCATCCGCCACATCCGGATCCAGGCCGTTGGCTGTTTCATACGCATCTGTCATGCCGTCCCGGTCGCGATCATGTGACACGGCAACAATCCCATACATGCTGTTTCCTCCTCCACCTCCACGCTCAAAAAACTCATAGGCCCCGGCTGCGAGAACAGTGGCATCGAGATGTTCTGTGTCATGCACCAGATACACCGAAGCGGTCTGATCGATCGACTGTCCGGCCCCGGCTGTGACCGGAACTTCGTCCCAGCCAACATCCAGGCCTGTATCTGTCACATCAAGTCCCTCTTCATCAGTCACCCAGTCGGGCAGGGCCACCCGATCATCCCATAACAAATAAAGGCTTCCCATACTGCCCAGGGTCACGGTCAGCGTGTAGTTGCCTGTTCCCCGGGAGTCATTTGCCAGACGGATATACTCCGCACCGTCCAGCAGCGCGGGAATCCCGGAGGCATCGCCCCCATTCCATTCATGAGCCCGGTCCGAAAAGGCGGGCACATCCTCTCCGAAGTACACATCCGTATCGATCGTGGCGATCACCCCCTCCACCTGTCCGTTGGTTTCCGTGACAGACGTGATCAGATACGCAGGGAGACCTGGAGACGACGGATCCAGAGGGTCCGACCCTCCTGCCACCTCCTCCCCGTCCGACAGGCCGTCAGAATCCGTGTCGGCATTGAGGGGATCGGTACCCGGGTCTGAGGGTCCGTTATCAATCCCGCTGTTCGTTTCCTCACCGTCAAGCAGGCCATCCCCATCTGTATCCGAAACATGAGGGTCGGTCCCAAGTGCAAGCTCCTGTGCATGGGTGAGCGTATCAGAATCCGCATCCTGGGAGGCGTCATGGAGATAGGGGTCCAGACCATAAAATTCCTCCCGGGCCGTTTCCATCCCATCCCCGTCCTGATCCGGGTCCACGGTGACGGACTGAGGGGCAAAACTGCCGGATCCTCCATCCAGTTGCCTCAGATAGTCGATCAGGTTCTGGATCTCACCACTGGTAAGGTCCGAGGTGACCCCATGAAGATCCGACGGGTTTTGTGTGACAATGACATCGTGGAGCGTGGCTGCAGATCCGTCATGTAAATAGGGACCCGTGGCCCAGACGCCCCGGAGACCAGGGGTATCCAACCCTGTCAGAGTCAAGCCGAGGCGATTACCGGAGGTTGACTTCAGAGTGCCCACATCGAACAGAACCCCGGAGGTACTGTTGGTGAAATGACGTCCATTGTGGCAATCCGTACACCGCTGTTGAAAGATCGCTTCCCCGGCAATGGCGGATGGTGTCATGCTCCCATCCGCATTCCGATGGGGGCTCTTCGGGTAGCGGTTCAGGGAGGAGACATATGCCACCAAGGCATCCAACTCTGCATTAAATCCGGCCTTGCTGCCGCCAAGACTTCGATTTCGGTTTCCGGAATGAAACACGGCATCGGAGAGGAACCCCTCTCCACCAAACGGCCCGCGTATATCATGCTCGAAATCATGAATTTCATCAAAATTCCCGGTGCGGTGAACACGGCCATGTGCCATCCCCGCACTCCCCTGCAGCGTATGGGTGTTTCGGAATCCCTCCCCGCGGTCTGTAAAATCCCAGGTTCTGCCATCATGCTGACCATCGAGATGACAGGTGGCACAACTGATGTAGGAATCCTGATTCATACGGGCATCCGCTGCATTGTAGAAGACCTGTTTTCCCAACAGGACCTCTGCGGACAGGGTTTCCGAGGCTACGGTGGAAATCTGCGCCAGCTCAGGACTGAGCGCGCAACTTCCGCCACAGATGCCTCCTACTGAAAACACGCCCACAGATCGGGTCATAAAGTTGTGAACAAACAATGTGCTTCCATCCGGACTGAGGACCAGTCCCTGCGGAGACCGCCCTCCGGTGGAGACCGATCCCAGGAGGGCACTGGAGTACGCATCCACCATCTCCACGGTCTGGGTCCCCTGGGTGGTGATGAACACCACATTGCCATAGCGGCTGAAGGCAACGGCAGAGGCCATATCACGGTCGTTAAAATCCACACGGTCACTCAGCGACTCCAGTCCGGTCGTCAGATCAATCTTTGATGCAATGGACCGAACAGTACTTTCAAAGGTAAGGGGAAGGCCGTCGCGGGCATGACCCCGTTGGATGTTATCTTTCTTGGAAGGCACCCAGGCACTGCCTCCATCCGGAGAAATGGCAATCGTGCTGAGATAATTCGGAAGCCCCCGACCGCTGTCCTCCTGATCCGGGCCGGGGTCCACGGCCAGCCCAATGGTGGCATGAAGCGTGAAGGTCGATGTGTTGACGTCCAACACCTCTCCCCGGGTATCCGGTGAAAGAAACCGGGTGACCAGAAGACGGTTCCCATCCCCGCTTAAGGCCAGACCACGGGGTTTTGCTCCTACCGAAAGAGCGGCCCCTATCCTCGCGTGAGTGGTTGGATGAAGACGGATCACTTCCCCGGGTCCTTCAAGGCTGACGTACGCCACCGACTGATCCGGTGAAAACACAACTGCAAATGGAGCATCCCCGTACTCCAGAGGGATCCGCCCGAGAATGGCACCGGTTCCACGGTGAATGCGGACAATCTCATCCTCATCCTGACAACTGACCCACAGCTCGTTGTTGGGGCCAAGTGCAAGCGTTCTGGGGTGATCACCGACAGGAATCTCCAGTTGCTTGGCAAAGGGGGTCTGAGAAGAAATCGCGGTCACGGAATCATTGTCCGGATTGGCAATCCAAACGCGCTGATGATCGCCATCAAACACAATGGTGGAGCTATGCACTGGGGCTTCCGCAGTGAGGGGGAGATGAATCAGTTGCGCGAAAGGCTCCGAGAGACTCTGCCCCCCGTCCTGAACCGTCACGGTGACCGTGTAATTTCCGGGCGAACTGTAGGTATGACTGGTCGAAGGTGACGCATTGAATGCAGTGGCAGGACTTCCATCTCCGAAGTTCCAGGAGTATTCCGGGTTGTTCGCCCCACTTGAAGATGCGGTAAACGAGACGCTCTCTCCCACTTCAAACACACCGGGCGATGAAACCGTCAGCTCCAGTGCACTGCTTCCTGCCTCGGTCGTGAATTGGGAAGTGAAGGTAGTGCCAACTCCGTTTCCAGCCAGGTCCTTGATCCCTCCGGCTGGGATCACCACTTCATAGGTGGTATTGGCTGACAATGGAGACGCAGGCCAGAAATTCACAATGCCGGTCTGATTGCTGTAGGTACCGGCTATCGCCGATCCCCCCAGGGGGCGGACAATGAACGTGGTGGAATCAATCGACTCTGTCAGCACCTGATCGGTCAGGGTGATTCCAACCCGGCTGGTCACAGCCTGACCAGTGGCCCCACTGGCCGGGTTCACCATATTGACTTCCGGTGCCGTTTGATCCGCGGTCACACTGCCGACCAGCAGCGCACTTCCGTTGTGATCATTCCCTGCAAACAGAAGATTGCCCAGCGGAATGGCAAAATCCCAGTCTGCATTGGAAAAGCCGGAGGGAGCATGGGTCCCCAGCGAGGTAAAGGGAGTCCCACTGACATCCAGATTCACCACCGCAGTAGACGAGCCGTAATAAAAGCTCCCATCCTTGAAGATTCCATACCCCCCTTTTCCTGCGACGTTGGGGCCCTGTCCTTCCAGGGTAATACTTCCAGGATTGCTGATGTCATACACGCGGGCAGGATCATGCGCTCCGAGAATGCGGTTGCCATTCACCATCATGCTGTAACCCACCTGAAAACTGCTCTCCAGATCCAGCAAGGTGGGGTTCAGAGGGTCACTGATGTCAAAGGTGGCAATGCCTCCACCATCGGATTGAGCCAGCACCAGGAGGTTCCCTATCGCAAAACAGGTATTTACCCGGAATCCACCCAGACTCCCGGTGGGAATACGTTTCAGCTCCACCGGATTGCTGGGGTCCGTTCCATCGACAATATAAAGTCCCCCTGTCGTTCCTGCGACATATGCATACCGGCCGCCCTGCCAGAACACCCACCAGGCCGTGCTGCCGTAATCCCCACCGGAAAGGCCGGACAATTCTATCTCCGATAGGCGGACCGGGGACGTGGCAGTGCTCAAATCCCAGAACTGCAGGCCGGATCCACCCGCCCGGTTGGTATTCATGCACCAGATATTCCCGGAAAAACTGTAGCCATGGGCCTCACGGATATTCCCTGCGTACTGGGAGGACGAGGAGTCATTATACGGTGCTGTGGTATCCGACCTGAACACATTCACTGGATTTTCCGGATCAGCGAGGTTGATAAACGAAAACCCGCCCGTGCCATTTCCTCCCCCTCCATCATTGGAAAACACCACCATGAAGTAGCCCTGGTGCATGGTGACAAAACCATGACCACGGGGAGCACTGCCATTGTTGCTGTTGCTGTCAATCCGGGTCAGCATGTCGAACACGCTCTTTCCGGGATACGCCTGATTCGGAAGGCCGGGCCCTGCTGCTGCTCCCGGTATCCGGGCAACAAGCATCATCAAAAGAAAAATAGTGCGAACGCGAAACATCCCTTCAGCGTACCGGCTCTCCTCAGGAATGTTAACCTGAAAAAAAGAGAAAAACCTATGCGAGAAAATCAGCCCAGAGGGGAGAGCCTGTAGAGTTCTCACTTTGACCTTCTTAGGAGTGATTTACTTATACATCAACTCTTGCAACAGATACCGATGCGAAGGAGGACAGTGGAAAACACCACGGTCCGTCAGTTGAAGATAAACAACTCCAGAGAAAAACAAAACGATGCTTTCAGTCTCTACTGGACAAGAGTGTCCATTTTTCACTGCATACAGAGTACGAGAAACCGGCAACCGCCCCTGAAACATCATTTCAGCAAAAATGCAGGGGAAAGTGCCCCTTCAACCGCCCAGTATATCGGAACCGTTAACTCCTGCTCAACCGTATCAAACACCTGATGCTGTCCCAGATTCCGGTCCTTTTTGATGACCTGACCCCATGGCACCAGTTTCAGCGAAAAGGTTTGGCCTTTCCGAATCCTCAAATCGGCTTTTGTCCATTCACCCTGATAAAGAATCCAATATCGGAGACCGATGGTTTTTCCTTTGAGGGGACCTTTGGTGACCTGGGCTGCCACATGCAGAAGTGCCTCATCGTAATCCAGACTCTCCGCATCCTGTGTCGGCTTCGTTGAGACATCCGTAATCAGGATATCCACCTCCACAGGGGCAGACACTGCGGATACGGAACCGCCCGGAACTGCGCTTTTCCCGGAAAACGCCGGCATGGCTTTGGGTTTGTATTTCCCGACAGGGTCCCTCACGTTGCCATTGCGGTAATCCAACCAGAAATACTTGGGTAAAAACGTCAGAACCGCAACCCGGGGCTGCGTTCCGGAATCCGGCACAATATCCAGATAAATTTCCGGAGGGCTGAACCCTGACCAGGATTTACTTCCCCACCGAAAAACACCTCCCACTTCACTCATAAGGATCTCGGGAAAGCCGGTTCCGAAAACAGCGGAATGCAATTGGCTGTCACCGAACAACACGATCTCCGTGCGGCGCAGACCATCCCGTTCCGCTTTGGGAAGGGTGACCTCCAGAATATTGAACCGCCGTTTCCGCATGGCGGAAATGGCCTCCCGGGGAAATCCGTTTACCGGAACCAATGTTTTACGCCCCCCATGAAACTGCGGCACATCCGGGGGAATCACATCCACCTTGTTGGCTTTTTTCCACCATTTGGTACTCTGCAGTCCTTTATTCACCACCGCAATACGCTGCGGCCAACTGGCACCGGTTCGCGAAAGCTCTTTCTGTTTCCATTTTGGACGGTTCGGGGCAAGTTCCCGGGCAAAGTCATACCGCTGCAACCGCTCGGCCAGTGCGCGGGCCGCAATTTGACGACCCAGACTTCCGGTATGAAAATCGTTGGCCCAACTCACCAGCAGCGGGTTCCCCGCTTCTTTCCGGAACTCCATGGTCGTATCCACCACCTCCAGATCCGCCTCCAGCATCTGCAACACCATTTTCGCCCACCCGGGATTGTACTCATGATGTGCTTCAATCCCCGGCACGAGTTCATGCGCCATAAAATGGGGGTTCGGAACCAACGGCAACAGGATTAAATCCACCCCTCTGGCCTCCAGATCTTTTTTCAACTGCACAAACGCATCCAGCAATCCACTGGGCATCACCTCCTGGCGGTTCAGCATGGGGGCCATGCTTCGGATCCCGTAAAAGAATTCCTGCTCGGGAACCCATCCGTATTGCCGGGTGATCTCCCTCAGTTTTTTGTCCAGCTCCGCCATTTTCGCATCATCGGGCACTTGTGTCTGCAGGCGTTTACGGATCGCGGCTTTGTCCGCCTCCATCGCGGATTTCCGGGCCGCCAGCTCCCGCTGGCGGGTACGGGCATCCGGTTGCTTCGGTTTCGGCACCTTACCCCAATTCACCTTTTCCCGGTGACTTCCCCCCTCAAGGCCGTGTGCAGGGGGAAAGGCCAGGACAGACAGCATTGTGACAAGGAGGAGATTCCATGAACGGGGCCGGGGTGATCGAGTGGTCAATGATTTCATAGTATGATTTCCTCTGTTACGTTGTTCAACCAAAAGGCATCCGTAACCTTTACTGCTCACTGCCTTTGGGATTGATCCAGGCCCGCTTATGGGTGTGGCCGGCGTCAAGCACCATGCGCATCAGATCAATCCGTTCTTTTTTACCAATATTCTGAATCACAATGGTTCGAACACGCTGCCCGCGGTTCAGGGCATCCAGGGCTTGCCTGGAGGTCGGCAAATCACTGGAACTGCCCGACCGATCCGTCAAACGGTTGCGCAGGATGTCCCGTTCGGTCATCCAGGGAAAATGCGCAAACTGACGGTTGGTCCACGGCCCCGCAGTTTTGGGAGTCACGGTTTGACCATCCATCGTCCTGCGGTCAATCGACAACACCCGCAAACCGGACGGAGGCTGGGCCCCGAAGTCGGCCGTGTGCGAGTATTCCAGACAGGGTTTCCCGTCGTGAACTCCCATGTAATTCAGAAAGAACACCTGCTGCTTCTTCCCATGCGTGAAGAAGTGTTTGCCGTTTTCATTCGGCACCGACGGTTGATACCAGACACTGCGGAATTCAATCGATCCCGTTTTCGGGTCCAGCCCCCATACACACAGACCGCCATCGGATGTCGACAGGATTCCGGCCGACACCCAGATCAGTCCGTCATGCAACAGTGGATTGGTGGCCGGCCAGACCGATTCCACCTGGCCCGCATGTACCAGGCGGTCGTGATTCCGTGCCGCCAGGAATCTCCATTTGGGGGCTCCGGTCGCGGCATCCAGGGCATACAAATATCCGTCACGGCTGCCGAAATACAACACCCCATCGTGCAACAGCGGACCATCGCCAATGCGACCACTGGCTTGATAACTCCACAAAACCGTATCTCCGCGCCGGGCCACCATGCGACCCGCATGTAATTCGGCAGCATAGGTCACGCCGTCGACTTCCAACGCTTCGCCCCAACCCTGTTCATAGGTATGATAGATGCCGTGCACAAAAACGGGGGTGGTATAGGCACCTCGGTCCCATTCCGGCAGGATCGTTGATTGAAAACCGACGGATTCCAAGCCGGCAACTTGCGGTATGTTGACCGGTGTCATGTCAGTTCCCTTGGTCAACCGTGCCGTTTCGCTGACCATCGGCGGTACGGGATCAGAACTCATGGCAAACTGCGAGGTCATCTGATTGATGCACTGACAGAACTTGGTCGATTCAGCAAACCAGAACCCGTGTGCCGGCACAAAGCCTCCACTGCAGTCAGGATGCTGCATACCGACTTCGTCGTAACTGATTTTTTCGTGGGTAACGGTATCGGCAAACGAATAACTGGCGATGTAGGTCAAGTCCGGTGTCGCGGCCCCGCGCTGGCAACCCATATTTCCCTGAGGACGGTAGGTCACATACCCATCATCCGCACGGTAAAGAATCAGATAATACGAACCGGCCATGAGCAGATTGCCGTCTTTGTAAATCATGGCCGATGCGGAGGCGTCGGTATAGGTCTCCTTTCCCTTCTTGATTTTTTTCCGGGGAGTCAACTGATCCACGAGTTGCTCCTGAGTGAGCGCTCCCAACGTCTTGGTATTCTGGAGGCGGATCGCTCCGCGCACCCATTCCTGTTTCCCGTCGGCCATATTGAAGGCCGCAACATACGCGACATCCGCCGCCCAGCCATGATGGGACACCGCATTGATAAACACCTTGCCCTCGGCGGCAATGGGGATGATCTGGCTGACCTGGTCATATGGGATGTCGGCCTCCCAGTCTTTTTTCCCGGTTTTCATGTCCAACTGAATCAGCACCCGACTCTCCCGCGCACCAAAAAACCGGACACGCTCCATGCCCTTTTTTCCCGCAGCAACGTAGACTTTCGCGCCATTATCGCTGATCGAGACACCATAATGATAGGGGTCGGTGCCCTTGAAGGACCACAGACGTTTTCCGGTATCTAGGTCCAGGGCCACCACCTCTTCGCCTACGGCCTGCACCAGGGTTTTTCCGGAAAAGGCTGCGAACATACCCTTTGATTGCGGGTTCCGTTTACCGGCATTCACTTCATAGAGACCTTGATCGTAGGTACGGATCAGCTTTCCGGTATGAATGTTATAGGCCACCATCAGGCTGGTCTTGGCTCTGCGTTCAACCTCCTTGCCTTTTTTGTCGATCCCCTTGTAGGGAATCACTTTCTCGGACGGTCGCATCAGCAGCAGTTTGCCATCGGCGATGATGCGCTTGCTGACATCGGTTTGCCGCGCGCCAACCGATGTGAACAGCGGCATGCGAGCAATGGGCAACCCGTTAAACGCATCCCGGGCCACCACGCCGAGATCTCCCTGTTGTTTGGCGAATTTGCGGTAAGGAAAGGGTTCAAATTTTTCATATTTCTCCCACACTTCTGGCCCCGCTCTACGAGCCTGGACACGCCAATACCCGGAATGGAATCCATCATTCTGCACCACCACACCATCGCCGACCAGAGAGGAAATGCTGAAACGGTGTCCCCCCGTCCCGACCCATTGAATACCCGTTGGCACCCCCACAGCCGTATCGCGGCTGAAAAGGTTGCCATTCGCCATTCCGTAGGGATGGGTCCATTCGCCATACGTATCCGGCCACGGCAGGATGACCCGTTGCCACGTCCCTCCCTTTCTCAGCAACGCGACTCCCTTGCCGGGAATCAACACCCGCAACAACTCGGCCTGTGTCGGTGCCTGACCACCCAAGGCATCCAGATCCGCCACCAGCACATTAACCAGACGGCCACGAAACGGCAAACGGTGGAAATCGGCCCGCTTTTCGGCGGTGACCAACCCTGTCAGCTTTTTCTCATACGCCTGCCTGCGCACCGCATTCACCGAATCCGCCGTGACATCCAGATGCTGCACCAACCAGCGGCCAGTCGCACCCACCGCCAACAGACTGTCCACATCCTGATAACCAATACTGACCAGTAAACCCCCACCGGTTTCACGGTTACGCAGGGTGGCCAGAGCCGCCTGTACATCGCCGACCGGTTCGCGGACCGGCTGTACGGGTTGCTGTGCAGACACCCGGATGTTCAGGAAAAACATCCAGCAAAAAAAGAATTGAGAAAAACGCATAAGGACTCCTTGATGATTAGATTGAATGAGTAGATTATCTCGGGTGATCCGCTTCCCTTTCGAATCCCTGCAACACCGCTCCCCTCCTCTCTCCATGGTTTTCTGCCGTATTCTCATGGTGCTTCCACAATCTGAAAGCCGGCCACCAGGCCACCGGTCAGCACCATGGTCATGTCTGTGCCACTCAACCCGCTGAAAAACAGTACGTTACCCTTTGGATTGTCGTCACTGAGTTCACTCAGGTTTCCGCTCCAACGGTGGTGCTGGATGGTGTTATCAAAAGTCTGTTGCTGACCATTGATACTGATCACCGGTTCGCCATAGACACGTCGCCTTTTCTTACCGCCCGGAGCCCCCGTTCGCCACCACACATCTGGAGGCGGATCTTTTTCAGCCGCACCAAGCAGGTAAACAATCACGTCATAGTGTTGATACGGCACGCCTTCGATGGTCATCTTGCTGGTGCTGATCCCATGGCGCATCAGACGTTGTACCGGGCTGCTGTTGTGCACCTGTGAAAGACCACGCACACTACCATTGACCGGCATGTGCATCCGGATCGTCAGCGGAACTTTTTGGCCTGTATTATCCAGCCATACCTGTTGGTGGAGGCCAAAACCCTTGGCAATATTCTCACCATATTGGGGGAAAACCTGGATCACCGGTTCTTTGGATCTCTGCCGACTGTAGGTGGCCTGAACCTGATTCCACATTGCCGAGGGCATGATCCCAACCGTTTCACCCGGCATCGTACCACCAACGTTTTTGAATTCAGCAAAATCGAAACTCAAACTCGGCGTAACCGCTGGTCCGGCGACATTGATCGTGGTCGATGCCCGTGTACTCCCGCCGCGGCCATCCTCCACCACAGCTTCCACCACATAGCTGCCGGTGGTCAATACCCGGGTGACCTGGTTACTGCCGGCCACACGACTTCCGTCCGGCAGATACCAGACGGTGGTGAGAGCATCGTCATCTTCATCACGGGTTTCTGCAGTCAAACGCACAGTCTGCGCACCGGGCATACTGGCAATGCGATCCTGTTTCAATGAAATCGTCGGAGAGTGATTGCCGGCGGCTTCCGGCTCAGGATCCCCCGGCACCCGCAGAGCGGCCCAATCGCTGCCGGGGCCATTAGGCCCGAATGGACTTCTCACCACCCGTTGCCCTGACAACACAAAATGCTCCCCATCCTCATGTTTGAAGCGCAGGCGACTCATAAAAAACGGACGACCGGATTTGGCTTTGATTTTGACATTGGCCGGATGAAAAAAGGTAAAGCGATGAAGCCCCTTACGCAATTTGATCGATTGTTCAGTCGGCTGGGTCAGAAATGAATGCAGACCTGCATTGTGCATTGAAAAATCATTCCCAATGTCAAAGCGAACACGTTTCACCCCATCCAGCATAAAGGTATACGTCCCATCACGGGGAATACGGACGTAACCAGTGAACAAAACATATTTTTGCACTCCGGCAGCCGTAACGCCATTGAACGACAGATCATGCACGATACCACTGTGCATCGGTTCCGTGAGTCGTGACACATTTTCACTGGTAAAGGATTCCCTGGTTTGTACCGGTTTATGCAGCTTCATCACCCGGTAATGAAATCCCGGCACGACATTGCCTGGATTTTCCGGCAAACGGTACCCTTGGTCATCGAGAATACTGGCAGTGAAAAATGCCGTACTGGTGGCCCCGTGCTCATCGGTCACCCTGCAGGTAATTTCATGACTGCCGGCAGGTGGATTTTCAACTGTCAACGTGGGTCCGCTTGATGAGATACCGATCGCGGACCAGGCAAAGGTCAAGGCACCTCGGTCAGGGTCGTACGATCCCGAGGCATCCAAAGTAAAGCCCCCCTCATCGGTGGCAACCTGTACAATATCAGCCACGGGCGGGCGGTTGAAGACGTTGATCTCCTTTTGTGCCGTCGAAATACTGCCATCCGCCCCCTTCACAGTGAGGGTTGCTATATAGCGGCCATCCTGTTGATAGGTATGCGACAGAGTCCGGCCCGTACCGGCAGTTCCATCACCAAAATCCCACTGATACGTGCCACCGGCCGTCCATTTTCCATCAGCAATCACCGCGCTGCGCTCGGCCGAGAACGCCACCGCATGCGGTGCGGCGCCAACCGGCTTATCCACATCGATGTACGCCGCAACCCCATCACGGCTCACCGGACGTTCCGTCAGTGAACGGCCTTGCTCGGCGGCCTGATGCAGAGCGGCAACTTCACCAGCCGTCAACGCACGATTGTACATGGCCCATTCATCCATGTCGCCTTCGGTGGCAATACCTGGAAAGCGTTTGCCATTCGGCCAACGGCCGGAAATCACTGTCGGTCCCCTGGCTTCGGTATTCCTGCCTTTGCCCTTGGCACGACCGGTTAAGACACCATCAACATAATAAGTGACGAGCTGGCGTTGCTGGTCATAGACCAAGGCAATGTGGTGCCAGTCCGTATCATTCGGGTAAGGAGCATTCAGGCTGCCGTAGGCACCGCCAATCATGGTGGTTGGCCCCCCATGAAAGCCCATGTGAAAGGTATGAAATCCTTTGGGTTCCAGCAGCATGGACGCACCGGAACGGGGTTGATTGAAACGCAGCCAGAAAGTGACAGTCTGTGAATCAGGACCAAAATTCCAGTCGGGATGGTCAGGCAGCAGAATACCGGTGAGAATGCCGGTAAACCCCATGGGATGTTCGATCGCTGCGTCAACTTTCGGGTCCGCACCCGGCAGGATCGATTCAGGGTTGCTGCGTGGACGCATGGGGTAGGCTTGACCGAAAACACCTGGACGCAGATGTTCGGGACGTAAATTAAAGGCCCATGAGGCATCGGTACGGCCAAATGCTTCACGGAAATACGCATCCATCCCCCGCTGTTCAAAATCCTGATAATCAAAACTGAGGAGGGCATCCGGCCGGCCTGGATGCCTGAGGGTTTCGGCTGACACCTGATCCAAATTCGGGTCGATCTTGCGGATGGCAAACGAATCCACCAACTCCGTGGCAGTGCTGGTGCCTTCAAGTTTCAGGCGGTCACCCACCACTGTAATACGCAGACCGCCAATACGCACGCCATCCCCATCCGCCTCAAGTTTTGGATGCATGTGATTTTTCTGAATACTCAGAACCGCCAGCCCATTGGCATGCTGAGCAAAAAATTCACCGAAATAACCACTGTCAAACCCTTTCCAGCTACGGGTACCCGGACGCATGACAATAATCCCGCCCGTCTTGCTTCGACCACTGAAATCGGTTGCCAGCAGGGTCCCGTCGTCAAAGGCCACCGTGGTGGTCTGGTTGCGCTGCTGCCAATCGACTTCGTTCAGCTTCTTCTCTTTCCAGCCAAGCTCCATTTCATGCTTTTTGCCATATGCACGGATTTTAATCGGCAGACCTCCCTTGCTCCAGGGCTTCCTTCGGGTGCTGCCCTGCTTGGCGGTGAAAGCGGTAACGACAATATCATCTGTATTGCCATGCCAGCCGTTACGGAAGACGTAATGACCGAATTGCTGATCACGGTAGGCCGTCGGGAAAATGCCCTGCGGATGTTGGGCCGCCACCCCAATCGGCCAGTTGATCAGAGCGGAAATCGCTAAGTGCGGATAATTCCGGGTATCCAGGCGGCCCTGATCCACCTGGGCAAAATAGTTCTCAAACGACCAAAGAAAATAGGGATGATATTTTTCCGGCAACGAACCAAAACCCAGGGAAAAACGGCCATTGCCACTGAGCGAACCGTCCGGCAGTAATAAGTCGTTCCCATAAGACTGTCCCATCGCTTCATGCCGAGCGAGATAGACCGGCACTCCTTTCTGGTCGTTGGTCACTTCGCCAATCCAGCGCAGACTGATCCACTGCATCCGTTCGTTTTCGCTGATATAATCCCGCCCCATCACATTTCGCAGAGCCTGAAAATAACTGACCATCGCAGGATACGCCCCCATATGCGATGGCCCCTGTCCTTCAAAGAAAAATCCTCGAGGGCCAAAGCCATTAAGCGCTTTGACCGTGTGTTTTTCGTTCGCCGCCAACAGTTCTGCGACTTTTTTACGATCGACTTCCGGGTCCTGATACAGAGCCAGCAGGGCCATGCCAATGCCACCGGTAATCGAACCAAAATGATTCGAACTCGGATGATGTGCAGGTCTCTGTGCCATCGATGAGGTCGAATAGCGGTTTTTCTTCTTGGATTTCCGTTCCTTGTCAGAGGCATCCAGGAAATGATAATGATCCACATTGTAATTGAGGATAAAATCAGCGACTTTCTTCCGGTAGTCCGGCGACCAGGCATCGTAACACAGGTCATACGCCAATGCGGTCCAGGCGAGCGAAGGTCCAACCCGTAACTGCCCGCCGCCCAGAATCATGGCATAGCGCGCCGACGAATCCCGGTCACGCACCTGGGCGAAGCCCAGCTCCATGCATTCTTTCGCCAACTCGGCGTATTTTTTGTCACCGGTCAATTGATACAGCATACCAAAACCGGCCGCATGCGAGACGGAGTATGCACCTTCGGGTAACACCACCCGCTCCGTGTATGCCCGTTTCGCTGAGTGCCGCATACCGGGGCCAGGCACCGCCTCACCACCACCGAGGGTGGCTTTCAGTCGTTCAACAAGTCGTTTCCCCGTTGGGGTCTGAGCACGGCGGCGAAGCTCAGGCAGATCGGATTTACGGAACAACAGACGGGGATGCTCCCCGGGCTGTATCGGCTGGTGATCCGGCACCGTAACATACTCAGCGGTCACAACAGACACCCAGAGAGTGCATAAAAACAAAACGATTCTGATCTTTTTCATAATTTTCAACGTGAACTATTTACAGACAATATGCATTGGTTTTATTTGATACAACTACTCGAATCCAATCGGGATAATCGTTTAAATTATATATTCAAAAAGAACCATTTTCTTAGGCCCCGTTGATTTATTTTTTTGACAATATTGACATAAACAAAAAAATTACGTCAGAATATGAAGAAGCCAGCCTCCGCCAGGAGCAAAACCTTCAAGAGGAATTTTGCATAAGAAGGGTGATCAAATCTCCACTAACTTTCTTCCAAACTTCATAGCCCTGATGCGAGATGAATGTATCCGGGAACATACTACCCTGTATTCATTTGCGTAGAACGGAACAGCCAATACCACCTGCCCCTCACAACCATCCCGATCAAAGATCTTTGCCACCACCGTTTCTTGCTTCCGGAAAGAAAATCGATTTACCATCAGAGCAATGAAATTTTTACTGCGCGACCTCCTTCCTCCTGATGCCAGAGCAACCTGGAGAGTCTACCATTACAAGGTTGGTAAAATCCGTACTCCGCATACCCATGACTACTGTGAAATTTTCTGGATACGAAAAGGAACCGGTATGCATGAATTCAACGGGAGGGAGTACCCCATGGCTCCGGGATCCTGCCATGCGATTGTTGCGGAGGACTGGCATCGGTTATGGCCGGTAAACTGCCCTCAAATCATCATTCACAATTTCGCTTTTGACCCATCACTCCTCACAGACACCCTCAAACCCGAAGGCGCTTGGTTTGGGGATGTACCCGAACGGATTTCCATTCAGTTCACCCATGGTCAAATGAACATGATAGACAGTCTGTATCAGATGTTCTGTGAGGCGGAAGGTGATCTTATCTCCACCCAGGCCATCCTGCACACCTTCAAGACCCTGATTCTCACGCAAAAGGAAACGCCCAATTCCGGCCCCCCATGGATTGGCAGTCTGCGCATCCAGATGATGGATCACGCCAACCTGCAGCAGGGTCTGAACGCCATGGTTGATCTGTCCGGAAAATCCAAGGAACATCTCTGCCGTCAATGGAAAAAGGCTTTCAATGAGACCCCGACCCAATTCATTAACCAGCAGAGACTCCAACATGCCAAACGGCTTTTGCTGACCACGGACATGACCACATCTGAAATCGCCTACGAAGTCGGATTCGGCGACATCAGCCATTTCTACAGACTGTTCAACAAGCAATACGGGCAGCCACCCAGTCAGTTCGCCCGCAATTACGCCTCCCAACACTTTTCAACGGTGGTCTTCTGATCTGCTCAGGGGAAGATCCATGTTTCGCACACGCAAACCGGCAACCCCGTCGACTATGATCCTGCGACCTGAAGGGTCTGAGGTCTGGGCGGATACACCCGGATGAGAGCCCCGGCTTTCAGATACGTCGGCAGCTCCTCGGGAGTCAGTTTCCGCCCGAGAAAATAGAACCCCGCATCATCCGGCAGGGTGTAGGTTTGTTGTCCGGAAACGGGAACGCCTTCGATCTGCGGAGCCTCCAGTGTCAGGGTTCGCTCTGCGATGGACGTCACTGTCCCCCAGGTGGTGACGGTCTCTGAATCAAGGGCAATCCGGTCCGGCGTCGTATGGGCCCGACACCGCCCCTGACTTGGACATGCCGGGAAAAAAGAGAGAAGAAAATGACATTTCGCTTGTAATGAAGTCCTTTTTCAACCGACAAAAGCCTTTCATCTTCCTCTCTCCCATGCCTTCATTTTTCTCCCGCATTCGATCCCGGCTCCCTTTCGTTTCCCTGGGGCCATTGCTTCTGATGTTCACAGCATTTCTATGGGTGCCTCCTCTTCAGGAGAAGGAGGTGGAAACGATCTCTCCGGCCGCTCACCCAGCTTCTCACGGTCTGCCACTCCCTTCCCGGGCTGATTCCGACACTCCCGAGACCAGAACCTGGCACAGCCCCGGATCGCAACCTGCGGCCCCCTCCGTTACCGGCATTCCCTTTTCCCAGCACCCCCAACGGGAGAAGGTGCCCACAGTCCCCGCACTTGCCAATTCCGACCTCCGTGAAGCACTTCAACGTGGACGGGCACTGAATGTGCAGGTTCAGGGACATCCCTCACAATCCTGGGTGTTTCAGCCCCTGGATGTTCTGACGGAGTCTTTTCAGGTCACCCTCGATGAGGACCGTCATCTGGAGAACACCATCCAGGTTTACGAAGGCCGGCCCGCGGACGGGGGGACTTTCCATGAACGGATCTCGTTGGCACTGGTTGGAGACGAATTGGCCGCGATGATCATGGGAAGGCACGGGAGCGTTGTCCATGTCCGGCGAGATGCGGAAAGCGATTCCTTCGTGGGTCAACGGGAACTCCCACGGCTCCATTGTGCGGCATCCGCACATCATGAAGGGGCCTTTGCCAGTCAGGGAGGGGGTCTTTCGGAAGAGAAACTGCCGGCACATATCTCCATCTCACATCCCATGCAGGCCTCTTCCGGAGAGGACCCCCTTTCAGGAGAATTGATTCTCACCGATGAGCCCATCCCCTATCCGCCTGCTTACGATGCGTCTCTGAAAAACGCCACCTTGCTTCTTGTGTATGAGGATGCGGGGGATGAAAGTCCCGGAACGCTGAACCGCATGACCGCAGAGGGGTTGAGCCTGACCGGCCTCATGCACACCATGTATGAAAACCAACTCGGTATTCGACTGCAGATCCAGGAAATCGTGTTCATGACCGAGGGCTCCGTGTTCCAGAGCCCCGATACCAACGACGGACAATTGACGACCTTCACCAACTGGGCCGCCAGCCATCGGTTTCAACCGGACTACCAGTGGACGCTCGCAGCCAAAATCGGAAGTGTCTCCAACGCAAACGGGGTTGCCTGGACCGCCGGGTACGGAACCGGACTCGGTACCAGCATCAATAAATCTCCTACCTGGGGTCTGGTGGGACATGAGTGCGGTCACAACCTGGGCTCCAATCACAGCAGTGGGGGAATCATGAATCCTTCCACCAACAGTTCCCGTGATTTCTTCCGCACGGTTGAGTCGGGTTTTACCGCGGCGGATGACATTTATGAAGACGAGGCGGCATTCAATCTCCTGTCAGGAGCCGCCCCGCTTCGGAATCCTTCCGAAATTCCCTTTGCGGTGGATGATCAGGCCGTGACCACAACCAATACTCCGGTTGTGATTTCTCCATTAACCAACGACCTCATTGCGACGCCCAGAGGCGGGATCAATTCGGGCATGTCACTTGAAGAGGTCAGTGCCCCTCACCCGTTACATTCGGGTTCCCTGGAACTCATTGGAGACGACATTCGCTTCACGCCCTCGCCAGGATTTGAAGGCAATGCCCGGTTCTCCTACAGCATTCGCGGGAACACTGGAAATGGCGGGGAAGGATGGCTTCACAAAGGGGATGTGGGCGTCCGGGTCCTTCCGGCTCTGTTTGCAGCACCCGTTGTCACCGCCATCCGGGATACCCCCCACCGAACAGAAATCCAGTGGCAGCATACCGGAGTGAATCCCATCCACTGGAGAATTCTTCGTTCAGTCGGGGGGGGAACAACCGAAACGCTGAAGGACGTGGACGGGCGGACCCGCAACTGGTTTGATTACGAACTCTCTCCGGCAGCAGATCAGGTCGTCTATCAGGTGGTGGCATTTGACGGAACCGCCCCTTCCGGTCTGACGGGAACCAGCACGCCCCTCTCCGCGGCGGGAGACGTCCAGTACTACGATGATTTTCTGGATGCGGGGGATCCGGATCCCCTCATCTGGGACGTGTTATCCGCCGACGAGTCCTCGGCAAACTGGAACGACAGCGCGGTGGTCAATCCGGCGGTTCTATCCCACCAGGGAGACGACCTCCGACTTGAAATGCTCAACAGCCAGCCAACCGAACAGGAGGTGGTGAGCCTTCTCGCCGGAGAAATGTACAATCTCCACACCGAGGGTCCCCTCAGTATGCAGGTGACCCTGGGACTTCCGGGTGACCGCCGCAAAGAACAAACACGCCGATTGGCCGGATGGCTGGATAGCAATGGGGCCGTTCTATGGACAGCTCTCGACCAGGAGGGGGACATTATGACTTTTGCCTCTCCGAACCTGGCGGCGTTTTTCTCCGGGGTACATCTCCCCATCAGCAGCTCACATCCCGATTTCCTGCATCAAAATCTGGAGGGAGGACGCACCTCCGGCTCCCGCCAGGACCGGATCATGTTCACGGTATCGGCTGACTCCGTTGCTGCGGCCAGCATGTCCCTGGAACAGCATCATGAATCCGGAGCACGGGTTCGTTCCTATTCCACCTTAGGGTTCATTCCCCATGGGATCGGAGGATTCAGTGGAACAGGACAGTTTTTTGTGGGGATTCGGGATCAAATCCCATCCGGGGACGCGATGATGGTACGGATCGATGATCTGGGCATCACGTCAGAAGCGCTGCCGAACCGATTCCGTCCCGGAGCCATTGACATCCACGTCCAGGCCTCAGCCGGTGGCACGGTCCTTTTCTATCTTCTGGAGCAGAGTTTTCTCAGTACAGAAGTGAGAGGGAATCTCACCGGAGGAACCCCCGGCATTCCCTACCGTCCCTCCAATGGAGCCGGCGGAGACCGGGACCTGTTTGCCTTCCGAGCCATGCCGGCACAGTCAGGCGTGGTGGAACTCCAGGCGACCATCTGGGATTCCGGGTACAACAACGATTATGATGGACTGACCGATACCGCACGCGTGTATGTGACCGTTGAACAGGAGTCCGCTGTCCTCACGACAGACCAGGCGGATTACCATCCTGAACTCGGTCCACTCACCGTCAATCTTCTCCTGAATGATCAGGGGACCGGACAGCTTCAACCCTCCCAGATCAACACGACTCAGGATCAGGGAGAGCACAGCAGTCCGTTCCTCAATGCATTCCGACTGGTTTCCGCCTCCCATAATGGTCAGGGAAGCCTGCTGTTGGAAACCCAGCCGGTCACACAGAACGGTGTAACCACTCTGGCCTATACCGGGAGGGTGACCTATACCCCTGCCTCCTCTGACACAGGGGAGGTTCTCATCACCTATACGGTGGAGGATGCCACCGGTGCCCAGACGCAAAGCACGTTCACGCTGACCCGGGATTCCCGTAACCACTACCTGGTAACGGTGACGGGGCCGGCCAGCGAATCCGGTCCTGTCGCCGGTGGGTTTGTCCTGACCCGTTCCGGGGACAACCTGAACACAAACGCGATGACGATTCCGTTTCAGCTTTCGGGATCGGTGGACCGGGTGGGAGCCGGTGCGGATGTCATCATCAGCGGAGCCTCCACCTATGACCCGTTCACAGGCATGGGGATGATGCAGATCCCGGCGGGCACCCCCTCTGCAACCCTCACGGTCACACCCGTCGCGGATGGGGAAACCGAGTCCTTGGAAACCCTGGAACTTACAGTGCTGGAAGGTCCGAATGTCGAGGTCGCGGGACCTGTTTTGTACACACTATCCGTTCTGGATTCACAGGACATTGCCGACATCGTCTGGCCAGCAGCGAACGTGGTGAATCTGGCAGATGTGTCTCACAGCACCTGGTTGGAAGTCATGCCTTTGGTGGAAGACCTTGACTGCAGTTGGAGTGTCGTCACGGGCCCCGGAGTCGCCACGTTCTCACATGAGAGTGCATTCGGCACCCGGGTTCTGTTTTCGCAGGCAGGGACCTATCATCTGGAAGCGGCCGTCAGCAACGCGAGCGCTTCGGAAACCATTCCGGTGACCGTCCACGTCGCCACGGGCTCTCCCGGTAATACCGCAGCCCAGGTGGAACTCACCGCCGGACCCTATGCCGAATTCCGCTATCCCTTCCCCATGTCCGGAAACGCCCTGGATCCGGAAACACCGTCAGATTCATTGAGTTACGAATGGCGGGTCCTCACCATCGCGGGTTCACCTGTGGTGTCCAACCCCACAGCACGGAACACCGAAATTACGTTCGGACGGAAACAGGACTTCGAAGTGGTGCTGATTGCGCATGACGGGGACATGGCGGATGCCGCCCTGCATACCGTCACCGTGGATGGCACCTTTCAACGCTACAATTCCTGGAAAAATCTGGCCTTTTTCCCATATGCCACTGACGTCCGGGACTTCGAACAGGATGCGGTTGGAAATGGAGTGATCAATGGGCTGGAGTATGCACATCAGGTCTTTGGACGTTTGGAGGATGTATCGCCGAAGCTTCCCCAAATGAGAACCGTGGACATTGCGGGGAACACACATCTGGAAATCACCTTCCGGCGGATTGCGCTTGGAATCGGAGAGGCCGCGGAGTCGTACACCGCGGGGGGGGTCACCTATATTGTGGAGTTGAATCAATCCCTGGTGCTTCCAGACAACTGGGTATCCGGATCCAGCATCTTTGAACAAATCGGCACCCCGGTTCGGGATGGCGATGCCGAGACCGTCACGGTGAGAACAAAAATCCCCATCGAAAACAGTCAGGATGCATTGCAGTTCATCCGACTCCGATTGGAACACACCCCCCTTCCCTGAAGGAGCGGAGGCTCTCCCGGCCAGTCATGATGGCATGGGCAAAGAGGACAAAAACGACCTGACCCCGGACGCCGCATTCGGAAAGAGCAGAGGTTCCGACTGGGACTCACTCACGGAAGAGCCGTGCTGATTAGGTGATCGTTCCCATCATTCACCAGGATGGTTTGCGGTCGAGGGGCGAAGACTTTGATCAGGTTACCCTGTTGGAGCACCTGGTTCCGGTCGACGTTCTGCCCGAGGTGGTGAAAGGTTGCATCCGGATCAATGGTGATGGTCTGGGTTCCGGAAACTACATGGCTCAGCTTTTGCATGTCAACGGTGACCTCGTTGCCGGCAATACCGGTAATCACGCCCCACGCTGAGGGCACATCGCTGGTGATCAGATACTTGTCCGGCTGGGTCCTTCCCCGCCGGGTGATCGCGACAAAAATCCGTCCTGTACGAAACAGGCTTTTCCACTCACTTTCCTGAGGCCAGGCATCCGTGTACATCCCGTCAAGGATCGGGGTCCCACCTTTGGAATAGTGAGCCCGTACCACCGGTCCGGGCTTTTCGTGCCCACCGGCAATCAGCACGCTGTCATAGGCATTGGGGATCCCATTGGGTTTCGGTTTGATTTCTTTATCATTGTCACGCCCCTTCTGCCCCCGCCAGTCGGCCTCGTTCTGCTTTGCCACCCGGGTACCGTCCTCGGTCATCACGCCGAAATACGAACTGGCAAAGGTAAAATCCGCAAACCCTCTCGCGCGAGTGGAATGCGGTTTGACGGTATTCACACGCTCATTCCAGTCACCGTGGTTAGGCGGTAAAAGCTCAACCCGTTGATGTACCCGTGGAGCCTGTACCAGGACCCATTCTTCCGGGTTGAGCACCCCTGGTGCATATGAAATCAGTCGGCCGTCTTTTTTGATCACCGTTTCGATGGTGGTATCGATGTCGATGCGATGAGGGGGAAACACATCATGTGTCACTCCGTTTTTGGGGTACATCTCCCGGCCTCCGCCCCCCTGTGGACGCTTCAGGACCAACTGATCCTGCTCAGAACGGACAACATACCCAAGGCGGTTGCCATGTCCACGCACTACCAGCGCCAAAAAATGAAAGGCCCCGTTTTCCATAATCGAGACTCTCATCCCGGGCCGGGCTGCGGCTTTCCATTGCGCGATGGTCACCGGCGTTTGATCAATCCAGGTGGTCATCGGTGACGGCCAGCGACTGCTGCGAAGGTCTGCCGCCAATACATGCGGGACATAAAACCCACTCGCATATCCAGGCAAGGACGTTTCCACCCGTTTTCGTGACAACTCCCGCTCCAGTCCCCGTTGTTCTTTTTTGCTGGTTTTTGTCGCGTAGAACTCCCGGAGAAAGGCTTCGTAGTCGATTTCAGGTCCATGGATCATCCGGTTGCGCATGCCCTGAAACGATGAATAGGGCTGGAAGGTAATCAGAATATGAACCTTGCCCTCCTCCGTGATGTTCAGGATGATGCCGTCACTCATGTTCGAACTGGCCATCAACATGGTGGGCAGCATAAGCACCGCCAGCAACACCAGTCGGTTTCGTTTATTCCGTATATGCATTCTACTTCTCCAATTGGGTTGTCGTCTTGATTAGTGTGGATGGACATATGTTGAACGGGGCACCCCGACGCGATTCATGAATTCCTGGCGGAAGGACCAGGGATCCTCCTCTGCGATACTGGTTTCAATCAACTCACGCTGCAAATCGGCAAGGAGATCAGCCGGAGCATCACGGTCGTTGATGAGATTGAATTGTTCGAGAGGGTCATCGGGAATATAAAAAAGCTGTCGGTGCAGTTCGATCGCATTGGGGGTGGTGACCACAAGCTTCCACCCGTCATCGCGACTGATCGAGCGGCTGTAGTCTTTGTAGCCAGCGAAGATATGTGAGCGGTGCGAAGTATCATGGACCACCGTGCTCCACATGTCGCGGCTGGTCACAGATGAGGGACACGCAAACCCGAGTGCTGTGCAGACCGTAGGGAACACATCGTGCAGGTAACATAACTGCCTACGCATCTTTCCTCGCGGCACCCCGGGGCCGTTAAAAATCAAGGGAACCCGCAGGCTGTGATCATAACAACTCTGCTTCCCCATCAGACCATGCTGCCCCACGGCCAACCCGTTATCCCCACTGAAAATGATGAGGGTGTCTTCCCGCATTCCGGTTCGGTCCAATTCGGCCAGAACCTGCCCCAATGCCTCATCCAGATGATCAACCATCGCGTAGTATTCTGCGAGGTGCTGCTGTATCTCTTCCGGTGTTCGCGGAAATCCGGCCAGCTTTTCATCGCGCACACGCAATTCTCCATTGTCAAAGGGGTGAGCGGGCAAGAAGTTTCCCGGCACGGGTGGAAGGGTGTTCTCATACCGCTTCACATAGCGTTCCGGCATGGTGCGCGGGTCATGCGGCGCCAGATAATTGAGCGACAGAAAGAATGGCTGTTCGGGGTTATGATCCCGCAACACGCGTACCGCCTCCTCCGTACACCTATCCGTGGAATGCATCCCCTCATGCCGCACCCGTTCCTCTTCCGGGTAGGCTCCCGAAGAGTCAAAGTCGTTGTAATCGACCTTCCAGTGATTGGCCATCCCTCCAAAATAGAGCGCTCCGCCACCCGTGAAACTTCGATGACAGGCTTTTCGGCTGTTGTGCCATTTCCCCACGCCATACGTGGCATACCCATGTGCCCGGAGATGCTCCCCGATCAGGATGTGATCATCAGGCACCTCTCGACCGTGTTCATGCACTCGAAACAAGTCACGGCCTGTATGCAACATCGCCCGGCTGGGACAACAGACGGCAGGGACCGTCCCACCCATAATGTGACAACGCTCAAAGCTTGTTCCGGTCGCAACGAGGCTGTCCATGTGAGGGGTGTGCACATAGGCATTCCCCAGAGCCCCGATAGTGTCATGGCGCTGGTCGTCCGTAAGGATAAGGAGGATATTCATGTCCGGCTTCGGCATATTATTCATCCTCCCGGATCCAGCTTGCATGTTCTTTGATCCGGATACGGGGCCAGAATGGCTCATGTTGGGTCACCGGTGATTCCTCAGACAGATCGAAACGGGGGACATCGGAGTTGAGGCGCTGAAAAATGTCATCGCTCAGGGCCTCGAAGCGATTGTCTGCGAGGTGGACGTTGTCCTCATTTACCGGACCATGGCTTCCCCGGCCGCCGAAGTTCAGAAAGGGGCTCAGATCCTGCGTGGCGTAACACTGATTGGACATGATGACAGACCCCATGGAGCTTCCGCCATTCACCACCAGATACCCCCGAAGGTAGTCCGTGATCTGTCCATTGGAATCCGCAGCGCGTAAATCCACCAGGATGTTTCCCCGAAGATCGGATCGCCCTTTAATCAGGATCCCCTCCCCCACAGATCGCAGGATCAGGTTCTCCTCAATCACCGTCTCATGCTGATCATCATCCGAGCGAATCACGGCGTTCATGCAGAGCGAATCGTTGTCATGCAGATAATTTCCAACCAGCCTGTTCCCACCGCCAGCACCGGATAAATAGATCGCATTCCCGTCACCAATCATCTCCATAACGCGGGTGATTTCATTGCCTTCAATCAGGTTTTCACGGGCATGCTGATAGCGTTCACGGGCATACCAAGTCATCCAGTTTTTCTCTGCGCCTTCTTCGACCTCGATTTCATCCCATCGAATGGTGCCGGAGCACTGTCCCCGTCCGTTCCGTTTGTACGTGATTCGCCCCGCGATCACGATGCCGGTATAGGGGCAATGCGAAATTCGGTTGCGACGGACAACATTATGACCGCTCTGCCAAATAAAAATCCCCACCCCATGCCAGAGAGATTCCCCTACATACGAAATCTCATTTCCCTCAATGAGATGATGACGGTTGGTATCTTTCGTTCCCGGCCCATATCCGGATGCGAGAATGCCCACGCCCCCAACATGTTCAATCCGGTTCCCCACAATCCGATGCCGTTTGCAGCTCAAATCCATACGGATTGCGGTAGAGGCCAATTGCGAAAACGTACAGTCCTCCACCGTGCAGTCATCTGCGCCTCTGAACCGAAGGGCTGCACTCGGGGCATCCCATAACTCCCAGTCATGCTGGATTCCCAATCCGGTATGATCCTCCGGCCACAGATACACGTCATTCTCAGTAAAGCTCAGTCCCTGAAGAGACACTCCCTGGACACAGGCATCCACCGGACCCTCTCTGTCCACCCGTCCTTCTACTCGAATCATCTCCGTACAGACGGGAACCCGGACGGACGTATCCGGTCCCTGGCCCGCCAACGGCCACCAGGTCACTGTCCGCTCGACATAGTCCATAACCCATTGACCCGGCTCGGTAAGATCCCGAGGGTGGTTCTCGATCCAGGCATGACCTTCCGGAAACCAGCCATACCCGATGGGAGCAAGCGGATAGGTGGCTGGCGCACTCAAAAATACGGATCCTTCATCAAGGTCTGCAGACGCAATCGGGATCCGGTTATGAATCCATTTCTGCTTCGGCAAGAGAGAGAGGGTCAGGTTCTGTGCAGGTGCACCTTGCATCAGCTCCGCAGGTACCCGGCAGTAACGGAGAGGATCCTTTCCCTCGAGGGTCTGCGGCAGGAAGACCCGGCTCCGGGCATTGGGCATGCGGATCCCCTCAGCATAAAGGCTGCGAGGGGTCCCCACTGCGTCTGGTAGCGGAGCCTTCAGACAGGGAGTGCCTTTCACCCCCTCCCAGCCCGTTAACGGAATGGACGCTCGCAGAACCGCAGGTGTATCAGGATGCTGAGACCGCAGACGAAGATGGTATCCCCGGGCCGGAATCTGTTCTGGACCTAACTCCAGCGTTTCGCGCAAAAGGTGAACGCCGGAAGAGAACAAGACCTCCACATCCTGCCGGTTGTTTTCCTGCATGAGATGCGTCAGTGCCGCACCGAGTTCGGCCATGCATGTTTCTACCGGTCCCGGTTGCCGTGAGGTTTGAATCCAGATTTGCGAAGGGTTCATCTATATCTTATCCATTTCATGGGGTTGCAAGAGGAATGCTTGCTATGAAATAAAATATCGAATAATCAGGAAGAATGTCTGTAGATGATTCAGCTATATGTGTGCAGTATCCAGCTCGCGGCCATCGGAAAGGCATCTGGCATCCTCGGAACCGGCATACTCTGTCACTGCTGCGGTTTGGCGCGGTCAGCCTGGAGCCCGGCACCCGTATCGAACGCAACGGGAGCGGTCCGTTCTGGCGGATGGAAGAGTATGAGGCTCCGGTCCAGACCCGAACCCTTGGTGAGGAGAGCTGGCAGGTGGCGGGACCACAAGACATCATCGTTCGCCCCCCCTGGACGGTGAGTGAGCGCACCCGGATGTCTGCCTGCAGACACCGGTATCTGGCGGTCATGCTCCCGGATGACATCGAGGCCAGCATGAGACCTTCCCGGCCCATCCGGATTGTCGCCCGCAACTCGGCCATGAACACCTCACCCTTTGCGGCCGCGTTGATGCGAAGAGGCACCCTGACTTCCTCAGAGCGGATGGAACTCCTCGCAACCGCAAGCCAGTGTCTGGCCGCCTATTTTGCCCAGGAACCCTGCGGAGAAGAAGTGGAAACTGAACGACATCCGTCTGAGCTAAGCCGGGCCATTCTCTTCCTTCAGGCAGAACTCTCCTCCCCGGTAACCGTAGCGCGCATTGCGAAAAATGCCGGCTGCAGCCCCTCCCATCTCAACCGTTTGTTCCAGCTTTATCTCGATGCATCGGTCATGCAGTACGTGATCCGACAACGGGTGTTGAAGGCTGCGGAACTGCTCATCGCCTCCGAGGCCTCACTGGAACACATTGCCGAAGCCTGCGGTTTCACCACCCGGCATTACATGACACGGATCTTCACCCGGGAACTCGGCACGCCTCCCGCCAGGTTTCGGCAGGAAAACCGGCTGGGGTAACGCACACCATCCGGGCGGGCTCATCCCCGCTCCGGTTGTTCGGCGGGATCTTTTTCGTCCAGCTTCTTCACCAGAACCACCTGCATCGAATGTCCAATCACCTCAACCGCAACTGACGCATCCAGAAAGGCCCCTTTGGCAATGGCATCATACTCGTCGTTCTCAATCCGAATGGTTCCCGAGGGTCTCATGGGGGTGAGAGTCCGCCCATGCGCTCCTTCAGGAGGCAGGTCCACCCATGGTGCTTTGTGCGAGGCTGGATCCGAGGATCTGGATCCGTTCAGGCTCTTTTCCTGGGTAGACCCACCCGCTTCCAGGATCATGATCACCACCCACAACGGCCAGAAGAGAAAGAAAAGGAGGATCCCTTCTGAGCCACCGGTCAAAAGTTCAAACGAATTAAAGGCCTGTTTGGATGAACGCCCGGCCCAAAGCGAAACCACAATGGAGAAGATCAGGCCGATGGCGGCGTACCCGAAGAGGATTCGAACCAGGACGTGTTCCATCCCCCTTCTGTCTCCCCTCACATTCGTTTGACAAGCGTAATTCTCCCCTCTCTTGACTCCGGAAAGGTCTTCCCTCAGATTAAGAGGTCCATGATTGCTCATTCAGCAGTTTCATACAACATGCCACGTGCGCCAGCAGGTCCTCCATCCGTCCCGGTTTGCAGAATCGTTGGGACAGGAAGGGTCTCCAGGCCCCGTGTTTCATTCGAAGTGCCACTACCGTCAACTCTGCTTGGCCCGCAGCGTTCCAGGTGGAACCTTGACTCCTGTTGTTCCTACATTAAGATTTGAACTCGTTTATGGTCATACGTCGTACAGAGTGGAATCGAGCCAAATGGCTCAATAAGAAAGTCACCGCCTGCAGCAGTGTCCTCTTAGCCTCTGCCCTCACCGCAGGCTGCATCCGTCATCGTTCTGCACAACGCTTTACGCCAAGCTCGGTTGAGACCACCGAATTCAGGGTCATGACCTGGAATGTGGGGTATTTTGCCATCTCACAGAACAAAAACCTCCGGGACCTCGATTTGGACACCATCGCCCGCATTATCCGGGAATCCCATGCCCAGGCAGTGGTTCTCCAGGAGGTGTCCTCCCGTGAGCAAATGGAAACCGTCGCAAAGGCATTGGGTACAGACTGGACCGTTCACACAGTGGAGACCGGGCACCAGGGGCAGGTACTGGCCATTCTCACCTCTCTTCCTTTGAATGAGTTCCATGAGGCACAAGCCGGAGGACGAGGAATCCTGGGCCTGGAACTGATTCATCCCTCCGGGAAAGACATTTTTCTCACCGGTGTTCACTCCCCCCACCCCGTCCGGGGACAGGAAAAAACCCGCAGCAGTATCCGCGAATCCTATCAGTTTACCCGGGAGAGGGAGGCAGATCTGCGGATGTTCGCCGGCGACCTGAACTACCAGTTTGAGGAAACATCTACAGATCCCGAAAGTCTCTACCTGACCCTGACGGAGGAAATGGCAGACAGCACGCGGGATCTGGGCAGCACCTACTATATGGGATTCCGGATTGATCATATCTTCCACGGCCCGAAAGAGGTGCAGGTGAAAACAGAAGAATCCGGTATGATTGACTTAGATTTCCGTCTTGGACGGGTTCCCGGATTCCGCGATCACCGCCCGATTGTGGTGACATTCGATCTTTCTGAAACGGAAAGCTGAGCCACTCCCCCTCAGGACCTCATCGTATCATCAGTCTCCCGGCGGGAATGTGGAATTCGCAGCACCACCACCGCTCCGATCAGGATCAGCAGAAGGATCCCTCCTTTTCCCCACCCTGGAAAAGGGGTCAGGAAATAAATCCCTATTCCACTCACGGTCATCATCCCCAGGGCTGTCCACTTTGCTTTCAGTGGAATAGTTCGCTCCGCCTGCCAGCGTTTCAGTGGAGGGCCAAACACCCGGTGTTCAAGCAGCCAGGTGCGCAGTCGTTCAGAACTTTTCGAAAAACAGGCCAAAGCCAATAACAGGGGCCCCGTGGTCGGCAAGCCCGGCAGGACAACCCCCACAATCCCGATCACAACAAAGCACCATCCCAGCATAAGCCAGATCAGTTTGGTCAGTCCTGTTGGAGTGGGGCCGGTGTTCATCGAATCCGTCTAGAAATACAGGCCATATAGTCCATTCAGGTTCCAATGAACATCCTAAAACCCATCTGAATTATAATACATCAACTTTTGTTTGATATATATAACTTTTGACAGTATGTTGCATCCACTCTGATCTTAAATCACGATCCCCCACCTCTCTTGCAACCGTGTGCCTCATCGCACCATTAATCCTGACCACGACAACCGAAGGACAACAAGTAGCCTAAGGTGATCATACCAAAGGAGAAACGATGTATTATGTTGAGACCACTTGTATGTCCTGCACCTCTCCCTGCGGACTGACCCAGGGAGATGCCCCCTGGAGTGTTCACGTCTATGCCGTGATTCAACAGGAGGAGAGCATTATGCTGGTCAAGACATGGGGGGCAAAGGAATGGACTCTCCCGGGCGGAACCGTTCCCAGTGGAGTGACAGTGGAAGACGTCTTACGGGAGCATGTCTTACGAAGCACGGGATTGGAAATCCTGACCCGATTTCAACCCCATGTTCGGGAATGCCCTCACAAAAACCGCTTTCTTCTCTACCGGGAAGCCGTCCCCACGGCTTGGTCCCAAGGTTCGATCAGCCCGGAAAAAGAAAAACGCACGGCCACGCAGTGGTGTAAGCTGAACCGCCTCCCATGCCAGTTATCCCAGCATGCCAAGCAGTACCTGCTCCGGGAGCGGCGAATGGGCGCAAAAGAGGGTGCACTGTCTACTCTTTCCCAGGAACAGATGACACAAGCGGGAACAAGCGCCTCGAGAAAGAAGAATGTGGTTTAAGGGATACCACCTCTGCAGGACCTTCTTGTTCTGATGGTTTCGTATCCCTGCGCTTTACCCTAGAGTAGTGGTGGTTGACCCCATGGAAAGCCCTGGTTAGGCGGTCTATCAGTCACCTTTCCAGCCAGATCTGCTGACAGGCCAGAGGCCTATCCTCCTCAAACGGAGCTTAGGCCTCCGGCCTGAGAACTGGAATGCGACACCCTTTCTGAGGAGAACAGGGTGGACTTACACCTTATTCTTCAGGCAATACATGCCCCACCAGTTCGCCGGTCCTTTCGACCATGAGTCGATAGTCACCGGGACGTCCACCATGCAGGGGCCTCGGGTTGCGCCAGGTTCCATTTTCCCACATCTCCCGGGTAATCAGAAAGGAGGGTTTCGATGGAGGAAGGTCCCTTCCATGTCTTGTCAGGTGGATGGCGAGTCGTTCTGGGATGGGATCCCCTACTGTCGAAGTCGGAGCCACACAGACATAAAAATAAGGACCAAAGGTGTAGTCCTGACTGAAGTGCCTGCCCAAAGGAGGACCACTGTATCCCAGTAAGCCATGGTCGACGGATATTCTCCACCCGGACAGGGTCTCATGGGTTGAGGAATGCAGGACGGTGCACCGCAACACGAAGAATTCTTTCTTGGAAAAATCAGGTACAACCGTCTCAGATGGAACGGGCGTGCTCGAACATCCGGAAATAAGAAGTAACACGAGAGCTCCCTTCCACATGTGATTCAGAATTCCTGTGAATCCTTTGTGCAGGCCCCACCTTCCTTTGATTAAAGGATTCATGACTCACCGTAATCGGTTCGGCACCTTCGCCACCAGTGCCTGAGCATAAAACCAGATCATCCCGAGAAGGGCCGTCACCATCAGTCTCGCAGGACCTTTCACCAGACCGGATAGGTCGCCCTCGCCCATCTCCCAGAAACCACGAATGCTCCACTTCAGGAGCAGGATCATCAGCGTTCCGAAACACAGAACTGCGACTCCATGCAAGAGAATCTGCTTTTTCGTGTCTGCCATATCCACAAGCATAAAAGGCCCGCCGGGATTCGGAAAGAAAAAAGAGACAAGGGGCTCCCCTTCAAAAGGGAAACCACCCCGTGTTCACTTACACCGCTACCAGATTGACCAGGCGTCCGGGGACAGCGATCTCTTTGACCAGACGTTTTCCTTCAATGGCGGCAGCGACTTTGGGGTCGGCCTTGGCGGCCTTGAGCAACTCGTCCTGTGTGGCATCAGGTGAGACGGAAATGCGGGACACCGGTTTGCCTTTCACCTGCACCAGAATTTCCACTTTCTCCTGTTTCAGAGCCGTCTCATCCCATGCGGGCCAGTCGACGTAGGCCAGACTTTCTGTGTTGCCCAGTTTCTCCCACAGCTCCTCACCCAGATGGGGGGCAAAAGGACTCAGCAGCAGGATGAAGGACTCTGCGGCTTCACGGGGAAGCGCATCCCATTTTCCGGCGGCATTCACAAATTCCATCATCGCGGCAATCGCGGTATTGAATCTCAGCCCCTCGACATCCTCGGACACTTTTTTGATGAGTCCATGCAGCAGGCGGGCCTGATCGGGATCACAGTCCGTCCCGGTGATCCGACCCTCGAACAAACGCCAGACTTTGTTCAGGAAACGGTACACCCCTTCCACCCCTTTCATGGACCAGGGTTTCACCTGCTCCAGAGGCCCCATAAACATTTCGTAGAGACGCAGAGAATCCGCCCCGTATTGTTTCACCACATCATCCGGGTTGATCACATTTCCCCGACTCTTGGACATTTTATTGGCCCGGGCCCGCAGTCTGATGGATTCATCCTGTTTCCAGACAAAGCCCTCGCCTTTCTTCACCGCATCGGTCTCCGCCACGGCTTCTGAGACAAACGCCTCCTCGCGGTTCCGAACCTCGGATTCACTGACCGGGTTCCCTTCCGAATCCCGGAACAGGGTGATTTCCACTTCCCCCAGGATCATGCCTTGGTTGACCAAGCGATGAAACGGCTCGGGGTGACTCACGACACCGCAGTCGAAAAGAACCTTGTGCCAGAACCGGGCGTACAGCAGGTGCAGCACCGCATGCTCCGCACCCCCAACGTACAGGTCGACCGGCATCCAGTATTTTTCCTTCTCAGGGTCCACCGGGGCCTCGGAATTCCTCGGATCGATGTAGCGCAGATAGTACCAGCAACTACCCGCCCATTGCGGCATGGTGTTCGTTTCACGGCGGGCGGATTTGCCTGTTTTGGGGTCCAGGGTATTCACCCAGTCCTGATTCCGGGCAAAAGGAGGATCGCCACCCTCGCTGGGACGGTACTCATCCACAGTCGGCGGCATCAAAGGCAGCTCATCTTCCGGAACCGGCTGGGGAACGCCGTCCACATGCAGAATGGGGAATGGCTCTCCCCAGTAGCGCTGACGGCTGAACAGCCAGTCCCGCAGTTTGTAATTCACCTTGCCCTCTCCGAGTCCTTTCTCCTCCAGCCAGGACGTGATTTTCGCTTTGGACGCGGTCACTTCAAGCCCGTTGAGGCTGACCTCGTCATTTGCAGAATTCACCAGCACGCCGTTCTCGGTGAAGGCTTCCTTGGAAACCTCCCCGCCGGAGATGACCTCCACAATGGGGAGATCGAAGGTCTGGGCAAACTCATAGTCGCGCTCATCATGAGCCGGAACGGCCATAATGGCCCCAGTCCCATAGGAAATCAGTACGTAATCCGAGGTCCAGATGGGAATCAGATCCCCATTCACGGGGTTGATGGCGTAGCTTCCGGTAAATTCACCGGTTTTGTTTTTTGCCAACTCGGTCCGCTCCAAATCGGATTTGTTGGCTGCGGCCTCCCGGTAGGCCGAGACGGCTTCGCGGGTTTCATCGGTGACCAGATGATCCAGCAGCGGGTGCTCAGGAGCGACCACCATGTAAGTAGCTCCAAACAGGGTATCCGGACGGGTGGTGTACACCCGCAGGGATGCCTCCATACCGGCAACCGCGAACTCGACCTCCGCTCCTTCCGACTTGCCGATCCAGTTCCGCTGCATTTCTTTGATACTTTCCGGCCAGTCGACCAAGTCCAAATCAGAGAGCAGCCGTTCCGCATAGGCGGTAATCTTCAGCATCCACTGACGCATGGGTTTGCGGATCACGGGATGATCGCCACGCTCAGAGCGGCCGTTCACAACCTCTTCATTCGCGAGAACCGTCCCCAACGCCGGGCACCAGTTCACCGGGGCCTCCGCCTCATAGGCCAGGCCTTTTTCAAAAAGCTTCAGAAAAATCCACTGCGTCCACTTGAAGTAATCGGGGTCTGTGGTGGAGACCTCGCGGTCCCAGTCATACGAAAATCCAAGCGCCTGCAACTGCTCACGGAAGCGGTCAATGTTCTTTTTCGTGGTGTCCGCAGGGTGGGTCCCTGTCTGGAGCGCATACTGTTCTGCGGGCAGACCAAAGGCGTCCCACCCCATTGGGTGCAGAACATTGAAGCCCTTCATGCGTTTGTAACGAGCCAGAATGTCTGTGGCGGTGTAGCCTTCCGGGTGCCCCACATGCAGCCCCGCCCCGGAGGGGTACGGAAACATGTCCAATACGTAATACTTGGGCCTGGAGACATCCACCTCGTCCGGGGTGCGGAAGGTTTTGTTCTCCTGCCAGGTCTGCTGCCACTTGGGTTCGATTTCAGAAAAAGGGTACTGGGCCATGGAATTCGGGTCCGTGTAGGTTCAAAAGGGAGCCCTGCATGGACGTTTCTGTAAGAAAATCAAGTCTTCACCACTCACGGAACGATCCAGATGAGCCATTTTGTAGTGCGGAACCTCTGGATTACAATTTCACCAGCAAGTTGTAAACGACGGTGACCCGCCCACCATCATATGATTCGAGTGTTCCAACCCAACTTGACACGGCCATCACCCTCCACTAGTGTCCACTTCAACCAAATTTTTTACGATTATGACACAAATTGCGATTACAGAACGGGCTCAGGACGAGTTGTCGAAACTCGATTTGGGCGAAAGTGGATTTCTCCGAATCAATGTGGTCCCCGGTGGATGCTCCGGTATGACCTACACAGCCGCCGTGGATACGGATTTTGGCTCGGAGGATGTCAGCGTTTTTGAAGCAGGTGCTCTCCGGATTGTCACCGATGCGGGAAGCGCGATCTTTCTCGAAGGTCTGAACATTGATTTCAGTGATGACCTGATCCGGTCCGGATTCCGGTTCACCAATCCCAATGCCTCCGGCTCCTGTGGCTGCGGGGCGTCATTCGCGGGGTAAGCATGAGCCTGAAACCGATTGATCTGACCGGAGGAAAATCTGTCTACTGTTTTAACCAGCATCAGATGGATCACGCCCACAGCCTGTTTGACGCGGACACCCCTGAGGGAGAATCCCTGAGAGCGGAAGTGGCCCGGCTGGAAGGCGAGTTCACCCGTAACCAACAAGCGACCATCGCCTTCATGCTCATTGAGCGACTGAATGAAACCTCGGAATTCTAACGGTTTCTCTCCCCTACTCGCCCATATCTGCCTCGCGTTGATCCTGGGAAGGGTACACGCACAATCCTCTGAGAATCAGGCCGCTGAAGATCAGGTCCAGTTCCTCTTAGAGGGAGGGGCAATGGTGACCGGCAGGCTCGTAAAAGAAACCGGCAAGGCGGTGTGGCTGGATCTGGGCCCCACCATCCTGGAGTTGCCGCTGGAACAGGTCACCCACCGGGGACATCCGCAGGACCGGGAACTCCCACCCGTGGCGCAACCGCTGGAATCCCCCCGGCAAAACCACCTCTGGACCGCCACCACCACCAACATGTCAAGGCCGGTGGAATTCTGGGTGGACGCCCTGGGGGAAGGAGTGGTGGAGATCCGTTCACGCGCAGGACAGGGTTCGGGCTTTATTATCAACCAGGACGGAATGGTGATTACCAATCATCACGTCATTGCAGGTGATCGGGAGCTCACGGTCACCGTCTTTCGGAAAACCCCTCAGGGCCTGAAACGGGTGCAGTACCGCAAGATCCGTATTGTGGCCATGGATCCCGCCCGTGATCTTGCATTGCTGGATATTGAGGATGAACTGGAGGCGCCCCTGAAATGGCTTCCCATGGGACAGTCCGGAACCATCCAGACCGGTGAAACCGTCTTTGCCATCGGCAGTCCCCTGGGATTGGACCGCACCGTTTCCCGTGGGATTGTCAGCCTTGCGGACCGATTGGTCAGTGGACGGCTGTTTCTCCAGACCACTGCGGAAATCAACCCCGGAAACAGCGGCGGACCGCTGTTTAACCTCAAGGGGGAAGTTGTGGGCGTGAACACCTTGAAATTTGTGCGGACCGGCATTGAAGGGGTCGGGTTTTCCATCCCCAGTGAATCGGTCAAACGGTTTCTGAACCAACGCAATGCCTACGCCTTTGATCCACGGAATCCAAATACCGGCTACCATTATCTGAACCCACCACGTAAACAGGAATCCAAACTCCCAACCACACCATGAACGTTCTACTTTCGACTCTCTTTCTCTTTCTGGGATTCCTCCCGCTGTATGCGGGATCATTGGCGGACGCCCTGCCGGAACATTCTGTCTTCATGCTCCAGGTTGAAAACGTCCAGAAAGCCCGCACGGAGTATCAGTCCTCTCCGCTGGCCGACGTTCTGAATGATATGGACCCCATCAAAATGATGATGTCGGCATACGCAAAGGCTCTGGAGGAAGGAGAGATTGAAGAACCGGGCGATCTGTCTGTCGAGGAGGTTGAAGCTCAGGTGACGAAGTATTCCCTGATGATGAAGGGCATTCTCGACCATGTGGAAGGAGAACTGATCCTGGGTGTGGGCAGCCTTGAAAACGCCATTACCTCGTTTCAGGAAATTGAAACCATTCGCAGTGCGCTCTATGAGGACATGGACGTGGAGAACGAAATGGAGAGTGCAGACATGGAGGCACTCGCCAAACAGGAGGATGACCTGGAAACCCGGGAACTGTTCGCCATCATCAATGAGTTTTATTTCCTGGCTGAAGTCAAAGAAGGCGATGCCCTGCTGGCTAAGCTCGAAACCATGCTGACGGAGGCTCTTCAGGAACAGGACGATGAGTATTCTGAGGTGGCACTGGAAAAGATGGACTGGGACGGTCTGGCTGTTTACACCCTCAAAGGCCGTGATCTGGATCCGGATGCCGAGGCTGAGGATCAGGATGAATTCGTCAACATCTCCTGGTGGACGGTGAAAAACAACGTCTGGATCTTGCGGGGAACCGAGGAGGGCCTGAAAAAAACCCTCCTGGCGCTGGATGCCCCTCCTGCGAATCGCCTGTCGGCCTCTCCGGGATATGTGGATGCCATGCAATTCCTCGGAGATCAGGAAACCAAGCTGTATATGGACTTCTCGCGCATCGATCCCCTGGTTCGCCTGGCATTGGGACCTGAAAAACTGAATGAAGTGGCGCAAGGCGTAAAAAGTCCGGCCATGGTGATGGACTGGTTGGGGGCGGACGCGCTTCTTCCGTACGTCCTCGGGTTCTCCACCCGGAACGATGGCATGCATGGCAAAGCCAGATTCGGATTCTCCAGAGAAACGCCGCTCAGCCGTATGCTGATTGACCCCTCCATGGATCCGGCACCGATTCCCTCCTTCCTTCATAAAGATATGGGACAGATCTCCTCCATGCGTTGGAGTCTCGGCGCAGGTCTTCGCAGGGTGGAAACGGAACTTGGTGCCTTCCAGCCTGAACTAACGGCTGGACTGGGTGTGGTCAAAGCCATGATGATCGGCCAACTGGGGATGGACGTTCAATCTCAGTTTCTGGATCATTTTGACACCGGTCTCGTCATGGCCCAGCAGCTTGACGCAGAAGTCATGGAGAAGATGTTGGACATGGCGGAGGAATCCGATCCAGCGAAGATGATGCAATTCCGGATGGAGCATCCCACCAACGGCCAGAATTACCTTCTGGGCCTGCAGCTCAAAAATCAGGAATTGGTGACCTCTGGCCTGAATACCCTGCTGGCCCGGGTACATCCCAATGGAATTCCGGAGCCAAAAATGTTCCAGGGTCATGCGATTCACTCCCCCATACCTGGAGGGGAGGATTCTCCAATGGCAAACCTGATTACCTACACCATCCTGGATGGCTATCTGGTCGTGGCCATCGGAAATGAAACGATGCTTCACGATGCGATCCGGGCCAGCAATGAGCCTGCGAGCCGCCTGATCCAGGACCCCGCCTTCCAGGCCTTCCGGGATCAGCTTCCCCAGGGGGTCATGTTTGAATACACTCCCCGTGCTGTTCAACAAAGCGCGTGGAGCGTCATTGCCTCTTCGTTGGCAGCTGCCGGCATGGAACTGGAAGGTCTTCCGGATATGGAAAAACTCGGGGCCGTTTTCGGGGACAGTTTCTCAACGGCCATCCGGAAAGGAACAGTGTTTGAGACGGAGATCCACTCCACCTTTGCACCTGAGACTGAATGAGTTTCCTTTGCAGGCCCTCCCTTCTCTTTGTGACGGCCCTGGCTCTATGCAGTCAGGCGGCCCCTCCCACCCTTCCCTTTGGATTTGCCCCACCGGAACTCACCCTGTCCGATTTCGGTACCCGGAATCTTCAACTTGGTGACTTTGACCACGACGGCACTCTGGATCTGGCCGTTCTGAATCCGGGGTCAGGACGAGTCGACCTCTACCTTCAACGTGAGGAGGAGCAAAAAGACGCGGCCCCCATCCTACATCGGGAGCGCTGGCAGCCACAGCTCTCCCACCCCCGCTTCCAGCGGGAAAGTCTGCTGCTTCAGCATGAGCCCATGGCCATGAGAAGCGGCGATTTTAACCGGGACGGGGTGGATGACCTCGCCATCGTGAATGACCAGGACCGGGTAGAGATTTACCAGGGTCCCATGACCTCCGGCTGGGAACCAGCGGATTCCATTGAAGTCCCGACCGTTTCCGGTGAACCCGGCACTCTGATCTGGGATCCTGAAGATCAGATTCTCGTCCTTCTTGGAGAACGCAGCTTAAGCGAGATTCGCTGGAGCCCGAAAGGCAAACAGTATCACTCCCTCCAGTTGGCGAACCTTCCTCAGGGCGAACGCCGAAGCCGACTGCTTCTTCTCGACGTGGATGCAAATGGCCAGAAGGATATTTTGTATCAATCCGGGACCTCCTCCTTCAATCTAGCCGTTCACCTCAGAGGGAAATCCGGAAGTACACTTCTGCTTCGGCCCAATATGGAGCCTGAGGCGGCACGCTTCGTCCCTCATCCGGCAAATCCCTCCGCCCTGCTGGCCCTGCACCGCAAATCCCCCACCCTGCTGGAATTTGCCTTTACGGCCGGAAAACCGAAGGGAGCTCCCCAGCTTCAGGTGGAATGTATCCCGCTGGGAACCCGGCAGACCCCGGATACGACCTGGGCAGATGTGAACCGGGACGGACGGGATGATCTTCTCGTCCTGGAAAAAGGACGGCAGGAGTTGTCCTGGTTTCAATCCGAGGTGGGGGGAGCGATGACGTCCCGACCCTCTCTCCCCCTCCCCGTTTCTCCTGGGTGGATTCTCCCCGGAACTTGGTTGGACAGTGTTCCCACTCCGCATTTCCTGCTTCACGACCCTGAAAGCGGATATCTCGGGATCACCTGGTATGAAAAGGATCGGTTTCAACTGCCCAAAACCATTGGGAATGATGAGAAAATTCTCATGGCGGCCAGATGGCCTTCCCCCGGGAATGAATCCGACAGAGTATTAGGAATTCTTCGGGACGGGAACAATGCCTATCAGGCTGTGGTCTGGACCCTCAACGGAACGTCGTCGACACTTGAAGAACAGCAACGGGTCGAACTGAAAGGACTTACCCGGAACCCCTCGGATCTGCACCTGCTTCCTGCGGACGGAGATCGCCCGGAACTTTTTTTCGTCAGCAATCCACTGGGAGCCGCTCTCATCCTGGAGGTCGCCGACAACGGATCCCTGAAGCAGGTGGAACCGGCAAAGGGATTTTCCAGCAAACTGGTGGAACGGCTTAAATCCCAAAACGTCCAGTCCCTCCCCCCTGACATCTTCGCAACGCCCTGGGTTCTGTTTAAAGGGACAACCGTGCAGTTCCTGCGCATGGGTGAGAATGGAAACCTCCAGGTGGTGGATCAGCTCAATCTTCGCGACCGCGGAGATGCCGTGGCCATTCTCCCTCTGGATCAAGACGCCGCACGGGTTGCGGTCTACGACAGGGCTCAAAACCGGTTTGAACTGCACGGCCGCGATGAAACAGGGATCTACCGGTATGAGACATCCATGCAGGTGCCCCCTTTCCAGTTTCAGTCCGCCCGGCTGTTCCGTCATAAAAATACAGGGGAGATGACGCTTCGGATGCAGGGTCGGACCCAAAGTATGATCATCCGCCCCACGGCCCCAAGGCTGATCACCACCTCCTCGCGTCTGTATGAGTCCGATCTGCCGAATACCCGACCGACCACGCTGGTCGTCGGTGATTTTAACGGGGATCAGCAGGATGATCTCGTCATCATAGATCCGGTGGCCAAACACACACTGGAGATCCTTGAAAAACAGGAGGACTCCTGGTCCTCGAAAATGCATTTTCCGCTCTTCGAGACCTCTCCGGGAGCCAGCGGCAGACGTGGAGGCGTGCAGGAACCGCGCGAAGTCATTGCCGCGGATGTTAACGGGGACGGTCTGGATGACCTGGTAATGCTGATTCATGACCGGATCCTGCTCTATCTCCAGGACCCTGTACCCGAAGCTCCATGAGCCCGGAACTCGGTCTGTCATTCATGGTGGTCTGCTCCGCCTACATGACCGGGATCATCTGGTTCGTGCAGTTGGTACAGTATCCCATGTTCCACCTGACAGATGGAGCGAACAACTCTGGAGCAGGCCACAAAGAATACACAGCCAGAATGGGGATTGTGGTGATGCCGGTGATGCTTGCAGAGCTGGGACTTCAGGTTTGGCACTTCACCGTGAGTACGGACGCATGGGTCTACATGAATGCGGTTCTGTTGGCTGGAATTTGGTTGAGTACCTTTTTTCTTCAGGTGCCCTGTCATCAAAGCCTCACGCAGGGATACGATTCTCAGGTTCATCAACGGCTGGTTCACAGCAATTGGATCCGTACAGTGGCATGGACCTCGAGAACCGCATTACTCGTCTGGATGCTGCTGGACTCTCCTCAACCCCTCCAGGGGTGAGGAAATAAGAAGAGACAAGACGCACTCGAGCTTTGCTGAGGGACGAAAGGTCCGGGTCAGTGACGGTGCCAGCCAGGGCCGTGTGAATGCGAAGGGTCCGGTTCTCGTATGATCACGGTTACATACCGGTCCTCAGCAGACTCCGGCAACGAGGCCCCCAACTGCCTCAAGGCCTTCTGGGCCGCCTGAGTGGGGAGTAAGTTCATGCTTCGGCTCAAATCACTTTTGGCTAAGTCCTTCCGGCCCATTTTCTGATATGCGAGCCCCCGCTCCAGCCAAAACATAAACCAGTCGGGGTTCAGTTCCACAGCACGGGTCAGGGCGTTCACCGAGTCCTGCGGCTTGTCCATCGCCGAATGCGCACGCGCTTCCAGCAGGGAGAACAAGGCCTCCTTTGGCAGCTTGGCCTGCGCTTCTTTGGCAAGGGTAAGCGCACGCTTGGGGTTTTTTCCCTCTTGGAGGGCCTTGAGCCCTGCCTCATACGCCTCGTAGGCGGGCTGCCAGTTCCGGAGTCTGGCAAGACGTTGTTCGTAGTCCCGCTCATTCACCACCCCTCCGGGTGCATATTGCGCGAGAGCCGCCCGATTATCCCGCACCCGCTGCAGAGAGCCGGGATGCGTGGACAGCCATCCTCCCTTGCTGAAATGTTTTTCTGCAAACAACTCATGCAGGGTCACGGCTCCGATCGGATCATAACCGGAATTCACCATATACAACTGGCCATAGAAATCGGCTTCGGTTTCATCATCACGGCTGTATTTCAGCATCCCGAGGCCAACTGCGGCTCCCCCCGCCAGAATGGTCACCTCCTGCCAGTCTTCGTCCACCGCTTCCGACACCCCAATCAGACCCACCTGGAGCAGGAGGCCCCGTTCGATCCGTTTCGCAGAATGACGGGCCGCGGAGTGCACAATTTCATGTCCCAACACTGCCGCGAGTTCCGCTTCATTTCGCATGGACAGGAGGAGGCCCCGGTTGATGGCGATTTTCCCGCCCGGAAGGGCCCAGGCGTTGAGGGAGCCGTCATTCACCACAACAAATTCATAGGGAAGCTGTGGACGGTTGCTTACGTTGGCGACTTTCTCTCCAATCTCACGAATGTAGTCGCTCAGCTCTGGATCCAGCGTGTAGGTCCCTCCGGATAATTGAATCTGCTGGGGATACGCTTCTGTCCCCATCGCAATCTCCTGAGCTTCCGAAATCATCTGGAACTCAGGTTTTCCTGTGACGGGATTAGTCGCGCATCCTGTCAGGAAGAGAGAAAGCAGCAGGAGGAAAGCGGAGAAGAATTTCATGCCCTCCTTTGTACCATTGCGCATGAAAAAGAACAGCCTTGGACTTGAGATTTCCATGTTCAAGCGGATGATGGAGTCCTAATCAGGAGAACATCTTATGGCCAAACTTTCAATTTATCTTGGTGGAGCCCTGTGCGTGATCGGCATCCTTGGGTATGTGGTGACCGGTATGGAGCACTGGACCTCCCTGATCCCAACCTTCCTTGCGATCCCAATTGTGATCTGCGGGATGCTCACCGCCAAGACTCCGGAAAAAGCAAAACTTTACATGCACATCGCGGTGGTATGTGCCTTTTTGATTTTTGGAGGATCTGCATCCAGAATTCCGAAACTCGATGACTCCAGTGTCATCAAAGCGGCGGCGATCTGGTCCGCCACGCTGGTCAGTTTCATTCTCCTGGGATTCTATATCCAGTCTTTCATCAAAGCCCGGACTTCGAAAGAGAGTTGAAGTCGTGAGGCGGAGTCTCTAGACTCCAGTCATGCAGGATCTGGACCGTATTTTCGGGAAACGCAGCCATGTGGCCGTGTTGCGTGTCCTGCATAGGGCCGAGGAGGAGTTAAGCGGGCGGGAAATTCAACGCCGTGCCGGTCTCAGTAACCGTGCCGCAATGACGGCACTGGAAGAACTCGACCACCTGCGCGTTGTTCTCTGCAGCGTTCACCCTGCCTGTCATCGGTATCAGGTAAACCGACGCCACTATTTATGGTCCAAGGCACTGCGGATGGCCCTGGAGACCGAGGAACTGTTCTGGGATGATCTGAGAAAAGTGATCCGAAGAGTCCTGAAACCGGTCCCCATTGCCGCCATCGTCACGGGACCATTGGCCAGAGGGATCCCTGGTGAACAGCGGGATCTGGCCCTGCATCTTCTCTACCGCAGTGGCCGGGACCGGTTGCAGTCCTATCGGGGACTCGAACGACTTCAAAACCGGATCGACGAACGCTATGGCCTGGATGTAAAGGCGACCTTTATGGACTTGAGGAGCATGGAAAACGCGGAGTATGCCTCCCTATGGAACCGCATCGCCCGTGAAGGACTGCTCCTGTTTGGGGATCTGCCGGTACTTCAGGAGCCCGACTGAGGGCTCTCAGTAGCCTGGGCCTGTTCTAAACTGGCTTTCAGACGGTCCTTCGCACTCGTGTCCATGCTGGGAAAGTTCGGGCTGTCCGACTCCAGGAAATCCTCTTCCTGTTTGCGGAACTTGCGGGCCATGTCCTGAAACTTCATGACTTGGCGGTTGTACTTCCCACAGATGGGGCAGAACATCACATGAAAAATCAACGTGAATTTGCGGAACGGGGGCAACTTCGCGTAGTCTTCTTTCGAAAGGTGTTCGCTAACTTGTTTGCAGGTAAAAAACATGACAATTTCTTAGGATTTAGCCCATTTTAACTCGAGGCAATCTTTTAATTGGGCACGCGCCCGATGGAGCATCACCCATAGATAATTGTCAGAAATGTCGAGTTCCTTACAAATTTCTTCCGTTTCGACCTCATCAATCATTTTCATGTAGAATGCGGTCCGCATTTGATCGGACAATCCTTCCAGGCAGGCCTTAAAGGCCTCCCAAAATTCCTCCTGTGCAAAGGCCTCATCCGGGTCGAATGCCCAGGGCTTGGGTCGTTTATTCGGAATCCCTGAGGTTTTGAACAGAATCTGACCGACAATCTCCTGCACCTGCTCATTCTGCAACTCCTGGCGGCGGACGGATTTTCGGATGTAATCCACGGTTTTGTTCCGAAGAATTCCCCGCAACCAGTACTTCACATCCACACGTCCATCAAACTGGTGCAGATTTTTCAGGGCTGCGAGAAAGGTTTCCTGAACCGTGTCTTCCGCCACCTGGGGGTCCCGGACGCGCATGAGAGCATATCGGTACAGATAGTCCCCATACTTGTCCACCCAGAGATGTGTTTCAAACGTTTCGTGGGGATCCTGTTCAGCCATAAATCTCATCTATCATGTACGCTATCGCTGTCAAGAAAGGCCCATATTTATTGGTTTAATTCGAAAAACCTAAGAATCCAGGGACGCACCTGTTCCGGCATTTGCAACACAGCCACGCAATGCCGGGCACCGGGGATGGTCAGGAGAATGGCACCTTCGCCTGCGGCCTCATGCAGCCTCTCACTGTGTGCGTAGGGAATCACCCGGTCCTCCTCGCCATGCAGAAATGCAAACGGGAGATCCGGGAGATGGTGTACAGCCGTGACCGCATCATACCCGGATGAGACCAGCAGGGGTCGGAACAGACGGAGGAACTGCAGAAACCAAGGCAAATCTCGGAGCTTATCGGAAGTAATGGAGGCAAAGGAATAAAAGGTGGAATCAATCAGGGCCCCATTCACGTCCACCCCTTCCCGCATCATCGCCTGCAGGGCCATCGTTCCGCCCAGACTTTGTCCCCATACATACAGAGGTCTGCCTGTCACATCCTCACGCCGGGACACATACCGTAGAGCGGCCTGGGTGTCCTGAACCAACCCTGAACGGTTGGGTTTTCCTTCTGACTGTCCATACCCGCGATAATCGAAGGCAAATACCTGATACCCTTCCGCCGGCAGCCACTCTGCAAACCGAACGTGAGTCGTGAGGTTTTCCGCATTTCCATGAACGTGGAGGACGGTCCCCTTCACCTCCCCTTTTGCAGGCAGCCAAAGACCGGTTAATGCCGTACCATCGAGACTTTGGAACGACACAGGCTGGCTGGCAATACCCCTGGTGTCCGGAAGCGGGTACATACGGGAGGACGGGTAGAAAAACAACCCATTTGCACAGCCGGACCCCAACAGGGGAAACAGCAGACAGAAAAAGAGAACGCGGAGTCCCCAGGGAATCCGTTTCAGGGCCTGGGAAATCCGCGTCCACATGATCAAACCGGTTTAGTAGCGGTAATGCTCGGGTTTGTAGGGACCCTTGGTGGAGATCCCGAGATAATCCGCCTGTTTCTGATTCAGCTCATCGAGCTTCACGCCCAGGCGGGGCAGGTGCAGGCGTGCCACTTCCTCATCAAGATGCTTGGGAAGCAGGTACAGTCCCACCGGATACGTTTCCGGATTGCAGTACAGTTCCATCTGAGCGAGCACCTGGTTGGTGAAGCTGTTGGACATCACAAAGCTGGGGTGGCCGGTGGCACAACCCAGGTTCATCAGGCGTCCTTCGGCCAGCAAGATGATACTTTTGCCGTCCGGCAGATGAATCCGGTCAACCTGAGCTTTGATGTTTTCCCAGTCGTATTTCTTCATCGCCGCAACCTGAATTTCGCTATCGAAATGGCCGATGTTGGAGACAACGGCTCCGTCACGCATCCGAAGCATGTGCTGTTCGGTAATCACGTCGCAACAACCGGTGGTGGTCACGAAGATGTCCCCCTGGGTGCAGGCTTCATCCATGGTGGTCACTTCGTAGCCATCCATGACCGCCTGCAGGGCGCAGATGGGATCGATTTCGGTCACGATGACCCGGGCTCCCTGTCCACGGAGGGCTTCAGCCGACCCTTTGCCCACATCACCATAACCCGCCACAACGCAGATTTTACCCCCCATCAAAATATCGGTGGCACGGCAGATTCCGTCCGGCAGGGAATGACGGCAGCCGTATTTATTATCGAACTTGGATTTGGTCACCGCGTCATTCACATTGAAGGCCGGGAACAACAGTTCTCCTTTCTCGTGCATCTGATACAGACGGTGCACACCTGTGGTAGTTTCTTCGGACACGCCCATGATGGACTCCGCCAGTTTGGTGAAACGACCGGGAGATTTGGCCACCGCTTTGCGGAGTTGGGCCAGCAGAACCTCCTCTTCTTCGCTCTCCGGAACTTTGTTCAGGACTTCAGGATCACGTTCGGCCTGATATCCCAGGTGGACAAAGAGAGTCGCATCGCCACCGTCATCCAGAATCATGTTGGGATACACATCCTCTCCCCAATCAAGAATCTTATCGGTGTACTCCCAATACTCCTCAAGGGTTTCCCCTTTCACCGCGAACACCGGTGTGCCCTTGGCGGCGATAGCCGCTGCCGCTTCATCCTGGGTGGAATAAATGTTACAGCTTGCCCAGCGGATTTCCGCACCCAGAGCCTGCAGGGTTTCAATCAACATCGCCGTCTGGATCGTCATATGCAGAGACCCGGCAATGCGGGCACCGGCCAACGGTTTGGTTTCTCCGTACTTCTCACGCAGTGCCATCAGGCCAGGCATTTCGTTTTCAGAGAGTTCCATCTCTTTGCGGCCATACTCCGCCAGGGAGATGTCTTTAATCACATAATCAGTGTTGTCTATCGTATCGGTCATGGGACGTCCTCGTCTCATAGGGTTGCAGTTGAAAAAATCACAGGGAGGTCAGGCGTTGCACCTGGCAGGCGTTGCAGAGTCGTCTGGGTAAATCCGGCATCCTCCAACAGCGTCTCGAGATCGTCTGCTGAGAATCCGAGCCATTGATCCCCGTATTGTTCCCGAACCCATTCCTGCTCGTGAGCGAGCAGATCCAATAACAGAAGGGTTCCTCCGGGTTTGAGAATGCGGGCGGCCTCTTTAAGTGCATCCCGGGGAGAGGCCGCATGATGAAGGGCCTGGCTGAGGAACACCACCTCCACCTCACCGTCCGCGAGGGGCAAATGCTCCAAATCGCCTTCGCGTGTCTGAATCCGGCCATCTTCCAATCCCGCCTCCCGAGCGGCATCACGGAGAGTCACCAGCATGCGGGGGGAAAGGTCCACCGCCACCACCAGGGGACAAAACCGGGCCAGAAGCAGGGTCAGAGCCCCTTCCCCACAGCCCAGGTCAGCTACGGATTTTCCCGAGAACCCCGCAGCCAGGGCCGCAGACAGGGCCGCCCAGCCCCCACCGGGTTCGGTCAGAGACCCATAACTGCCCGCCAGACGGTCAAAAAATTCCCGGCTGTGTGAGGTTCGCTGGTCCAGCACCCGCCGTACCGAGGAACGGTCCTCCGCCCCTCCCGCAAGTTCTTCCAAGGTCCGTTCCAGCAACCCCGCCCACAGTTCATCTGAAAAAGCCGGTCCACGGTGATAAAAGACCGAGGTGCCATTACGCCGCGTTTCCAAAAGGCCGTTTTCCCGAAGAGGCTTCAAATGACGGCTGACCGTGGACTGCGGGATGCCTAACACTCTGACCAGTTCCGCAACCGATAACTCAGCAATCGACACCGCACGGAGAATGCGCAGGCGGCATTCATCCCCGAGGGCACGAAAGAGATCTAGAGATGGTGATTCGGCATTCATCAGTAATTCCGGATAAACGAATATAGTAAGCTTTGTTCTGAATGCAACCGGAAAGAACCGACTCATCTTTCGGACCCGTGGGAAAGAGGAATGACCCTCATGGACATCCCTCACCAGAGGCCGCTTGCGTCCCGCCAGCGGTGCGTGGGCACGCGGGATGTGTGCAGTCCGGGATTTTCACATCTTCCCCACACTCTTCACCTGCAATTCAACCAAAAGCGGGTATGATGCCTCCCCATGTCGAGTGCCAGACGTTTTCCGGCTCATTTCCACGGGACACCTCCGCGTGGCGCTCCAACGTGGCCGGAACCCGGAAGCATTCAGGGATGTGAGCCCCTCTCCTCCTCTCAAGGCGCTGCACTGGTGTTGGACTGGATGCAGCGGAGTCCTGCCGTCACCGTCGTGGTCACGGATACCGCCCGGACGCTGGAAGCGTTCTGGCAAGACCTTCATACCCTCTCGGGAGAGAAGCTCGATCACGCCGCCTATTTTCCGGGCTGGGAAGACCTCACAGATCATGACCTTCGGGGCACGTCTCCGGAAATTGCCGGAGACCGGCTGCAGACACTGATCCGGCTCCACCAGTCTTCAGATCCACTCTGTGTCTGCACCGACGTACAAAGCCTGCTCCAGCCGGTTCCGCAGCCGGACCAACTCGCCTCCCGGACATTGAGCATCTCCACTGGAGAGGACTTCGATCTGGATGCACTCTGCGAAACCCTCCTGGAAATGGGGTATGAATTCGAGGCAGAAGTCACCGATAAGGGTGAGGCGGCACGTCGAGGGGGGGTGCTGGACATTTGGCCACCTAATCAGGAGACGCCGATTCGGCTGGAGTTTTTTGGGGATGAAGTTGATACCCTTCGCCGATTCAATCCTGCCGATCAGCGCTCCCTGGAATCCGTCCCCCATGTCGATCTGCTTCCAGCCCGGGAGAGCGCCACCGGATCAACCGCCACGTTCACGGATTACCTCTCACCGACGACCCGATGGTTCTGGTTCGATCTTCCCTCCATCGCAGATCATGCCGTGATCTATGATGAATCAAGAGAAAACCGTCTGACCACCTGGGTTGACCTCCAGAGTCAGGTCAGACGATGTGAGGCGGGAGGGGTGCTCCGGAGTGGGGCCGGCGTCGAAGGCTCGATTCTCCCTCTGGAAATGGCCGGACTGCCCGGATTATCGGCTCTGCCGGGTGAAGCACCTTCTGCCCGGCTGGAAGAAGAGCGGAAAAAGCTGGTGACCCACCACGGGGCCCTTTCCGAAAAAGGCTGGGAGGTCGTCTTCTGTCTGAACACCGAAGGATCACGGGCCCGGTTCCTGGAGGCATTTGATGCCGAACGAAAGATGTACCCCGGGATTCGCTGTGTCCAGGGTATGGTAGCGGAAGGCTTTCTCTTCCCGGAACGCCAACTGTGTGTCGTGAGCGAACGGGATATCTACGGGTTACGCAAACCGGTCCGCAACAAATACGATCCCCATGCCCGGACCCGCACCGCGGCCAACCCGTCCGGGGCCAGACTGCAGGGGTGGACGGATATTGAACCCGGGGAGTGGGTGGTACATCTGGACCACGGGATTGGCAAGTATCTGGGGCTGTACGAGATTGAAGTGGCGGGTCAGAAACAGGAAGTCCTCAGCCTGGAATATGCCGAAGGAGCCAAGTTGCATGTTCCGGTCTCCCAGGCACATCTGCTGAGCCGGTACATGGGAGTGGGCGGAACCACTCCGGAGCCCCATACATTGGGAGGAGCACGCTGGCACCGTCAGAAAGTGACCGCGGAAAAAGCGGTGAAAGACCTTGCGGCTCAACTGCTCCAAACTCAGGCCCTGCGGGAAGCTCACCCCGGTCATGGCTTTGGGACGGACACTCCCTGGCAGGCCGAATTTGAAGCCACCTTTCCTTTTGCGGAGACCCTGGACCAGGAAGAGGCGATTCAGGCCACGAAGACGGACATGGAATCCTCCAGACCCATGGACCGGCTCATCTGTGGGGATGTGGGCTATGGGAAAACAGAAGTGGCGATGCGGGCCGCGTTCAAAGCAGTGATGGATGGAAAACAGGTGGCCATGCTCGTTCCCACCACGATTCTCGCCCTTCAGCATACCCAGAGTTTCCGGGACCGGATGGCCGCATTTCCCGTCTCGATCGAAATGCTCAGCCGCTTCCGAACTGCAACGGAGTCACGGGACGTGCTGAACCGACTTCGCCGGGGTGAGGTGGACATTGTCATTGGCACCCATCGACTGGTGTCCAAAGATGTCGAGTTTTCAGATCTTGGACTGGTGATTATTGATGAGGAACAGCGCTTTGGCGTCCGACACAAAGAGCGGTTGAAAGAAATGAAAGGGCTGGTTGATGTCCTCACCCTCAGTGCCACTCCGATTCCGAGAACGCTGTATCTGAGTCTGACCGGTGCCCGGGATGTCAGCAGCATCCAGACAGCTCCCCGTGAACGGCTTCCGGTGAAAACGGAAGTCCACGGTTTCGAGGATGAAGTGATCCGCAAAGCGGTTCTGCGGGAGCTCAACCGCGGGGGGCAGGTCTTTTTCCTCCACAACCGGGTGCAGACACTGGACCTGATCCGCAGGAGGCTGATGGAAACGGTTCCGGAAGCCCGGATCAGCATGGCACACGGACAGATGCCGGAACGTCAGTTGGAGGGGATTATGCAGACCTTTTCCAAAGGGGATTCCGACGTCCTGCTGTGCACGACCATCATTGAAAGCGGTGTGGACATGCCCAATGTGAACACCATGATCATAGACCGGGCGGACCGGTTTGGACTGGCAGAACTGTATCAGCTTCGCGGTCGGGTAGGCCGCTACAAGCATCAGGCATTCTGTCTGCTGCTGCTGCCACCGGAAGGAGGCAGCAAGGCCGTTTCACGTGAGCGGATCCGGGTGATTCAGAAATACTCTTCTCTGGGTTCCGGCTTTAAAATTGCCCTCCGTGACCTGGAGATCCGCGGAGCGGGCAACCTTCTCGGTTCCCAGCAGAGCGGGCATATTGCCAGTGTCGGCTTTGAACTCTATTGCCAGCTGTTGGAACAGAGTATCCGCCAGTTGAAGCGCCTCCCGCCGGAACGGATCGTGGAGGTCAAAGTCCGGATCGATTTTCTCGACCTTCGCCCGGACAGTGTGGAGGGGGATGCGGCATGCTGTCTGCCGGTAACCTATGTGGAAGATGAGGCGTTGAGGGTCGAATTGTACCGACGCATGGCAGCACTGGCCACAGAGGAGGCGGTTGAACGCCTGGCGGATGAGTTGAGGGACCGATTCGGACGCACTCCTGTCGCGGTGGAGAACATGCTCGAAGTGGCCCGGATCCGGATTGCGGCTTCCAAGGCCGACCTGCGCGAAGTGGAAGTCCGTGAGGCAAAAGTATATCTCAAGGAAGCCGACGGACGTTTCCGTCAGGACCGGCACCGGTTCCCCAGGGTGGATCACTCCCCTGCCCCCGAACGGCTGAAACAGATCCTCGAGATCATTCACCGTTCATCCCTCTCCAGCTCGTGACATCTCTCCCCCCCGGGATTCACCTTTCGGCCCCTTTCCTCCTCCTTCTCTCGCTCCCCCTGACTCCTTCTCCGCCTTCTACTCCTTTTACTCCCTCCCTCCACCACCCTGAACAAAATGTCAAAATCCTGTCCCAGGTGAGACAGGATTTGTGATTTTGGACATGTGGCGGCGTAAGGGGGACGCCAGAGGATTCGGGAAAGGTGTTGATTCTGTGGCATAAGTCTTGCCTCCTCTGATTCCCGTTGTTAGCCGCATGCCATGATGGATTTTGTTGCATTTGATTTAGAGACCACCGGAACCCAGCCCCTGGAAGACGGCATTGTGGAAATCGGCGCGGTCAAGTTTCTTGACGGACATCCGCAGGCGGATTTCTGTAAACTGATCAACCCAGGCATGCCGATTCCCCGCGAAGCCTATGAGGTGCACAAGATCAGTGACGAAGACGTCAGAGATCAACCCCGCATTGAAGAGGTGATGGATGATTTTACAGCCTACTGTGGAGACCTTCCGCTGATCGCCCACAATGCCAAATTTGATTTCAAATTTCTCGAGACGGCAGTGAAGCGCGAGCAATGCAAAGCACCCTCCGGACAGGTTCTCGATACCTACGGACTGGCAAAAAAGGTGATCAAAGGCGTGCCGAATTACCGATTGGAAACCCTGACCAAACATTTTGATTTCCCGAACACCGTGTTCCACCGTGCATCCGAAGACGCAGAGTATTGCGGCAAGCTTTTCCTGCGCATTCTGGAAACTCTGGACAGTAACGGAATCTCTCTGTCCATCCCCTCCCTGGTGCAGCTGGGGGAAATGCGGGAAATGTTCCTGCCCCAGATCGCCTCCTCCGGCCAGGAACAGCTCGGGTTGTTCTAGTTTTTCCTCACGGAGCCACTGAGGCTCAGAGCAGAAGAATAAGACAGATCGACCCAGTACATCTGCATAGACTCCTTTTTTACCACAAGGGTCACAGATGTTTCTCCCCCTCCCCCCTCACTCCAGTTGGATCTGTGGAGTTTGTGAAGGGATTTTTTGTTGGGGTTCTGGGGCGAGAAAAACTTCTAAAGGTTCCTTGTACATTGAAACCTCTCACGCAAAATCGCCAGGATGCGGTGACCCGTATGATCGATACGTGAATGTGCCCTCTATTCTTTAAGACTTTTCATAGGGCTGCATACTAAAAATTACAAATGGTGTCTCACGTGAGACACCATTTGTGATTTTATTCAGGCCTATTTTCTGGACGGAAGACTTTCCAAAAGAGGAGACTGATTGGCCAGGCGATCACGGCCACGAAGACGGTTACCATTCTTCCGGGTTTACCTCGACTGACAGCGTCGCGGTATACCCAAACCAGACTCCAGACAAACAGGAACAGGAGAAGGAGATTTCCTAGAGTACATTCGTTTTAATTTGATGCATAAATGCATACAGCCCATACTAGGGCATGAGTACAAAATCATGTAAAACAGAGTTGCGGGAGCGAATCGTCTTAGCCAGAGCCGACGGCCACAGTGCCGCCGAAGTCTCGAAACTGTTTCGGGTCTCCAAGCGGAGCGTTGAGAGATATTGGCGAAGATATGTGGAGTCAGGATCTGTCCTGCCCAAACAGCGTGGAGGGTATCGTCGTTCCCGACTGGAAGCGCATGATGATACGCTTCGCAAGTGGATTGGTGATGAGCCGGATCTCACACTTGAGGAGATTCGGAAGCGCTGCCTGAATGAGCTCTCGATCCAGATTGGAACAACCGCACTTTGGCAACGTCTGGATCACCTCGGGCTGAGCTTTAAAAAAAACGCTTCACGCCGCAGAGCAGCATCGGCCTGATGTTGCTCTGGCCCGATCTCTTTGGAGAAAAGAGCAGACGACTTGGGACCCAACCAAGCTGATCTTTATCGATGAAACCGGGTTGAATACCAAAATGACTCGCCTGTATGGGCGTGCTCCGAGGTCTGAACGTTGTGTCTGCCATGTTCCCCATGGTCACTGGCACACCAATACCTTTATTGCAGGAATACGCATCTCTGGAATGTGCGCACCGTGGTTACTGGATGGTCCGATGAATGCAGACTGTTTTCAAGTGTACGTGGAGAACATCCTCATTCCGGAACTTTCCCCTGGGAATACCGTCATCTGTGACAACCTCTCATGCCATCGGGCTGCGGGTATCCGCGAAACCATAGAGGCTTGTGGTGCCGCCATTCGGTATCTTCCTCCATACAGCCCCGACCTCAACCCGATCGAACAGATGTTCGCCAAGTTAAAAGCCTTCATGAGGAAATACTCACCCAGGGAGCTTGCCGATCTGCTCGAAAGACTCTCTGAAGCTCTTAAAGAAATCTCATCTGCAGACTGCAGAGAATTTATTCGGCACGCTCTGTATGCGTCAAATTAAAACGAATATGCTCTAGAAATACGAAAAGCTGTTCTACCGATATCATTTCATTTCCTAATTCGATACAAGAAAGAGTCTTACACCCCAAACTTGGTCTGTTTGACCACTCCTCTGGGAAGGGTCTTGTCCCCTTCCACATTCCGGGCCAGGAGCCACATCAGGTCTGACACCCGGTTCAGCCAGGTCAACACCAGCGGATTTTTCAGCCCACCCGCTTCCGACAGCGCAACCGCTTCCTGCTCACAGCGACGGAAGACCGTGCGAGCATGATCCAGATGAGCCCCCAAAACAGTTCCGCCTGACATGACAAAATCTTTGGGCATCTCGGTTTCGGCCTCAAGGTCATCCCGAATGGCATCCAGCTTGGCCATTCGTTCTTCTGTCACACGGAATCGTTTCCGACTATCGGGGGACGTGGCAAGATCTGCCCCCACCTCATAGCAGGTGTGTTGGAGATAGAGAATGAGGTCGGACAATTCTTTGGAATCAGACAGACTTCGAACAATGCCTAAGACACTGTTAGCCTCATCCAAGGCACCATAGGCACGAGGGGCAAGATGGGATTTTGACACCTCCTCCCCTGAAAAGAGTCGGGTGGTTCCCTTATCTCCATTGCGGGTGGTGATGCTCACGCGGATTCCACCTCGGGATCCACGACCGCCCAGCGCATGGTCTCCCCTGCATTCACAGGTACCACACTGCCGTATCGGGGAGGAACGGTCCATTCTTTCCGTTCCAGCACTACGGAACGCTCAGGGGGATTCACCCCATAAATTTCCAAGGCGCGGTCGCTGACAAAGGACTGAAGCTGATCCAGAATGTCATGATCCTCGAAGAACTGGGCCAGTCCCGGAAGGAGTACTGGAGAGGTAAAGCAGCCGGCAGCCCCTTCGGTTCGTTTCATGACCTCCGTATGAGGGGCACTGTCACTTCCGAACATCAGCTTTGGATGGCCTTGAATCACCAGACTCTGAATGGCCTCCCGGTCTTTCGGACTCTTGATAATCGGCTTGCAGAAGAGGAAGGGGTTAAACGGCCCACCCAGCATATCATCCATGGTGTATAACAGATGGTGCAGCGTAGCGGTGGCAAACACATTGTCGTGTTTCTCCAGAAACTCGGCGGCTTCCACTGTCGTAATATGCTCCATGGTAATACGGAGCTTGGGGAAGGTACGGGCAAAATGATCATACACGGACATGAATTCCCGCTCGCGGTCATGGGAATAGCCATTGGTCTCGCCATGCACCAGCAGCGGAAGGTCCAAATCCTGAAGCACATCCAGTACCGGCTCAATTTTGCTCATCTCGGCCACGCCCGCCTCGCTGTTGGTCGTTACCCCGGCAGGATAGAGTTTCACGCCAAACAATCGCTCCCGTGCGGGAGCAAGCTCCTCTCTTGTCAGTCCTTCGTGGAAAAACAGCGGAACGTAGGGATCAAATTCATACGGAGCCGCTGCCGCTTTGATCTTCGCCACATAGGCATCATACCGTTCCACCGAATCCACGGGAGGCAGGGTATTCGGCATGCAGACTGCGCCGGCAAACTGCTGGGCGGTAAACGGGGTGACATTCTGCAGCATCTCCTCCTGACGGAGGTGCACATGCATATCGAGGGGGCGGTTGAGAACGAGTTGCATGGCCTTCACCTGCCGAACAAAAGAGCCGATGGCAAGACCCGAGCCGGGGAATCAAAGCTTTCAGCGAAAGAGTCACCCCGCTACCTGTCACCATGGCAACGGGCTCTCGAATCAATACACTTGCGGCACAATCATCTGCTCCGGAACCGCATTGCGGCGGTACCCTTCATTGTGCACCCGTTCCGGCAGGACCACGTCCTCTTTTTCCACCGGGCCGTAGGGAATCTGCTGAAGCAGGTGATGAATGCAGTTCAACCGGGCTTGCTTTTTATTGTTTCCAGGGACAATCCACCACGGAGCGAAGGTAAAATGAGTGCGTTTGAAGGTATCCTCTTTGGCTTTGGTATAATCCTCCCAACGGATACGCGACTCCAGATCCATAGGACTGAGTTTCCACTGTTTGAGTGGATCCGTAATCCGGCAGTTGAAACGGAATTCCTGTTCCTCATCTTCAATCGAGAACCAGTATTTCACCAGTTTGATGCCGGAGTTGACCAGCATTTCCTCAAACAGCGCCACGTCCCGGAAATACGCTTCCACCTCTGTCTCTGTACAGAAGCCCATCACCCGCTCCACTCCGGATCGGTTGTACCAGCTCCGGTCAAACAGGACCATCTCCCCTGCCGCAGGAAGATGGGGAACATAACGTTGAAAATACCACTGCGTCTTTTCCCGTTCGGTGGGAGCCGGCAACGCAACCACCCGACACACCCTGGGATTGGTACGCTGCGTCATCCGTTTGATGGCCCCGCCTTTACCGGCAGAGTCACGTCCCTCAAACAGCACCACCAGCTTATACCCGGTATCGACCACCCATTCCTGCATGCGAACCAGCTCAATCTGAAGTCGACGGAGTTCGCGGAAATACTGTTTCCGAAATGCCTTCCGAGCCTCTTCCGGCTGTATGCCCCTCCCAAGACGTGAGGCCTCCTGATCCTCAAACAGATCCTCCATGCCCTGTTCCAATTCCTCATCCAGTTCATCCAGCCATTCATCGCGGACACGGGGGTCCAGAGGATCTCCGGGCTGGCCAGTCGTAAGAAAGGACTCTTCTGAATCGTTCTGCATCCGGGATTCCTATGCGCTCTGAAGCCGAATCGGAAGAACGGAAATTTTTGATTTTGGTTAGGACTCATATCCTGATGGTGTCCAACCTGTACAAAGAAATGGCCTTCGCATGTTCAAGATTGATCTATTCCGGTCCTAAGCCTCCGCGATCTTTGTGTCCTCAGTGCGGGGGAAACCGTCATTTCTGATTGAATTCAGAGATTCGATTTCGATACCGTTTTCGATTTTGATTTCGAGTGGAGCTTTGTATACCCGAACTGATTTTCTGACAGATTCCCCTATCCCATGGATCCCTCCTCTCCGACACCCTCAGCTCCAACTGCCGTTCAAACCGTAGCGTTTTCGTTTGAGTCTCTTTCGGAAGCTCCGGGAACACCATGGCAGCGGGAGGGAAAAGGAAACGCTCGTTTTGAGGGGGCTGGGGAACGCCTCCAGGTGGAAGAAACCGGGGTGTGGTGGGACCGAAACACCGGCTCGGGCAAACATCATGCCTTCCGGAAACTTTTTCAATTGGAGCGGAACGGGTCCGAGTGCATCCGATACCTGAAGCCGGCACCTGATGGTGATCTGCAGGAACTGCTGACCCTGGTGCCAGGAAAAAACGGAGGGTGGCACAGCCCGGAACCGCATCTCTGCGTGGATGACATCTACCGGGCAGAACTTAGCCTCGACACCTCCGATACCCTCCACATGACCTGGTGGTCTGAAGGACCCCAAAAAAACTACACGCTCCACACCCACTACCAGGGCGCGCAGCTTTGCCGCAGCTGGCTGGAATCCTGATATGATTGCCCTGATTCTCACCACCCTGATCTGGGGGTTTTCCTTTGCCTTGATCGGTTCCTTTCTCAAAGGGATCGACCCGCTTCTGATCGCCAGTCTCAGACTGGGGTTGGCCTGTGTCTGTTTCCTGCCCCTGCTCCGCATGAACAGCGTGAAAGGATCCGGACGTGCATTGCTGCTGGGAATAGGCGCCGTGCAATTCGGGTGTATGTACGTTTCCTACCTGAGTGCATTTTCCCATGCGCCGGCATACATTGTCGCATTGTTCTCGAGTTTCACCCCCCTGTGGATTGCCTTGTTTGCGTCCTTCATGAAACCAGTGTCTCTGATGCGTCTCATCGCGGCAGGTGCTCTGGCAACAGCTGGAGCGATTCTGATCCGCTCCGGACAGGAACTGGAACAGGAAGGAATCTGGATCGCGTTTGGTCTCATGCAGATTTCAAACATCTGTTTCGGGGGTGGCCAGCTGGCCTATCGAAGCTGGAAACTCAAACATCCCGGACACCGGGAACAGGACAGTTTTGCCTGGCTGTATTTGGGAGGGTTTCTGCTTTCCATGACTTTCGCCCTGATTCGACTGGCGCCTACAGGAGAATTCCCGGAGATCAGCAACCAACAGTGGCTGGTTATTGTGTACCTTGGCATCATCGCGTCCGGTTTGGGCTTTTTTCTCTGGAATTACGGTGCCAGCCGGGTCTCCACCGGCACCCTCGCGGCCGCCAACAACCTGCTGGTCCCGCTGGCGATCCTGATCGCCCTGCTCTTCGGAAAAGATCAGCCTAACTGGTATCTGTTCCTGCCTGGCAGTGCCTGTATCGCCACGGCCTTGTTTGTCGCGCCGCGCAAACCGTCATGGACCGGCACGGAGATTGAGTCCTAGGTCATGGAGACGGGGCAGGAATGCCCCGGACCCGTTTTCGAGCGGACCTCTACGCTCTCGGCCTTAGACTGACTTCCCCGCTGTGGAAGGTCTTCAGGGATCCGTCAGCAAGACGCACCACCAATGCGCCGACCTCATCCACATCTTCCGCCACACCGAATTCCTGATGCCCATCGGTCCGGGTGATCGCCACCTCCTGACCGAGCGTCACAGATCCCTTGCGCCATTCGTCCAGCACCTGTCTCCGTTTTCCGGAATAGGTCATCGCGAGCAGCCGGTCGAATTGCCGAAGAATCCGCCCTGCCAGTTCCGGCCGGTTCCAGGCATCTCCCGTCGCGCTGGCAAGAGAACAGGCGATTTCCTGCAGTTCCGGAGGAAAGGCGGAAGCAGGGGTATGGACATTGAGCCCGAATCCCAGAACGGCAAACTCAATGCCGTCCATGTCCACAGACATCTCACACAGAATCCCGCATACTTTCCGGCCGTTGACCAGCACATCATTCGGCCATTTGATTCCTGAACCGGTAAGACCGGCTTCCTGAAGAGCGGTATTGATGGCTGTCGCGGCGACCAGAGGAAGCAGCGTGGCATCCTGGGGCCTCAACGGGGGACGCAACAAAATCGAACCCAGCAGCGTATCCCCGGCCCGGGCAATCCACTTCCGCCCCTGTCGTCCTCGTCCGTTCTCCTGCACCTCGGAAAAGACAAACGACCCCTCTTCCGCGCCCTCACGGGCCAAGGTCCGGGCATCATCATTGGTTGAGACCGTGAGTTCCAGAAACCGGTGCTCCCCTTTGGCAAAGCGCGTTCCCTCCAGCCAGGACTGCATGACCTCTTCCGAGAGCCGGTCCGGCTCGCGCACCAGCCGATATCCTTTGCGTGGACTGGATTCGATCTCGTAGCCAAGATCGCTGAGTTTGCGGATCTGTTTGGAAATGGCCGCACGGCTCACTCCACTTGGCTGACGCAATACTTCACTGCTCACCCAATCAGGAGCGTGTTCTTTGAGTCGTAGAAGGAGAGAGGAGGAGGAAGAAGAAGACATGACAGAACCAGGGCCTGATCAGGGCTGAGCTCCCTCTGTCGGCGGGTCTTCTTTCTTAAACTTTTCTATCCACCGGGTGGCCGTGGCATCCGCTTTCCGCCAAGCGTCCATGACCTTTTCATCCGGAATGGCATCATCCACTTTCTCCTGCAGTTCGGTGACCTCTTCACGAATATCACTGACATCTTTGGAGAGCTGGCCGGCCGTGGTGGCAATCTGGTTGAGGTCACCCGACATCACCACCAAATTTTTATTCGCGTTGAAGATAAGGATGGTCAGGTGAATTGTCAGAACAATGGTGCAGACCAGCAGACAGGCCAGAAGGATCCGGTTCAGTTTACCAAGAGGATGCATGGGAGGGAGGGAGCCGGTCATCTCGTCCTCTGGTTAGGGAGATTCAGATTCCGCACGTTCTTTTTTCCAAAGCTCAAACAGTTCCTCCCGCTCTTCCGCATTCAAGTGCTTGCGGTGGGGCTGTTCCTTATAAAACGCCTTCAAATCCAGAACTTCCTGAGGCACCTCAGACGGAACCGGGTTGTAGAGGAAACAAATGACGGATCCGATGATCGGAAACAGCCAGATAAAGATCAGCCATGTCGGAACCGCAGTATCCGAATAGAGGGTGAACACTCTCTTCGTGGCAAAAACCGCCAGCAGAAAGCTGATGATGGAGGTCGTGTAGATGAGGGTTTCAGGATTCATGGCGCAGTTGCTTAAACGATTGCCATAGACGCTAGGCCTTCACTTGTCAGAAGGAAAGCGCGAAGGCGGAAAATTGATGGTTGAGCAATTTGAGTGCGCATCCGAAAGGAGAGACGACTGCAGCATGCGCGTTTTCCAAGCGACCAGGAAAGCGGTACTTCGAAGGCTCAGGACCGCACTCCAAACATACGGGGTATCCAATACGCATCTGGAGTTTCCTCTCCCCAGTCCCCATCATCATTTCCCTCTAGATCTTTTATCGATGCTACGAGAAAAAAGGGTAGCAGATCATCATGAAACTAAAGAACAAACTGACCATTCAGAACGGAAAGAGATTCACCTGAATCACGATCATCATATTGCGGTCAAGTGGACACCAGTCGTTCCCTTCGACTCTGCTCACCAGAAATGATCAGATCACGAGAAGGGGGCTAACTAGCCAAAAGGAAAAAATAAGATCAAACTGACCATCCAGAACGGAAAGAGAATCACCTGAGTCACAATCATCATATTGCGGTCACGCGGACACCAGTCGTTCCCTTCGATTCTGCTTACTAAAAAAGAAAAGATCACGAGAAGTGGGTAACCAGGCCAGAGGATCTGGATAAGAAAAGAGAGAAGGCGTGGAACGAAAAAGCTCAACACGATCATGGCAATCACATGAAGAATCGCCAAAAGGTGGAGAAACCGGAAAATGCTCGAAGTTCTCATCTTACACCCATGGGCTAGGGACAGGAAACATGGAGTCAAGTCAGAGGGGGCTCGATCCAGTGGAAACCTTCCAGATTGAGGGTCATTCAATACCCTAGACCTCAGATGGAACTTTCGCTAATAGATCCCTCTCGATATGAATGACCTGCCGATTTATGAGATTCAGTCCGACCTGACCCGTGCACTGCAGCATGGAAACCGGGTGATATTGCAGGCTCCGACGGGTTCAGGAAAATCCACGCAGGTGCCCTCCATGATTCTGGATGCGGGGATGATCGAGGATGGGAAGGAAATCGTGGTGCTGCAACCCCGTCGACTAGCCGCCCGCATGCTGGCGAAGAGGGTCGCCTTCGAACGCGGTTGCCCTCTGGGGGATGAGGTGGGGTATCAGGTACGGCTGGACCGGAAAACCTCCAGCAACACCCGCATCTGCTATGTCACCCAGGGCATCCTGCTGCGTCAGTGGTTGAGTGATCCGTCCCTCAAGGACTGTGGATGTCTGGTCTTTGATGAGTTTCATGAACGGCATCTCTACGGGGACCTGACGCTCGCACATGCTCTGGGACTTCAGGCATCAGATCGACCGGACCTGAAACTGATCCTGATGTCGGCCACCCTGAACACCGAACCGCTTAAGGCCTTTCTGCCGGATGCTCAGGTCCTGTCCTCGGAAGGCCGGACCCATCCGGTCAACATTCACTACCTTCTCAAAGATCCTCAGGCCACCCGGACTCCGATCTGGGACTCCGCCTCCGACGCGGCAAACCGTTTGTCCAAGGCCACCCCCGGTCACCTGTTGATTTTCATGCCGGGCCGGTATGAAATCGACCGCACCCTGGAAGCCCTCAAACGATCCCCTCTCGGCCGGGAGGATGAGTGCGTGGGATTACATGGAGATCTGCAGGCCTCTGCCCAGGATCATGCGGTGGCGCCCTCATCCCGACGGAAGGTGATTGTGGCCACCAATATTGCCGAGACCTCGCTTACGATTGACGGCGTCACCGGTGTGATTGATTCCGGTCTGGTCCGGATCGCACGGTACGATCCGGTACGCGGAGTCGATTCGCTCGAAACCGAATCCATTTCCAAAGCCTCCGCCGATCAGCGGAGTGGACGTGCCGGGCGGACGGCTCCGGGGGAATGTGTTCGTTTATGGACAGAAGCAGGACATCGGAACCGGACCGACCGGGAAACGCCGGAAATCCACCGCATGGATCTGTGCGAACCGGTGTTGATGCTGGCGGCCCTGGGCATCACCAACTGGAACCTCCTCGCCCTGCCCGATCCACCCGAGGAAGGCCCTCTACAACTGGCACGCCAGACCCTGATCCGCCTCGGAGCTCTGAAGACTGACGGAAGGATTACCTCTACTGGCAAACGCCTGCTGGACGTTCCGGCTCATCCCCGCATCGGACGCCTGATGCTGGAGGCCCGGGATCGGGGAGTGGAAGAATCCGCGGCCCGGATCGCGGCATTACTGCAGGGTCGGCCCCTGTTTGTGCGGACCCGTTCCGATGCGATTCGCCGGAAACGCCTGGACCTGTTTTCGGAGAACACCTTCTCCGATCTCCTGGTGCAACTGAATGCGCTGGAGTGGGCCGAGTCCATCCGGTTTGACCGGGGGATGTGTGAAGAACTCGGGGTTCATGCCCAGGCGGGCAGGCAGGCGGTTCAGACGGCCAAACTGTTCCGTCGGTCGCGTGACCCGGAATCATCCAGCCAAAACCGGAACGCAGACCTCAGGAAATGTCTGGCCGTTGCGTTCACTGATCATCTGGCAAAACGCAGATCCGACAGCCGCCGTTGTGACCTGATCGACGGAAGGGTGGCCGAGTTGGATCCCGACACCTCGGTTCCGAATGCCGGAATTGTGGTGGCCTCCGAGATCCGAATGTCGGAACGCTCTCCTACCCCGATTTTATCCGGGGTCACGGTCGTGGAAGAAGAGTGGTTGGAGGAGCTATGGCCCGAGGCCTTCCGTCAAGAGAGCGTGGTACGCTATGATGCCCATCTGAAACGGGTCATTGGAGAAGACCGTCGTCAACTTGGGGAATTGGTGCTCGAAACACGGGTGACCCATGAGGTGTCCGATGATGACGCCTCACGGATTCTCATGCAGGAACTCGACAAAGGAGAACTCTCTTTGCCGGGATGGAACGGGGAGGTGGACCGCTGGATTACCCGGATGAACTGTCTGGCTGCCTGGAGACCGGACTGGCAGATACCGACTCTCACGGAAGAGGACCGACGGGTGTTGCTGGAGCATATGCTCTCCGGATGCAGGACCCGCAAGGACGTCAAAAATCTCGACGTCGAGTCCGCGGTGAAAGACTGGCTCGATCCGATGCAGCAACAGTTGGTCCAGACGGAGTGTCCAACCCGGATCAAACTGCCCAACGGGCGGAATGCCAAGGTCCGATATGAAGAAGGGCATCCTCCGGTCATCATCTCCAAACTGCAGGACTTTTTCGGCATGACCGAGAGCCCAACCGTCGCTGGAGGCACCATTTCCTGCAATGTGGAACTCCTGGCCCCGAACGGCAGACCAGCCGCTCTCACCGATGATCTCGGCCGCTTCTGGAAACAGGGATATGCCTTGGTGAGAAAAGACCTCAAAGGCCGTTATCCGAAACACGACTGGCCGGAAACCGTCTGACCCGGCCAAAACTCTCCAAAGCAAAGTTATGTGTTTTTTCGCGTGACATGACAGCACGTCTATTTACTTTGCACTGAAAAGTAACTGCAGCCCACGGGAGAAGTCGTGCACATCAAGTTCATTCTACCTTCACTCACTGAAGCAGGGAGTCCTTATTTCCGGCCGGTCAAATACTCACTCTTCCCCCCGCTGGGTCTGGCCACGCTGGCGGCATATGTTGGGCGGGAACATGAGGTGGAAATCGTGGACCAACATGTACAGGTGCTGCGCACAGACGATGAACCGGATCTGGTGGGGATCGAGGTCTATATCACCAATGCCAAGCGGGCATATGAGATCGCGGATGCGTATCGGAAAAAAGGGGTCACCGTCATCCTGGGAGGGTTGCATGTCACCTCACTGCCGGAGGAAGCAGCCGCCCATGCGGATGCCATTTTTCTCGGCCCTGCCGAGGCATCCTTTCCGGTTTTTCTTCGCGATTGGCAGAACGGACGGATTCAACCCCGGTATGTTTCAGCAGAGCGAACCCTCGAGAATGTCCCCCCTCCCCGTCGCGAATTGATCAAACGGTCCCGATACCTGGTTCCCAATTCCATCATGGTGACCCGGGGCTGCCCCCATCACTGTGATTTCTGCTACAAGGATGCCTTCTACAGAGGCGGGAAATCCTTCTATGTGCAGAAGGTAGAGGACGCACTTCAGGAGATCAGCCGTTTACCGGGCCGGCATCTGTACTTTCTCGATGACCATCTCTTCGGGCATAAACGGTTTGCCTTCGACCTTTTTCAGGGAATGCGGGGAATGGGTCGGGTCTTTCAGGGAGCCGCCACCGTGCAATCCATCCTGAGTTCCTCCCTCATCGAAGAGGCGGCGGAAGCCGGACTGAGAAGCCTGTTTGTTGGATTCGAAACCCTCAATCCGGATAACCTCCATTCCAGTAACAAACATCACAACCTGCATCAGAGTTATAACGAGGCCATTCAAAAGCTGCATGATCTGGGCATTATGATCAACGGCAGTTTTGTCTTCGGTCTGGATTCAGATGGTCCGGATGTGTTCCAGCGCACAGTCGAGTGGGCGGTGGATCAGGGGATTACCACCTCTACCTTTCACATTGCCACCCCCTACCCCGGCACCGGGTATTTTCACAGACTCGAACAGGCAGGGCGGATCCTGACCCGGGACTGGGACTTGTACGACACCCGTCACGTGGTGTTTCAGACACAAGGAATGACGGAAACCTGCCTACAGGAGGGATACGACGCCGCGTATCGGGATTTTTACACCTGGTCCAATATTTGGAAAGGCGCCATGGGGCATGGGACCCTCAAACACCGGGCCAAGCATCTGGCATACACTGCAGGGTGGAAGAAGTTTGAACCTCTCTGGAACATGATGATCCAGTTACGGAAGCTGAATGTGATGACGCCGCTACTGGAAGCGATTCTCTCCAAGACCGGCCGCTCGCCTGAGAGCATGCCCCTCCCCGTTGCGGAGGAGGCCCTGTGACATCGCGCACATCAGCATGAAACTCACCTTGCACCCTGGACTTCGATTATAAATCTTCCCTGCGATTTGTAATCCGGTTTGCCGTGGACGTTCCTTTGGAAGGGAGTATGGTGTATCCATGTTTGGTTCTTATCTGATTACGACCGTCCGCGGGGTGCCGATCCGCCTTCACTTCACTGCGATTTTCATGCTTCTGTTTTTTCCGGAGGGAACAGAATTCCACGAAAAAATCCTACTCAGCGCATTGATCCTGTTTTCGGTTGCGCTTCATGAGCTGGGCCACACGGTCGTGTCCCAAAAGTACGGTATCCAGGTCCAGGATATCGTGCTGACGCCCATTGGCGGTGTCGCACGTTTGAGGGGACTGCCGGAGGATCCACATCACGAAATACGCATTGCACTGGCAGGTCCCTACGTCAGTTTGGTCCTCGCCTTGATCGGATACACGGCCTTTTTTCTCACCCTGGGTCTGGGCCTTGAACTGTTAAAAACCCTCACCATCGGGTTTGCCGCGATCAACACCATGCTCTTCTGCTTCAACCTGCTTCCGAATTTTCCCATGGACGGCGGGAGAATCCTGCGGGGATGGCTGACCACCCGGAAAGGCCCATTAGAAGCCACCAGGATTGCCTCCTCCGTGGGGAAATACATCGCGATTTCGTTTATGGTCATCGGGCTTGCATCCGGTCGTTTCTCGCTGGCTCTCATTGGCTTTTTCATTCTCATGGCCGCTAAATCCGAATATCGGATGATGCAGATGAAAACGTTTCAACAGGAGGCATTCGGAGAATCTGTCGGTTCATCCGGAGGTGGATTTGAAGCCAGCCCGCCACCGTATGAACGTCCCCACATGTCTCTGCCCAAAGGTCTGTTTGCTGATTTTCTGTACACCTGGAAAGATCTGTTTACAGAAGTGTGCAGAACCTGTTTCCGTCCCACATGACCCCTTACTTGTTTTTTTCCCCCGCCCGACACACCGAATATACGACCCGGCTTGACGCCAACGATCCGACCGCACGGGCGTTTGTGGAAGCGCTGAAAACCGAGGAGGACCGCGAAAGCGACCGGGCACTGCACGACCTGTGTCTGGCCTGGGTGGCTCAGGAGAAGACGGCCGGGGAAGCCGCGGGCGAGGAACTGCTGAAGAAGATGCAGGTTCCTCATTCTGACCTGGGCAAAGGAGATTTTGGTCTGACCTTCGCCCTGGCGCTGGAGCTGGGAGAATCTCTCTGGTCAGAGGATCTGCAAAAACGAATGGCCGATGCCTGTGCAGATCTGGCCCGTTCCATCACCGACGTGACCAAGGGCAACCCCCATATCGTGACCAACAACTGGTACATGATCACCCACGGTGCCTGCCTGATCGCCTGTCTGGCCGCAGATGGCCGGGAGGGGGTGAACGGCCCCATTGATCTTTCTGATCTGGAGGCCTGGTCTCTGGGACGGGTCAAAGCCTTCATGGGACACTTCGGCAACGAAGGTCTCTACCATGAAGGTACCGGGTATATCGCCTATACCTGCAGCATTCTCCTCCCCGCTCTGGTCGCCTTGCGCAACAAACGCGGGGTGGACCTCATCGAGGCGTACCCTGCCCTCGGCCGCACTGTGCGCTCCATGCTATTGGGAACGGTTCATGTACCGGGACGAAATGGCAGAGACTCCGCACATCTGATGCTGGACTGGAATGACACGGGCAAACATGCCGCCGGACTGAACCCTCTGGTGCCCGGCCTGTTGCTCACACCTCCCGAGCATCGCAACGCTCTGAAAACATTCTTTGACCGGACCTGCGGGGTGAACGGTGTGCAAAACTGGTCCTGCCATTACCGGGGACTGCCACTCGCCCTGGCGCTCTACCCTTTCGGGTGGGAGGAGGCCTCCCCGGACATCCTCCCGCATCATCTTCTGGATACCCGTCAGGGGCTGGCCTTTTGGCGAGATAGCTGGGAGAAACAAACGGCAACCCTCTTCGGCTGGTATGCCCGCAGCACGCATGCCTCCCCGGGCCATGCCCACGATGACGCCGGGTCGATCCGACTCATCAGCAACGGCACTTCCTGGATCTGCGGAGCAGGACAGGCGCGAATGAAATCCAAATGGCAAAGTGTCATCACCCATGCCCGGGAGGAGGACCGCCCGCCGAAAAAACCGTATGCCTACCCCTTCACCACCCACATGGGAGAACATGGCGGGTGGGCCGGTATCGAACTGCGTCAGGTACTTGGCTGCTACAGCGAACGGTATGTTTCCTGGCGGACGGATTTGGGATATCCAGTGTGCCTGGCCGTTCTGGATCTGGTCGAAGAGCACAAAGATCCTGCCCGCCCCTTTGACTGGAACCTGTCCTTCCCCAAAGAGCTGGAGGCGACGGTCGATGCCGATGGCTGTGGATTTCAATTGGCAGACGGAGAAAACGGAACCCTGCACGCGCGGTTCCTTCTCGATCATCCGGACGAGATGACGATTGAGGAAATGCCCCCGACCCGGCGGACGTATTCAAGCGGTCAGATGCACGCTTACCCGGGAGACATGTTTGTCCAGGCGTCATTCCGAAACCGAACCCATCTTTGGGTATTCGTCGCCATGGCGGTGCAAAAACCGGAAGATCCGGCCCCCGAACTTACCTGGAAGGATCCGGATCTGGTACTCGGACAGGATATGGAATGGCCCCATCCCTTCCGGGGAGCCATCCTCGATTCAGTCCGGCTTGGAGAACACCGCCCGAACCTCCAAACCTCACCAGCCGGGAAACCGAGGGACTGACCATGGCCTCGGGCTGGGCAACTCATCCTGCAAAACGGGTTCTGGATGTTTCCGGTGCCCTGTTCCTGCTGCTGGTCCTAAGCCCGTTGTTTGTCCTTCTCGTCCTGCTTGGACTGCTGAATCAGGGACTGCCCATCCTGTTTCGACAAACCCGGCCCGGGCGGGATGGAACGCTGTTCACCCTGGTGAAGTTCCGATCCATGCGGACCGACGACGGAGAGGATGGGGCCAGGGTCACACCGTATGGACGTGTCATCCGCCGCCTTGCACTGGATGAACTGCCCGAGCTTTGGAACATCCTGAAGGGCGACATGAGTTTTGTCGGCCCCCGCCCTCTGCTGCCCGAATACCTGCCCCGATACACCCCGACCCAGGCCCGGCGACATGAGGTACGGCCCGGCCTGTCCGGCTGGGCCCAGGTTCATGGCCGGAATGCGGTCGACTGGAACACCAAATTCGAGCTGGATGTGTGGTATGTCGACCATGCAAGCTTCTGGCTGGATCTCAAAATCCTCGCCATGACGATTCTGCATCTTCTGCAGAAAAGCGAGGGACATCAGGTTGCAGAGCCTTTCTCGGCGTCTCCCGGGAAGGACCAATCCCCTCACCCTGCAGAGTAACGGGAGTCCGTGATGGGCCGGGTTTTCGCTGCGACAGCCTGAAGGCGGAGGGCGATCACGCACCATCTGCCGTGATAGTGGGTTGGATGCCATGATCCCTCCACCTTCCTTTCCTCCACGGGGAGTCTTATGATAGGGTCACCATATGAAGAGCCCCTCTTGTTACCTGGTGGTTGTGTTGATTCTATGGGTTGGTTGTACGCAGCTCAATGCCCCGCAGGCCACCGCTGTGGTTTGGGTGTGTTCCAGCAAGGCGCACAGCCTCCACTCCACCGCGGAGATACGGGTTGTGACCCTAGAGCCGGAAGAGGCCGTTCAGCGCCTCGTATCTGGAGAACATCCGGATGCCATCGTGCATCAGAACGAACCCGAGATTGAGCGCGTCAGCTACTTTTTTGACAGGAGGACGATTCCAAAGGGGGAACAAAACGCCTCCGTCTGGGAGATGCGGGTTCATCGCAGAGCGGTTGGAACGGAAGCGGAATCGGACGTCAAAACCTGGGCCGGGGAAATGGGGAATGTCACGGGCTGGAATAAACCCTCGCCTACGGCAGCCATGCTGGAAACAGAACGGCTTCTGCAAAAGATGGACACTTTCCAGATCGAGCACGCCGTCTACCACCAGCAGGACCTTGAAGCGGTGATCGCGGACCTCAATCAGAAAGCGGAAACAGCAGGATTGGGCAGTCCCCCCCTCTTTCGATACACCCCCTTATCGGCTCAGCAACGTTCCCCGATCACGCTTGACGTCAAGAAGGTATCCCTTCTCGATCTACTGGAGATTGTGACCGAACTCAGTGGCCATTCTTACATCGTGAATCCTTCGAGTGTGTCGATCCGTGTTTCGTACCCGGACACGCCCGCAACTTGCTTGTACCGGATTAACATAGAAAAATGGCAAAAATGGATGGAGTTGAGTTGGGTGGAGCACAGGTCAACACACCGGGATGACCCCTTTCTCTTCGACGAGAACCCAAACGGCCCCTTTATGGGCGTTCAGTCTGATGCTTTCTGGCTCCTTCGACGCTATGGGGTCTACGGTGTGGAACGAGTGGCATACGAGGAATTACTCGGAGGGCTTTTCATCGTACTCCCCTGGGATCAGATTCCCCAACTCGAGGTCATACTGTTCAAAATTCATGATTTGGATCCATGACCATTCCAACGTACAGCCTGCTGGTGTGGCTGGAGCCATTCACGGCCCCGGGCTTCGGAGCTGCAACCTGAAGGGAGACGTCCACATTTCCAATTGCGCAACGGAAGATCCACCGCATTTTCTGTAATCGGTCTTTCTCAGGTCCGACAGACCTCACATCAATGCACGAACAGGCCAAACAGACAAAAATCAGGCAGAAGGTTTCCGTGGGCCCAAGGTTGTCAAAACCAGAGAAACCCGATAGAACGTCCGCCATCTTATGAATGCGCAAGCTTCCCAACGCCCTATTTATGTGATCGGTCACCGGAATCCGGATACCGATGCGATCTGTTCTGCGATTTCGTACGCCGACCTGCTGCGGCGGACCACGCATCCTGAAGCGGTGGCGGCGGCCTGCGGAACCCCGAATCTACGGACCGAATTCGTATTACGCAAGGCAGGTATGGAACCACCCCGGCTGCTGATGGATGTCCGTCCCACCACCGGAGTGATTTGCCGGACGAACGTCATGGCGGCCCGGGAGGATGAACCGTTCATGGAGGTCTACCGCCGGATGCAGCAGCACCGCCTGAAAGCCATTCCGGTACTGGATGCGGAGCGCAAGGTCAAAGGGATGCTGTCTCTCATGCAACTGATGCACCTGTTGATTCCGGATGAACAGGACCTCGGGGAGCAGCGGATCCTGCATTCCACCCTCGCCCGGGTCCGTTCCGTACTGGGTGCCACCTTCCAGAATGAAACCGACGCCCATCAGAAAGAACAGTTGGTGATGTTCATCGGCGCGATGAGTCAGGAAGGTTTCAAACAGCGCATCCAGAATTACCCGGCCGGCAAGCTGGTGGTTCTGGTGGGAGACCGCCCCACCATTCAGAAAGAAGCGCTGGATATGGGGGTCCGTGCGATCATCATCACCGGCGGCTTCACCATGAAGGACGATCTTCTGGAGGAGGCCAAAGCCAAAGGCGTCGCCGTGATCTCCAGTCCACTCGACACCGCGATGACCGCACTGCTTGCCCGTACTGCGAAGCCGGTCAAAGAGGCCATGAAGACGGATTTCATCAAGTTCCGCAGCCATGACCTGCTTCATGCCATCCGGGATGACGTCTCGGAAGCCTCTCAGGACCTGTTCCCGGTGGTGGATCAGGACGACAGACTGGTGGGGGTGTTTGCCAAATCTGATATGATCGATCCGCAGCCTGCGCGTCTGATCCTGGTGGATCACAATGAATTCAGTCAGGCTGTCCAAGGTTCCAATGAAGCTCAGATTCTGGAGGTCATCGATCACCACCGGATTGGCGGAGGGCTCAACAGCCGTGAACCCATTCGCTTCATCAATGATGTGGTCGGCTCCACCTGTACCATGGTGGCCCGCATGTTCCGGCAGCACGCGATTATGCCCGATGCCAACGTGGCGCTCTGCATGGCCTCCGGCATTATTTCCGACACCCTGTTCCTGAAGTCCCCCACCACCACCGATGTGGACCGGGATATTCTCGCCTGGTTGCGTCATTACGTACCGGTGGACCTGGATGAATATGCCCGTGAGTTCTTTGCCGAGGGATCCACCTTGTCGATCAGTTCCGTCGAGGATATCCTCGCAAGTGATCGAAAAACCTACACCGAGAATGACTGGACGATCTCGATTTCCCAGGCGGAAGAACTGGGCATGGACCGGTTCAAACAGCGGAAACAAGAGCTCTATCAGGCCCTTGAGGACTATGTGAAATCCAGTCAGGATGATTTTGCCTGTCTGATGATCACCGATATCAGCACCCAGTCCAGCCAATTGCTCACAGCGGGAAACCCGAAAATTATTGGGGCGATCGATTACCCGAACCTTGAACGGAATCTCTATAACCTTCCCAATATCGTCAGCCGGAAAAAGCAACTGCTGCCGCAGCTAATGTGGATCCTCAACCGCGTACATCGATAACTGCATGAAAGCCTCTTCTCTTCTCCCCGGATTGATTCAAACCCTGGAACAGGGCGAGGCCCTGCTGTCGGCATTGACGGATGAACAGTACTGCGAACCCGTACCGCAGGCGTTCTCTTCCGGAATCGGCGGACACTACCGCCATAGTCTGGAACACTTTCTTCCTCTGCTGCATGAACCTGATGCGGAACTCGTCGATTACGATGCCCGGGAACGGGATACCGAAATTGAAACCATCCGGACACATGCTCTCAAGGTGACTCAGGCCTGCCTGAAACAAGCGAGGGAAATGAACGAGGACTCGATGGACCGTCCGGTTCAGGTTCGCTGCAGTGTGTGTGCGGATACAGAGTCTCCGGTCTCGGGGTCCACTTATGGCCGCGAAGTCATGTACGCCATCATCCATGCCGTGCACCACTACGCGCTCATCAAGGTGATGTGCAATCTGCTGGATGTGGATCAACCACCCGGCTTCGGCATGGCCCCCTCCACCATCCGTCATCAACAGGCATCTGCTTAAACCACTGATCGACACGGAGGATCACGGATTGGTTTGGGGATCCATGAGTCGAAACGCACATCATCCACGATCCGTGTTGACCCGCGTCCATCCGTGGTTTCCCACATCCCCTTAAAACGATGTGTACCCTTTCCTGGAGACGAGAACCTGCGGGTCTGGAAATCTGGTTCAACCGGGATGAACAGCGTTCGCGTCCCATTGCCCTCCCTCCACGGCTGCATGAAGGCCCCCCTTCGTTTCTGGCCCCCCAGGATCCCCAGGGGGGTGGGACCTGGATGTTTGTAAACGAATTCGGCCGTGCCGGATCCTTGCTCAATTTTTACGAGGCCAGGGCGACATGTCCCGCTCAGGACTCGCTGAGAAGCCGGGGGGCACTGGTCCGGGATTTGGCTCAGACACCGCTTGAGGACGACATTGGGGAGCTCCTGAAAGACCACGTGCTCAGGCATGTGTATGCCCCTTTCTATTTTTGGTCCGCCGGCATTCGTGCGCGTGCATCGTTATGGGCATGGGACGGACAGCGGCTGGAGAAGCGGGCGCTTCCACTCCCGATGCACACCACCTCCTCCTATCGGTCAGAAGAAGTGCGAAATCACCGAAACGACTGGTACCGGGATACCGTTTCAGATCCCCTCCATCCGACCTCTGCGGAACTCCAATCCTTCCATGAAACCGGAAAAACGAATGGCGATTTCTGCAGCATTCACATGTCCCGAACAGATGCGAGGACAGTGAGCACGAGCCACATCCTCCTTCAGGAGGAAATGGCAACCTACACATATTCCACTCCGGATACTCCTGAAGTATCGGTGTCGCAACTGCACATGCATGCATGAAGGCTTTTCTCAGACCGATTGCGAAGGTTCTGGCTTTCAGGTTGGCGGTTCCCATGTTCTACTGACTGCGACTTAACGCGGTAGAAGTATGATGCATCGCCCCCTCCTCATTCTGAGTCTGACCTTCCTTTGTCTGGGATCTCAGGTGGCCCTCTCTGACACCGTACTGGAAGCGAAAGCCATTCGATTCGTGGAGCTACTCAGCCAGGAGGAGTTCGCTTCAGCCTACGAACGCTTTAGCCCCACCATGAAGCAGGCGTTGCCTGTGAAGAAGTTGCGCGCAGCATGGGAGGCTCAGCAGAAAAAAATGGGTGCATTTCAAAAGAGTGCGGGAACCCGGTCAGAACGACTCGGCGACTATCACGGAATCTATGTCACCTGCCAGTTCGAGAAACAGCAACTGGAGGTAAACGTGGTGTATGACACAGATGGCCTGATTTCGGGATTGTTTTTTCTCCCGGGGGCACCCTCCGGATACAAGGTGCCTGCATATGTGAGGCCAGACACGTTTCAGACGGTGGAGGTGGAAATAGGAGAAGAGGGGTGGGCATTGCCCGGGACCCTCACCATTCCCATCGGAGAAGGCCCCTTCCCTGCTGTAGTCCTCGTGCATGGATCCGGCCCGCAGGACCGGGATGAGACGATTGGCCCGAACAAACCCTTCCGGGATCTTGCGGAAGGACTCTCCTCCAACGGCATCCTGGTGCTGCGCTACGACAAGCGGACGAAAACGCATTCCCGCAAATTCCAACACCTGAACAGCTTCACTGTCATGGACGAGACCGTGGAGGATGCCCAGGCAGCGGTCCACTTCCTGAAAAAGAGACAGGATGTTCGTCAGACCCGACTCTTCGTACTTGGACATAGCTTAGGGGGAATGGTCCTGCCACGCATTGCGGAAGGTGTCCCTGACACGACAGGCTTCATCTTTTTGGCCGCCCCCGCCAGACCTCTGGAGGACTTGATGCTGGAGCAGACACAGTATCAGGCCTCCCTCCTCCCTGATCTGGCGTCGAAAACCATCGCGTTGATGCAACTGACCACGCTTCAACAACAGGTGGAATCCATCAAAGCTCTCAAGCCATCAGGACCACAGGAGGAGAAATTTCTTTTAGGTGCCCCTGCCCCTTACTGGCTGGACCTTGCCTCACATCCGCTGATGAAAGGGGTACAGAAGATGGAGAACCGAATGTTGTTCCTGCAGGGAGAGAAGGACTGTCAGGTTTCTTATGAGCATGATTATGGTGCGTTGAAAGAAGCTCTGGACAAGCAGCGTCATACGTCGTTTCTAAGTTATCCAACCCTCAACCATTTGTTTATCAACGTGGAGGGAAAGAGTACCGGGAAAGAATATCTACGACCGGGCAATGTCTGTGCAGACGTCGTGAACGACATTGTGCAGTGGATGCATACAACCGAAGAACCTTACCAGATGAGTCCCGCGAAGTGAGGTTCCTCTTTCCCGTACACCTTGTTCCTTTCAGTCTCTGCCGCCTCATGGGCGATCGCATTCTGATTGTGTGGGAGAAGAGGAAGCCCTCTCAGATGCACTGGATTTGAATATGAATTAAAGAACGAGTTCTTTGAGGGTCGGTACTTTCCGTCCGTCGATGATGGTATGATCACCAATATATTGAAATAAGATGGGGTCGGATCTCAGAAATCCTTCTGCATGAATCAGGGGATACCAGAAGTAAAACTGCCAGTAGCTCAGACTTTTACTGATTTTCGGAGCTGAAGGATGCACGTAGCGATGACCGGTTGATGCAAACCCCTTTGGGTACCACGTGCTGGAAAGCGGCCTCGTCGGGACAAAGGCCAGGTAGCTTGCAACATAGAGAAAAACCAAAAGAAAACAGACCTCGACCGTTTCAACTGTTTTCTTTCGGTTCATGCTCTGAGGTTATCCGTTCCTGACAGCGGGGTTCCCAGTTAGCCGCTCATAGGCCTCCCGGTATTTTCTCAGCGTTCCCTCCATAACATCCTCCGGCAGTTCGACCGGAGTTTCTTTGTCGAAGTTGATGGAGAGCAGGTAATTGCGGACGAATTGCTTATCAAAACTGGCTTGGTCCCGGCCGGGTTCGTACTCATCCGCCGGCCAGAAGCGGGAACTATCGGGGGTGAGGATTTCGTCACCGAGTACCACCTCTCCGGCCTCATTGGTTCCGAATTCGAATTTCGTGTCCGCGAGCAGAATCCCCCGCTCTGCCGCATAGTCCGAAGCACGTTGATACAGATCCACGGCAAGCTCTTCCACCTTAGACGCATGCTCCTCTCCGAGAATACGCACCGCCTCCGAGGGCGGGATGTTCATATCATGGGACCCGAACGCTGCTTTGGTGCTGGGCGTATACAGAGGAGCCGGCAGTTTCTCACATTGCTTCAGACCTCCTGGCAACGGGATATCACAGACCGTGCCCTCTTTCTGATAGGACACCCAACCGGAGCCGGCCAGATATCCGCGAACAATGGCCTCAACGGGAAGAATGGTCAGTCGGCGTACCAGCATGCTACGTCCCTCCAACTGATCGCGGTAAGGCTGCACATTGGCGGGCATCTCCGATACCTCAGAGGTCACCAAATGGTGCGGGATCGCATCCCCCAGCCATTCAAACCAGAACCGGCTGATCTGGGTCAGGAGAATGCCTTTGCCGGGAATGCCGTTGGTCATCACCACGTCAAAGGCACTGATCCGGTCCGTGGCCACAAACAGAAGATGCTCCTCATCCACTTCATAGACATCCCGGACTTTTCCCCGGGCCAGAAGGTTCAAATCGGGACAGTCGGATTCCAGCAAAGCAGTGTCGGGAACTTTCATAGCAGGCTGCAGGGATTAGGAGGGAAACGCGCGGTTGGACCAGGTAATCGAGCGACGGATGATCGGACGTTCCTCTTCCACACGGCGTCGGACTTTCAGCAATTGCTTCCGGTACAGGTCCACCACGTGGTCAAGGTTCTCACCCATCTGATGACTGTCGAACAATTCGGGTTCGGTCGAGCCGAAATCCAATCCGGATTGAATGGGCCCGTGCAGAATATCAAACCCGAGATCATAACCGGTTAACAGCAGCCGGTTCGGGTCTTTGGCGTCGAGATGACATTGGTCCAGGTACCAGGTAGGAGAACGGCTGTGGGTATGATGATGCAGCAGCCGGAGCAGTTTGACCTCTTTCCGGAACAGGTCCTGTATATCTCCAAGAGAGACTCCAAAGGTCCGAAGAGAGGTGCACTTAATCAAAAAATCAACATAACGCCGGGAGTACTTTCGGGGAGGTTCGGGTTTATGAAGATCCAAAGCCGCCTGAATCTGTCCGAGGTAGACATGATTCTTCCCCACCTCCCGGCAAAGCTCCTGAAGGGTAAAACTTCGCCGGCTCATCCTGCAACGCCCGTCCGCAGAACAAACAGAACCACCGAGGAAATGTAGCACCCCAGTGCCCCCAACAGGACCACTGCGGCTTTGTGATACCGCCGGGTTCGAAGGTTCCGCAATGTGAGGAGATGAATCACCGTGGATTCAAAGCCTTCGGGGCAGGCCTGGCGTGTGATCCAGCGGAGCTGAAGCGGCCCCATCATCAGAAGGAGTGCGGCCACCACGGCCAGAGTAAGTCCCGACGACATCAGCAGACCCGGCAACGGTCCTGAACCGGCAATCCGATGGCCACTGAAACCGGAGATGGTCAGGCAAATCGTGATCAAACTCAGCAGCATGCCGGCCCGGGTCTGGAGGACCATGAGATTGTGCGCAATCCGGTCCAGAATCTCCGTCGGTTTCACCAAGCCCAGCTGCTCACGCATGTAACGCAGTTCCTCTTCCGGAGAAAGAAGGGTCAACGTGGTGGTCGCAGGGCGGAACATAATGGATTCCTAATGAAATCCGTCAGTGCTGGCAAGCCTTCTCCATGAATGGAGTCACTCCAGACCGGTACGGGAGCGGTGCACCGCCTCCCGGATCTGATAATGCAATCCTGAACGGAGCCGGACCCAGATTCGAGTCCCATGATGAGTCCGGATCTGAAAGGTACCGCTACGGGGTGGACGGACCCCCGGGGAGGTGGGCCAGTACCAGTACCGCCAGGGAAGAAAAACTCGTTTCAGGTTGGGGAGCCAGAATTCCGTCATGCCTCTCTGCTGAATCCCTTCAATTGCATCCAGTCGAATCCAGCCAACCGGGACGAATCCCAGTAACCATAGGGTGAGCTTCTGTTTCCCAAGTCGAACCCGAAATAGACGTCCCTGTCGTCCTGACTTCATTCCTGTCCCTAACCATCCAACAGGCGAAACGGAAGGCCAAAGAGGGAGAAACCACATGCAGTGGACAGGTTCGTGCATGAAGTTTCCTCTTGCGTTGGACGTATGCTGAGGCATGTTATCCCTTCACACTCTTCTCACCCCACTATAGATTCTGATATGATGTACTGTTCTTCCCACCGCCTCCGTTTTTCTCTGGCTGTGTGCTCCGCCGCCGTCTCCACCCTGCTGATGGCTCAGGAACCGGCTCCCCAGCCCCCCCCTGCACCTGCACCGGCCGAAGCCGAACAGGCTCCGAAACCCGTTTCTCCAGAGACCGTCGTCGCGACAGTCAATGGCACGGAGGTAACGGAAGGTGAGATTCGGGGCCTGGTTGCACAGGCCATGCAGCGATTTGGCGGCCAACTCCCCCCCCAACAACTCCAGATGATGATGCCCCAAATGAGGGAAATGGCCACCAGCCAGGCGATTGACCGTGTCCTGCTCGCTGAAGCCGCACAAAAATCCGGGATTCAGGTTGCAGATGAAAAAGTAGAGGAAATGGTGACCCGTGCCAAAGAATCTCTGCCTGAAGGTCTGACCCTGGAAGAGGCATTGAAGGAGATGAACCTGGATGTGGATTCATGGAAGACGGAAATTAAATCTCAAATGCAGATAGAAGAACTGGTCAGCCAGAAAATCGCGGAAGCACCGGAAGCGACCGAAGAGGAAGTGAAAGCGTTCTACGATGCCCATCCCCAGTACTTCGAAACCCCGGCCACCGTGACGGCCAGCCATATCCTGCTTGGATTTGAAGAGGGGGATACCGATGAGGTGAAAGCGGAAAAGAAAGCGAAGCTGGAAGGCATCAAAAAGCAGATCGATGAGGGCGGAGACTTCGCCGTACTCGCAAAAGAACATTCCTCCTGCCCCAGCAGTCAGAAGGGAGGAGATCTCGGATCGTTTGGAAAAGGTCAGATGGTCCCTCCATTTGAAAAAGCAGCGTTCACCATGGAGCCCGGAGAATTGAGCGGCATTGTGGAAACCAGCTTCGGGTACCATCTCATCAAGGTGACAAAGAAAAGCGATGCCGGTAAACAACCTCTGGAAGACGCGAAAGGCCAAATCAGCCAGCACCTCAACCAGCAGAACAAAGAAGGTGCCTGGACCACCTATGTTGAAAGCCTTCGCAAAGACGCAGACATTGTGATGGCAGGACAAGAGTAATCACAGGCGACTCTTGCCAGCAGCCCTCCGCTCCCTTTGGGGACGGAGGGTTTTCTTTTAGCTGACGGCAAACAAAGAATGCACGAATCAGCTCCCTACTCTTCTTCATCCAGACCGCAGGTTCAAATAAGCGTCTTCGCTTCCAGTTCCGGCATAGGGGCTCAGCAGATAAGGTGGCTCCCAAATACGGAACCCGCAGTCTGTAGATCCGGACGGATCAGACCCGACGGACGGCGGTCCCGATCAGGACATAAAAAACACCCCGGCACTGTGGCCGGGGTGAAAGGAACGGGTCCGAAATATGTTCGGATTTAGTCGTCGTTCTTGAGCTTCTCAGCACGGGCTTTCATCACGTCTTCCGCGATGTTGTTCGGTGCGGGTTCGAAGCTTTGGAACTCCATGGAGTAGGTTGCTTTCCCCGCAGTCAGGGAGCGCAGTGCGGTGGAGTACCCGAACATTTCGGCCAGAGGAACAGAGGCATTTACCACGTTCACATCTCCACGTGCATCCATGGTGCCGATGATGCCACGGCGGGAACTCAAGTCTCCAATCACGGATCCCTGATACTCTTCCGGAGTTTCCACTTCCACTTTCATCATCGGTTCCAGAATCTTGGGATTCGCTTTCCGAATCGCTTCACGCATGGCGTTACGTGCGGCAATACGGAAGGCCATATCACTGGAGTCCACATCGTGATACTTTCCGTCGCGAAGGTTTACTTTCACGCCGACCACGGGAAACGCAGCCAGAGGTCCGTCACCCATCACGTCCTGACAGCCTTTGTCCACTGCCGGAATGTATTCACTCGGGATGTTCCCGCCTTTGATCAAGTCCACAAACTCGTAGGTTTCCTCTGAGTTCGCTTCCATGGGCTCAATGTCACCCATGACCACCGCGAACTGACCGGAACCACCGGACTGCTTCTTGTGCGTGTAGTTAAATTCCGTGGTGGAGGTGATGGCTTCCCGGTAGTTCACCTGGGGAGGTCCGACCACAACCTCGGCATTGTATTCACGCTTGATGCGTTCCACATAGATTTCGAGGTGAAGCTCGCCCATCCCGCTGATGATGGTTTCACCGGATTCTTCATCCGTGTGCACCCGGAAGGTGGGATCCTCTTTCATGAACCGCTGCAGTGCTTTGGACATTTTCTCATAGTCGCCACTGTCGGGACAGGTGACAGAGAAGGAAATCACCGGCTCAGGAACGAACATAGACTCACAGGTCAGGCCAACGCCCTCATCGGTGAAGGTATCACCGGATGCGCAGTCAATTCCAACCATGGCCACGATGTCACCCGCAGAGGCTTCATCGATGTTTTCACGGTCATCCGAGTGCATCCGCAGCAGACGGCCGAGTCGCACCCGTTTGCCGGTACGGCTGTTTTCCATGGTCATCCCCTTGCGGAGCGTTCCCTGGTAAATACGGGTGTAGGTAAGCTGACCGAAGGTTTCGTCCGTGATCTTGAACGCCATGCTGACCATCGGTTCGGAAGGCTTCGGCTCGAGAACCACGGTTTCGTCCTCGTTTTCAACTTTACGCGCCACATTGGTGATGTCGTAAGGACTGGGCAGATACCGGTTCACCGCGTTCAGGAGAAGCTGGACCCCACGGTTTTTAAACGCAGATCCCATAAAGACCGGGACCAGCTCATTTGCGATCACCGCTTTCCGCACGGTGTCGTGGAATTCCTCTTCCGTGGGGTCTTCCCCTTCCATCACCTGCATCATCATGTCATCGTCAAACATGCAGACGGCTTCCATCATCAGTTCACGCTTTTCTTCGACCTTGTCCACGAGGTCTGCGGGAATTTCACCCTCTTCCAGCGTTTCGCCTTTTTCGCCTTTGTTGTACCAAGCTTTGCGCGTGAACAAATCAATGGATCCCTGCAGGTCGCCTTCCAGACCAATCGGCACCTGGAACGCCACGGCATTCAGACCCAGCTTATCGCAAAGGTCCGCCACCACTTTGTCGGGATTGGAGCCCGTACGGTCCAGTTTGTTAATGAAGGCCAGACGCGGCACTTTGTACCGTTTCATCTGACGGTCTACGGTAATGGACTGAGACTGAACGCCCGCCACACCACAGAGAACGAGGATCGCGCCGTCGAGTACACGCAGAGAACGCTCCACTTCAACCGTGAAGTCCACGTGTCCGGGCGTGTCAATGATGTTGATTTTGTGGTCATCCCAGGAAACGGTGGTCGCCGCAGAGGTAATGGTGATGCCCTTCTCTTTCTCGAGCTCCATGTGGTCCATGGTGGCACCGTCACCGCCACCGCGTACTTCCTCGATCTTGTGGATCCGGCCGGTGTAGAACAGAATACGTTCAGTCAGTGTGGTTTTACCACTATCAATATGGGCAGAAATCCCGATATTCCGGGTGAAGTTCAGGTCAGAGCTCATTCTGGCGTTCCTTTGCGTTTGTGTACGTAAAATGGGTCGTTCCCGTTGAAAACGGGAGCGCGATGCTATGCGCCATAAACTTGCCTTTTGCAAGCAGGAAGTCGGGGATTTCGGCAAGAGGCTGAGGGGCCGGATCGTGGAATCTACCGGGCTTTGAACGGCTCCAGCCACGCGTGAGCTCCCGTTCCTCCACTGCGATGTGGGCGTCTGCGTTTACGCTGCGCCAATCTCAAGTTATTGAGGAAAATCGTACTCGTACTCGAGCATCCCAATGATGTTGGCCAGTTGGGTCTCCTCGTCCGGGCCGTCGACCTCCACCTCCACCGGAGTTCCCTGGGTCAGCCCCAGCATCATCAGGCTCAGCATGGACCGGAGATCGCTCTCCCCACTTTCGGCACGCACACACATATCCCCCTGGTACCCCTCCACACTTTTGATGATATGGGTCGAGGGACGGCAGTGGATCCCGGCTTCATTCCGGATAATGGCATTCCCTGTAGCTGGCATTCGGACTATTGTATTCTCAAACCGCCAAACGGCAATCCCGATCGGAAGGAATCTCTAGTGGAATACGTTAACCACTGATTTCACGGATCGACACTGATGGAGGGTGTTTGTGTAAGAGAAGAATCAACCAAGCAGAAATATCAGTGCTATCAGTGATTACAGGAAACCGGTTGCATCTTCCGTAACCCCGCAGAGCCTGCGGGGAACGTATGAGGTTTCCCGCAGGGCCTGCGGGATTACAGTACTCAACCGGACGTACCAGTTACCTCTCCCGTTCTGCACTGCGCCGATCTAAATGGCAGGAAACAGGTAACACTCTCTGTAACCCCGCAGGCTCTAAGGAATACCATTATGCAACCGGGGGCACTTCCTGCCCTTCGCGGATGGCTTTCCTGCGTTCTAGCAGCCAGTGCCAGTCGCGCACGCCCACTCTCTCCGCCCAGGCATCCCAGGCGGATTCGAGTTCCTGGACGATTTCCGGCTTCTCCGCGGCCAAATCATTCGTTTCCGCCCGGTCGACGGACACATCATACAGCTCCCAGGGTCCGGGATAATCGCGGACCATTTTCATCTCCCCACGGCGGACCGCACTGTTTCCCTGGTGTTCCCAGAATAAATCGCGGTCCCGGGGGGCATCTCCCTGCACCTGAGGCAGCAGGGAAGCTCCTTCACAGGGAATCACATCGACTCCCTGTCTCTGCTCCGGATAAGACGCTCCGGCCGCATCCATCAGAGTCGCCATCACGTCCGGCAGCTGGGCTGGCTGATGCCGCAGGCTGCCCGCATCCTTCACCCCTTCCGGCCAGTGAAAGATAAAGGGTGTGGAGATTCCGCCCTCGTGAGTCCAACACTTAAACATCCGGAACGGGGTGTTGCTCAGGTTGGCCCAGGAACGTCCATAGCTGCAGTAGGTATCCTCCGCTCCGGGAATAATGGATGGATCATTGCCAAAGCGGACCTTCTTTGAACCGTCACGGGTGTATTCACGGCCGCTGTTGCGGCCATGGCCCCAGATTCTCTCCCCGTTCGATCCAATTCCTTCCGCGCAGCCGCCATTGTCCGCGAGGAAGATCACAATCGTATTGTCCAGCCGCCCCGTCGCGTCATAGGCGGCCAGGATCCGGCCAATTCCCTGATCCATCCGGTCAATCTGGGCCGCATAGGCCTCCATCCTCCGCTGTTCCCATTCCGGTTCCTCCACCTGCTCCCAGGGAAGGGCTTCCGAATCCCGCTCACTCAGCGGCCACTGTTCATCCAGAATCCCCATGCTCTGCATGCGTCTCAGGCGTTCCTGCCGCAACTGATCCCACCCGGCCGCGAACTGTCCACGGTAGCTGTCGATGTCCTCCTGCGGGGCGTGAAGAGGCCAATGAGGAGCGGTATACGCGACGTATTGGAAAAACGGGGTGTCCGGATTCCCTGCGTGATGCCGTTGTAGCTGCTCGACGGCCTCATCGCTGATGGTGTCGGTAAAATACTCGCCCGGTTCCAGGCGGATATCCTCGTTGTCCCGTTTCATGTGATGGGGATCCCAGAAACTGCCGGCACCACATAACATTCCATAGTATGTGTCAAATCCCCGTTGACATGGCCAGTTGTGGTCGTCTTCGTAGTCCCCGGTCACGTGCCACTTCCCACTCATCGCGGTTCCGTATCCGGCCTGTTTCAGCACCTCAGCAATGGTGACAGAATCCGGGCTGAGGTCGCCGAGATACCCGTCCACCTGATCATTGCCGACCATATTCCCGACATCCGCCTGATGCGGATGCAGTCCAGTCAGCAAAGAAGCCCGGGAGGGGCAGCAGCGGGCCGTATTGTAAAACTGGGTAAACCGAACCCCTTTTTGTGCCAGCCGGTCCAAATGTGGGGTCCGGACCTCTCCACCGTAGCATCCAATGTCGGAATACCCCATGTCATCATTCAAAATCAACAGCACATTCGGTTGGGCGGGCATAGCGGTTGTCTCCAGGTTTCGTTCAAGTAGATCCCTTTCCGTAGCGGATTTGGAAACCACTGACAGGGTTTTTCGGCCAGAATTTCAGAAACGGAACCAACAGAGGCCCAACCCTGCCCTTGCACTCCCCTCATTTCCTCTTATGATTTTCGGATGTCTGACCTTCCTTCAGATCTTCAAACCTGGTTTTCAGAATGTCCTCAGGCCATCACCGCATTCAGTGGTGGCGTCGATAGTTCTCTGGTAGCCTGGTTGGCCCGGGCCTTTCTTGGAACGGAACAGCATACGGCCATTATCTCCGCCTCGCCCAGCCTGAAGCTGTCGGATTTGGACGAAGCCAAGCAGTTTGCTCTTGAGCACGACATCCCGCTTCAGGTGATTGAAACCAAAGAACTGGAGAACCCGAGCTACCTGGCCAACCCGGTGAACCGCTGCTTTTACTGTAAACACACCCTGTACACCGAGCTGGAGGAACTGGCCCGGTCCAAGGGAGACTGCTGGATCCTCAACGGCACCAATACCGATGACCAGGGGGATTACCGCCCCGGGCTGAAGGCTGCGGCACAGTTTGAGGTTCGCAGCCCCCTGCTGGAATGCGGCTACAGCAAACAGGATGTCCGCGATCTGGCGGAATCCCTTCAACTGGAATGCTGGAACAAACCCGCAGCCCCCTGCCTCAGTTCCAGAATTCCCTACGGACAACGGGTCACGGTGTTCAAACTCCGCCGCATCGAAAAGGCCGAAGCCTGGCTGCACCAGCAGGGATTCCCCATTTGCCGCGTCCGCCATGTGGACGAATACGGGGCCAGTGTGGAAGTCGACCCCGCTTCCCTCGAACGGCTGCAGTCACGGTCAGACGAGTTGACAATGGCCTTTCTCGAGATGGGCTTCAAAGAGGTCGCCATTGATCCTGAAGGCTTTGTCTCCGGCAAACTGAACCGGGTGATTCCGACTGCGTCTTCCTGAGGAGAACTATGGACCGGGGACATTCCAATCCTCTCCACAACTCCGGGGAGTGGAAACTCTCCCATCCGGACCTCCGAGCGGTTCATTTTCCGGAAGATTTCCCCAAGAGGAACCCCCATGGCCTCTCAGAAGTGGACCCTGCTGAAGGTACTCATTTCCTCTTATGCGAACACCAGCAAGGGAACCTCCGGAGATCCCCTCTTGGCCACGCTCATTCTTGATGACGAATCCATCGAAACGGTCAACACCCGTTTAGCAGATCCCCGAAAGACATCTGAAGCAAGCTGGAACCGGACCCGTTCGGAAAAAAGGCAATAGAGTCAGCACAAAAAAGACCCACACCATGTGGGCCTTTTTCAGGGCGAATGGTCACTCAGTCCATGTCCCACATTTTCCTTTTGTCTGCTTTTTGCGCGTGGATGTCGCTGCCTGAGATCCGATCCCAAAAACGCCCTCCCACCAACTGTTCGGCGTCGTAGGTCACCACGAGATAGTCTTCGAGCTCACCCTCGAGCTTCTTGTTCTCCATTTCGAATGTCCACAGCTCCAGCTTGCCATTCAACTTTTCAGCCAGAACGCTTTTCACAAACGCGTGGGGTACAGGAATATCGATTCCATATTCATTCTGATCATCGCCGATGGTTTCAATTTCGCGTTGAAAGTAGAACACCGGTGCCGTGAGAGTATACGTTTCAAGTACATCCTCCCGGTCATTCAGTTTGCGGATCGCCATCTCAAGATCCCGCCACATAAACCGGTTCAGTTCGGGTTTCTGAGGAGACATGTTCGACAGCAGGAAGGTCTCGCTGTTCTGAATATCCAACTCGTTATGGTTCGCGCTGGCGACCAGGTGACCCCGATCATACCCACTTCCTTTGTAGGCATTCAACCCACCTCTGAACCGTTTGGGAATCCGGATATCAGCCCGGAATTTATCCCGCCGCTGGACACTCTCCCATTCATAGATGTCGTTGGGGTTGATAATTTCCAGGGTCCATTTTGCCTGGCGGAAGTACCAGGAATACCCAATGGTGAAATAACGTCCAGCCAGGATTTGATCACATACTGGCGCCCCATAACGGAGCTCTCGTTGCATTTGGAACGGATCGTCCATACCTTCCCTCTTTTGTTTGTTGTGAACACTCAACCAACGTCCGTTGAGTGGAAAAACATGATCCATAAAACCTGAACATTGTTCCTAAAGGGAAATTGTTAGAGGAATGTTAGAAAGGAGTGGAAAGATAGACTTATCTGATAGGAATCAACTCCGCCCAGTGGTTCATCCAATTCAAACTCCAGACCGAGAGAGGTACGTCACGAAAGTTCGGTCAGGGACTTGTTTCGTTGTCATCGCCACTCATCCTCGCCCATTCGCCTGCGGGAAAGTGAGGAGGAATCGAGGCAGAAAACCGGTCTTTCTCAATGCTGGTGATGCGAAATGTCTCATGCTTGCGGATTTCGTATCCCGGTATCTGAGAAACAAAGGGCCAGTGGTCAAAGGTGTCAGAGGTTTCAATCCGGGCCCCGATGTTTCCGCCCGTTTTCTGAAACAGTTCGACCTTCTGTTCCGCAGTAAACTCAGCCCCCTCCTTGTATTGCGACAGATCATCCGCCACATTCATCACCGCATAGTGCCCTTGTGTCACCAGATAGATCCAGTGTCCGAATTCCGAGATGGATTCCCAGGCTCCTGCGAGAGGTGTCCGCCCTTTCCCCCCCAATTGTTTCCAGGTCATGCCGGCCTGATCGGATACATCCTGGAGCATTCCCCCACCCAGTTCACTCTCACAGGACATGCTTCTCTCAAAGCAGCAACCAATACGTGCAGGGTTCATCGCATGGGTAATGGTGTGCATCCCCACGAGCCGCCTGCCTTCCTGGGTCCAGTCACAGGTTCCATGCGACAGAGACAGGCCATCAAAGTAGGCAATCATTTCCACAGCGGACGGAACCTGTTCCTCCGGGGGGGACAGTTCCGCATGTGTACGGATCTCGATAAAGTGGTTCGCGGTATATACGATGAACCCGGAATGCGATCGCCTTGCCAGCGTCGTACTGCCGTAAGGTGTGATGGTCGCCGTAGAGGAGGCTTCCTGCTGCCAGCATCCTGTCCAGGGTCGGACGGTTAAAGATGGAGTTGCAAACGACAAAAGGAACCGTACTCCGGGAGCGCCAAATCAGGCCGGTGTTTTCCAAATGCGGGCATTGCCAGCCTTCTCCGTTCGATCAAGCCCGATCTCACGTTCCAACCGTTTCATCCACTCAGGACAAGGGGTTTTATAAGGAAGATCCAGAGCCTCTTTCAGTTCCTTCCAGGTCATGCCTGCGGGTTCGGCATCCAGTGCCTCTTTGATGAGATGTTTGTATTCCACATACGTCATGATGCATGTGTTGTAACACAATCCCGGACCCCGTGAAGGTTTTTTCTTCCGTCTACCCGCTTAGGCCCGGAACGTTTTGCCGCAGGCTCTGCACCGGTAATGCTTATGCTTCTGAAGAGAGGACATGGCAAACACGATGGAGAACAGAAACAAACACTCCGCCCAGAAGCCCGGTTTGGTCTCGTGGGTGTCCGTGGAGTCACAGTGTGGACAAGGTGTTGCAGAGGAAGCTGAGGACGGCATAACAGATGGTTTGTCGGGGAAGAGGCGGCATCCTTTCAATGAATATGCAGATCCCGCACCTGAAAGAGCCCCTGCATGCTGCCCGTATGAGTAACCGGATGGCAAAGCGACTGCTTATGACAGAGCGTCCCGCAAGGTCGCATCCACTTCATCCCCCAGCCCCCTGAAGGTTGTGAATTCAGACAGGATCACTTCCTCCGTCGACTCCTTGAACCGTTTCTGCCCTTTAATCGGATGTACTCTACCCATTTTGAACCCCTTCCAATCGGCAACATACCCGATCACGACTTCGTTTTCCACAAACGGAAAAATAAACAGATACGGCTTCTTCTCCGTGCCGGGAAAAAACTCCTGATGCAGAACGTGCATTACGAATTTCAGCGTCTTCTTTTGTATTTCCTTTTCGGTGACCCACGTCTCAAAGTGAATGCCGAGGCCCTCTTCATTAAACCAATGTTCTTTGGAGAGCTGAATCCCGACCCCCTCGACGCTGGAATCTTCCGGAAATCGATACACCCTCACCCGCCAGCCCTCTTTCCCGTACTTGCGCTCCATCTCTGTTTTGACGGCACGAAACTCGTTCTCAAATGTTGTAAATGGGTCTTTCATATTTTCATCCTGTGATCGTGAATGTGTTGAGGCGGACTCAGCAACCGTTGAGAATCCTGGCAAAACCTGTCCTCGAGTGGACAGAATGATGGGGGAACCCTTTTGAAGGGAGGTTCCGTTTCTTCAGGGAGCCGGGCTTAGTGCCGCATTCTACGGCTTGCGGGTGTGGGATACGGGTGTGTTCCATGTCAGAGCTTCCATGTACAGATGTGCCCCGGGTCTGCATGCACAGAGCACTCATCAAGGTTCGTTGGAACCGGTTGTGTGATGATACAGGAATAGGCACTGCCATTTCCGCAGACTGGTGGTCATTCCCATTGACCTGCTAACAGGCTAACCGCAAACGAGCATCAGGCAAGGTCATTCAGCAGAAGAATGTTCCGTGTATCAGGTCTGGGTGCTCACTTTCCCTTGATCTGACAGGACACACCGGGGATGATTTTCTCATATGAACCTCCTGCAAGCTCCTGCGCTTCCATTTGTACGGCCCCTGATTCTTTTCTCCGTTTTGTTCGCGGCCATGTCTTGCCATCGATCACCTGCACCCGAAGAACAGAGCCCGATGACCGGGAGTGCTCCTGCCCCCTTCCCGTTCAATGACATCCTCGTCGAGTCGGTGGAGGGATTTCGGCAGGCGGTTCAGGAGTTGGAACCGGGAGACCGGATTCTGTTACAGGATGGCGAATATGCGGACATTGGCAACCTCTCGTTCAACGTGAAAGCCTCAGCAAAAAAGCCGGTCGTGATCCAGCCGGAGAATCCGCATCAGGTTGTCATCACCGGAGAAATGTCCTGGCACATCAGCGGACAGCATATCACCTTTTCCGGTCTGGACTTTATCGACGGTCGCTCGGTGCCAACGGACAAACCCTACGCGGGTTTGATTTATGCCAGTGATGGCTCCGATTCGATTCGGTTCTCCTCCTGTCGCTTCATTTCCTGTGAGATCGAACGGAAAGAGAATGGAAAAACCAAAGGCCGGCTCATCACCCTGCATGGTGACCATCACCGGTTTGATCATTGTCTGATCTACGACCCGATTGGTGGCGGACTAGCCATTAAAGGTCCGGACAGAATCAACGACATCGCGTACAAGGGGAGTGCCCGGGTCGATCATAATATCTTCCGGAACATGACCCGGCACCGCCAGTTGAAAGATCAGGGAGAGGCTCTGTTTCTCGGAACCGGATTTGAACACCGTGGTCATCGGCGGATTGGAGCCATCGTGGAATACAACATGTTCGACCAGGCCAACGGCGATACCCACGGCGAGATCATCACCGTGAAAGGATCCGAGGTGATCATGCGGCATAATCTGTTCGTGAATGCCCCCGGTGCCTGGTTTGAGGGCGGGAGTCATTTGAGTCTTCGCTCCACCAATCACTGTCACATTTACCAAAACCTCTTTTACCGACTCGGCTGCGGGATCTGGGTCACCGGCAAGGGGCACAGGATCTTCAATAACTTCTTTGTGGACATCGATTATGCAGGCCTGATGTTTCCCGCCGGAAACATCAAGGCGGTCACCGAGAATGAAGGTGTCACCATGCTGGATGACACCTATTTTGACATGATGAATAGACCGGACGTGTACGGGAAAATTTCCCGGGGCTACGGAGCCGCGTTCCGTGCGGCCGAGGACTGCAGCATCCTGCACAACTCCTTCAGTGGGCTCAAACGCTATGCGGTCATCGCCATTGACAAAAAGAATTCTGACAAAGGCAGCCTGCCTGTCAGAGGGAATCTCATCGCGAACAACCTCTTCGAATCCGCACCGGAACGGAGACAGGATCCCTTCATGCAGATTCAGCATCCCGATCTGAATACCATCTCGCACAATGTGTACCGCATGGAAGATGATTCCAAACCAGGCGCCACAGGAGAACACGCCCTGTTTGAAAGGTGGGAGCCTCCGGCAGAGATGGGCAATCTGCATGATCGCCTGAACACACTGCGGACGGAATCAACGGGACAACCCGCCCCGATCCCAATAGCAACTGATGTTTGGGACCAAGAGCGGAATGCGGCCCTCCCCGTCATCGGAGCCAGTGAACAACAACCCCCGGAGGAAGCTCTGGCCTCAATTCTGCCTCCTGTTCCCCCCATGCCCGGGAGTTTGAAAGACCTGCCCCTGAAAGCGGATTTCCGGGTTTTCCCACAAAATGTTCAGGCAGGGAACCTCCTGGTCCTTGATGCCGCACACAGCGCAGGAACTATTTCGGCCTATCACTGGAACTTTGGCGATGGAAGTGAATCCCGCAGCCGGGGCAACGCGATCGCGCATCGCTGGTTGAAAGCGGGAGAATATCGGGTGACTCTCACGGTCCTGAGTCAAACCGGAGACAGATCCGTTTTGAAAAGAACCATTGTCGTGGAGGAGAGTCGCCCTCCACACATCTGAGCCTCAAGGGGGAACGTGACCGGTCATCGTGCCGAATGAGGTACAGGCAAATTCCCGGCTGAGCGCAGAAGGACGTTCAACCTGCATCATGTCAACCCCTTCCGCCACACTGGATCTCCAAGGATTCTTGAATGGAGGATCGGAGTGTGATGCGGTGTCAGTCGTCTTCATCTTGACTTCCAATCCGGCACTCTCAATTCTAAAGTCTATGGCAGCCCATCCCGAGACCAAACCGAAGACCTCTTCCGCCCGGAAAAGCGTTCTCGTGCAAACCTTCACCCGCATTGCCGAGTGGGGAAACCGGCTTCCGGACCCCCTCACGATGTTTGTCATCCTCATCCTCATCGTGGTGGTACTCTCGGGTATCCTCAATGGCGTCTCCGCCGAGGTGGTGCAGCGTGACGGCAGTTCGACGACCAAAACCGTCGAAAGCCTCCTGAGTGTGGAGGGAATACGATGGATGCTGACGAGCGCCGTGGATAATTTCATCCGTTTTGCTCCCCTCGGACCGGTCCTGGTGGTCATGATTGGCATCGGTGTGGCAGAACGCACCGGCTATATCGCCATGGGGCTTCGTGTGATGGTCAAACTTGTTCCCCCTCAACTGCTGACTGCAGCTCTGGTGTTCGGCGGGGTCATGAGTTCGATGGCGGCGGATGCCGGGTATGTGGTCCTGACTCCTCTGGGTGCCGTCCTGTTTGCCGGACTCGGCCGTCATCCGATTGCCGGTCTTGCCGCTGCTTTTGCGGGAGTGTCCGGAGGGTTCAGTGCCAACCTTTTCATCACAGCGCTGGACCCCCTCCTCGCCACTCTGACGCAACAAGCAGCCTCCACAGTTGACCCAACCTACGCCGAAGGCATCAACGCCGCGTCAAACTGGTATTTCATGGTCGCCTCCACCTTTCTCATTACCGCGGTCGGAACCTTCGTGACGACCCGAATCGTCGAGCCGACTCTCGGCCCCTGGATTCCGGAGGATGATTCTGAATGCTTATCGACAGACGAACCGACCCCGTCAGAAACCCGGAACTTTTTCACCGCAGTGGCCACGAGTGGAATCGTCCTGATCGGCATCCTCGGACTTGTCGCCATCCCGGGCGCACCGCTTCGTGGACCGAGCAGGGATGGCCATCTGCTCACAGAACTGGCACCGTTCTTTGACTCTCTGGAAGTGCTGGTTGCCACCCTGTTCATCGTTCCGGGTGTGGTGTTCGGCGTGTTGCAAAAAAAGATCCGTACCGACAAGGACATCGCAAAAATGGCCTCCGATTCAATGGCCTCAATGGGTGCATACGTCGTGCTTGCGTTTGTAGCCGGACAGTTTGTTGCTTATTTTAACCACACCCATCTTGGCACCGTGACCGCAGTGAAAGGAGCCACCCTGCTTCAGGAACTGGGTCTTCAAGGCATCCCACTGTTGATGATGTTCATTCTCGTCTCCTCCGTGATGAACCTGTTTGTAGGCAGCGCCTCCGCCAAATGGGCCTTCATGGCCCCTACCTTTGTCCCCATGCTGATGATCAGCGGTCTCTCGCCCGAACTGGTACAGGCCGGGTATCGCGTGGGAGATTCCGTGACCAACATCATTTCCCCTTTGATGCCGTACCTTCCGATCATCATCATCTTCGCCCGAAAATATGACAAGAAGGCCGGACTCGGCACCCTCCTCTCCTCCATGCTGCCTTACTCGCTGGCCTTCGGGCTTAGCTGGATCCTCATGCTTATCCTCTGGCTGACGTTGGACCTTCCCCTGGGTCCAGGAGTGGAGGCATTTTACTCAGCGGCCCCGGCCACCGGCCCCTAATCGGGAAACAGCGAGATCTACCGCCCTCCCCAGGCGGCACATCGCCCATCCCCGACGGCCCTGTTCCGAAGAAAACCCAACTCAAACATTGCGCCGCAAAGTTTATTCAAGGTATATACTTTGCATCGCAAAGATTCACAACCGGAAAGCCGTTATGCCCGAACTTCCTCCCACCTCCTCTACCCCGCCCCGTCCTGTCCCCGCAATCCCTGCCGAAGCATATTCCCGGGAAGAACTTCGACATCTGTATCGCAGACCAAGTGGCATGCTCGAAGTGGTGCTCAGCCAACGGGACCGTTTCACTCAGACCATGATGGAACAGAAAGCCCTCCCCTGGCTGGCAATACTCCTGATCACCGTTTCATTGGCAGCCAGTATCCCCTTTGGAGTACTCTCCCCCATTCAGAGCGTATGGAAGACCGCAGCCTTCTTCTGCGGATCCCTGCTGATCTGCTTCCCCTCGCTGCATGTGTTCTCTCTGTTTTTCGGTTTTCAACCCAACCTGGAGCAGAATGCGGTTCTGGCTCTGCTCATCAGTTCGGTCGCTTCCACCTTCGCCCTCGCTTTCAGCCCCATCGTCTGGTTTATCCGCATCAGCACGCGGCCTCATGAACACACGGTCATGACCCCGGAGTTCATGGCACAGCTTTTTCTCTTCGCCGGCTTACTCCTGGGAGTGGTCCACATGCTGCGACATTTAAGTCGCTGGACCCTGCAGCACCGGGAGACCGCCCCCTCTCAAACCCTCATGTTTTGCTGGATTCCCCTTCTCCTCTTTATCAGCTATCGTATGGCCCTGGTGCTTCAAATACTGTGAGGACCTGATGCGCAGTCTCCTGCTGCTCCTTCTCTGTTCTTCCGTCTACGGATTCAGTATCGGAACGATTCACAGCGTCCGACTGGCATCATGGAACCTGCTGAAGTTTCCGGGAATGATTCTGCTCACCAGCCTGCTGTGTGCGCCGGCCTACAGCTGCAGTATCCGATTCGTAAGTGACCGGCTCGGATACCGTGAGATTCAGGAACTGTCTCTGCACATCTTCCGGGACATCTCTCTTCTCCTCGCATCCTTTACCCCGGTCATCTTATTCCTGGCACTCAGTGCGGAAACACCCACCGCAGACTCTCTGAATGAGTATCCCCGTTTCCTGGGGGGAAATGTCATCCTCATTGCCCTCTGCGGCTGCAGTGCATTGCTGGTGAATGGAAGAAAACTCCTGAATCAGAGGCAAATGCCACCCCGCCAGATTCTCATGGTCTTACTCGCATGGATGGGCTTAAGCCTAGTTGTTGGCGGACAGTGCGCCTGGTATCTGCGGCCCTTCTTCGGAGTCTCCACAATCCCCCATCCTCCCCTGATCGAAGGACACCATCCGGATTGGCGGGGAGCCACCAGTTTTTATGAGGCGGTCTTCCATCTGGTGTTCCCGCCCGAAATCGAGCTGCCTGGGGCCACGGACCCATAACGCATGCGCACGTTTCCAATCGATATCTGTAAAGAAAACCGAATCCACAGATCACCCCGAATCCAGCGGACTGTGAGTTCGAATGTGAGCCAGTACCGCCTACTTGATCGAATGAGGCCCCTCAATCATGCCTTTCAAGGCGATCAAGACCCCCTTGGCATCCACTTTGGTTTCATACTGTGTTTCAGAGGCGGTCACCCGAAGAAGGGTGATCGAACCTGCGAAGACCTTCGCTTTCACCGTTCTTCCTTTCTCAAACGATAAGGAAACCCCTCCGTCAGAGTGGAGACGATAGGTCCCTTTGACCTGACCAGGAATCATCACCTCGACAGTAAATCCCTTGATCTCCTGGTCAAACTCAACTGCCGGGCCTGCATTTGTGAAGGTGCCTGTTTGAGCCCCAGTTTTTTTAAGTTGCACTGTATCCCGTTTCAATAATTCAGGCGGTGGGGTAAATCCGGCAAGTTTCACAATGCGGCTGAGAAGAATACTGCCATTTCCAGCCTTATGTGCAGTCCGTATGCCGGTTAAAATTTCACGCACAGCTTTCTTTTTCGCACTGCTCCCACCAGCTTGTGCGACCCGAACGGGTTGAAGGTGAAACGGTTCAACCGACACACCTCTTTCAAATTCGGAAAACCCGTTGCTCATGCCTCACCCTCCTGATCGTTTGTGCCGAGATGAAGAGACTCCAGCGAGTCGTACGGAGTGGGGTCATCCAGAAGCTCCTGATCCAATCGCAACTGGAAACGGTCGGCCTCAAGTTTCGCCTGTGTCTTCAATGCATCATGATGTTCCACTTCAATTTCACGGTTTCGAAGGTCCAATGCCCGGTGTTCCTGAATAAAGGGTTCACAGGCATTACAGTCTCCCAGAGAGGGTTCCACGACCATACCGGGTGTTGAGAGTTGAATCTCCTCCACTTTTGACCGGTTACGTGTTCTATCCTTCACCCTTTCGGAAATCGATTTCCAATCCAGATCCCCATTCGTTTCAACCCATTTCACATCTATCACCGGCAGTGCCCCCATATTGCCATGAAATCCGTCAAAACGACTCGCCACCACGTGCGAAGGAATGCCGTGTTTTCGGAGTTCATGCTGAATGTCGCGGTCGGACATTTTGATCCAGAGTCCTTGCATGTAGTGACTGAGATTCTCATGAAGATGACACATTAATCTGTCCAGTTCCACCTGGGCGGATGCACGGTCGCGTAGCTGTTCGAACCATCGCTCTTGAGCAGAGGCCCTTTCGAGCTGCGCTTCCGCATCAGTCCCTGCATCGCTCATTCCCGGTATACCGCGTACTGGAGCCAGTGCCGTTACCGAATCAAAGAGCCCCTTCAACTCCTGCGTCGCATCCCCCAAGCCCACATCATCGGGAACGGTATCTGCAATCCCCATGGCCTCCAGGGAGGCAATGAGCGCAAGCACTCCTGCCACAGCACCACCCCCTGCAGCCGCTCCACCTGCTCCGCCGACTCCTCCGCCAATGATGGCTCCCGGGATTGCGCTGACTCCCGCACCCCAAACCGCGATTGCAGCCCCGACCCCGGCTCCAATCACCCCGCCGGTCACCCCCCCTGCAACAGCTCCACCTCCCACTGCAGCCGCTGCAGCACCGGCAAACAGTGCATCCAGCTTGCCAAAGGTTGCTGAGGGCATTCCCAGTTTGGTGAAAAAGGTTTGCAGCACCGTGTATTCAGCAAACTGACGCTCCTGGCCAGACAGGGCTTGTGTTTCTGGCCAGGCCGTATCCAGGAACTCCATGCTGTCTTTGAGTTGGGGAGCCGCACTTTCCGCGACTTTGTAATACAACCAAGTGCCTGCTCCTCCCTGTGGCCGTGCAGTCCCCGCCATTCTTGCTGTACCCGAAAACGGGAGAAAGCTGCCCACACCTTGTGACAGAGTTTGAACGGCATCCCCAATTGCTTGCAAGCCGGAGTCCAGGGCTGATCCCGCTTGATCCAGGGCCGTTTCCACGCCTTGCTGAATCCCATCGTGCAATCCCTGAAGACCATCTGCAATGGCCTGAGCTCCTCCACCGACGCGATCCAGAAAGGAGCTCCCCTCATCCGGACTGGCTCCAAACTGGAACATCTCTGCGTTCTTCAGGATGGACCAGGTCTCCAAAACCTGTTGAACAGCGAAATCAAATGTTGATACCTCGGCAACCGTCTCCCCATTTCCTCCCTCCACCGAGCCCGACGGGGGGAGAAATGAAGGACCCGCCACCTGAGTAAAACGGAGAAATTCTTCCCACTCTTTCAGTTTTTTTGCGGCTTCCAGTCCCAAATAAAACTGGGAACAGGGTAAGACGGTCCTGAGATAACATTCATGGCATAAGATCCATTCCTTGGTGATCTCGGGAAAATCCAAGGGAATCATCAAGTAAAGATGACTGTCGACCATTTTCGTCTCTACGGAGAAATGCTCTTTCACATCAAAGTAATGGTACGTCAGGGTCTGACAGCGGTTGGTGTTCGAGATCAGTTGCCTCTGCGTGACTTCTTCCCCAGAGTCAGAACTCAATTCGACCGTATTCGTTCGGGATGCTTGAAGAGACCGGGCCGCTTTCGTCATCGAACTCTGAATAAATTCGGTTCCATTTTCAGCAGCCTGCGTGAGTTGATTGGAAAAATTACCGGACAACCCCAGTGTTCCACCCAATGTGGCGTTAACGGTATCGGAAGGAATGGTGAGTCCCGCATTCACACCCCCATTGGGGTTCAGACCTGCGTTTAACTGATCGGCAAAGGTCATTTTGGACGCCAGCATCCATTTTTCTTCTCCGATCACCTCAGTGGTACGGTTCCGGTTAATGGCCTCCACTTCCTGTTTTCTCTCCGTCCGACGGTCCCAGGTTTTAATCACAACCTCGAGCTGTTCACCCGGAGTTAACGGGAGACTGCGCACCAACGCTCCCCGCGTGTATCCTTTGCTCTTCCATTCCTGCTCAAAAGACAACCCAACAGCCCAGGTTGCTTTTGATTTTGCATGATAGGAGATCACTGCAAATTTGCGGATTGACTCCAGAACCGGATCCAGAAGTGAGGATAGATTCAAGTTTAACCGTGGAGACATCGCCTGCCCCTCTGTGCCAACAGTCGGGGTCAGATAAAAAACCGATTTCGGTGACAGTCGGTGAAATGCCTCGAGATAGTGAGGTAATTCCAGCTTGGGTGCTTTTTCAAATGTGACAGGCCCCAGACCTGCAACCGTGACCCTGCGTATTTTTCCGGGACCCGAAGTCACATCCGAAACGGGAACAAAGGGGAATTTCCTTTTTAAATTGTGTAAAACCGCATCCACTTCATTCTGGACGACTTTCCATCTGGCCTCATCCTGATAAATGAAATCTGTGGCCAAGGTCGCCTGCCCTTTGAGAGGGCCTTTCGTTTTTTTTGATTCGAAGAGGACGAAACGATTAAAACTGGTTGTCTCAGTCGTTGGAACTGCAGACAGCTTCTCACAATTGGTTAAGTATGATGTGCTCATGCCTCCCTCTCTTTTTCATGATGTAATGATACAAACTATTTAATAATCATAACCTTTTGACGAATCCAATCAGAAATTTCCAATAGGCTGTTCAAATTCTGTTTCCTGTAGAACGTCCTCTTACTGAGAGCCTATACGTTCGGGATCTGAACTGCACACCGGCCTGCACCCAGGTTCTTTCAGAAATAGACAGAGCCCCTAAGGTTCAGGTACTGCAAATACGCTCGACGGATGCTTGAATCTTCAACACGTCCTGATCAAAATCAGGATCGTGACGCAATGGAAGCGCGACAAAATCCACGATTGGTTTGATGTCGTCAGGTAATTCGTCCACATCCCACATACGATCCAGTCCATTCGTGAAGATTGGAATAAGTGGTTTGTTCCGTTCGAGTGCCATTTTCACCTCGGATCGTACCCAATCCGTTTTTTGGTGAATTCGAAGGTCTCCCTGGCCGGTTGAGCCCAACCATTCTGGACCCATCACGAGTAAAAACACATCGCAATTCGCGATTTTCTTTGGAATTTCCTCGCTCAGATTGGCCGCCGCTTGAAGACTTCCGATGTCCTTAAACACATCGGCAAACGATTCCTCCAATTCAGTATAGAGCCGCTCTACCATACCTTGAGTATCATCCCGTCTGTAACTGATAAATACCTTGCAGGCCTTTTTTTTCCTCCTCCGGTCAGGGAGGCGAATCCCAACCACAAAAAGGATTCCGACAGATACCACTGTAGAGACGGAAGACAGCAACAACGTTGCAAATATGTACGACAAGAACTCCACCCATAGTTCGGTGTCACTTGTTTCCTCACGTGGAACAAATATGGCCAGGATCCCCCAAACGAGAAACCAAAGCCGCCAGATACGAACGTCCCAGAATTTTTTCACGACTCATCCTTTGTTTCATCATATTCCATGCAGGTTTCCCTTTCAGTGAGTCCACCGAATGAACGCCCAAACAAGAACTGCCACACACATTAACAACAGAACAGCCCTCCACATTCGTCCGCGGCCACCGAACTGGGTGGGCCCTTCCCCCCATCGGGAAAATGCATTCCGCAATAATGCGTCCGCATGCAGATCGGGTTCCACAAAACCAATCGTGTTAAATCGACCCAGAACATTTCCATGAAACTGGCTATCTTTCATGATGACGCCCAACAGTTGGGACATGGTCACACTGAAATCCGAACCGATTTCGGATCCCTCCATCACCAACTGAGCCATTTTTGAGTGGGTGAGATGCAAGCCTTTCTCAAGAACAGCGTTCTCGAGTATCATATTCCCAGGAGCTTCATCCAAAAGGTTGACCCCCAGAACTCGAAGGTCCGATTTGAAGCTGCAATTTCTGATCACCATGCTGGAACCGGTCAGGTTCCCTAGCATGACATGGTCCAGAAACGTACAACGTTCCAATCCAAGCAGACTCATCTGCGCGTCAATAAACTCACAGGTTTTATGAAACGTCACGTCTTCAAGCAGGCAACTTACCTTTGCCTGGTTGTTGCTGAGAAACATAAATTTTGCCTCTCCTTTGACCGCTCCCCCTTTCATTCCGATTCTACTGACTGTGGAATTCGCCACGAACATCCTCTTGTTAATTTCTGCACGGTTCAGAAGCACGGCTCCCGTTTTTAACGCCCACAAGTCCAGGGCCTCACATTGAATATCCTGAAGATCTAACGAAAAGATATCAGATTCACCCACCCTTAGAAGTTGCCCCTTCATCCCTTGACCTAAAAAGGACCCTTTCACCTGATTAAAGGCAAAATCAAGTGAGGTTGCAAAGGTTGCGTTTGCCCCATTCAATGCGGTGAAATGACTCTGATAGATTTTTCCCTCCGAAAAAGTGGAATCATTCATGGAGAACACACTCGTAAAGGTAGAAGCAAGAACTGTTAAGTCGCCCTTCGACTGCACATCTCCCATAAAGCAGATCCGCATTTCACAACCGGTCAGGATGACTCCACCATCAAAAACGCCTTCAACATTCATCAACCTGATGGTTGAACCATATATGCCGACTTCTTGGTCAAAGGTGCCACCCAGATAACAGGAGCCCCGACAATCAACCGTATACAGATTCATATCTCCAGCGACGCTGACTTGAGTTGCACTGAAATTTCCAATGGAAACGTCCTCGATCGTCAACGTTGAGGAAAAGGAAGACCCATTCAACTTGAGAGCGGACGTAAACGTACTTGATCTGATCGCAACGCTACCCTGGAATTCGCATTTGTTGAACACAACCGCTTTTGAAAACTGCAGGTCGAAGACGTCGACGTCCCCGGAAATCACCGCACCGCCAATCCTGAACCCGGCCGGAATGAGTTGAGGGTTTTTCTCCACATGTACCAAAAGCCCCATAAGCTCAGCAGCAGTGAGTTGGTTTGCCCTCCTCTCTCCCTCAGGGTCCTTTGAAAGGTCGCTGAAGTCTGCGACCTTTCCCTGTTTCAATTTTGACAACACCCACGTTTGTGTGGCGCTAACGTCTTCAAGTACCGTGGAGTTCTCTGCATAAAGCGGAACCATTCCACAAAAAACGACCGTCACAAGGACAGCACAATTCATGCTTTTTAAGCCATACTTCATTCTTCCCTTCTCCTCTCAAGCAATGTGTGTTCGGAAATCCTGTTATATTGGACCCGATGTTCCAGTATACATCGTCTCTCCATGAGTCGACTGAATTCCCATCGCATTCGTCGTTCAACTCCTGCTGCAAGATTACGGGTTTTCAAATGTATCAGTTGACGGTTCTTCTCCAAAACATGTAGTTCATCTCTATGGATCGACCCTCTGCTCAATGAACGTGTTCAAACCATGATGTCCCAACGCAATCCAACCAATGCGATTCATGCTTCGGCCGAGTCGATACATGGATTTCTCTTCTCTCGAGCGGCCCCCTGTAAAGAGTGGACCAACGGGGAGCACAGGTGAGGTTGATGCCAAAGCAAACGGCTATATGTCTGCGAACGGTGTGGTCTTTGCTGCTGTCCCTTCTCGCGGTATACGCGTGGGTGCTGGTTACCTACTTTGTACCGGTAACCGGTGGAACGGATCAGAACGGTTATCATGTAGGTGCCTGGCTCCTGGCCGACCAGGGACGGTATTCTGTAGTCCCCGATGATGACTTTGAATTTGTCGGTCACATGTGGGTGGTCAATCCGCAAGGGCGCTACTACCCGAAATATCCTCCTCTGTATCCTTTGCTGGCGGCGGGTGCGATCCGGCTCACCGGGAATCCGGACGCCGGGTTCTGGCTGAGTCCCGTTTGCGCCGTGCTCACGGTCGCAGGCGTGTTCGCCTTGTGCCGCATGTTTCTCTCCAAGAGCTGGGCGTTGCTCGGGGCTTTGCTGATGGCAGGAACTCCGGTCTTTCTCTACTATGGACTCTACAAAGGATCCCATGCCCCCAGCATGGCATTTCAAGTCTGGGGTCTGGCATGTTTTTTTAGCGGATGGAAACAGGAGAACCTGAAGCGGGGTCTCCTCCTGACGGCGATGTCCGGTTTTCTCATCGGGACCTCGGTGGGGATCCGTTATACGAATGCCCTCCTGTTTCTGCCCCCGCTGGTTTACGGTCTGCTTCATCCCCGCCCCTCCCGCTGGTGGTTCCTGGCCGGACAGGGCGCCGGAGCGGCTGTCCCCGGACTGGCACTGGCCTGGTTTCATACCCAGGCCTACGGGGCACCTTGGCGGACCGGATATGCCATGACCCAGGAGCAAACCGGGTTCTCCTGGGATTTCTTTCTTCCCAACCTGCGTCTTTACATCACGGGTTTGCTGAACCACGGCACCGGCCCCTTCACGCTGCTGGCGGCCTTGGGCTTCATCCTGATCCTGGCCCGCTCGCGCAAACTCGCACTGGTGATCGTGAGCTGGATTCTCCCTCTCTTCCTTCTGTACTGCTGTTATTACTGGGCGCCCACCAACCGCTATGCCGGGTACCTCCGTTTTGTTATGCCCATCTTCCCACCATTGTATCTGCTGGGCCTTCTGGGATTGAAGGAGTGGACATCGCCGCTTTCAACACGCTTGGTCATCGGGACTTTGTTTGCCGTCATAAGCCTGCAAAGTGCCTGGGGGGTGTATCAGGGTCTGGTAGAAGCGGAAGGACGGTGGCGACGGGATACGCAGTCGGCCATGCTGGTGGAATTTGCCGAAGAAGAAATTCCCGAAGGCTCCGTGATTTTCTCCGAAACCGGCCATCTCAATCACTTGGACTTCGGCAAGCGATGGCATTTGTATTCGACCCAGATCTTTGATCCCAATCAGATCCGCCGGCGGGTGGAAAATCGGGAACAAACCGATGTCACGCCGTTACAAGCAGAACGGGTGAAGAAGTGGTCGGAGCTTTTAGTGGATGTGCCCCGGGCTGAATACGAGACCGCCCTCACGTCCTTGGTTCAAGGTCATCTGGATAACGGCAGGGCGGTGTATCTTCTGGGACCCGAACGGCGGGTTCACACGTACCGAAACCGCTTCCGCAGAGTATTCACCATGGACCAGCGTGCGGAACATACCGGGGAAATCCCCAGCTATCTCTGGGTCGACACTGCCCGCAGCTCAATGCGGAATCTCGAAACTGACGCCACCCGTCCCATCCCCAAACAATTGCTCCTTGAGATCATCGCCGTCCGTGACCGCCCCCCTACCCGGGCCGAAACCCGCGAGGCCCTGCAACAGGAACGGCAGCAGAAAATTCAGGAACTCTACCGGGAATTCCCGGAAGCACGTCCTCTGTTCCAGCAACTCGAACAACTCCAGCGGCAGTTGCAGAGGCTGAACAGGCAAAAGCAGAACTAGAGCCTCCTTCACCTCCATGTATCTGACATGCGTCCCCTGCATGGACGCGGAGCGACCTCACGCGGAATCAATCATCCGGGACAAGTAGTTTTGGGGTTTTGGACGGAACAACGCTTCCAATATCAGCAGCCGTCCAATTTCCAAACACATGAATGGTCAGGCCGATTCGGATTTCGGTTTCGCCACGTCTGACTTCCGAACCCACCAGGGACCCTGACTGCAAACCAGGCCGACTTTCTTCCCCACCCCCAGCAGAAAATCGCCGCCAGGGAACAGGTTAAAATTACAGCGATGATCCTGATGGTGCATGAAGTGATACCGCTGCAGCCATCGAAACAGCGTGGTGCGGGAGAGCGTGCGTAAGGGACGGGGCAAGTCCTGTTCACACTCTCCTTCCGACATGTGTAGCAAGGGGTGGATGAACCGGCTCAACAGCATAGGCATGAACGCGATTCCAACTCCAAGCCAGACAAAGGAAGGAGCCAGAAGGAGGAACACCCCCATACACAGCATCGACGGGATCAGGATAAACACCCCATTCTCCAACCATGACGAGATGGTCAATCCATAGCGGTTCTTTCGTACCCGCTCCTCCATGGTCGATGGAAGGCGGTGATCCAATCGTTCCCTTGCCTCCTCCTGATCAAACTGGACAAAAAAGTCGGTACGGTAGGTCAGTTGATGGTGAACGATATGATGGGAAAAATACGCCTTTCGAAGCAGATGAAACACCCCACCCCGCCGCCTCCAGTTCAACCGACGTTTTCGATCCGCATGCAACACTCCCCTGTGCACAGCAGATTCCCATAATGTGGCAATTACATAAGAAACAGCAACCGCAATTAAAAGACGAATAAAGATATCCATTTCTGCTACTTGTGTAGCAATTCCTCAAAGATCGAGATCATAAGGAAATAAGTTACACTCTAATTCAGGGGCACATGTTCAAATTTCCGTTCGAATTCCTGCAAATACCTTTTCTGTAGATGTTTTTCGATTTAGGAAATTCTTACCGCCACAGAATTTGTGCACGAGTTCCCTGAGTTGATCAGGTTGAATTCATAAAGAAAAAATTGGCCTTTCATAAACAGGATTTCATCAGGTCGGATAAGGACCTTGTCGCCTACGTTGGATTCTCTTTAGGACGTAATGTGTAAGACCTCACGACCATCTTTCGCCAGAAAGGAGAAAACAAAAGGCCTGTTTTTGAAATAACATACGAACCATGAGATTGATGGCGGACAAGCCGTGAAGCTACCTCTATTTCTCCTCTCCCTGCAACTCGAACATCTGCTGCAAGCGCCTGATTCGTTCTTTGATCATCTCATTTTCATGCCAAGACCGGGCAGCCATCATCCCTGATCCGCCGTACCATTGACACTCCATCGTCTTCAACTGAGCCTCAAGTGCAGTCCGCCATGCCTGATTGGCGTTGAGTTGAATCTGTCGCCACTGCCGCCTTTTTTCTTCGGGCAGATCATGATCATCGATATATGCGAACACCGCTTTCTCCACATTCCTCAGCTCCTGACGGTTTTGCTCCAGGTCCTCCAGCAGTTCCTTGGGTATATGACCTGCCGTCGACAGGAGCATCACGGATGCGAAAAAGAGGAGGATCGGGATCTTCCGGTTCATGCCGTCACGGGGTAACGAATGCGGTGGACGTGCTCGGGTCAGCCGGTTCAAGTGGGTAATGTCATTCCTGCTCATTCAAATAAGGTAAGTTTGAGCATGCCATCATGCTCTTTGAGCCATATCGACCAGGCCAGACCTTCCGGCAAAGGCTTTCTTGATTCATCATCTATGCGATCAGCAAATTGCACGATGTAGGTGTCTTCGTCATAAGGGCTTTCTCCGATCTGAAAATCATCATCTTGGTGGCCACGCTTTTTATACCGGTTCACGGCTTCCAGCATGAATGCTTGAAGGTTCAGGGAGGCCTGCTCCATACGTTTCACAAATTCTTGTTTGCCGATTTCTTTTTGTGCTTCCGGATCCACAAAGTGCTCATAAAAATTCGCATACTCACCTTTTTTGAGCGCTGTATGCAATTTTACAACAGCAGCGATGATCTCATCCGCTTTTTCTTTGGATACCTTCTCCGGCTCAATGTAGGCATCCCGGGGTCGTTTCTTCGCATCGGCATTTTGCAATGAGACGATTGAAACGAGTAACGCGAAACACAATGCACAGGTTTTCTTCATAGTTCTGTCATGTTGTAGGATAACCAAACCCATGCCAGTGGATTCGGGCACACAGAGTCCTTGTGAGGTTTCATCCGGCTCACGGCATGCTCGCTCGCCAAAACCAGAGATCATAAGACCCAGTACTGTTTTCCGGACAAAGGCAAAAATCTTCTTCCCCATTCCTCCATGCTTCAAATGCGTGTCGTATGGAACTGATTCTGTCGTTGGTGAATCCAATCTTCAGTGCATCATTTTCTCTTTGAATACAAATGATACTCTTCTTTTTTTCCGGATACCGGCAAAATATGAGTTTAGCTACGTCTCTTGAGGCTCTTTGAGCCTGCAGCTTCACCGTGCGATTTGAGGCGTATTCTTCCTGATTGAGTTCTGAGAGCGCGTCCAATGCTGTGCTGACAGCTTCTGATTCTGCTCTCACACAGAAACACGGTCGTTTCTTGCTCAGCCGTTTCTCTGTTTCGACCCAGCAGTCAATTTTGACATTCTGAAATTCCTTTTTCATATTATGGGACAACCAGTTACGCCGGCCGGAATCACGTCAACGAATTCAGGCGGGTTGTGTGATCATAAAGGTTCCGTTTTCATGATTACAGAGATTGACCTGATCTTCCATCCTTCATCTCCATCCGGGCTAAGAGGAATTCCTAACATCCTATGCTCTGATTTAGGCACTGTCTTCTCAAAACGAACCGTGACATCAAGCAAATGAACCTCGTCACCTTGTATTTCGGCGAGTTTCCAGAAAGCACATGTACTCCATTCGGTCATTGGATCACCCGGTTGATATCCGAAATTCCCCCAGAGCTGTGTCGGTGGTACTTCCATCTTATCCAAACACATCGCCGTCGCTTTTCCCAAAACATGAAACACCTCTCGTGATGCCATCCCTTCAGCGAGGGACTCTGTGGGTGGCAGTTGCTCGGTGATCACATGGGTTTCATGAACCAGATGTGCCTTCCCCATATCCACAAGAAACAGTTCATCATGATCTGAAATTGACCGATCAATGAATGCCTTTTCTGACCGCGTAGCGCAGCCATTCAACATGGTAACCAACAGGAGTACAAGTGGCAGGAAATGTTTCAGCATAACGGTGGCACTCGTCGGGCGCCGACGGGGTTGTAGCACGCTTGCGTACGAAAGGGAAGACGGGGGTGCCGTTGATGCGCCTCTGCACACACGTCTGACCGCAAGTGCCGCCGATGGCAGATCAAAAGGACCGACCGAGAAGAGCTCCACCGATCCGCATGTCCCGGCTCGCGAATCGATTCACGCGATCGGGACACCCCTAGCGCGATCAGGTGGGTGAGGTGGATACCGTATTTTTTTCATCCCGGATATACTCGGGCAGAATCCATTCCGGAATCCCGTGTTCAGATTCGGTTTTTTGCCATCCCCGTTCCGTTTCTTCCCATCTCCAGGTTCGGCCATCATCAGAATTCCAGACCCATACAACATCATGTAGCCCCCATCCCCAGTAAACATTCAGTGATCCCACCATCGTCGACTCTTCGTCTTTGTATAGGATCTCTCCGTTTGGGCTACAGATCGTGACCTTCCAAACCTTCGTCCCTTTATATGCCGGGTTGATTTCCTGAGGCTCAATTGGAAGCTTGAGAACAAATTTTCCGCTGGGTGACAACGCGTTCTGTTCCTGATTCTTTGCAGGGGGCGGAGGTGTAAAGCCGACGAAGCAGAACAACACCAGCAAGGCCTTGACGAAGAAATATATCTTCATGGGCTCTTATCACCGTTTATCCTGCCCCAACCCGCACTGGCTGGTGTGGGGGTAGTGCGGAGATGAGTCATAGTGGAAGGTCCCTCAGATCGTCTGGTCGTTTCTCCGGAAACTGTCGGTATACCTGTTTCTCTAGTGATGAGAAAATCTCCGAGAGTACCTTTCCCGCCCCACGTGCAACGGATTGGAATGTTTCGGGGGGAAGCTCTTCCCGAAGCTCATCCAACATCCCCAAAATAGACGCTGCAGCTGACTGCGAGGAGGTCAGGATCCTGTCAGCTTGCTCCGGAAGAAGATCAGGCAACGCAACGTCAGATTTCGAGGACCTGGTCATGTTCGGAGCCTCTGCAGGTTCAGACGGCATGATCTCAATTTCAACCACATCCCCACTCGTCAGTTTCGCATTCCCCCACTCTTTGTATACCGTCTCATCGACGTTCGATGTATCGTACCCTTTCAGGCTGACGGACCCTTCGCTTTCTGAGTGTTCCGTCCTGCGGGTCATGATGATGTGGGCCCCAAGGTGGCCGCGTCCTTCGATCTCTCCGGTGGAAAGGTGCTCACGGTTCAATGTTATTCGTACTTTCATGATAAGATCACGTTTTGCGTTGGCCGGATCCAGCGGTGCGGGTTTGTGGTGAGTGGTGTCATGATAACCGAACCGTTCCTCATTGCATCTGCGTGCATCTTCATTTTTCGATTTTACGAAACCCATCCACTTCGAAAGACGATGTTCCATTCTCCACCATCCCTGACCAAATAAAATGTAACGCCACCCCCATCCAATGGCCCTCGGATGACGCCAGTCGTGACCACAGCCCTGGCCTCATCGCAGATCATCATTGATAGTATGGGGTCTGTGGCCTCCCTCTTTACAATCCTACGAATGGAGTCGCGTTCGACAGATGTTGGCGCTCTTTTTCTGTCTCCATCCTCTCCCCAAGCCCAATACTCCATAGGTCTTTGCAGGAGCAGAGCCTCCAAGGAGTGGCAGGCTTCAGGGTCAGAGGATTCAAGGCACCGCCGCATGGTTTCCTCGATCTCAACTTCCAAGGCGTGTATCCTCTGTAGATACGCATCTCCACGTTCTGTTTGCACTGTAGCGCATGAGGGAATCAGCAGGACGAAGAGTGTCGCCGGTATGAACGTCAAAACAAATTCAGAAAATGAACCTCTCATCACGGCTTATGCTGGAAGGATGAACGGTAGCAGATTCCATCGGCGGATCTGGAGATGCGATTTTTCCCCAATACGCACACCTACTTCCCGGAGTCTTCCCTCAACGTTCCGGGTTGAGGAGGGTTTTCAACTCGTTCATACATCAGGACATCCCCTCTGTCCGTTGTTAAGGTGAACGAGTTCCTTTCAAGGGAAATTCGCGATTTGATGTCATCCGTGTGTTCCTTCACGATGACGAAGAAGCCGTTTTCAACCCGGTACTTCCCTGTAGACACACCGTCTTTGGTATTGAACCGCCCCTGATGCGGTGACGGCCAAGTTTGGGCAACCCCGTTCGGCTCGAACTTCATGTAAAACTCGTTGGGAACCGGCGTCCCATTCACAGAGGAAAACATCCACGTCCCACGAATGTCGGTTTCCGAAACATCAGGAACCGAAGCACAACCCACGAAGAAATTCACGATGAGGAGAGAGAGGCAGAATGTCTTCATGATGGAAACGGTGACGCTCACGGTACGGTGTCTGGACTGTAGCACGCTTGCCTGCGAAAGGAAAGCCGTGGAGGGAAGTACAGGGATGTTTTACCCGTGATCACCTGACAGTCGCAGGGTTCAACAGGTGACGGCGGTGCCTCCGTGGAGGGAAGGTAAGAGATTGACCGAATCGGGAGGGATGGTACCTTTGTCCTATCCCCCCGCTCCACCTGGATTTCATGTGCCGTTATCAGAAATTCCGTTTCCTCTTCTCCCCTTTCCTTGTTCGGGGTCGGGTCTTTGCCATGGTCGGTGCGGTGTTCAGTGTGTTGACTCTCCACCTCGCGGCCAAGGCACCCAAAGAAGATGCATGGGGCATCTGGACCCAGATGCCGGCACTGGAGGCGTCCACCCCTTCCATGCTGCGACCGGAGGTATCCTCCTGCTTTCGATTTAACCTCTCGAGTTTCCAGGCGGCTGTTTCCGAGATCGAACAGGAAAAAGTCGGACGGCTTGAGACGCCAACACGCAGGCTGATGCTGCCCAGACCGGATGGAAGCTGGATGCGGGTGACCCTGATTGAAAGCCCGGTGCTGTCCCCCGCGCTGGCCAAAAAATTTCCAACGCTGAAAAGTTACCGCGGGGTGAGTTCGGATGATCCCACCGCGAGAATCCGGATTTCGGTGTCGGAAAAAGGACTCCGTGCGCAGGTACTCAGTGAGAGGGGGACGTTTTACATCGACCCTCACCTTCCCGGGCATGGAGCCGGACACCTGAGTTATTACCGAAAGGACCTGAAACCGAATGGGGTGGGCTGGCTCGCAAAGAAAGGGGATCCTGAAGAACCACGTCCGTTCCAATGCTCGGTGCGTCATCCCCTTGCGGCGGCGCAGGAAACGCCTGCTGTACAGGAGACCTTCTTTGCCCAGCGAACCGGTGAAACGCTTCGGACCTTCCGGATCGCGATTGCCGCGACTGGGGAATACACCGCGTATCATGGTGGATCCGTGCAGGACGGCATGGCGGCGCTCAATGATTTGGTGACCCGTGTCACCGGTATTTATGAGAATGAAATTGCCGTGCGGCTGGTGTTGGTGGCCAACAATGATCTCATCGTGTACACCAATGCGGGTACAGACCCTTACGGTGCGGATCCGATTAATGATGTACAGGCGGATATCGACAGCAAGATTGGCAATGCCAACTACGACGTCGGGCATGTGGTGTCCACCGGCAGTGGCGGGGTCGCCGCCTTAGGCAGTGCAGGCGTGAATTCCTTCAAAGCGCAGGGATATACCGGGCTCAACAATCCGGTGGGAGATCCCTTCTGGGTGGATTATGTAGCCCACGAAATTGGTCACCAGTTTGGCGCCAACCATACGTATAACGGATCGGGTGGATCCTGCGGTGGGAACCGGAATGCCGCCACCGCGTACGAACCCGGATCCGGCACCACCATCATGGGCTATGCCGGCATCTGCGGATCGGACAATGTGCAGAACAACAGTGATGCCTATTTCCACAGCGCCAGTCTGGATGAAATGAATGCGCATCTCACATCGATTGGCTGGTCGGGCAGTGCGACCGGCAATACCGTTCCCACTGTGAATGCCGGCTCCGATACCGTCATCCCCAGAGGAACCCCCTTTTCCCTCACCGCCAGTGCTTCGGATCCGGATGGCGACCTGCTGACCTACAGTTGGGAGCAACGGGACCTGGGGCCTGCACGAAGTGTGAATGCGGCTGATAATGGAAGCAGTCCGCTGTTCCGCAGCTTTACACCCACCACGAGTCCGACCCGAACCTTTCCCCGTCTACAGGATCTTCTTAACAATACCACAGTGACCGGGGAGACACTGCCCACGCTTTCCCGCAGCATGACGTTCCGGGTGACCGTGCGGGACAACCGGGCCGGCGGAGGCGGCGTGGAATCAGATGATATCGTGATCACCGTGGACGGCAATTCAGGCCCCTTTCTGGTGACCAGCCCCAATTCGGCCGCCTCCTACCCCAGCGGGCCTCTGACCGTCACTTGGAATGTAGCCGGGACAACCAATGCTCCGGTAAGTGCTTCGACGGTGACCATCCGCCTGTCCGAGGATGGAGGCGTGACCTTTCCCCATACCCTCGCCTCCGGAACCGCCAATGACGGCTCCGAAACGGTCTCCCTGCCGCTCATCACCACGTCGACCGCCCGGATCGGGGTGTTTGCAGACAACCGGATATTTTTCGATGTCTCGAATGCGGATTTCACCATTACCGCCCCACCAACCCCTTCCCTGGTTGTGGAAGACCTGTCGGTGACCGAAGGCGACGCGGGCAGCAGCACGGCGTCGATACGGGTGACCCTGACGCCGACCAATCCAAGCCAGACGGTGACCGTGGACTATACCACGGCAGATGCCTCCGCTACCGCCGGGGCGGATTACACCACCACCTCAGGCACTCTGACCTTTCCCCCGGGACAGTCTCTGCGAACCATTCCGGTTCCGGTGCTGGGAGATGTGCTCTTTGAGGGAGATGAAGCATTTGTGGTGAATCTGAGCAATCCCCAGAACGCCACCCTGCTGGATGCACAGGGTCAGGTCACGATTGAGGAAAACGATCTCCCTCCCCCTGTGATCACCAGTTCTCTGGAAGAAGTGGCCCTGGTGGGGGCTGTTTACAGTTATCAGATCACCAGCAGCAGTCCGCCGGACAGCTATGAACTGGTGGGCACGCTGCCTGCCGGTCTCAGCTTCTCTGCTCAAACCGGGATCCTGTCCGGTACGCCTACCGCGCCAGAGCTGGTGACCCTGCTTCTCTCGGTGACAAATACGGCGGGCACCGATACCCGGAAACTGCTGCTGCAGACCACCTCGAATCTACGTGCCGTGGCTCTCGATCAGCCTCGTCTCGAGGTCTCGTCTTCCGGAGATGCGCTTTGGTTCCGGCAAACGACTGTAAGCCATGACGGGGTGGATGCCCTGCAGAGCGGGAGTATCGGTGACAATGCGAGTTCCACGGTTGAGACCACAGTTACCGGCCCGGATACTCTGGCCTTCTGGTGGAAAGTGTCGTCGGAGGCCACCTATGATTTCCTACAGCTCCTGATCGATGGAGACGTGGTGCAGGAAATTTCCGGAGAGGTGAATTGGCAGCAGGTCACGGCCCGAATTCAGCCGGGCCGACATACCGTGCAGTGGCGCTATATCAAAGACAGTAGCGCTCAGGATGGTTCCGATGCGGGGTGGGTGGATGAAGTCACCCTGGCCTCCAGCTCCACTCTCCCCTTTCTGTCCATGCCGGCAAGCGTCACCGCGGTTCAGGGGCAGGTGCTGTCGCTATTTCTGACCGCCACCGGATCGCCCACCACCTATGACGCAATTGGTCTTCCTGCGGGATTGCTCTTGAACGGCTCAACCGGAGAAATCACCGGAACTCCGACTGGATCCGGAACCTTTCAGGTATCGGTGACGGTGACCAATGATGCCGGTTCCAGCTCGGGTTCACTGGAAATGAGAATTGGGAGTGCCTCCAGCAATCTGGCCAATGCGATTGACCAGCCCGGATGGACGGTGATCACCGGCGGAAATGCCGCGTTTACCCGTACGACCAGCACCAACCGGGACGGTACCGACGCGGCCGCCAGCGGCACCATTTCAGACAGTCAACAGAGCTGGATGTCCACCACGGTTCAGGGCCCGGCGACGCTAACCTTCTGGTGGCAGTCGGACAGTGAGAATTTTTACGATCCGGGAACCTTTCTCGTGAACGGCCAGAATGTGGCCACCATCTCCGGCAATACATCCTGGATGCAAGTGACCCAGAATCTGGGCCCAGGCAGTCATGTGTGTACCTGGCTCTTCAGCCGGGATGCCATTGACGGATCGGGTGCGAACCGGGTGTGGGTGGATGAAGTGGACCTTCAGGCAGCAGACACCCCTTTTCTGTCCTGGATCAATGGGTTTTCCACCCCCTTCACCTCCCCTACAGACGATCCGGAAGGAGACCGCGTCTTTCATCTCATCGAATACGCCTTCAATCTCAATCCCCTGGCAGCCGATGCCAACCTCCTGCCTCCGATTACAATAAACGCGCAGGGACAGCTGGAAATGACCTTTGACTGGCTTCGCCCGGAACTGACTTACCAGGTCATCGGATCCGACGATTTGATCACCTGGTCCCCGCTTTACATTGAGCTCGAAGACCTCGGCAGCAACCGGTTTCGGGCTACGGACCTCAGCCCCCTGCAACCCGGCAAAACCCGGTTTATGGGCTTCCAGGTGATTGCGCCTTGAGATTTATTTCTGCCCCGCCTCAGGATGAAGACTCAATCGGCCTCTTTGTTCGGTTCAGGCCTCGAATTTGATTGCCCACAGGAAACTCGGTTAAGAGGAAATTGATTTTTCAGCTTTCTGTACTCTTCTAATCGCTTCTTATTATCCTTCACCTCAGCAAGGGCCTTCAGCAAAGGCAAACCAAACGCTATAAGGGACACAATTCCGGCTATAATAGATAGGGCGCTAAACATAACGTTTTACGCTGGCTGGATTAGCGGTAGCTGATTCCGGCGGTTGATCTAGTTATATAGTATCCGTGAGAGTTTGGTGTCACAAAGAAAAACTCCTTTATGCGTTTTGATCAGGTTCGATCGGTTCCACAAAAAAGTTTAACGGCCAATCACGGTCAGCAGCGTACTCTTGCGCTTCCTTCAAATCTTTGAATACCGGGTAAGCGTTCTCTTTTAAGTAGACCGCAGTCGCATATGACCTGACGCTGTCTTCATCCAGAATGGTCATCATCCCTCCATTTTTGTTCCACCACATCGTCATGAAATGATCTTTTTCTTCTTCGATCACGAATGGGAATATGTCCTCATTCGCCCCCATTAGCTTCGCCATATCTACACCTTTATACTGTTTCGCATATTTCTTGATCTGCTTCATTGAGAGATCTTGGAAAGCGTAAGATTCGAAATCAGACTGTGTTTTCTCTTCTGGCATAACGTTTTACGCTGGCCGTCCCCGCTACGCGGGATTCGGGAGGGTGGTTTGGTTATAGTTTACCTTATACACTCATCCAGGCCCAGAAGGACGTTGGCCAAAAGAACCCAAACAAAGCTGCACCTGCAAGGGTGACTCCGTGCCATACCCGTTTTCGACTTTTCGTGGCAGCAATCAGGCCTGCAATGACTAACCAGTTAGGTCCTAACCAGCCCAGAATTGCGTATCCGAATGGGGCTATTTGGTACATTCCCTTCAGGTCCCGCCATGGATTGAAACTCAAGGGTGTTCCATTTATTCCGACAAACGAAAGATTGAGAAGCCTAATGGCGATGAACACTATCGTAGCCAAGATCCAGATAGACATTCCTTCCATAGAGATTCTTAGTCTCGAAGGTGTAGTTTTTTCAGGAGTACTCATTGAGCCGATAACGATTTGCGTTGACCTGTTCCCGCCTGCAGGATTCGGGCGGGTAGTCTGGTCATGGCTGTTCACAACAGGGCTTTCATTTCATCCTTTTCGCTCTGAGGTATAACAGGAGGAAGCCGTACCCGATACAGAACAAGGTTCCGACGACGATTCTTTTCGTCGTGAACAATGGCGGTCGGTAATACGCCAGGGGGATCTGCTCCTCCCTCCAGCTTGATATATCGTCAGGATCATGCCCAAACGTCTTGGAGATCTTGTCACGACCCAGAGAGTAAATCATGGGCAGTTTTACCGAACCTGTATCCAGAAGTGCATACTGATACTCAGAACCCCAAGGGTCCGTTTTCTCCACTGGATCCACATACACCTTCTTCCTCACATTGATCAGGGCCTTCTCCCCTCCGGTGAGTTCCTCAAACCAATTCGCCGGAGCTGGGTACTCACCATATTCATACTGAAACGTGGCAACTGCATTCGCCAAGTTCCGAACCTCCACCATAGCAAGACCAAAGGCGGTGCTATGACCGTATGACAGGAAGCAGATTCCAATCATCATCATCACGTACAATGGAAGTCCGGTCGGTTTCATAACCCTTCACGATCTCAAGGCGCGGGTCAGAGAGTTCGGGTCCGTGGTGTGGTTGATGCTGCTGAGTGCAGATCCCGAACCTTCCCCTCCTCTGTTCAGTCCTTAATGTTGAAACAGTACAGGAGCACCAGGTCATCCAGTTTCTGGGATACTTCTTCTGGAATTGCGACATACCGCCCATCGGTTCCCATTTTACTGGTCCAGCCTTTGGGAATCGCAACGTACCTTCCATCTGTTCCCATTTTGGCACTGCCTCCTGGAGGAATCGCGACGTATCGACCATCCGTTCCCATCTTGCTTGACCACCCCTTGGGAATCGCAACATATCTCCCATCGGTTCCCATTTTGGGACGGCCTCCCGGAGGAATGGCAACATACCTTCCATCCGTCCCCATCTTACTTGACCAGCCTTTGGGAATGGCAACATACCTCCCGTCTGTTCCCATCTTCGCCGATTGTGCCCATGTTGGACACCACCATGCAAAGATAAAGACAACGAAGAAAACTCCAACTTGGATAACTCTACTTGGTTTCATCATTTAACCTCATCTTTTTTTATCATGGCAGGGAAGCACAATCATGGTGTTCGCCGGCCGGGTGTTGTGATGACATAGAATTCATCTTGAGCAACCTGAAAACCCAGTGCTTGAGCCTTTCGATACCAAACCATTGGGTCTGCTCGTTCAGCTCCGTTCATTTTGTATTCCATCATGAGCGAACCCAAGTTATGTGCTGCAGGTCCGTAGCCTTTATCTGCCGCTCGCCGCATTAGTTTTTCTGCCTGTTCAAGGCCTCGGGAAATTCCTCTTCCAAGGTGGTACATTACCCCTAGCAGTCCTTCTGCCCAAGCGGTTCCCTGTTCTAGCACGGATCGAAGTTTCTCCAGCGCCTCATCGTAACGTTCTTCAAAAGTGAGGTTCGTGATTTCTTCCGCGAGGTTCATGATAAAGATTTACGCTGCCCGAATCAGCATCAGCTGATTCGGGCGGGTAGTCTGGTTGTCACTTCCACCTTCGCTTAAGGCCAAAAGATGGTGACCGTTTATGATGGCGTACAACAATGACTCGAATACGGCCTTCGAGGACTTCGTAAAGAAAATGATATGGGAAGCGGGGTAGGTTATTCCTTCTCAATCCGCAGTCGGCGAAGTGGGGTTCTTTCGTGAGTATTCAATCCTCTCCATCAGCTCTTTCCAGAAATCATCTGCTAGAGCTTCAGAAATGGTTCTGTAATGAGAGATCGCCTCATTGATGTCCTGCTGAACGGCAGGATGGTAGGTAACCTTCACCGATTGTTCCAAAGGTTGAGTCCCTTTATGAGGGTCTCATGATCCATTTCTTGAACTTTTCCGGATTGAAGTTCTTCTACCCTTGCCATGACCTCATCATCCGAGACGTCATATTGAGGGGCTTCTAGACTATGCAAAAGGTAACTGGCCAAGGAAGCTCGTTCTTCCAGGGTCAACTGATCAACATTCGACTTAAGTTCATTGGATACCATGGTGGTAAGGTAACCGTTTTAGACGAGTAATTCAATGGTCATTTTGATGGGCCAGCGATTTCAGGCGGGTATGTCCCGCCATAGTACTGCGCCAGCGGGACGGTGGCGGATGGTCTGATTTATAAGGATTCAGCACCCGGGCTCGAGTATACCCTTAGCTTTACCTTTTCGAAGTCAGTATTGATTCCTTGTTCAGCTGCAAGAGCCCATAAACCTTTCAAGGGATCTTTTCCCCTTGGGATAGCCTGTTCACTGTTTAATGGGTTACCTTTCTGTTTTTTCAGGAACCCACCATCCATTTCTGGATCTTCCCAAACAACACTTCGGATCAATTTCCCATCCGAGAAAAACGCAAACTCAAAAGACATATCCGTATCACCAACCGAAAATATGAACACATCACTCTCCTTGGTCAGTTCTTTTACTGGAGATCTGAACTCCTTAGAGTGCCAGTGGCTGTAAGAGAAATTATCAGCAATGTGTATCCAGTCCGAGTCTCTACCAATCGCTAAGTATTCAGCAGTGACATCATTTTTCACAGAGGGCTTATAACTTGCTTTGCCAAATCGGTTCAAGAGTTCTGCGTCTTCCAGGTCAGTTCGCTTCAAAAATACAAAATATGGAGCCCATGGGCTTCCGTGGTAAACGGGTAGGTTCTCCTCAATGTATCTTTGCATAATGGCGGTGCTCACCGGGCGCCGGCTGGACTGTAGCACGCTCGCGTGCAAAAGGGAAGCCGGTGGTCAGTGGAGTGGCTTGGTTGTGCGGCGCTTCGCGCCGTGCAATCAGGCCACGGAACGCAGATAAGATGAGAAGGCTGGCTC
>DIYN01000012.1 GCA_002429065.1 Verrucomicrobia bacterium UBA6053 | reverse complement strand
ATTAATCGGATCATTATTCGCATACGCAAACAGGTTCAGCCCCCCTGCCTCGCCGATGGGGTCACGGCTTAACCATTGTTTTGTGCGGGGGTCATAGTGTCTGTATCCGAAGTAATAGGTCCTGGTCTCCTCATCCAGATACGCACCGGCAAAGCGGAAGGGGCATTGTTCCGCGCGGGCTCCGGTGGCTCTCCGGGTTTTACCGAAGGGCGTATAGTCATACTCTGCTACAACATTTCCGGTCTCCACATCCACCAATCCCACCACATCCAGGCGGTGGTTGTAGACGGGGGCGCTGAGTTCAGGATCCCCATATTGGGGCTGATGAATGATCAGTGCGAGCTGGCCGGTGGCACCGATGCCGGGGTTCCTAACTCCATTGGGGCCTGGGCCCCATACGTAGCTGTTACGGTACTCGGGGTTGCCCCATCGGTCTGTGACCTCCTCCACGATGGGCAGCCATCCCTGGTATACATAACGGTGTGTTCGAATAAGGCTCCCATTTTCGTACACCTTTTTGGCTACCCGGCGCTGGGAACCGTCGTACACATGCTCGGTGCTTGTGGGCCCATGGCGCTGCTCCAGGCGGAGGGGCTGGTCGGCACCGTCCCAATCGTAGTTCAGGAATGCGTCCGACGCCCGGCGGGTGCTGATGTCGTAGGTGATGGTTTCCTGCGCGGGGGCAAAGAGATGCTCTCCCGCCACCTTGGCCACTGCTTTTCCTCCTTCAAACACGGTTCCCCCTGGCTCCTGCAACCGGGTGCCGACCACACTCCAGTCGAGATTCACCACTGCGTTGCTGATCGCCAGGGCGGGCACGGTACTGTCTGAAAAGGTAAACTCAAACGGGGTAGACGAGGTGTCGTACACCCTGTTGGTGGCGCCGACAAAGACCTCTACAACGGCGTTGGGATGAAAGCGGCCACGGATTTTGAGTGTTCGGGGGTTTCTCTGTCCGGCGAGAGCGCCGCTTTCATCGACCGGGCCAGGTGCCACGAGTTCCTCGTCATTAATCGTTTCTTCCGTCAGCACACCCGCGTGGCTGAAGGTGTAGGTCCGTTGCACCTCCTCGTCGACGACGACGGAGGCGAGGGACCCGTTGGTTTCGTCGTAGCCGTAGGTCGACGTAGTACCGTTGGTGGTGAGTTCATGGATCCTCCCCATGTCATCCAAGTCCCAGCTTTGAGTGAAGCCGGGGGCGGTAATGCCATTAGGTCGGCCATGGGGGTTCCGGCTCCGGGTGTAGGTGGTGGTCTGACTGCCCACCGTATAGGTAAGCGAATCCGCTTTTCCACCGGCACCAATGTACGCAATACTGACTGTGGGGCCACCCGGAATGGTGACCATCATATCATCAATATGGTCACTTTCACCCCGGTAGGTGTGCTGAGTGCTGTAGAACGTGGTGCTGTTTTTCGATACGGTCAGAGTGTCAGGCCGTCCGCGGCTGTCAGCATTTTCATCGAGTTTGAATCCTTGCAAGGCTCCATCGGTCCACTCCACCGTATCCAGCGTCCAGTTGTCATTTTCATACACCAGGGTCCGTTCACCGGAATCATCCTTGATGCGGGTGGGCCGACCGAGCACATCGGTCTGCACCACATCCAGTTTGGTGACGCCAGCGATTTTCCAGGACTTCACGCCTCCCTGGGGCAGGTGGGTCCAGCTCTGGACCCCGGCAGGAGTCGTTTTACGGAGCAGGCGGCCGACTTCGTCATAGACAAAGCTGTTCTGATCGCCATTGGCAAAGGTTTTTTGTGTGACCAACCCGGCAGGGTTTATCTTCCATTCACTGTTGGTACCTCCGTTCAGCGACAGGGTCTGTCTCCAGCCACCTCCGGACAGCCAATCGAAACCTGTATTGTGGGGCATCCCCCCTCCGCCACCGATATTGGTGGTCTCTGCACCGGGATCTATATTGGCGGTGGGTCCCGGCAAGGAACCATAAACCGTATCATGAGTGGAAGATCCATCGGACTGGAAATCGTGGTTATGGGTGGAAGAAATGCCCGCATCGTTAGTCGTAAAGGGTTCCGCATCCGGGTTAAAGGTCACCTGACGGGTACGGAGCCCATTGCTGGAAACATCGCTAACCGGCTCTCCCAGGGCATTCACTGTATAAATCCTCTGCGAAATCGGCAGTGCCTCCGCATTAGAGTTATCGGTGAGGCTGAGTTCTGTGGGCGTGCGTTCCAGTAACGCGCGGCCGTTCAGTTGGATACGCTCATGGCCCGAGGCCACGGTCTCGGCCAGGAACTTGTCGGGAGCCCGGTTGCCGATTTTATGGTCGAACGTCCGGGCTACGGCATTGCTCCGGAGTTCGGACAGCGTTTTTTGGCTGGAGTCTGTCATCCAGACGGTTCGGGTTTCCACCCACTCTCCTCCCTGCAATGTGTAGGTGGTTTCGGTCACCAGATCCGTTCCATCTTCCATTTCGCCATCACCGTCGAGATCAAGGGCCTGACGGTAGGGACGGGACAGGCTGTCATATTCAATCAGGACATCGGGCAGAACCGGACGGTCGATATGCTCCAGACGGTTCTGGGCATCATACTGATAGGTGGTGGTCGACCAGGAGAGGGTGCCACTGGACGCATTAGGGACACTGACCTGACGGGTGCGGCCGGAGCCGTCCACCCAGGTGTGCCGCACTGCCTGGGACCCGGTTTCGGTCAGACCGGGTTTGAGCAGGGTCTCAGTGAATTTCATGCAGGCGATGTCGTCCACGCTCTCAAAACTGACCGTGACTTTGTTTCCGGTGCCGGTTTTGGCCAGGTACACTTCCTGCAGGGTGTCTTCGTTGTAGGTATGCTTGATTTCCGCATGGGTATGGTTGTTTTCACCAGTGGTGGTCCACACACCGGAGACCCAGTTCCCGGTTCCTTCGGTCGGCTGCGCTCCGGCATAGCCGGAATCAATGTTCTCGCCAAAGCCGTTGACGGTGCCGGTGCCGCTAACAGTGTTGCCGTCTCCTGTGTAGGTATGCGTCAACAGCCGTCCATTGTAGTCCAGATCGGTGACCACGCCGGTCAAGGTTTCCGTGATGATTTCCGGACGTCCACTGGCATCCAGGTCATTCGCATTCACCACTGTTGACAGGCTGCGGCCTGTAACCGTCAGGTTCTCGCCCGCCCCGTTCCAGGTGAAAGTGCTGTCAAATCCATCGGTATCGGTATGCTGGGTGGGGCCCAGTCGGCTTTGCACAAAGCTTTCGTTCACCCGCATGACCTCGGTGGAATCCTGTTTCCATTTCACCTGTCGACTGGTGAGCTGGCCAAGCATATTGTAAACGAGGGTGGTCCGTTGTCCCTCAACCTCTCCTCCGCTTCCATCCACCTCCCCCTGAAAGATTGTGACCGTACGGCTGGAGGCCCCGAGGATATCCCGGACCGTAACCGAGGTTCCGTTGGGGTGATTGATCTGCCGGAGGCCGTACGGAACCTGTCCGGTGGGGAGAGTCCCGCCGGGTTCCCATCGGGTATACCCAGTGCTCCCATCGAGTTCGGAAAAGAGGGTTCCAGCAGCATCCGAGCTCCATGTGAGTTCTACGGTCTGCATCCCGTTTCCTGCATACTGGCTGGCCGTCTGAAAGATATCTCCCGTTGCACCGTACCCGGAGAGGTGGGTGAACGGTGCATCAGTCCTACTGATAGGCAGTCCTTCCGGGCTCAGGGTCTGTTCGGATGCTCCTGGACCATCCCAGGTGATTTTGCTGGGTAGCGGACTGGTCACCGTCAAGGTGGGCTCCGAGGAGGGATAGGGATAGTCGGGGTTGGGCAGGACTTCGGTGTGCAGAAACTCCCGCGCCAGCGTCCGGTTGCTCTCCCCGCACAGGGAGTGGTATTCAACTGTTGAGGGAATCGGGACGTCCGGCAGACGAGCAAAATTTTTCAGGGTGTAGTCGGACTGGCGAACAATCGCTCCGTCCCTTTTGTGTACAACCGTGACCGGCTGTTCAACCCCGGAAACCTGACCCAGGATGAGTTCCCATTGCTGTACCGGGTTCAGAGGATCCGGTCCTACCCGAATTTTGGTAGGTTCGAGGGTCCAGGTCCGCGTAACCGCAGCCACTCCACCGGAATAGGTGCAGGTCAGGGTGGTAGAGGCTGATGTGATCTGAAACTGAAACTTTCTGATTTCTGTTCCGGGCACCTCTCCTCCGGGAACCGTCGTGAGCAACTTTTGGGTCACCTTAATCTGGTTATCCGTACTGCGGTCCACAATGGTTTCCACCCAATCGCCTTCGTAGGTATAGCGGCCGGAGGTGCTGCTGTCTTCTTCATATTCGTATTCGTTGAGGTCCCCAACAAACCTCAGTTCGAACTCATCCTCTTCATTGAACCCGGCCACCAGGCTCCCCTGATTCCCCCGACGGTATCGCCCGCTTCCCAATTCAATCCGGTAAAACTCGCGGGGAACGGCGTTTACCGCCACGCCATCTCTTCCCAGGGTTCCAGGACCCAGGGTTTCCGAGGTGGCGGGGTCCCCAAGGTATTGAAACGTCGGAACAAACAGACCAAACCGGTGATAGTTGATAAAAAACGCATAGTTTTCGGGGTACGAATCGGAGACGACCGGCCGTTCATTGGTGGCCTCAATGGTGCCATTCAACAGAGGGTTGTCAAACACAGGGACTACTTCGGGCCAGTCGAAATAGTCTGTCGAATCCAGTCCTGTAGCTGCCCAGTTCGGCGTAACCGGACTGTCACTAAACGTCGTCTGCCAAGTCCCCTGGTAGTCAATTTCGGATCCGGAGCTCTCCCAGTCTGCGTCATACGCATTCGTGCCCACCAGAGGGTCGAGGGACCAGTCATTGTTGGTCACTTCCTCCGTGATTTCAGCCACCCCGGGATCGATCTCCATGTCCGTGCGGTCCAGGAGTGTTTCAGCGATGAATCCGTTTGTGGTGTTCACATACTGTTCAAGGCGGGCACAGTCGTAAAGGGTCCCCGATATATTGCCAAACGCACTTCCCTTTTCGTACTGACTGAGGAATTCCCGGAACGAAGCATGGCCCGGCGTGAATCCATACATCGTGTAGCTTTCTTCAGTTTCAGTGTAGTAACGCGGCAGGTTGTAGTATACATGAGCATGGCCAAACTGACCGGGGGTCAGGGGCCGGGACGGATCAGTAAAATTTCCATATCCCTCGTTATCATAGTAGTCAAAGATCTCTTCCGCAGTGACCTCGGTCACCTCCTCGTCTTTTAACAGGTCATTGTAGACGAAATAGTCCACTTCCGGAGCAAAGGTGGCGGGTGGAGGGTCCCCGTCTTCGGCCAGGATCCGGCCTTGATCCCGGATCACGTCAAATCCTGATAACGAAAAACAGGCCCATTCATGATCCGTGGCAATCGTACAGATATCCCGTTCGCCCACCAGATCCAGTGCAGGCCACATCAGAACCTGTAACCGGGAAATATGACTGCCCAACCGCTGGAGCTGTGCATGGTAGTTGTCCGGATGGATTCCGCCGACAGTGGGAAGATCCTGCTCCGTAAACACTGGTCCTTCCGGAGCCTTACTGGCAGTGGGGAACACCACCGTAACCCCGGACCCGTCCGGGACATTCATGTTGAGGTAGGAATGCTTGAGCACATCCAGTTGTAGGGAGATATATGCCAGCACCTCGATCCGCTGCTTCAGGGTAAGCCCATCCACTGCCCCCTGCGCAGGTTCCGCATCGGTCAGATGAGGAAAATTCAGTGGAAGCAGCAGATCCTGTACTTCGACCTCGTTGAGATACGTGCTCACATCCGGGAGCGAAAATCTACCGGGCAGGTCCTTCACCCGAAGCCGGTGCGCCTCCATTAATGCTTCACGCTGCCGAACCGCCATATGGCGTTCCTGCGCCCCGAGGATGACATCTCGCAACGTGATTTCTCCTGCGGTCAGAGAACCGTGAGAAAGCAAGCCACAGATACCGAAAAGAAAAAGGAATTTCTTCATAGGATTTCAACCGAGACGGTGTTTTCTGAATAAATGGGAGAAAAAGGGTGTGAGCAACCTCCCCGAGAACCCAAACATAAAAAAGGTCTGTTTTTTTACTTTCTTCACCTTTATTCATTCATACGTTTTATGTATTCATTTTATAGATAACGACAAATACTTCCCCTTGACCAGAAAAAAAGAAAACCGGACGTCATTTTAAATCGCCTCGGTCTTTGCCCTCCCCTTTTTCATGCACATTCGCTTTACATTCTGATGAGATTACACTGGCTTTTTTTCTTTTCGTTCCCACTCGCCTTATGGTCCGAGGTCAGAGAAATTAGTTTACGCCCCGCTGCCAAACGGGTCTCTCTGCAGCAAGGAGTATATACTGTGACTCCACGGTATCCTGCACCGGCCGGGTTGAACAATGCCTGGTCCGAGGAGGAGGAGGAAGCATTCCGACAGCGTACCACCTATGTCCTGAACTACTACAAGGATCAGGTGAATCCCTCGCTGGCCGGGGAAAAGGAAGAAAAAAGCCTGCCTCAGACCATGCTATCCTTCCTCGCGGGAAACCACCAGGAGGCCCTGGAAGTTCTCCAGCTCACCGAAGAGGAGGAACGGGCACATGAATGGACCCATGGAGTGGATCTGTTCTGGACCTTATCTCTGCTGGGTCAAACGGCCAAATTCGGCTATTTTGGTGACAGTTGGGATCCTGACTATCAGAAGACCTTTCAAAAAGCCATTGAAGTCTGGACTCAGGTCGATCCAGCGCCTGGATTCAAGGATGTGCTGTTGTTGCGTTCTCCCTCGGCGGAGGTCCGGATGACGGTCCTTAAACAACTCAACACACTCTGGCGAAGCAAGGAAGACGTTCGGAAAATGGCGGAAGCCGCCTCTGCAGAACGGGCCCAGGACCGAAAGGCTTTTGGGAAGTATCTGTCGGAGCTGCTGCCTAAACTGCCGACGGTCCGACCGTCAGACTCGCTGGAGGAATGGGAGTTCTGGGCATCTCTCTTTGTGGGGGAGCCACACCTTTGGATGCTGTATGAAGAATATGAACGGCAGGTGAATCCCCATCCGCACCCGCTTTACGGGAGAGGGGCCGGACCGGTCAAACGCAAATGGACACCTCAAATCCGCGGCACACGTACCGATCCACGCAGTACGATCAATCTGAAAGCCATGAGGGATGTGGCCCTCTATGTATTTGCAGAGGCCGCAGAAGAGCCGGAAACTCTGCACATCGCAAAGGAACGGATTCGGCAGTCGGCCATCCAGTTTTGGCGGTATGGCAACCCGGAATGGGACAGCGACATTTATCATGCCTACACGACTGCGGCCTATCTGAATTTATATGCCTTTGCCCAGGACCCAGAGGTACGGAATATTGCAAAAGGCATCCTCGACTATCTCTTCACATCGGCAGCACTGAAGTATCGGAATGGCTCTTGGGGAGGGACAGTCAAACGCCCCTTTTCCTCTCTGATTCCGTTTACCACTTCCCCGAACTTTTTCTGGCTGTATTTTGGTGAGACCACCCATCCTCCAAAGCGTCCCACCCATCTGAGCGTCTATGCGATTCTTTCAGGGTACCGTCCTCCTGCCGCAGTCGTGGCACTGGCCCGAGACAAGGTGGCCCTTGCCGGAATGTCCATGGAACGACTTCACCCGTCGTTCCATGTGGAATGGTCCCACACGCCTTCCCATCCCCACTATGCAGAAACGCTCTTTTTCGGGAAACACTATCAACTCGGAACCTTGGAACGGTGGCATGGATACGCGCATCAGTCGGATCTGAACGGGTTCAAACTGCTGATCGACGATGAGGAAAAAAACAGCATATATGTCCTGGCCACTACATCCGATCCGAAACACCGGTTTGACCGGTCGCGCCATAACCCGGTGATGGATGTCCTCCCCGGGATCAAAACGGTACAGTCGGAAAACAAACTGCTGGTGTTGAGCCGGGATCCCGATCGCAGTTTTCACTTCACCCTGCCCCGGTCCATCAAACTTGATCTGTTGGAGGGCATTGGATTTGGCCGGCATCACGATGTCGCCTTTGCCATAGAGCCTATTCACCTTCAATGGGCAGATACTGCCAGAATCAGCGGTATGTATCAGGGGCATACCCACTATTATTTTCAACATCTCCACCCAGTCACATCCGGAAAAAAACCCATGGGGTTTTTTCTGGAAATCAGAGAGCTAACCGATGATTCTGATGCTTATGCAGCTTTTCAGCAGGATATGATCCAAAATACGTCATGGAGACAGAACGGAGACTTCGTGTCCTACACCGCAACGGACGGAACCATATTGGGTATGGAATCGACAAAAGAGAAACTCCAGTCATGGAGAAATGATATTCCCCGCACAATTCTGAAGGAAAAAACAAGTTATTGGAAAACCCGAAGCACTGGCACGGCCTCGCTTCACATGGCCCCAACCGCAGGTCAGCTGTCGATCCAGGTAGGTGAAACCTTTTTTACAGGAAACATGGATCTCACAACCGGCAGCTACCGATTTTCGTCTTCCGAATCCGGTTCCCGCATTCGCGATTGAGAGGGTTTATTCTACCGTTGTCTCCAATTCTACTTCCGGGTGATCGGGCCATAGGGGATCGGTACCGAGTTGGACCTCATCGCCATCTTGTCGACCATCCGCATCTGTGTCTTCTAAATTCGGATCCGTCCCGAGCTGCCATTCCTCTCCGTCAGTGAGCCCGTCTCCGTCGCTGTGCGCATCTCCGTTGCCCGGGTCATTGGGATCCCATCCGTTGTCGACTTCGTCTCCATCGTCGATGCCGTCGTCGTCGGTATCCGGATCCGTGGGATCCAACCCGGTGTCTTTTTCGACTTTATCGGAGATCCCGTCGTAGTCGGAGTCGGTGAGGTTCGGATCGGTGCCTATGACAAACTCCTCGTGATTGCTCAGGCCATCTCCGTCTTCGTCCGTCAGGCCCCCGGGACCGGAGAGATGAAAGCTGAGGATGGCCACTTCGGCGGCACTCAGTGCCCGGTTCCACACCATGAATTCGTCCAGGCGTCCAGCCAGCCCATTCACGTTGGCGGAAAACCCATCGTGCATCCGGGTTCCCTGATCTGCCCCTCCAATAGCGGCGGTGGGATGGGTATGAACCTGCATCCCCGCCTCATCGGTGGAAATCCTTCTCCCGTCCAGGTAGACATTGAGCACACCGGGGGTGAGCTCGGCGGGGGAGAAGGACGCATCCAGCACCAGCACAAGATGGTGCCAGGTGACAGCCTGTAGCGGCGGGCTCTGCACCCACTCCCCCGCCCAGGTGTCCACATCATTCGCCGCTGCGTCGATCACACTGTCCCAGGCACCGGCATAGAGGGTCGCATTCTCCACATAGGCACTGAACCCACGGGTGGTGTCTCCTGACTCTATCAGGACCTGCCTCCCTCCTGTGAGCGAATCGACTTGAAACCAGATCGAGAAGGTCCGGGTGGTATAGGGTCCCTGGCTGTTGAACAGCACATGGTCCTGAAAGGAGATCCATCCGGTGGCTCCCGGGAGAATGGCCGATCCTCCGACCTTACCTGCAAGCGGATCCAGGGTGACGGACGTTGCCGTGCTCACCAGGGTCCCGGTTGCGTCCGCAGTATCGCTGTCCAGCGGCAGGTAGGCCACCAACGACTCCAGCCCTACCGCATTGTCGATCTGCAGCGGGTTGAGGCCGGTCTCCACTTCAACCCCGTCGGGAATGCCGTCTCCGTCGGTGTCTGCGACCGCAGGGTCGGTTCTTTCCTGGAACTCGCCGAGATTGGTAAGGCCGTCTCCGTCATAATCGTCCTGGGGATGAACACCGGTTTTGTCCACAATCGCATCCATCAGGTCGGCTTTGTACACCAGTTGCTCCCAATAGTCGGGTAGTCCGTCCTCATCCAGATCCTCCACGATCCAGGCGTCGAGCTGCCAACTGAAGAGGTGTTTGATCTGGCCCAGGTTGGCGTTTTTGTAGTTGTCGGTTCCGGTGTTGTTGAGCCAGGGGTACAGCAGCTCGTTGTCGATCTTGTCCGGTGTTTCATCCAGCTTGAGTGTGGCCGGCCACCCGGTGGATCCGGGTTGGAATTCGACCTCGGGGAAGCGGAGATAGAAGCGGTGGGTGAGCTGTTTGAGCTGGCCGACATTGAGGGGGGCATAGTGGTCTGCAGGCTGGGCAGACAGCAACTCCTCCAGGGTGACCCCCGCCCCGCCGAGGAGCTCCAGCCGATCATTGAGATACAGGATCGCCTGCTGGGTGAAGAACTTCGCCTGTCCCTGATTGACCGCAGACAGGTTGTCATGGTGATCCTGGCCCAGGCGGATGATGCCGTATTCAATCCACCAGTCAGGATAGGAGTCGGGGACTCCCTGTGAATACCCGGCCTGCAGGAAAAGAAGGACCCAAAACGTGAGAAGAAGAGGATATTGCTTCATGGCAATCTCCTTATTGAAACTCACCCATCGAAATGTCGCCGTTTACTGTATTGGGAGGGGTGGTGAACGACTGCCACTCTGTGCCGTTGTGTCCCTCGAAATCCGTACCTGTCCAGCGCACTGCTCCTGCAACCGCATCCCCACCGCCTTCCAGCACAACCCCGTCGGTGGCCTGCAGTTTGCCCTTGAGGATGATGTCAGATTCAAATTTCGCATCCCCTTCCACGTGAAGGTTGGCTTCTGCTGTTGTGCGGCCGATGGCAAAATCACTTCGGGAGACGTAACTGACCGTGCCTTGATTGGGGTTCAGATAAACTCCCTGGTCATCAGCCGCACCATTATTCTGATCGATAAAGAGTGTTAGAGAATTATCTAATTCCAATAACATCTTTTTTTCAATATTTCCCCCGGACCTTTTATTCCGCCAAAGAAACTTGGTATTGTACCGAAAGGCATCAAAATACATTTTTGAGGTCCCGTTCCCTGTATCAAGAGTGCCAATTCTTAAACTATAATGATCCCAGTCCGTGTACTGGCCCGTTGCATGCCCAAGATAGAGGTTCTCACCTGGAAAATACGCCTCCCCATCTCCACTTTCCACCAGACGCATCATCGGAACATCATTATCCGCGTAAAAGGTGACTCCTTGATCGGATCCTGCACCGGTTCCCCCGACCGTAAACTTCGCCTCGTCATTTTCCCATTCGAATGAGAGCTGTGCGTTCGAGTTGTTCGGATTCAAAAAAGTCGCGGAACTGGCTGTGCCCCCACTGCCGAAGCTGATGGTGTCTGTAGTGAGGCCATTGGTGACTTCCAGCCCCTCAAGAGCATGTAGCTCTTTCGCCGCTGTAATTTGGTCGCTTGTTATTTTAAATGAAACGATGTTTTTCGGTCGAAAGGTCCACTGATCCAGATCATAATTATACACCAGCAGGTTTGCTACATGACCACCGGTGCCGTTTCTTTGCGCCACGACAAATTGCCCACTATCCGCACTTCCGGCAAATGAATGCCCTATCGCTGTAATCGACTTATTGGGATCGTTGGTAGGTGCTTTGTAATAAGTCCATGCGCCACTGTAAGCGACATCTGTGGAAGTACTTTCAATGAGTTGAATCGCAGGTGACGTGGCCGCCATATGGAAATTATAGGTGGGGGTGGCAGTCCCCAACCCAAGTTTTCCATCCAGTTGTGCATCGCCGGTGACCTCGAGATCACCCTCGATTTTATAGATGCCGACTTGGGCCCAAAGAACGCCATGGAACAGGAAACAACTTAGGAACAGTATACTTTTTTTCATTGTGAACTCCTTCGGTAGGATCAAAAAATCAGAGTTGAATGGTCACCGTGCCCACCGGGCGGACAGTGAGAGTGGTCGAGGCGGGAGGGGTCACCGTGCTATGCGAGTAGGTTCCGGCTTCAATTTGCAGGGAGTCGCTGGAGGCGATGGCCTGGGTAATCCCGGCAGAGAGGGTCAGGAGGGGGCCGTGCCGGCGGCCCTGGGCGGTGGACGTCCAGCCGGTCCAGGTGTCGTTGCCGCTGGGTGATACGTAGCTCCAGGAGGCGGTGGAGGCGCTGTTGTGCGGATCGGTGCTGCGGAGGTATTCGTGGTAGGTGCTGACCCCGTCTCCATCGGGATCGGCTCCGAGTTCGTGCATGGACTGGATATCGGCCTGGCTGAGGGCGCTGAGGAAGACCCGGCCTTCATCGAGGCGGCCCTGGAAGCTGGCTCCGGTTCCGCTGGTGTTAAAGGCATCTTCGCTGATTCGTTTCCCCCACCCGGCTCCGTTGGTGTGGGCGCCGATGGAGGTGGAGGCATCGGTGCGGGAGGCCACCTGAACACCGTTGAGGTAGAGGTTCATAGTGCCGGCATCATAGACGGCGGCCACATGCATCCACTGGTTGGTCTGGGTGAGGGCATGGCTGAGTTCATGGCGGACACTGGAACTGCTGATGCCGAAGCGAAGGGAGCTGCTTTCGAGTTTGAGGGCAAGGCCGTCGGCGGTGCCGCCGCATTCGAAGAGGACCTGGGAGGGGGTGAGGGTCTCCGGATTGACCCAGAACGCGACGGTCATGGCGGTTTTGGCATCGTGATACAGGCCGCTGCTGCTCCCGGGGGAGAGTTCGATCCCATCGTCCACCCCGTCAAAGTGTTCGGCTCCAAGGATGGGGCCCCAGGTGGTATCGGTGGTCTTTCCCTGAAGCGTGGCGTCGTTGGGGTTTCCGGAGGCGTCGGGAATGGCGGTTCCGCCCGGTTCGTCATCGAGTTGATAGTAGGCGCCGAGTCCGGTGAGGCCGGACAGCAGGGGGTTGAGCTGGTTCGCGTCTTCCCAACTGTCGTCGATGCCGTCTCCGTCGGTGTCGGCACTGGAAGGGTTGGTGCCGGCCACCAGGTATTCATAGGTGTCGGAGAGTCCATCGCTGTCGGCGTCGAGCAGACCGTCGGCCACGAGGTACACCCGCATGGCGGTCTGGTCGGGGTGCAGCCGGTCCACCGTGCCGACGTCGGTCCACTGGTAGGTGGTTTGGGGCAGTAAGCCGGTGAGCACCTCGGCCCTGGACCAGCCCTGGTCCGGGGTCCAGCCGGCGGCTTCGCCGACGTCCTGGTAGTAGATCTCCACGCTGGGACTGGGCACATTGGGTGTGGTGATGTCAAGGAGCATTTCCTCGTTCTGGGGGTCGTAGGAGGCGGTGCTGACGGCGGGTAACTGGTCGTGGTTGTAGGGCAGATCGGGGGTTATCTGTACGGTGTAGGAGCTGAGGCCCTGGTGGTTCATCCAAAGCAGATTGGACCAGGGAAGATTGAGAGAGCCGGGGGTGGTCTCCTGCCAACTGAGGGGGTTGATACTGTCGTCGAGCAGCCAGGCGAGTTCGCCGGAAAGATCGGAGATCTTGTCAGAATGGTCTGAGTCGATCCCTCCAATGGCGCCGGCAGCGATAAAGGGGATCTCATCCAGGGGCACGATTTCGGGGGTGGGCAGAGAAAAGGTGGTGAGGCCGGGCTGGATGACCAGGTCGAGGGTGTTGGTGGTAATGGTGCCCACGACGTGGAGTTCGGAGCCACCCACCGGGGCCTTCCACTTGAGGGCGGTGCCGCGGCTGACCGCTGGGTTGGTGTCCCAGCCGGTGACGTCGACGTATTCGGCGGTGGTCCAGCTCTGGGTAAGAGCGTTCCATTGCTCGACAATGGTGCCAGCGGCTTCCTGGCCGGTGAACACATCGGCCAGGGTGGCATCAAAGGGGGTGAAAGGCAGGGTCAGGTCCACGTAGACCCCGGGGTTGGCCTGGATCGTCCGCAACGCGACCGGTGGGGCCCATTGCGCGGTCTGGGCGGAAACCCAAAGGGGAAAACCGATGAGAAAGGGTGTCAGGAGGTGTCCAACTTTCATCTGCTTGCCTGCGGGATCGGGTGAAAATAACGGTCTCGGCCTTCGCCTGTTTTATAGTTTTCCAAAATGGTCTTTATTGTCACACAGACCGCTTTGAGCCACAAGAGACAAAAAGGGTAAATCCGATAAATGTAAACCATCCACCTATTTAGGTTAATAATTATTCCTATAATTACCGTCCTTATAATCCGCTCGAATACCAGCACCGCGGATTGAAAGGTGCAGATGCAGCATTCCCCTTCATAAAAGAATTCACCCCGGGAATGGTGATGGTTCTTTTTTTACGTTTACCCTCTGGGAGAGACATGATAGCGCAGACCGAGCCAAGGACGTGTTGTGAAACTGATCATTCAAATCCCCTGTTTTAACGAGGAAGAAACCCTCCCCATCACCCTGGCGGACCTGCCGGAGGAAATTCCCGGGATTGAGGTGATTGAAGTGTTGATCATTGATGACGGCAGCAGCGACCGGACCCAGGAAGTGGCGAAGGAGCACGGCGTCCATCATATCGTCGGATTTACCGGGAACCGAGGGCTTGCCCGGGCCTTCCAGTTGGGGATCGACTCCTGCCTGGCGTTGGGGGCCGATATCATTGTCAACACTGACGCCGACAATCAGTACTGCGGTCAGGACATTCCCAAACTGGTGCAACCGATTCTGGATGGAAAAGCCGATATGGTGATTGGCGACCGTGAAACCCAGAACATTGAGCACTTCTCTCCGCTCAAAAAGTTTCTCCAGAAGAAAGGCAGTCTTGTGGTGGGACAGATGGCAGGGTCAAATATTCCCGACGCCACCAGCGGGTTCAGGGCCATCACCCGGCAAACGGCCCTGGAGCTGAATATCACCAGTGATTTTTCCTACACCCTGGAAACCCTGCTTCAGGCAGGACGGAAACACATTGCTGTCACGCATGTGCCGATCCGCACCAACGGCGTCCTCCGCCCTTCCCGTCTGTTCAGCAATATGCCCCAGTTTATCAAACGCTCAGGCGGGACACTGGTTCGGGTCTACACCACCTACCAACCCCTCAAGGTTTTCCTGAGCGCCGCCATCATCTGCATTATTCCAGCCCTGATTCTGCTGGGGAGGTTTTTCTACTTTTATCTCTCCGGTGATGGAGGAGGCCGCGTTCAGTCTCTGCTGATCGCAGTGACACTGACGGTGTTTGCCGCCTTTCTCGCCACCATTGGCGTGCTGGCGGATATGATCAATACCAACCGAAGATTGATCGAAGCCCTGCTGAAGAAAAGCCGGGACGAACATCCCGGACGGTAACAGCCCCCCCCTACAACCTGCTGACCTCCTGGCGATTGACGACCTAAAGACTCGCCCTCCGGCCCGACCCCTTGGGGCCGGATCCCGTTTTCAATCCAGAGTCCTCTACTCCGTTTGATCGACCCTTCTCATGGATCGGTCTGCCAGACCGCATCCAGCCCGGGGAATATTTTTGTAAAATGAGACGAGACATTCTTGAATTACGTCTATACGATATCCTGAACTATGCGCACTCTGGCATCCACCATTTCGAATCAGGCATACCGTTTTTGGGGTAGTTTGAGCTACCAAGCCGACGCAAAACCCGATCAGCATGCCCATCTGATTGCCCCCCCCACTCCGGGGCCGCACCCGCTGGTGCTCTGTATGCATGGAGGGGGGTGGACCGAGGGGGTACATCATGGGTATGTCCGTGTGGCCATCCCCCTGGTCCAGCAGGGCTTCGCGGCGGCATCAGTCGGGTATCGCAAAGTCCATGAACATCCTTGGCCGGCTCCGCTGGACGATCTGACGCACGCCTTCGATTTCTTTTGTGAGCATGCAGAGGAGTTCGATCTGAATCCAGGCCGAATCGCAGCCGTCGGGGACAGCGCTGGAGGGCATTTGTCCCTGATGCTGTCTACAGTAAGACCTTTACAGGCGGTAGTTTCGGTTTCCGGACCTACAGATGTCCGCCCTCCCGTGAAGACGTCCTATCCCAAAGCGTATCACGATTTGTGCACGCATCCGGTACGAAGCCGCGAGGACATCGCTCTGGATGCCTCCCCCCTCCTCCGCCTCCAGGGAGACTCCTGTCCGGTCCTCCAACTGGTCGGCAGTCAGGACGAGGTCGTTCCTCCTCAGCAGTCCAAAGATCTTCAGGACCGGCTGACCCAGATGGGCGTGCCCAATGAACGACGGATTTTCCCCGGGGCCAGTCATGCATTGATGTTCGAGGAGGAGGAGGCCGTACACGAAGAGATGCACAGATTTTTAAAACGCCGTGTTTAAAGTAAAATGACTCAGAGATAACGAACACAACTTGGTTAAAGATTGATTGCTAGTGGGAAACGCGATAGAGGCTCATCCGCAATCGAGAATACGAAAAGAACGAAAAATGAGAATGGAATCTGAACTTTCTTCGCATTCTATCCATCGGGTAGGCTTTCTGGCACAATCGACGGACATGCTCCATCTGGTGTGGATGGGAATGATTAAGGCCCTCAACCGAAACGGACGCTTTATTGTCTCCCGGGCCCCTCTCACAGAGAATACGGTTGACACCATCCGGAATTGGAAACCGGATGTGGTGATCGGGCACATTGCCAGGGAAGAAAATGCGGAACTGGCCAGGAGATTGAAACTGCCGGTGCTGAACACCTCCGGAATGATGGCACACCCCCCTTTCCCAACGGTCACCATCAATAATCGTCGAACCGGTGAAATGGCGGCCGATCACCTGTTGAGCAAAATGCACAAAAATTTTGCTTACATCGGAACTCCTAACTTCGCGTTCTCCGAGGCCAGGTATCAGGGCTTCCGTACCCGTATTGAGATGGCGGGATATGAAGTGGCCCGTTGGCCGGGCATCATTGGCGGGATCGGGATGCACGACCCCGAGCGCTTCCGGCATCGGGCCATGGAGCTGCGGGACTGGGTTCTCAGTCTCCCGGAACCCCTCGGGGTCATGACGGTGGATGATTATCAGGCCATTGCCTTCATTGATCACCTTCGGTTGGTGGATGAAAACCTGCTGTCCCGAATCAGCCTGATATCCGGTCACCATTCCGCCCTTCCCTTCAGTCCCAGTATTTCCGGGGTGGATCAGCGCGAAATGGTCTGGGGAATGAAGCTGGGAGAAATGGTGATGCGCATTGCACTGGAAAACGGGACCGTGCCCAGTCTGACGGAACTGGAACCTGCCGGGATTGTGGAACAGGAATCCAGTGCCGGGGTGTCCACAGATGACCATGATGTCCTGCATGCGGCCCGATATATCCGACAGTCCGTCCAGCTCGGAATCAATGTCAAAGATGTGGTCGAAAACGGCCTTGGTCTTGGCCGCCGGGCACTGGAACGCAGGTTCCAGAATGTCATGGGCCACACCATCCTCGAGGAAATCCAGCGTGCCCGTATGGACCGCGCCCGTAAACTGCTGCGTGAAGGGGAAGGAAACCTTCAGGATGTGGCACTGCAGTCAGGTTTTACTGACCATAAACACCTGCAGCGGGTGTTTACAGAGCGTGAAGGCATCACTCCCGGGGCCTATCGGAAACAGAACCTGCCTCTTTAGGTTCTGAAGCTTCAACCGCTTTGGTTTTGGGTTTCCACACAGCCTCATAAAACCGTCTGGCAAGAAACGCCTCTCCATGTCCGAAGGGGTGAAGGCCGTCATAGGTCCAATTCTGCAAATCAAATCCGGTAAAACAATCCACGACCTCAACCGGTGACGCCGGCGTGGACCATTTGACTGCCGATTTCCCCAGAGCCTGATTAAATCCCCGAAAATCCCGACTGGAAGCGGAGGGCATAATCTGAGCAAGCAGAATCCGGATCTTCGGATTGTCCTCACGGAGAATCTGAACCAGTTTCTCGAGATCCTTGAGGGTACTTGCAGTGCCCTGGCCCAGCAGCAGATCATTTGTACCCAGATGGATGATTGCGACATCCGCATCCACCTGTTCCAGCCATTTCGGCAGATGATCCGCCACCTTGTTCGCGGTCCAACCCCACTGGGAAGCATGATTCTGATCGAACGCCTTTCCCTTCACATTCGGCCATTCCGGATTCCCGTTGTAATTCTCGGTAAACGGTCCGACCATGTCGATCTCCCGCCCCCCCTCCATGGCCCGTTTCCAAAACTCATACCGCCAACTGTAGGTTTCGTGGTCCGCCTGGGTAATCGAGTCGCCCAGGCAGAGGATCCTCAAAGCATCGGAATACAGATGTACGGCTGAAAACCAGAATAGAACGAGAAAAAACCAATATCGACTCATATACGACTCCTAGGCGAGGATCGGCAAAAAATCAACCCGTCCAGGTGGACAGCCCTTCCTGCGGATCATGTGAGACCTGTTCCTCAAAAGAGAGTGCCAGTCCAAACGGAGATGGACGAATTCGATACTCAAAATCTACATTCGCAAGCCCCAATTTTACAGGTGAAAATCGTTTTTTGTGGTTTTCTTTTCCCGCTTTGCGCTTGTGTTCATTCCCAATCGATTCTACAAAAAGCGTCCCCTTCTTCCTATGAAAAGCGACCCTCTTCTTTTGTTACACCCGGATGACGATGTGGCGGTAGCCCGGCGGGATCTGTATCCGGACGAGACCGTTCTACTCAAGCAGGGAAGTCTGTCCCTTCGCGACCGGATTCGGATGAGCCACAAATTTTCCCTGCGTACGATTCCGACGGATGCACCAGTCCGGAAGTATGGGCATGTGATCGGATTTGCCACAAGGGATATTCTTCCCGGCACTCTGGTTCACGATCACAATCTGGAAATCCGCCCCTTCCGACGGAAACGGGTGGAGATCGAGGAACTCATTGCCCACACCGGCACCGCTCCCCATCCACAACCCACATTCCATGGATATCTGAGACGGAATGGTCAGGTGGGCACCCGGAACTACCTGGCCCTGATTTCCAGTGTCAATTGTTCGGCCGGGGTCAGCCGTCAGGTGGAGTCCTATTTCAACACCCCTGAATTCAGGGAACGCTGGCCACAAGTGGACGGAATTATTGCCCTGACCCACAGTTCGGGCTGCTGCCAGCAGCCGGGGGAAAACAGTGAGCGGCTTGAACGGGTTCTGCTTGGGATGGCCAGACACCCAAATGTGTTCGGATGCCTGGTGATCGGTCTGGGCTGTGAGGGGATGCAGGTCCCCGGGCTGAAAGAGAAGCTCCGTGCGGCTCCTGGACATGCGGAAACCGATTTCCTGGTCATTCAGCAAACAGGAGGAGTGCGGAAAACTGCAGCCGCAGCCATTGAAGCGCTCGAATCCATGCTGCCCCGGGCGAATGCAGTGGAACGTTCAGAACAGCCTGCCTCCAAACTGATACTGGGAATGCAATGCGGGGGGTCGGATGCCAACAGCGGCATTACCGCCAATCCTGCGGTGGGAGCCGCGGCCGACATCCTCGTCCGTCACGGCGGAAGTGCGGTTCTCGCGGAAACACCGGAAATTTATGGAGCGGAGCACCTGCTGACAGCCAGGGCGGTGTCTCCGGAGGTGGCGGAGGCGCTGATGAAGCATGTTCGCTGGTGGGAAGCCCATGCGAAACTGCACGGGGCCACCATTAACAACAACCCCACTCCGGGGAACAAGCAGGGTGGGTTGTCCACGATTTATGAAAAGAGCCTGGGAGCGGTTGCAAAAGCCGGCCAGTCCCCGCTTGCCGCCGTGTACGATTACGCAGCGCCCATTGACACTCCGGGCTTGGGCTTCATGGACAGCCCCGGATATGATCCCGTTTCCATGACCGGTCTTTGCGCCGGAGGGGCCACCATCGGAGTCTTCACTACCGGACGCGGGTCCTGTTATGGCTGTAAACCCATGCCGGTTTTGAAGATCGCCTCTCACACCCCTCTCTACCAGTTCATGTCAGAAGACATGGATGTCAATGCAGGCCGGATTCTGGACGGCACGATGGATGTGGCCGGAATGGGCGACGAGATTTTTAACCAGCTTCTGGCTCTTGCCAGCGGCGTGCCTTCCAAGAGTGAAGCACAGGGTCTAGGCGACGAAACCTTTGCCCCGTGGATCACGGGCCCTGTTTTTTAACGGTAAGATAACCTGGAGAGGAAATATGAAACTGACCGAAACCTTCGGAAAAATCCCGGGGGGGCTGATGATTGTGCCCCTCCTTCTTGGCGCATTGCTCAACACCTTCGACCAGCAGTATTTCTCCCCGGTTCAGAAGGGACTGCATCTGATCGGAGCTCCGATGGAGACACGCCACGTGACAGTCGTAGACGGCACGATGCCGAAAGAACTCTGGGACGGATATATCAAATCCGAGCCATATGAAAAAGGGGACCAGACGGTCGTCGATGTGGGAGCCCACCGAATCCTGAACCTGGGTTCTTTCAGCACCGCGCTCGGAAAGAAAGGCATCCTGACCCTGATTGCCATGTTCCTCTTCTGCGTCGGTGCGCAAATGAATTTCAAGGTGGGACGGCGCTCTCTGAAAAAAGGTCTGGTGATTACCGGGAGCAAGTTGTTGGCCGCCATCGCGGTCGGCACATTGCTGGGAGCGTTGACTGACCCCTACTACGGTTTCCTTGGACTCTCCACCATGGCGATCATTGCCGCCATGGAAAACGGCAACGGCGGGATGTATGTGGCCCTGACCGCTGAATACGGCAACCGCTCCGATGTCGGCGCTATCTCGGTGATTTCCCTGAATGACGGTCCGTTTTTCACCCTCATGGCGCTTGGACTGATTGGGGAGAAATTCCCGGCCGCGGCGTTTCTGGCGGTCCTTCTGCCAATGGTCCTGGGGTTTGTCCTGGCACAGATGGACCCAAAAGTCCGGGACTTCACCGCTCCGGGCGAACGTCTGACCATCCCGTTCTTTGCTTTTGCCCTGGGGTCTGCGATGAATCTGTCCGCCTTCCTCAACCTGGAAGTGCTGATTGCCGGTCTCTTCCTCGCGATCTGCACCATGTTCATCACCGGAGGCGCCGCGATTCTGGGACTGAAACTGTTCCGGGAGAAAAGCCCCATGGCCGGATTGTGTGAAGCCTCCACCGCCGGGAATGCGGTTCAAACCCCCGCCGCGGTGGCCGCGGCCATGGCCGCAGGTGTGGATGCCGGCATCGTGGATCCGGAAAAATCCGCCATTTATCAGGATCTGATTCCCCGGGCGACCGCGCAGATCTCCATTTCCACCATCACCTGCGCAGTGGTTCTTCCGTTTTTGGTGATCGCGTTTAACCGGTATTTACACAAGAAAGGGGTCGACACACAACTGGAAGTGTAATTCATGTATGCCTTTCCCACCATCTGCGGACTTGATCACCAGCAGGACACCCTGCGGGATGCGCACCCGAATTACCGCCGTCTGCTCGATCTGGCATGCAAAGCCCACCACGAAGGCCGAAACCCCAATGACCTGACGGAACGGGACATCCATCTTGCGAGGATGTACAGCTACGCCTTCCGCCGGCAGGCGATCGGCGTGTTTCATGCTACCCGTTTCCTGCTGGAATCCCTGCCGGACCCCTCTTCCGCCTGTCAGCCCCACCGGCTCCGGGCCCGGGAACTCCTCTCGGATCTTGCCAACCAGTCCGTGGATCTGGTGCCGGAGGATTTCCGTGCCCTGCTGGGCACCTTTTACCGGTATGAGATCAATATCCTCCGTACCCAGGAAGCGCTTCTTTCAGATGCAGACTGCGGCGGTGGAGAGGATGTCCGGGCCGCAGCAGACAGGTTTAAGGAGTTGGTCAATCAGGTACGGGGATGCTGTGGCATCGAAGTGACCCGGGACAACGAGGCCCCGGATCAGGCCTCCTTCATCGTACCGAACCTCGGCATCACCATTGTTCCCCTGATATATGGTGACCACCATAGCTGGAATCTTGCCTGGCTGGATCCAACCCGGAGCGATGTCCCCTTCCATCAACATGCACACGGGGTGGAAATCCATCTGGGATATGGCCCCATGAAAGGACATATGGTCCTGGACGGGAAACGGGGTCTGACCGATGAGGGGTATGCACTGCCTATCCCCCCGAACACCCGTCACGGGTATGTAAATGCGTCCGACATGCCCCACAACCTTCCGTTTATTTTCGGGTCCGCGCGACGGTCGGGCTGGGGAATCTTCTTTGATGTCGATCCCCTGCCCATTGAGTTGGAGGAGCTCGAACCGGTAGACCCCTACGGGTCGGGTATGAATCGGGCCGTCCCCATTGAACGGGAGATTCAGGCCATGACCCGCCTCCCCATCCCCACCCGACGCTGCATCCTTCCCGCCTCCCTGACGGACCGGGACCAGACCGGAGGAATTGAATTGCATCTGACACGGGCACCGGAAGGCCGGCCCGTCCGGGTATGTCCGGAGCGCTTCCTCGCCTGTTCTGTGGTGCATGGAAGCGGCGTTCTGCGTATGCTGGGGGAAGAAATTCACATCCACCATCATGACCACATCGCAATCCCTGCGGGCGTGGAGGCGGAATTCGAACAAACCGGGCCCACCGCCTTTGTTGTCATGGATGCAGATTTACGACCGACCGGCGCGCGACGCATTGGAGCTCAACGATGAAAACTCTGATCACCGGTGGCGCCGGAAATCTCGCCTGCCAATACACGCATCTCCTTCCCCCGGATCATGAGATCCTTCTTGTCGATATCGCTGACACCCCTGTTGCACCCGTCAGAGAAGGCACACGTTTTGAACAGGGAGACCTGTGCGACCGGGAAGGACTTTTTGCGCTTATCGACCGGGAAAAGCCCGACCGGGTGCTGCACCTGGCCTCCCTGCTCAGCGGCAGCACTGAGATGAACCGGACACTTGGGTGGCAGATAAATGCCACTGCCGGATTTGACCTTCTGGAAGCCTGTCATGCCAGTGGAGTCGGCCGGGTGCTCTTCCCCTCCTCTCTCGCCGTGTGGGGAGGTGACCTTCCGGATCCAATGCCCGAAGATCAGGAAACGTGGCCGGATGGATTGTACGGCGTAACCAAAGTGGCGGTGGAACGGCTGGGACATTATTATCACAGCAAGCACGGCCTTGATTTCCGGGCGGTCCGACTCCCCATCATCATTTCCCCCTATGCCCCACAGGGAGCGGCGAGTGCATACGCCTCGCATGCCTTTGTCGAGTGCGCACAGGGACGACCGTTCCGCTTTAAGGTTCGGCCGGACACTCGGGTCAGCATGATGTATGTGAAGGACGCTCTGGGGGCATTTTCCCTCCTCTTAGAAGCCGATCCCGACCATTTGACCCGACGGGTATACAACATCCAGGCGATTGCACCCGATGGTGAGGAATTACTGCAGATGGTGAAACAGGTTCTTCCCGATAGCGATATCGATTTCGATCCCGATCCCGAAGTTGCGGATCTCATTCATTCGTGGCCAGGTGTTATCAGGGATGAATCCGCGCGGCAGGACTGGGGCTGGTCTTCGGAATGGAATCTGGAATCCTTAGCCACGGATATCCTGAAGGAGGTGTCCTGAGATGCCGCCTTATTCACTGAAGATGCCGCCCATGTACCGGGTGCGCCAGAAATTTGATGGCACCCGGATCACCGACATTGAGAGTGCAGTTGATCAGGCCATGGAAGGCAGCCGAGTGAGTCTTCCTGCCGGGAAAGAAATCGCCATCACCGCCGGAAGTCGAGGCATCGCGAACATCGACCGAATCCTCAAACGGGTGGTCGAGAATGTAAAAGCTGCAGGCGGCATTCCCTTTATTGTCCCCGCGATGGGCTCTCATGGAGGCGCCACCGCAGAGGGGCAACAGGAGATGCTGGGTGAATTCGGCATCACCGAAGAAACCATGAACTGTGAAATCCGCAGCAGCATGGACACCGTGGATCTGCCGCAGGAGGACTGCCCGATTCCGGTCTATTTCGACAAACATGCCTATGGGGCTGCCGGAACGATTGTGGTCAACCGGATTAAAATTCATACCTGTTTCCATGGCCCCTATGAAAGCGGCATGGTGAAAATGATGGGCATCGGCCTCGGGAAACATAAACAGGCACTTGCGATTCACAGTCACGGCACCACCGGACTTGTGGAGTACATGCCGAAAGTGGGAGCACAGGTCCTCAAGCATGCCAATATACTCATGGGGATCGGCATTGTGGAAAACGCCTACGATCAGACCCGCCATATTGAAGGATTCCCCGCCAACCGGATTCTGGAAGAGGAACCAAGATTGCTCACGATGGCCCGGGAGAACATGCCCTCTCTTCCTTTGGATGAGGTTGATATTGTCGTGGTCGACAACATGGGAAAAAATCTGAGTGGGACCGGCATGGACGGCAATCTCATCGGCCGTTTGGGAGTTCCCGATTTCCCGGACCCTGAAACCCCGAACGTCCGGATTGTCATTGTGCGGGATCTTACGCCTGAATCACATGGAAATGCCCTCGGGGTCGGACTGGCCGACATCACCACCCGGAAACTGTTTGAGAAAATTGACCTTACCCCACTGTACGAAAACCTCTTCACCAGCACCTACCTTCCGCGGGGGAAAATTCCGGTCGTCTGTGAAACCGACTGGGAATGTCTGGCTTTTGCCGGCCGGTGCGTGACCTCCACGGCCAATGAAGCGTTAAAGATTGTCCGCATCGACAGCACCCTGCATGTGGGAGACCTGCATGTTTCGCAGGCCGTAGTTGATCAGATCCAGAACCACCCTGGAATTGAAGTGATTGGTGAGATACGGGAAGACTACTTCGATGCCTCCGGTACAATCTGTCCCCTCTGACCCCAAAACCCCACGACTCGCCCCTCGTCCATGATTCCCCTCGAAACCTGGCTGAAACAGCAGCACATTGACTTTGAACTCATCAGCAAGGCCAACACGGTCCATACGGCAGATGCTGCGGCGGCTACCGGCATTCCACTGGAACGGATCACGAAATCACTGGTGTGTCTGGATCCGGACAAACAGGCTTACGTCGCAGTGATCCCCGGCACCCACAAACTCCGCCCCAAAGAAGTTGCCCGTGCCTTTGGCGTGAAGAAGGTACGGATGTGCCCGTTTGAGGATGCACACAGATACTCAGGATACCCTCCCGGTGCCACTCCCCCCCTGCATCATGCAAAGGTAAAAGGAGTGGTCATCGACCGGACATTGCTCCAATGGGAAGAGATTTACGGTGGAGGAGGTACGAATGAGACCCTGTTGAAACTACGCAGTGAGGACCTTGTCCGTCTGACCGGCAACCGGGTGGCGGACCTCTCGATTCCTCCTGGGGATGACTAAAGGTTCCCGACGGAGGCCCGTCGGTTTACATAAACCCGTAAGGCTCTGCGGGAAACGTGAGCAATTCCAAACAGAGGCCCGCCGATGACGTAAGTCCGCAGGCCCTGCGGGAAACGTGAGTAATTCCCGACGGAGGCCCTCGGTTTACATAAATCCGTAAGGCTCTGCGGGAAACATGAGCAATTCCAGACAGAAGCCCGCCGATGACGTAAGCCCGCAGGCCCTGCGGGAAACATGGCCTTTCTGGACAAGGGGTCCACAGGTTCCCAACATCCAAATTCGCTTCGCCCCCTTCTCTGCGTCAATTGCATGATACTCGGAGTTCAGACGGACGGTTCAGCACTCTTACCGCTGCGTCCATTCCCGAATCCAGGCGAGACTAACCGGGATATGATATCGGTGTCCTCCCGGCTGCAGCTTTAACGCACAGGCCTTGGAGAACCCGGCGGCATCGTAGGCACGTTGAACGGTCACAAATTGTTCGCGGGCCTCTTGTGCAGGAAAGATATGATCCTCTTCTCCATTGATGATGCAGAGAGGCCGGGGGGCGATAAGTGCGGCCACATCGCCGCTTACCATCTCCTCTCCTAAACCCGGGACATAGTTGCAGAGACAGTGCGCAAACTCTTTGTTCAGGAGAGAGGCTTCATAACTGGAAAACGCTGACCCTGGAACAGAGATCCTCACTCGCTCATCCAATGCAGACAGATACAGGGTCGTGGTTCCCCCTCCAGAGTTCCCCGTGCAGGCAAGATTCTCAGGGTTCACCCCCTCCAGTCCGAGAAACCAATCCAGAACCCTCATGGCATCCCAGACCCGTTCCCCCTGTAGACATCGTCCATGGTGCAGGTAATGAAGAAACAGATGCCGGTCGGTCCACGGCTTCTCCCAGTCTTGTCCCCTCCCTTCTGATATCCGGGCACCAAACCCCCGTTGCTCGATTGCGCAGACCAGATGTCCCGCCTGCGCCAGCGCCTGGGCATAATTCCCATCTTTCGCCAGTTGCCGTTCTCTGGTCTCTTCATCCGGAAAGTTGCCGATACAGTACTGCACATTCGGATGATGACCGTGCATGACCAACACCGGTGTCTCCCCCCCGCCTTCTGCAGGACGGAGCAGGTAGACATTGACCGAGACTCCCTCGTCGATGCCAATCCTCCAGCGCTCCTCCAGATATCCGTCGCGGGCCTGCTCCTCCAACCTCTCAGCCTGAACCGTTCCGGTGGTGTGGCGGTGCAATCCCAGCATGCGGTGAAGCCGCTGTCTTGCCTGATGCTGCCAGGCTGTAAGTTCTTCCGGGGTTGTCGCGGTACAGGCAGACTTCCGGCCTGAGGTGGTCAGGTCATCAAGATGAGGCTGCAAGGCAAAAGGATCATCCATAAGCTTACGGAAGTGGAGCGTTCATGAAATCGTACAAGGCGAGGGCATAGACTTCACCAAGTTTATGATAGAAGTCCACGGGTTCATCACGTGCGCATTCGGGAATGAACGCAAACCGGGCGTTCAGTCCCTGTTCACTGGCGGCCCAGGCACTTCCGGTCTGGGGAAGTTCCCGGGCCTTTTTTTCCACAACCTGAATGCCGGGGTCACGCTTTGTTAAATATTCGATATACACACATCGGGCGTTTTCCCCGGTGACCCAGACCTCTTTTGCATGCTGAGGAGGCTTCCGGTTCTCGAGATTTTTCCGGGTAAAACTGCGTGCATGAAAATCAAAGAAGAGTTCCGCTTTCCCTTCCGTATCCTCACGGATCACCTTCTGAATCGCCATGATCTGAGGCCACCCCTCCGGTTGATGCCAGATCCGGTTCAGGTCCTCATCATATGCACCCTTCCCTAAATTACTGGGAGCATCCCGTTCAATTCCATGTGGGTTCCCGGGCAGGAGGTAGGCATAACGCCCTTCCGGGTTCACCTGAGGATAAACAAACACCTCCACACGTTTTCTGAGGTCTCTCATTTCCGGACTGTCCTCCACCAGTTTGCGTAAAAATCCCTCCAGCATATGACTACCTGCCTGCTCCCGGGCATGGGTCCCGCCCATCACCACCACCGTGGTTTTCTTCCGGCTATCGGAATCATCCGAAATCCGCATTCCGTACTGCGGAAGCGGAGGCACCTGAGGATCGCGTAGCCCATAGTCCCCTTTCACGGAACCCGGGGTCATGTTCACCACATAGGACCCGTTTTTCGAGGATGAGGTCGGAGAAACATAAGGCAAACGGGAAAGCCTCTTCACCAGTTCCGTGGTCCGCTCCACGGGGTAAGAAGGGCCCATCATATCGGTTGCTGTTACGAAAACAGGCGGAAGTGCAACCAGGAGGGAAAGCAAGCGGGTCATCATAAACATGAGAGGATGAAGGGAACCATTATGGTTCCATGAATGAGCTGGTAACATGAAAAACGGCTGCGGGGAAGTCCCCGGCAGCCGCTCTGAACCAAATGCGGCTCAATTTATTTACGCCGGCGTGCTGCGAAAAATCCCCCGGCAAGTGCAAGCACACTGAGCATGAGGGTGGAGGGTTCGGGGATCGAGACAAGCAAGTCGTTCTGACCCAATACTGTATTCGAAATCCTGACTTCGTCCATAAGACCTCCGCTGTCCCAGGTCTGAGAGGACCCGTTACGGTGGCCGATCGTTAACGGGACTGAATTGGGGTTTCCAAGGGTTCCGTCATACCCAGCTCCACCGGTTGTATAACTCCCTGTTTCACTCTGAAGACCGGCGACGGCTGGATTTGGAGAAAGGTCCTGCCAGTAGAATGTGGAAGTATTTATGGAGACGTCATAGGTCACTGCCACATAATAATCCCGGTTATTTACAAACAGATTATCCGTGGATTTATGGAACCCCATGTATTGCAGATCTGAACGACCAAGAAAAATGGATAACCCATTCTCCGCATTGGTCTGAAATGAGAATGATCTTTCCGAACTGCCTCCCAGGCTGGAGTCATATTGGTTCACGATATACTCAGAAGCAGAAGAGGACCCGGTACTGATATATGCTTCAAGGGTAAAGGTTCCGTTCGCGGAGATTGTATCCAAGGAGGTACTGTCCACCGCGGTAAAACCGGACACCGTCGAATCATCGAAGCTCAGTGAGGATCCATTGGAGGCACCGGTCTGAGGGATTGTCGTTGGGAAACCGGAACCATTTCCTGTGCCAGGCAAACTCACCTGTGAAACATTGCCAACCTCTGTCAGACCGTTGCCGTTCCCACTTGAGTCCTGTAAAAAAGCTCCTGATTCAAATCGCCAGTACCCAACTGTTCCGGCAGTCGAAACTGTCACAGCACTGATGACACTACACATACACAACAAAACTTTCATTGGACTCTCCAAAGGTTGTAATTGATACAAATCCCGAATAGTCTGCCATGATTGAGAAATCTCCGAACCCCTACTTTGCGACAATCCCTTGCCGTCAAAAAACACACAACCTACCCCCTCACCTGAGCCCCGAAAACGTAAGCACGTCGGAATCGTCGGCATGGAACATGGAGGGCTGGATGGAAGGATTCTGAGAGGGATTCTGCAGCACCGCTACACCACGGTCCCCTGGCTGTTGCTTTATACCGGCCATTCCAACCAGCATCTGGATTATGTGCTTCAACGCCCCATCGACGGCTGGATCGGTCGGTTTGAGCATCCGGATTTTCTGAAGAAAATTGAGACCTTTGGGTCTCCGATTGTTCACCTGGAGGCAGAAGAAATGGTCACCCATGCAAACGGAATCTGGGTGGATCATCAAAAAGTAGGAGCGGAAATGGCGGCTTATTATTGTGATGCCGCCTATACAACGCTCCTGTTTGCCAGTAGTTCTGACCAGTACTTTGAACGGGAACGGTGGCGGGGATTCCGTGATATGGCAGTAGCGAGAGGCAGAACCTGCTTGTGGTTCCGATTTGATGTTCCCCACCTTCTCGATGACAAAGGGCAAAAACATCAACGGCCTGATTACTTAAAGGATTTGATGCCCACCTTAGCCAAGCCTATTGGGATTGGATGCTCGGGTGACACCTTCGCATTACATTTCGCAAGAACCCTTGAGGTCAGTCATCAGAAACTACCGGATGAGATTTCCCTCATTGGTGTCGGAGACGACCCCATGATTTGCGACATCGCATCCCCTCCACTTTCCAGCGTGGATATTCCAGGAGAACAGATCGGATTTGAAGCGGCCGAACTGCTGGGCAGCTTGATGGCCGGAGAAGACCCGCCGACCGTGGCACGGATGATTCCACCCTCCGGTATCGTGGAACGACAGTCCAGCAGCTGTGTGGCGCTCAACGACCCAACTGTCGCTCATGCCGTTTCTCTCATGCGGGAAATCCTGAATCCGCCCCTGTCGATTCCGGAGATCGCGGAACAAACAGGCTGCACGCGAAAAACGCTTGAACGGAAATTTCAGCAGACGCTCAACAAGTCACCCAGGCAGCAGTACCGGGAACTACGGCTGGATCACGCCCGGCGACTCCTCCGGGAAACTGAATTCCAGATACAGGAAATTGCAGCCCTATGCGGATTCGGAAAGGCAGATGTGTTTTCGAAAGAATTCAAAAAGGCAACTGGAACCACTCCCTCCGAATTCCGCAACCTGAACAGTATTGTTCCCGCCTACAGGCGGGGTGCCAAATTATAAGACCCTGCGGACGGAACGGATCCAAACCGGTTGGTTCGCGAATCCTGATCTTCGAGAGCACCCTTCTCTTCCCTACCTGTCTCCGGCAGGTACCCAAAAAAAGAACCATGCTCTTTTTATGTCGACACTATTCTGTCCGGATCCAGGGGTTGATGACTTGAATCACCTGCTCCACCTTCTCGGCCTGACGGATACCCGGGTCTTTTCCGGATCCAGGCTGAGTGGCCACGATTTTAAGTTCAATCGGGCTCCTGGCCATGACATGCACATCCTTGATCACCAGTGTGGCATTCTGAATGACGCCCGGGCCGTAGGCGACATAATACTCCACCGGCAACCCTGAGTCAGAGGTTGCGCCGAGTACAAGTGGATCTGAATCCGCAGTGATCGTTTCCGGTACGTCCGGGAACGAGATGGTCTGCGGCTTCCCTTTACGAATCCCCTTATACCCGCGAGGAGCCATGCCCACCTGTTCGGTATGCCGGAAAGTGTCATTGCCCGGAGAAATTGCAAGGAAGGTATACCGGTTGCGTTCCCCCTGTGGGAACAGGGTGGAATACCGAATTCGGAGTTTTCCATCACCCGCCTCTTCCATGGGACCGGCAATCGGGATCACCCGAATCGGCTCTCCGGAATTCCCGACGGCCTCACCGGCATGATGCCAAACAGGCCCTTTTCCGTCATACTGACCCGGAACCGCATCTGCATACACAGGGTTAGTGTGAAAAACAGCCGTTCCCGGCTCAAACTGCAGACCCATAAAGAAGAATCGGGCACCGGCATCCACCCAGTGACGGTTTTGCCAACGGATGAACTGGTCTTTTTTTCCGGTCAATCCTTGGTGAAAGTTCAGGGCCTTTTCCGCGAGTTCCCTGGAGGGAAACCAGCTTCCGTTCAAGGGTCGGGTCTGATCTGTTCCGGCAGGAACAGGTTCCTCTTCCGAAAACGTGCGCGGGGTAAGGGGAAGACTCCAGCCTTGATCATAGGGGATACGGGTGATCTTGCCATCGTTTCCAAGCTGTTTTTCAGCACAGACCTCAAGAAACGATGCAAACAACCGGGCATTTTTTTCCGACCAGGCAAAATGGCCGGTTCCCGGCTCCACTACCAGCGAGAAACGAGCCTGGGGAGTACGCTCCAACATGTCTGCAAGACCCTTCACCGGGTTCTCCCACGCCGCCTCAAACCCTTCTGCCGTCCGCATCCGCCCTCCGAACTCGTCATACTGCCCCACCATCACCAGCGAGGGAATTTCCGGTGAGGCCCCCCAGGGGAGCCCTCCCCGAAACGTCATGAGTCCGAAACAGCGGTCCGGAAACTCCTTCGCCATCTGATTTGCCCAGCCTCCGCCTGCCGAATGTCCAACAAAGAAGAGAGGTGCTGTGGTGAGTTCCCGGAATCCGCTCTGCTCCGCGAACTCCTGAAGCACAGCCTTCAGGTTTTCTTTCGGCAGACCGGTTTTGGAAAAGAGGATGGCAATCCCCTGTTTCCGACACACCGCCCGGACGTCCGGATCCACGGACATATGCGCCTCCATCAAGGTCTGCGTCGATGCGAGAATGCCCCGAACCGGTTCTGCTTCCGGTGGAACCCAGAGAAACACGGACTTTGGACGTTCTTTTTTATCCAGAGTTTCCGTGTGGTATTGGAATACCTGTTGAGCCCGGAGCAAAGGAAGGATCAAAGAGAAGAGGAACAGAACAAGAAAGGTTTTCATACGGTGTGTCTACCCCAGGGTTGGCATCTTCTTCAACAGAGAGAACGCCTTATGGTATTGCATACCATTGCGGAAGGTCGACTGGAAACCCAACGATTCCACAGATCCCTCCAGAAGTGACCATTCCCTCAGATTTCTTCCGGGGTGAGCCAGCGGAAAGAGAGCACCTCAAACCGACGCCCCATCCACTGATTGATCGGGGACGTGAGATCGCCTGCCCGCACATCGGAGGTATCGGATTCATCCACATACTCACTGCGGCGTTGAACCACCAGTTCGCACCAGGCCTGTGCCCTGCGGGTACCCGTGGTGGAATCAAACACATTTCCGTAAGCCCGGATTTTGAAGGTATCCGAGCGGACCTGCAGGAACCCTCCGATTCGGGAGAGAATATCCTGCTGCATGAACGTGCCCGGGGCACCGAGGTTGGCGGCCATTCCCTCCGTATTGTCGGTAAATCGCCAAAAGTGATAAGGGGTTCCGTCTCGATGGCTGGCACTGTAATCTTCCGCGGCACGAATGATTGACGTCCCACTGGCATCGTGAATGCCGTAAGTCGTTCCATTGATGCCCGACCGGTTAATGGCCATTTGCAAGGGGCTGGTTCGGCGATACTCCGCCAGCTCTGCAGCACTGGCATTGGGATATTTTGCCGCATCCGCACCCGGATCCCGGTTCACGAAATCAGCCAGTGACGTAAAGGGGCCGCGTTCACCGATGGCTTTCACGATTTCCACCGCCAGCCCGGTATTTGTGGAGCGGTCCCAGATATCTCCGGGCCGAAGCCGCCGGAACCCGTTATAAAACTCCTGACTGGTATAATCCTGTCCGCTCTCTCCTGTGTATGCGGTCCCGATCGGTTGAGCGGTACGGAGGATGGGAACCCGATAACGTGTATCCGTATCTGTGCCCCCTCCCTGGATGGGAATCTCCATATCCATGTGGGCAGAGAGCAGAGCCGCCCATGCCCCCGGGCTGGCACTGTTGATGTTAAATGCCCCCTCAACCAGAACCCGCGATGCGGAGAGGTCAAAATCCCGGTCCACGATCCCATTTTTCCAGCGCAGACGCCCATTCGCCGCTCCGGTGAACATGTAGTCATCCCACAGAGCATTGTTTAAATAGAGGGAATAATCATAGACGGGGAAGAAATAGTATTCGCGGGTTTCATCCCCAACCGGATCAAAGCCGTTGTACCCGGTACCGGTCGCACCCTGTTCCACCAGAGTCTGTTGATCGACGAAATTTATGAGGTCGGACTCAGGATAGGTCGGGTCTTCACTCCAGGCAAACCGGAAGGGCAGTTGCGGATTAATGACATCACTAACGGTACCCCCTCCAATGGCATACGCCGAGATGTATTCGCCTCCAAGCTGCCGGCACCCATCCTTGTAGGGACTGTACGTTTGCGCACGGTCAATCGGAGTTGTGCCATCCATTGACGCAGCCCCCAGCGAAACCGGGTTTGCATGCATGAGCTGGCCGATGCTGGTGAATTCCTCAAAGGATCGGGGAAGCCGTTTCAAGACCGTTCTCCGTTCCGAGAAGGCATCGTACGAATGTCCGATTGCTGCGGAGCGATCATCCGGGGTCCAACGCATCGGATCCAACAGATCAGGGTCTTCCGTCACTCCGCCTACCCACATCACCGGATTCCCGCTGCCGATCTTGTGAAACTGTTTTTCATCAATCTGATAGAGAGGGTCCCCAGCTAAGTAAGTCGCCATCGGGTTGTATCCGTTCATCCAGGGAAGCTGGAAAGTGATCCGGTCATCCCCGGTCATTCCATGCTCTGGAGCTCGAAGTGCGAACACAATGCCGAATGAATCACCGGTCACACCTTCAATAAAACCGGAACTGCCGTCCCAGGAGGGAAGAGAGGTGAACCGTGGGCCGGGAAAGTCAGGAGCCCACGGATCTCCCAACAGAGAGCTCGGCCAGGACGGATGAAGGTTAAACGCCATCATAAATACCTTCGGACGGGTCCTTTGATCCTGAAGCCCTCGAAACTCCGCAGGATCCGGCCCCATGAGCATCGCTCCACGGCCCATACGACTGGAGGGCCATCCATCGGTCGGATTGTCAGAGCGGTAATTTTCATGTCCGGCACCCAGGCGGATTTCCTCGACTTCCCAAGCAGTGGTAATCCCCTGTTTATCCACCGCAATCGCGTCTGGCACGGGAGGATCATCCGATCCAAACGAATAGATGATTCCATTTTCATTGTATGAGACAGGGAATACTTTTTTGCGCTGCCAATCATCACGCCAGTTCGTGTCGTCCGAGTCACGCCGCAGCCAGGGATTGTATCGATACGCATCCACATCCAAACGGGGATTGCCACTTCCAGCCGGATGGACCTCGTTTACCACACTTGCGATCCCACCGCGGTTCGACCGGCTGGGCATGCCATTAAAGATCATGGGAAGGACGTATTTACCCTCTGCCGCATCGTAGTACAAATTATCGTCGTAGGAATTGTCTGTGACGTTGGTATTCGGGTCTTTAAAACGCGGATTCGCAGGCCAGGAAGCCGTACTTCTCATGTCCAAGCCCTTGAGGGTGTCCCAATCATCAAATGGAATTTCAAGCGTCCGGGTCCGGTAGGAATAGTTGACCAGGTGATGCTGGAGGGCCAATTCTATTTTCCGTTCATTCCAATTAATACGGGAACGGCTGTAATCATAGGGGTGTTGATACCCTGTCCTCGTGATGACGGGGGGATCTACGTTTGTGTTCCATTCGTTGCGGGTTTGAAACGCATAATAAAACGACCTGCCGGGGTATTCTGGCGTCGAATACTCAAAATCCAACGGATAAAATGGAACACCTGTCGGAGTTCGGCTATTCCCTCCCCAAGGTCCTCGCCAACGATTTCCAGCGTCTCTCCATGGTTGCCACCATTGACCATTCGGGACATCCGGTTGGACACGGGAGATATCATGAGATCTGGCAAAATCCGAAGGTTCCAGATTCCAGTCACTACGCGGCCGGCGTGCATAGGCCCCGGCTTCCGATTTAGACCTCCAGGTCAGGTTCTCCAACAGGTAAAAGCTTTTCGAGCCACCAGCATCCAGTCCCGCTTTCATGAGAGCGTAATGATCCGGATTCTGCATATCGAGATTCAGCGTGGAGATTCCGTCTCCATTCGAAGGAGAACGACCATCCGCCATTTTGAACAGGGAAAACCCGCCTCCTCGTTCTGAGGAAAATTCCATCTCCACATGGTCCGCAAGTTCGAACCAAATACTCTCCCCGGGTTCAAAGACGGTTTCCGGAATTTTGACCATGAGAGGAAACGAGCCATACGACTGTGCACCCGCGAAACTCCCTGCAGGAACAAAGTGGTGTGGAGGCATCCAATGTGATTCTCCAGCTGCGTGCCATAAAGGATGGCGCACCCGCAAATGGAGAGGTAATCCTCCGGCATTTGTGAAGCTGATTTTTTGAAAGATGTACGTTTCCGGAATCCGTAGCGGCACATCATAAGGGTTCCAAAGTGCCACATTGGGAATGAGGTGAAACCCAATCATATAGTCACTACCTTGGGGGGTAAGGCTGAATTGAACACGTAGATGGAAGCGGCTCAGCACCGGAGGCGTTCCATGCCCTTCATCCGAGTGAACGGTGGCGTCCATTACCCCGGTGCTGCTGTTGTAGGAACGTTCCCCCGTGTTCAGGAACGAGAGAAGCTGACGCCACTGAGGGCCGCCGGGATCCACCACATTGGTTCCCGCATAGCTGCTCGGGGGAAAGAGTTTGTGACGGGTGGAGGTTGTGATCTGCGAGGCACGGAGCGGAAGACCCTTCTGCACCGGCGTCATAAAATCACCCTCAGACTGATAAAACAGGCTCTCCCGCAGGCCTTCCGCAAGGCGCTGTTCATGGAAGGCCAGCAGATCGGTGTAAGGTGAGGTGGTGGCATCCGGAAACTGATCCCCCATTTGTTCGGCAATCGCAGTCAGATCCTTTTTCAACCCGCCTGACTTCACATTCACTGGGAGACCCAGGGAATGGGAGGTGACGGCATGAAAGAACCGCTGATACATGGTTTGCTCCTGCGGGCCGGATAACATCTCCTCCATCAGCTCCCACTGAGGATCGGAATGGATCCGTCCCACCGCTTCCCGCTGGTCATCATTTGTGAGATCAAAGTTGGGCAATACCAGGGGAACTGCGGCCTGCTGGGCCATCAATTGACTGTATTCCGGTGTGGAGGAGCCCGGAAACGGATCAAACTGATTGAGCTTCGCCTTTGTTCCTTCATCCATCACAAAATAGCCGAGTTGTTCCCGGGCATTTCCATCTGGATCCTGAATGTTTTCCAACGGCACGGCCACGAAATCATCCGGAACACCGTTGCCATTCACATCCAGTGTGGAATCCGCAGAACCGGCCCCCACCATCAACACACTGGTTGGCGCAATCTGCAAATACCCTCCCGTGAAGGTGAATTGAGGAGTATTGATGTTAAAGGACTCCCCGTTGGACACCATCCAGCCCTGGTGCTGTCCGTAATCGGCATTTCGGGAAAGGACCGGGGTCGGGCCTGTGTCATCGGTCAGAAACTCGCGTGCATCCCGGGCACCGGAAAAATACCGGTTTTCATAGGGAATGGTCGAAGGAACTTCACGGTCACTCCATGCGGGAAGCGTGATCCGCTGATCATGTCCTGCCGCTTCCTGAAGAGTGGCAATCGCCAAATTTGCGGAGAGACGGGCGGAAGCTCTCGCTTGTAACAGTTGTTGACGGTTGATGACATTTCGCAATTCAAGGCGAACAAACACAGAAAAGGTGACCACAATCAGCAACAGCAATGCCACCACCATGAGACTGATAAGCAGAACGGATCCGGTCTTATTCGATTGTGCCAGACGATGTTTCATGAGGAGCCCTCCTCGCCATACACCACCCGAACCCGAACCCGTTCGTTTCCGGCATCACTGATTAGAAACAGATTGCTGACATGCGGTTTGACATACACCGGCCGCGTGTAGCGGGGTTTCCAGATCCCTCTCTCCTGATCCTGCTCTGCAAGCACCATCCGTCCCACTACCATGTTGCCCACTTGCCGTTCCTGAACCTGCGAACGGTTCAAGACCAGCCGCTGTCCGGATCGAATTACATGAGCCTGTCCTGCCACGGTTAACGCCAAGGTACGACTGCTGGCGTTGTAGAAGGTCCCCTTTCCTTTCGGAAGCTGACTGGGGTCAATATTCATGGCCACTGCCCAGCAAAGGCCCTGAGAATCACGCTCCTCGGGCCGCAACATGATCATCGTCTCTTTCCATGTTTCGGGAATACGGACACGTGCATAAGGACGGTAGGAGGAAAACTCCCTCAAAGGGGCCTCATCCCCCTCTTCCATTCCTTCCCCCTCCAGACGTCTTACCTCCACTTCACGGGTGTAAAGTGTCAGTTCCGGATCCCCTTTGTAGCGAAAATACCGGCTGGCCTGCCCCCGGGCTGACGCGAGGCGGCGGTAGGAGCCGCCAATCTGTAGATACAACTCAGGAAGAGCATTCCATTGCGTCTGTTCGGTGAGAATCCCTCCCTGCTCCGGAACATAAATGCGGAACCGGAGATCCACTTCTTCCGCCCCTGCCACTCCCAAAAGAAGAGTGAAATGGAGGATACAGGAACGGATGGTGACGAATTTAGGATAAAAAACATCATGTAATGCGTACATACTCCCATCATACGCCAAGGCTCAAGCCTTGTTAAATCGAAAACAGATGCCGATCAGAACAGATTTCCAAGGGCTTTTACACCCTCGAGGAAGATGACCACAAACAGAATGCCGGCACCGAGGCCAATCCAGTCCCATTTGTAATCTGAAAGCTTCGCCTCTCCACTCGAAAGCAGCTTGGGAAGACGGAAGAGGTCCGCGAGAAGCAGGCGTCGGTCAGCCGACAGATCTTTCAGTTTTTCCTTCTTCAATTCAGGGTCATGCCGGTCCAAGTGTTCCAACTGGTCCACTTCAAATCCGGCTTCGGAAATCTCATGCTCGTGGCCCACCGGAGTATCCAGACGACAGTAGAACTCCGCGACGGCATGCTCGTTATGCTGTTTCGTCAGCAGAGAAACAATAATCAGCGTCGCGATGGTGGGGATCAAGTACATCGGATACGCGATCTGCACCGGAAGTTTGGTCAGGACTCCCTCTGCATTGATAAATCCGTTCGCCGGGTCTGCCAGGTCGATCCCATAGAGCCCCGCCATCCAGTTCGCCACATGGTCAATCTGAAGAATACGGGATAAGTCCACCTGGATTTCCTGCCCCACGAAATAAGAGGCTATTTGATCCACCCATTCAAAATTAGGCCAATCAGGACGATTGGCAGCCAGGAAGAGCGGTGCCGCCACCAGCACGGAACAAATGGCAGCAAAACCCGTCGTTCGACGCCACAAAAGCGCTGTAAGAATGGCCACCCCGGTAAGGGAGTTCAGAGGTTCGACAATAATGGTAAACTGAACAATATCTTTCACACCACTTGCCACGACCCACCCCAGGAACATTCCCACCACCGCCGTGATACGGGTCACCTTCAGATAATGTTCCGCGGAGGCATTTTTCACAAAATGCTCCTGGTAGAAGTTGTTGACGAACATTCCTCCGAAATTCAATACCCCGGCATCCAGACTGGACATCACCGCAGCCAGCATGGAGGCCACCATCAAGCCGCGGAGGCCGACCGGAAGCAGTGATCCTGACGCCATGGGAAAGACTTTTCCCGGATCCCCGCCCAAAGTCGCGTCCACCACTGCATTTCCAGCGAACAGAGCGATGCTTAACAGGCCCACCAAGCCCCAGCCCACGGTACAGAAGCGTTTGATAATGGAACCAAACACGCCCATACGGGCATCGAATTCGTTTGCGGCCGCCGACGCACCGCCTACAGAACTGAGGACGGCAGAGAACATACACCCAATGGCAAACCAGAAAATCCACCAAGGCCCATACTCCCCGGATGCTGTCGCCACCAAGGTCGTGAATTCATCCGCAATCTGAGCATCCAGAGCCTCCATGCCCCCTGCAGCCGTGATTGCGAATGGGATCAGCAGGAAGGAGAGAACCACAATCAGCAGCCCCTGCCAGATATCGGTTGCATACGCCGCCACCACACCGCCAAGCAGGGTGTACCCCAGCGTCGGAATGGCAATCGCGGCTTCGGCTGCAAACCCCTCAATGGCCCCACCGGTCATCACCTCAAGCACCAGTGAGGCACTTTTAATGCCCAGCCCCATGCTAATGGGACCGGTCAGGAGCACCACAACCTTGAACAGATAATTCATCCCCTTGCCAAACCGCATGCGGACAATATCCGCCATGGTGACGATGCGCAGACGGCGAACCAGGGGGGGGTACAGCCAGAAAAACGGGGTAATCAGCATCCAGGTCAGGCTGAGCCAGATTCCGGCCAATCCTTTCTGGAAGGCGGCGGCGGCAACTCCCATCGGATGGCTGGCATTGGTGCCCCCGGCAAAGGAAGCGGCAATCATCATGGGTTTCCCCAGTTTCCGTCCACCCACCAGATAACCGCCCGGATCTTTGATCTTCCGGAACGCCCAAAAGGCAACCCCGAAGATAAACATGCCGTATAAACCAATGATCACCCAGTCCAGTACTGCCAGTTCGATTGTTGTTGTCTCCATAATCGTCCTTAGGATGTCTCCGTTCTGTCTTCCTTACATTCGGTCAAACGTACCAACCCCGCGATGTACCCGCTGCCCCTCAAAGGTCTCTGAGAGGGTGTTTGACGTGTCGGGTGATTTCACGGAAATCTTCATTTTCTGTTGAGAACCGTATGCATCTCCCAGCGCAAGTGCAATGATATCTTCCTGTTCACCTACCCGGACGCGGAAGACGATGACGCCCGACTCGTCTGAAAGGGTCTCCAGTTCTGCTTCCGGGGCCTTCTCCACCCCTCCTTCAAAGGGAACATGCAGTGCGGCAAACGTGGTCGTTGCCGTCTGACGGCGTACCATAAGGGAAAAGCCCCCCGCCTCCGATATCTGAGCCTTTCCTTTGCGGATTTTCACGGGAGGTTCACCGGTGTAGACAAGGGTTCCCTCCTCACCCGCCATGGTCAGTCTGACTCCGACTCCCCGGTTGTACCAGTCAGGCCCCAGCTTGCTTTTCGCCATCTCAACGGACGGATGCAAACTCTGCAGGAACGTGGTCTGCCAGGTTCCGGATTCCTCGCGTTTCTGCAGATTGCGTAGGTCATCAATTGTTTTCCCGGTGGGTTCGGAACCCGGCGGAAGATAGAGCAAACCGCCCTTCAACTCGTCACTGGGGGTCCAAGCGGTTGAATCCACCAGCATCCCGGGTCCGTGCACCATCCAGTCGATCTGCCGTTCTTTGTCCGCCACGACCCGGGTGACATCCAGCAGGTAGTCATCGGTGAGGACGAGGACCCGTTCCAGATCCACCCCGGCCCATAATCCTTTGGCTCTTGCACCGGACACCTTGTAGTCCGGAGTGGATGCAAAACGGATGTTGGTATGGGTTTCCAGTCCCCGCTCTCCGCGGTCGATGGGCCGGGGCTTCCGGTTATCCACGACGATTCCCATGTGCCCGCGGGTGGAATCTTTCCAGGGGTGACCTCCGGCATAGCCCTTTCCACTGCCTCCCCAGGCATTGAGGTAAATCGGACGGTTGAAGGCCTGATAGCCCAGCAGACTGAAGCAGTCATGGACGTAGTGGACGTAATACATGCCGAACTGCTGGGACACCGCAGGCCGGGGGGAATCCCAATATTCCGGGGATTCCTCCATACGGAGAAAGGCAAACCCGCGTTCGCGGGTCAAATACGATTCAACCGCCGGAGGCTGAATCTGTTCCTCACTCAAGGGTTTCAGTCCATGAAAAAGCGTTGGTACATACTGCGGATCCCCGGGCCGACGCATCTGATGAAGCAGAAACCCATAGCCATCCTCCGGCCAGCGCTGCACCGCGAGCTCGTACCAGATGGTGTCACGTGCCTTCGGATAGGGACCGTTCATATGGGAAAAGCGCCAGTATTCCTCCCCGCCTTGCCCATTGGCAAGAAATCCATTGACCACCGCATGCTCAAAGACGCCCATGACCCCGTGTCCTGCCCCCCGGGCATCCCCCATGCTCACTTTGCGGATTTGATCCATCCCACCCGGAATGGTGGTTTTCGGGTAACCCAGCCGCAGGTTCATTTGCAGGTATTTCCGCATACTGTTTCCTGAAGGGCTGGTGTAGCCATATCCGTATTGCCCCAGGCCTAAATCCTCGAGCCCCTCGCACCACAACTGCAGGGAATGCACCGTGGAATAGTACTTTCCAAACTCCTCCATATAAAACCCGTCGGCCATGTAGGTATCCAGATACCATTTAAAGCCCCCTTCCCCCTCGAACATGGCTTTGATCAGATCCTCCTCCCCCAGAGCCACCGCCATCAAATGGGTTCCCATAGGACGTGGCCAGTGCATATTCGGCAGCCAGCCGGTCCGAGAATATGAAAAATGCGGATGTTTCGGCGGGGCACCGTCTAAATGAAACTGGATGTAGGTCCGGAATGCGGTTTCGATTCCTTCCCGTTGTTCCGGGGTCAATTCGTGGTAGAGCAGGTCATACCGCCACACGTTTTCAGACTGATCATCCCGCATGTGGCGGTCACCGGAACTGGGCATGCCCTCATTCCATTTCAGCGTTTTGGGGTCCACATTCCAGGTGAGAGGCTCCGGTTTCCGGCCAATCATCTTCAGCAATTCCGCTTTTTGACGCTGTCCGGCGGCCTTGTCCTCCAGGACCGCATACCGGAAAAGATCCACCAGCGTCGGCTGTCCACCCCGCTTATGCGTCGTCTGAGACAGGGTTTTCTCCAATTGCGCTTGCCCCAAGGGATGAGACTCCATGTGGGTCCGTAATTCAGCGGCTTCCTCAGGCGTCCACCAGATGACAGGTTGACGGGAAACGACAACTGCAGGAAGGAGAAACAGGATACCGGACAGGATAACTAGGTTCTTCATGTATAACTCGTGATGACTACTGTGATCGGAAATCGATCCTGTAGGGATTGGAACCGCAATAACAAGAAATATCGTATTTTACGTTTTATTCGTCCGTATTTACGTCTAAATTTCCCTATCCCCTCTGAATAGCTGAACCTTGAATGATCATGAGAACATCGTACCGGATCCTTACACTCTTCCTTTTGCCTTTGCACCTGTTGTCCCAGGAACTGGAACTGGACCTTCCCTCCGATGGATTCGAGACCGGAATGGACCTCGCTCCACTTGTGAAGGAGGAGACGTTAACCCCTCAGCATCCCGGACCCGGGCTGACGAAAAAAATCGAATGCTTTCATCATCGGGATACGGTGTACGATCTCTACCTTCCCTCCGCATATGCGGAGCAGCCGGAAGAGAAATTCCCTTTGCTGCTGGTACAGAATCCAAGTGGTCGGCCAAAGATCCAGACCTATCAGTCCTGGGCGGAGGAACGGGGGGTGATTCTCGTGGGCCTTTACAAAGTGTCGAACGGAATGAAACAGCATGATAAACCCCGCCACTGGGGGGCATTCCTGAAAGATCTGGAGGCCAAAAATGTCCGGGTTCAGAAAGGCCTGGTCATGACAGTAGGGATGAGCGGAGGCTCTGCGGATGGTGAGCGGTTCACCCGCCACTTTCCGGATCATACCTGCGGGGTCATCATCATGGGCGTCACCCTGGTTCCCAAAGGGGATCAGCGGAAACATATTGCCGCGGGTCTGATTATCGGTGGAAAAGATCCGTTTCAGGGGGTTGCCGGGCGGGAAAAACTATGGAACACGATTCAAAAGGACGGCATCGCGGTCCGGCCGGTGTTCGACATTGGCAGACGTCATGACACCGCCCCGCTCTCGGAAACGCTCATGCTTCTGGACTGGATGCTGGATCTGGGCAGGCTGCAGTCCCCGCAGCTCTCAGAGGAAACGCGTGCGGATACCCGCAAGAGAATGCTGGAACGCATCCCGCAACTTATCCGTGAAGAGACAGGAGCGGAACGCAAAGAACGCATGGAACATTTTCTGACCCTTCCTCCTCTCACTGGCACGGAAGAGCATCTTGCCCTTCAGGAAGCCTGGCTTCAGAATCTCGTCAGGGAATCGAACGCCATCCAGGATGCCGTCGACGCGGGGCTTCATTTGCTGGACGAGTTGGCGAGGGCGGAACGAACACAGGTCCTTCCTGCGGATCAAATGCACGGGCTGGTTCAGAAACATGGCCGAGATCTCCCGGATGGACTGCTCACCTCCTGGAAAGCTCTTCGGGATATTGAACACATGGAATGGGAGGCTCATCTGGATAAAACAGCACTTGCAGAAGTGGACCGGGCCTATGAGACCTTCCAACAACAGGACCCGTTCCCGGCACTGCAGGAACGGGCCGCTGCCGCCAGAACGCGGCTGAAACGGTTTCTGTAAACCGGTTGGGTTTGGGGATTTTCCAACCACGGACCACGCGGACAGCACGGACCCATGCAGGATGGGTTGCGGGGGTGCGGAGGATCCGATTCCAGGTGGTAGTGCAGATCTGACTCTGCTTCAACCTGGTCTGTGCCGTCCGTTGTTGTCCAACGAATCTGCGGGTTGGGCTTGGGGATTTTCCGACCACGGACCACGCGGACAGCGCGGACCCATGCAGGATGGGTTGCGGGGGTGCGGAGGATCCGATTCCAGGTGGTAGTGCAGATCTGACTCCCCTTCAACCTGGTCTGTGCCGTCCGTTGTTGTTCCTCAACGAATCCGTAAATTCGGGATGGCTTCTTTTAAAGCAGCTTTCTGCTCTTCCGATACCTCTTTGGGTACTTCCAGGGTGTATAATTTCTTTAACCCCGTGACAGGGGAAAAATCGGTGATCTTTGTTTTCCCAATGTCGAGCCGGGACAGAGTGGGGTACTGCTGAACTCCTTCCAGGGTCGTGATCGACGTGTTTTCCAGGTTGAGGATCTTCATGGGGGCCCCTTTGGGAAGAAGGGTCATGTCGGAAAATGACGTGTCCTCCAGATTCAGGGATTCCAGCTTGGTCATCTCTGGAAGAAAACTGAAATCGTCCGCTTTCACACTGTCCAGTTCCAAACGCACCATCTCCGTTTTCCCCTTTAATGCAGAGAGGTCGACGAGTTCATTACACCAGAGGGCACGAATGCTTCTCAGGTTTTCGCAATTTGCCAGGAAATCAAGCGTGGTGACCTTCTTGCAGTTCGACATGCTGATCTTTTCCAAGGTGGTCAGCTCAGAAAGCACCGCCAGCTTTTCATCCACCGCCTGCTCATTCATATACACCCCGAGTTCCTTCAATTTTTTCAGGCTGGTGACAGGCTGGTAATCCGGGAATGTGTGTTTGGTCCCGTACAGGTCCAGTTTCTCGACATTCGGAGTGGATGTCAGAAAGTCTATCGACTCGACAGCCGACATGTAAAAGCTGATCTCTCTCAGGGTTTCCTTTCCTGCCAGTGCCTCTGTTCCGGTGATGCGAGTGGCATAGCTGTCAAACACCTCCAACTGAGATGCCGCTTTCAGAGGAGAGATATCCAGCGGTGATTTCTTGCTCATATCCATGGAGTTGAGTTTGATCTCTTTCAGATGTGAAAACGCGGCAAGAGGACTCAGGTCGGTAATCAGGTTACTCTGAATCTCCAGCTCCGTGACCCATTCCAATTGTTTCAGAGCCTCCAGCGTTTCCTGAGGGGCCTGTTTGGTGATGAGAATCTTCGGTTTTCTCTCCGCCTGAGCCTGAATCTCCTCGAAGAATTCCGGAGTGACCTTGGTCACTTTCACCCTTCCCCACTTGGAAATTTCGTATGGAACGGGTTCTTCTGCCTGAAGAAGACCTCCGGTCATCGACAGTGCACACACGATAAGAGAAAAAAGGGAGCGGGTATTCATTCTACTTGTACCTTGGGGTTCAGAGTTCTTGTCCCCCTACCACTCCTATTCCCGCTCTCAATCTTTTTTTGATTCAGGGGGTGGGCACCGCCTCGGGAGCGGTGGCCCCCTGCATGAGAACTGGCAGACGTGAGACGGCCCCCTGCTGACTGGCAAAATAGAGCCTTGAAACCGACTGTTGCAGCGCATGTCCATCCGCCCAGTAGACATAGAAATCCGGATGGGCGGGTACAGGCCGACGGGCATAGGTATGATTGTAGATGCTCTCTGCCGTCAGAGCCGTAGACGCCCAGGTTGCCCCCCGATCATTCGAGATCCACATCACCATCTCACCACCGGTTCCCCATTCCTGAGGTCCCGTTCCGGTTGGGCCGGTCACCCGCCACACCTCCTCACCCGGATTCGGGCCCGCGTCAATGTGCAGGCACCCTACATCATAATTCGCCTGACTGGTGCCCAGGTTTCGCCGTTCCCAGGAGGTGCCGTTCCAGGCGGCAGTCTTCCACTGACGGGTTCCACTACCGGGTCCGGCGCGGTGATCATCCGAGGTGAGATACAGAATGACAGGTCGCCCCTGGGTGTCAAAATTCGTATCGTGAATGTAGACCAACTTGTCTTCGGCCTGATAATCATGCACCAGTGCCGGATTGGCTTTGTTTTCCAGTGGCAGCGTAAGCGCGGTTCCGGAAATGGCGGTCCAGGTTGACGCATGATCTGCCGTTTGCATGTAGTAGATATTGGTCCGATTATCGACCCCGCCGGGATGGAAATTGAAGGCGGTTCCGGTTACCCCGTCCCGGTGCATGCTGCTTTGATAGTGTCCGTTGAATCCGGCAAACTGAACCGGATCGGTCCAGGTGACACCGTCTGCGCTGGTGATGTAATACAGCTCACGTCCGCCCGTGTACTGGGTGAAAAGGAAGATGAAGCCGTGATCCGGATCATACCAGGGCTGGGGATAGGCCATGTAGCGGGAGAAGACCTGGGTAAACGAAGAAATGTCATGAGGCTGATCACTCCGGTAAATCCGCCCCTGGAATCCATGACGGGTCGCTGAAAACACAAAAATATGACCGTTGGGTCCAATGGCAACGGCAGGGTTCGCATGGGCATCTGAAAACCCTTCACTGTCCCGGATGACCGTGGGAAGAGAAACGGTCCCGGCAGTATGATCATACTCCCCGATCATAATCTGAAGGTCCCGATTCTGCGGAGCGGTCGTCCCACCGTAGACAAAGAATGTTTTGTTCACAGAGGCCACATACGTGGCCATGGGCATCATATTGGCCGGATAGGTTCCGAGGCCTCCGGAATATTTGGGGACCTTGACACCATCCACTGTTTGGCTCTGACCAATACTGTACCAAATGCCGATGTAGCTGTCATTCATCGTTGGGGTTCCCGGGATAGGAGTGGGTGTCGGCACCGGTGGGGGTGTCGGCGTGGGAGTGGGGAGTCCGGCGGGCTGCTCAAAATCATCAATCCGCATCCACTGAGCCGACACCCAGCTAAGTCCGGCCAGCAGAACAACGGAGAAAGGAAGCCTCTTTTTCATTGCGATTCCTCCACCACGAGTCGGAACCAGAGTCCATTCGGACCGGGCTCCGGGATCGGTCCGGTCCAGGTTCTGCCGTCATAGGTTCCTCCGGGGACCGGGGTAAACGGCGGCCCATCCGGATGACCCGCCTCAAGCGTATAGGAGACATCCCCGGGGAACGACGTCCATGAAATATGTAGGGTGGTATCCGTCATCGCAGTGACAGAAGCCGTAGGCAGCACTTCGTCAGGAAACGCTTCCGTGGCACGGATCACATGAACATGCAAATTATCCAGCAGGGCTCCATTTGAACCGGCATTACTGTTGTTGGCCCGAAGCACGACGGTTCGTAATTCATTGGCACCTGTCGACCCCCTGAAACCAAACGCATCTTTTCCGCCTGCGGAGATCCGGGTGGTGTCCGTATACACGCCCCCCCGAATGCGGAGTTCCCATGTGTCCGTACGGTTATGAGCCGTCATCCAAACATGATAGGTGACGCCGGTGGCCAGATTGGACGGCCCCGGAAGGAACGAACTGCCGTCCCGTATTTGCAGATCATCATCCACAATCCGCAGTTGAGGGCCGAACAGATCCGAGTTGGACCCCGATGCACTTGATGACAAACCCGAGGTGTCTGCAGAGCTGAGCCCGACATTGAGGTCCGCGGAGGACGTATCCTGAAGCTGGAAAGTAAAATAAAACGTGGCACTGTCTGCAAGCCCCACTGCCTGAGGCAGGAGGCGGTGACTGAGAAAGTTGCCTCCTTTTCCCGAACTGTCGAGGAGTTCATTTTCGGTATCATCCGTGTCGGTGCGGATGGAAAACCCGTTTCCATCCACCCACCCGTTCCAACCGTCCAGCTCCAGTCCCGGCAGCGGCTGCAGGAATAAAAGGCCGGTCAGGGCAAACCAAAGGGAACATGTCCTCATCATGAACGCAGATCGTCTCAAGGGAGAGCGTAGGTTTGGGGGGGCGTGGAAGAACGTAGGTCGATTATGCGAAGCTGCACAGAGCGGGTCCGGGAGTTGGCTTTGTTTGCCCGGAGAACCAGGCTTTGAAGCGGTCGCCCCTTGGAGGGGGTCCGGTAGGCAAACCGGGTTTGCGATCCGATGCGTATCTGAACCGGATCCGCCTCCTCCATCGACCGGATCCGGAGTTCGTAGGTATCGGTCTGGTTGTGTGCGGTCATCCAGATCTGATACCACACGCCCTCCTGGAACTGTTGCGGAAGTTTACGGAATACTCCGCCATCGCGGACATGCAGCTCCGTGCCGACAATTCTCACCTGGGCGGTGAAGATCTCTGCACTGGTTTTGGTATTCTGGCGGGACAATTCCTGCTCCCCCTCTACCGAATACCCAAGATTCAGATCCGGATGCCCTCCCTCCTCGATCCGGAAACTGAAATGAAGGGTGGCCTCCTGATTCGCCCCCACTGGGGATGGAAGGCGGGCATAGCTGAGGCCATTCCCGGAGGTCCCCTTTGCGATGATGACTTCTCCGTCTTCCGTTCCCTCTAGTGTAAACCCATTGGCATCCGACCACCCTGCCACAGCGTGGAGGGGTTTGGCGCCCGATGAAATCACTGCGGTCATCAGCATGACCGCAGTGAGGCTGAGTGAAAAACGATGCATGGGTATCCTTAATTAGCGTTTCCGACGGGCTCCCATCAGAGCGCCCGCTCCTGCAAGTACCATAAGTGCAAATGTGGATGGTTCAGGGATGACGGGATTCGAAAGGTTCCCGCCCGTTCCGGAATCGCTGTCCACGTAGATATCATCGATGTACATGAACTCGCCATTGTTATCAGTATTGGGACGGAACATGATGCTATTTACAGCGACATCTCCTCCCCGGAATGCAAAATCTGTGTCGAGAGCACCAATGGCAACCTGCTGCTGGGTGGCAACATCCCCTCCCTGCATATACAGTTCCCACGTATTGGCAGACGTATCGGAAACCATCCAGAAGCTGTACCATTCTCCGGTTTCGATCGGTGCGACATCCGCAGGGGAAGTCACACTCTGATAGGATCCGTCATACACTTCGAACGCGTTGTTTGCACCTGAGTTTCCGTCATCCACATTAAAGCGCACCAATGAGGCGTAGTTCGAATTGTTAGGGCTCCCCCCAACGCCGGTCAGGTTGGTAAATCCAATAGTGACATCTGTGTTCGTTTCAGATGCAACCAAATAGGCTCTGAAGAAAAATGTTCCCACATTCCCTTCTGAGACAGCTCCTGCGGTATTCAGCACTTCATCAGCATCCCCTGAGAGACGTCCTACCTGGTTGCCACCACCTGTGGGGTCGGCAGCGGCGTTCAAATTTGTGACCGAATCACCCAGCCACCCGGCGGGGCCTCCAATAGCTGAATTGCCAAGGGTGTAACTTTCGAAGGTATCAACTTCGACAAAGGCGGCAAAGGCGTTCAACGAAAAACTCATGATTGCAGATACTGCCAAGGTATGGGTCATGATGAGGTTCTTCATACTTCTCTCCAAAGGGGTAAGAGGGGTTCACTTCTATGCACACCACCATAATCCAATAACTTGGTTGCATTAACCCATTATTTGGCCAATCATAAGCGAGAATATGGACAAAACGCCAACATCCAATGAACGTGTACTCCTGCTTGGAGGGCTTGCGTATTATGCTCAGGACGAGCAGATCCGACTGGGAATTCAGCGGTATCGGCAAAAGACCAATACTCCTTGGAGAGTACTGGATGCCGGCCACTCATGGAAAAACTGGAACCAGCATTTTGAACGGTATCAGCCGCAGGGCATCATCGCGCACATTCTCGATGAAGAGACCCTAAACCGGGTGACCCAGGTAGGTGTACCCGTGATTTCGTTGAGTAGGGAGCTTCCCGACCTGGACCTGCCCTACATTGGCGCTCATAACCGAATGGTGGGGCGACTGGCAGCCGAGCATTTTCTGGAACGGGGAATCCGCAGACTCGTCGTGTATTCCACCTGGTCCCTGAACATGGAGCAGGAACGGATAAAGGGATTCAAGGAACGGTCTGTAGGGGAAGAGGGCGTGGAAGTCTTCCGGGTTGGAGGCCACTCATTTTCGGGTGAATCAAGCCTGAGAGGTGACATGTCCTGGACACGAAAAAACTGGATGAAACAGATTGAACCTCCCTATGGACTATTCTGCGCCTCCGGAGATTTGGTGGCTGGGCAACTTTGTGACCTCGCCTCCTCTCTCGGTCTCCGCGTTCCTGAGGATGTTCTGATACTTGGAGTGGATGACTTTAAACTGATGTGTGAAAGTTGCATCCCCCCCCTCTCCAGCATCGCAATGCCCGGTGAGGAAGTCGGCTATCAGGCAGCCGCCTGCATGGACCGGATGTTTGAAGGAAAGGATGCTGATCTCCCCTCCCCTCTGCTGCCTCTAGGCGTAACCGAACGGCGGTCAACCGAGGCCGCGGCCGTCGATGACCCCGACTTGCGCAGAGCATTGCGGTATTTATATGAACATGCCAGCGAACGGGTTTCCATCGGCAGCATGGTCCGGGAACTGAACCTTCCACGCCGAAGTCTGCAGAGAAAATTCATGCAGATTCTGGGCCGCACTCCGTTGGAGGAACTCTATCGAAGGCGGGTGGAAATGGCGAGAACCCGGCTGCTGGAGACAACAGACCCCATCTATGTGATTGCGGTAGAGTGCGGATTTCGGGATGCGGAAAGCTTTTCTACCCGCTTCCGCAAGCAACTTGGAGTCTCTCCCAGCAACTACCGGAAGAAACACCGGGTGTAGTGGACGCAGATCTTTACCGGAATTTGCGGGCTACGGCGAAGAATAACAGGAGCATCGCCGCCAACACTCCTGACTGGAGTTCTGGAATGACGGGTGCCACCAGAGGAGGATTACTCCCGGAAAGAAACATGCCCCGGCGACTGCCGGAGGTCCCGGTCATGCCCCAGACAAAATCCACCCCGCCGGTGCCGATACTGTCGAATACCAGTGCAACCGTGTGAGCCACCTGATCCGGATCCGACGGATCTGTATTGATATTCCCGACATCCTGAAAGTTCAGTCCCCCGGCCCCATCCGGGTCCGACAAGGTGATCATTTGGTATTCAGTTCCCCCCACAGTTTGTGCCTTGGACGTCAATTGGGTCCCTTCTCCATAAAAGGGACCTGCAGAGGTCTGACTTTGGATAAATCCGAAACTGTCGGAGAAATCATTATTGGTGGTATCCTGGTCAATATCGAAGGCCTGGAACAACACCGTATCCACCATGCTGTAGTCTGAGTCGGAATCATCCGCATCCGTGAACCGGATGTTAAATCGCACATAGGCATCGGTATCATTGTCGATGGCAAAGAAGATGGTTTCGTCCATGCTGTCCTCACCTGAATTCGCGTTGAAGGTTGAGGCCCCATGATCATTCGAACTACCTGTTCCCTGACCTCCGCCTACCAGGAGACCATTCCCGCTGCTCTGATCGAAGCTGGCCCCGTTGATCACATCCGTCAGCAACTGGATGGTCATAAAGGCGTTTAAATTGGTTCCGACAGAATCTGTTCCCACATCGGTGAACTTGTACACCACCTCATTCGAAGACGACCCGTCATCCTCCACTGAGATATTTTGAAAATGCAGGCTGATGGTCTCTGCATGGACCCCCATGCCGACAGACAGAGCACAAAAGAGAGAGGAGACGAGTTTCATAATGATTTTTCAGGCGACAAAAATGACACAATAGTCAAAATTCACCCACAAGAAACCCCAGTTTTTGGCCAAACATCTCCTCATAAACGACACATCCCCCTTCTGAGGATCTGTTAGCCTCTGATCGGGAATAACCCTACCGTTCCAGGAACGGTTTCACCTGTTCCGCCAGGTAGGCGGCCTGGAGCGGATGAACCGTTTTCAGGAAATGAACACCATCCCGGTAGATCTCCATCTCTTTCGCGAGATCAAGCATCCATTCATCCAGAGGGATAATGGGGATTCCGTGGGAGATCATCACCTCATCTGCAATCCGGTTGTATCGGTCAACATCGACCTGTACCCGCCCAAATCCGCAACCCCGTTTCGCATGCCGGTCATCATCAATGGGCGTGGTCCTCATCCAAACCACCTTCCCGGAAAGATCTGCCGCCAATTCCGCGATGTCGCCCAGGTTCGCCCGGTAATCGGCTTCAGATATCTGAAGCTCACCCGTGTCCGGGTTGGATTTAATGTCGTGCAGCCCGCAGTTCATCAGCATCAGATCCGTGTGGAAAACCCCTCCGGCCTTGAGGTACCCGAGGTATTCCCTGACCATTCCGCTATGCCCCCCATTGGCCCCCCGGGGAAGATCGAGGTTTTTATACGCCTCTCCGCGCCCCTCCTTGCGCGAATAGGACACAACCCCTTCCAGGGCCGCCTCCAGATGAGGTCCATAATCCAGGGAGATGCTGTCTCCGATAACAAAAAGTGACTTCATAACCGTCTTTAGCGTTTCAACAATGCATCGGGACTCAGGGCCCCGTCCGTCGCCCAGAAAACCGGGACCAGAAAGTCCTGTTCCGTGTCATTAAAAATCTGGTGCTGGGCAAGGCTGCGGTCTTGTTTGATCACCTGATCCCAATTGGTCAGACCGACCGGAACTTCCAATCCCGCTTTCGCCCGAACCGCCTGGGTCCAGCGTCCTCCGTGGAGGACCCAGTATCGCAGGCCGATCTCCCGACCTTTGAATGGTCCCTCGAGAATTTCGGCGGATACATGCATGATGGCCTCGTCATAATCCAGCTCCGCCGGATTATCGGTCGGACGGGCAGAGACCTGAAGAAACTTCACCTTGGTGTTCAACTCTGCAGGCATCTCGGCATCGTCTCCAGCCGCCTCAGGAACCGCAGCCGCTGCGACCACACCGCCAACAATCGGCGCAGCAGGCGTTCCCTTGAAAGGAGGAAGCGGACGGGGTTTGTACTTGTTCGCCTCCTCATTTACTTTCCCCTGGCGATCGTAACTGTGCCAGAAATACTTCGGAAGGAAGGCCAGTACCACCACCCGCGGCTGCACGGTGGAATCCGGCACCACCTCGCGGTAGATTTCCGGAGGACTGAAGCCGGACCAGGATTTACTTCCCCAACGGAAGCGTCCCCCCAATTCCGCCTGAATGAATTCCGGAAGTCCGGACCCATAGACGGCGGAATGAAGCTGACTGTCCCCGATCATTGCCAGTTCCGTTCTGGCCAGCGCTTCCTCAGAGCCGGTAAACTTCAGGTTCACCAATTGAAACGTCAGCTTGCGCAGGGCGGCAATCATCTCCTGGGGTGCATCCGGACGAAGTGCGGAACTGCCCTTTTTGCCTTTGAACACAATCAGCCCGGCATCTTCCGGAACCGGGCCCTTTTTCTTTGCCTCCCAGCGTTTCAATCCCGGTTCCTTTTTCTGCCAGTATTCTGTGGAACTCATCATGGCCCCGTTCACCACCAGAATACGCTGCGGCAGACTCGCTCCGGTACGGGAGGTCACCTCTGAGGTCCACTGGGACTGATTGCCCTCAAGCTCCCGGATAAAATCATATCTCTGAAGCCGTTCACGCAAGGCCTGTGCTGCGAGTTTCCGGCCCGTGGATCCGGTATGAAAATCATTGGCCCAGCTCACCAGAACCGGGTTCTCGGCCTGCTTCCGGAACGCTCCGATGGAATCCACCACTTCAAGATCTGCCTCGATCATCTCGAGAACCATCTTTCTCCACCCCGGATAATACTCATCCTCAGGGCCGATCCCGTCCACCAGAGTGTGGGCATGAAAATGAGGGGTCGGCGCCAAAGGCAGAAGAATCAAATCCGTTCCGCGGGCCTTTAAATCCTCGTTGAGCTGCACAAACGCCTTGAGCAGATTTGCCGGCATGCGGTCCTGTCCCTTGATCATGGGATCGATTGACCGCCGTCCATACACCAATTGACTCTTGGGTTCCCATCCATAAGCTTTATGGACCTGCTGCAGGGCCTGTTTCAGTTCCTCCATTTTGTCCGCAGACGGTACCTTCTTGAGGTCTGCCTGAATCGCCGCTTTGTCGGCGGCCATTGCACGGGCCCGGGCCTCCAATTCGGTTTTCCGCATCGCCGGGGAAACGTCGGTTTTGGGCTTCAGCGTCCGGAACACTCCGTCACTGCTGGTTTTGGCCCCTTCCAGGGCAAACACACAAAGGGTCGAAGCACTGAGGCTCAGTGCAAGCAGGCGATTCAGTTTCATACTTATCTCTCCAGGGGAACCGGACTCCAGTTGCGGGATTCTGTAAATGCGCGGGCGGCAAAAATGTACACGAGAACTTTCTTCTTCTGTTCATCGTCCGAGGTAAGGAAGCGGCGGGCCAGTTCGCGCCGCACAGAGGAACCGGATCCACGCATGGCCATGAGATCCACCTTCATTCCCAGCTCGTGCGCCACCCGGTCGGCAATGCCCGCACCTTCCATCAGCATGTCGCCTCCGGAATGGAACACCAGTCCATGACTGTCGGTCAGCATCAACAGCGGACTGTCAGCGTCGGGGGAAATTTTCTCGAAACTGCCAGGCTTCGAGGAGGCACGCCGGACCGTGATCTCCATTTCAGACGGACCGAACTCCGGAACCCGATCCACGAGATCCCCCTTCACCTTCAACGTCTCTTCCGGGAGGAGATGGGTTTCAATCCTGGGGGTATCTTCCGGCCATTCGGTCCCTTCCAGGGCCTCTATCAGCCGTTGTGTGGCAATCTCCACACCACGGGTAGACCAGTGGGTATCCTGGGTGAGGCAGAGCGGTCCATCGACGGCCTCGGTCTTCCGGGCAGCCAGAAAATCATCGGTCAGGTCAATCACCTGCACACCCGCGTCCTGAAGCTCCTGGTAAAACTGCTGATGATGCACATCTATCCGCTTGGGAATTCCGTTTCCGTCGACCGGGAGACCACCGATCATTTTATCCGGATACACCGCCGCCCGGGGGGGGGCGGGCATGAGAATCAGTTGAATCCCGAGAGCATCGAGTTTCGCATTCAGATCCACGATCGCGGCGAAGGGATCCGGGTTCTTGGTGGCCCGGGTGGGATTCGCATCCTCCCCCCAGAATTTCCCGGTGCCCATGTGACGGAGTTCATCACGCAGGAAGAGCCAGTTCTCCGCCGCTGCGAACGCGGGCTGCTCTGCGAAGTCCTCGTTCGCGAGTTTCGCCATGACAGCCAGAGGATCTTGGCCGCCGAGGTTTTCGACGAGAACCCCTTCGGCGGAGGCGGCGGGCTGCGGTACGGCTGCAGGAGTGGGTGTCGGATCAGGAGATCCAACTTCCGTGTTCGCATCGGCAGTGGTCGTGTCCGCTTGTGCGAGGGTCAGGACTTTCCAGTTCCCCACCGCCAGCTCGCGTTCGGCAAACTGCCAGATAACGGTCGAGACACCGTCCAGCCGGGTTGGATCGGCAGCAAGTTCCTGGACGAGAAGTTCACGCGTCGCAAACGCCCCGGCATCATTCCGGGAAATGCGGTCAATGGGTTTTCCCATCTCAGCGGACAACTGTTCTGCAAATCCGGCAGAGCTGCCCCATCCCATCGCCTCCACCGAGTAAATATTGGTAAAGCTGTCTCCAAGAAGCAGGACCTCGGATCCACGGGTCGGCTTCCAGGCTTCCCCGTCCTTGAGCACACGGCGGATGGTCACGGTTTCAGGGTCCACCGCCGTCTGCCCTTCCGGCAGTTCCAGCATCACCCCGATATCCCCAAGCTGGGTTTTCTCCTGCTCTTCAACCTCAAACGATCCGGCTTCGCCCATGTCGAAGGGGTTTTTCAATTCTTCAGCCACCATCCTGGCCACATCGAGCATCGCATCCGGCCGCCAGTGTGTATCTGTTGCCAGATACTGCGGGCCGCCTTCGGGCACCCGCGCTTTTAAGCGTTCGCCCGGATCCAGCACCTGAACCCCGGCTTCCATCATTTCTTCTTTCCAGGTGTCAAAGGACCGGTTTCGCAGCACTTCCTCAAATCCGTCCAGACGGGGGGTCAGGTACTCCGGATGAATGGAAGGTTTCACGGGAGTGGGAATCAGCACGAGATCAATTCCCCTGGCCTTCAGGTCTTCATGAAACTGAAGAATGGCCACCCGCGGATCAGGCTGCACGGCATCGGTAAAGCCTCCGCCGGAGCGTTCCCGCTGTTTGAGTTGAGCCGGATCCAGAAACCCTTTGCCGGTGAGCGCTTTCACACCCGGCTCAAAAAACAGCCATCCGTCCCGGCCGACATACGCTTTCTCATTTCCCACCTTCAGCCGGACAAATACGGCCTGGAAGGGAGACTTCACTGCCAGGGTCAGCCAGGAATTATCATCCAGGGAATCTTCATAGTGATTGATGCTGCGCCCCAGTCTGCCATTCCCCGCCAGAAAGGATTTCAGAAGACCGCCATCCGCTTCGCTCCATGCGAGCTTTGCAGCACTCAGCCCGCCGTCCCAATCGTTGAGAAAGGCCATGGAACCGGTGGCGTCTCCTTGCTCCGGCTCGAGAGATTCGGCCCACAGCATGGGAGGAGGATTCATCAGGTCGGTGTCATCCAGACCGGCCGTTTTCAGGCTTCCCTTGGCTTCCGCAACCTCCTCCCACGCCTGGAATCGGAAGTTCACACGATCTCCCACACTGACACGGGATGCTGGAGTCATCACCCGGTCCGCCATTCCCAACACCCGGACCTCCACCACATCCGCCGCGTCCGAAGGCTCCAACTGTTCAATCCGCATGGTCATGACAAAATCTTTGTAGACCGCCCCCTCAACCGGACGTTCCGAAATGGCGGTGATCACACCCGAGCCGGCGGGAAGAGTGCTCTCCACCTTGACCGCGGGGGATTCACCTTTCAATTCGGCGTAACTTGCGGCCGGCATCAGGATCTGTACCAGCGGAACCAGCAGGATACAGACAAGGAACAGGAGGATGAAATAGGTCTGCACACCGGGTGCGAACTCGGTGTGGCCGACCTCATCCCAGGCCTGCTGTTCCCTCGGTGGGCGTTTGGAAAGACGTTCTTCTGCGCTGAGTGTGCTCATGATCTAAAAAATGAAGTAGATGAAAGGGGAGAAGGACGTCGCGGCCAGCATGCCGAGTCCAAGGAAGAACAGCAGCGTGATGAGAACGGTTTTCGGCCAGGTGAGAACCCGGGTGAAATCCCAGGTCTGTATGCCGAACCAGGTAATCCCGGCCGCGACAGCCAACGACAGCATATGGTAGGTGGTCCGGATCTGCCCGCCCACCAGATCATTGGTGGGATGTCCATCCCCGAAGCCGAACATGGAGCTGAGATAGTTCATCGCTTCAGGCAGGGTGGTCGCCCGGAAGAACACCCAGGCAATCAACACCACGAAGTAGGTGATCCCCACCCCTACAAATCCCGGCATGTTCTGATACCAGCTTTTCTTCCCCTGTGCCCGCTCCAAGCCAAGCATCAGACCGTGAATGGCGCCCCAAATCACAAAATTCCAGGAGGCACCGTGCCAGAGACCGCCGAGCAGCATCACCATGGCGAGGTTCACATAGGTGCGGCCCTCCCCCTTCCGGTTTCCGCCGAGGGGAATGTAAAGATAATCCCGGAGCCAGGTGGAGAGCGAGAGGTGCCATCGCCTCCAGAACTCGGTGATCGATTTCGCATGGTAGGGCGAATCGAAATTTTTGGGAAAGACAAACCCCATCATCAACCCCAGACCAATGGCCATGTCGGAGTAGGCACTGAAATCAAAGTAGATTTGGAAACTGTAGCCGATGATGCCGGTCCAGGCATCGACCACTCCGAGGGAGGCCGCAGCGAAACACTCATCCGCGATCTTGCCGCAGGGATCGGCCAGAAGCACTTTTTTGCACAGTCCCAGCATGAAGAACGCACTGCCACGGGAAAATTTCTCCAGCGTGTGTTTCCGGTCAAAGATCTGATCCGCCACTTCCTGGAAGCGAATAATCGGACCCGCCACCAACTGAGGAAACATGGCCACATAACAGGAGAAATCCGTAAAACCACGGATGGCTTTTGCATCCCCCCGGTACACATCAATCGAGTAGCTCATCGACTGAAAGGTGTAGAAACTGATGCCGAGAGGCAACGTGATGCGGAGGAATCCGTCGATTTGGGCGGGATCCCCCGGCAGGGTCGACATCAGCGCATTCCAGGAGTCGATCCCGAAATTGAAATACTTGAAAAAACCCAGCAGGGACATGTTGGAGAGAATGGAGATCACCAGTGCCACCCGCTGGGATTTGCGCCGGGGACCTTCCGGCTCCAGAGCCTGTACCGGTTTTTTCCATGCCCCTTTCTCAAACTGCCCGCTGATGAACAAACCGCAGGTGTAGTCAATGACGGTCGAGACAAACATCAGCAGGACAAACGCGGGATTGGCCCAACCGTAAAAGAGATAACTCGCGGCCGTGAGGAAAAAATGCGACGCCGCCCGTCCGCCCACTTTCAGAATCAGATAATACAGCCCCAGAAAGACAGGCAGAAAATAGAAGACAAACAGCAGTGAACTGAAAACCATATCAACTCCGATAAACAACTATTCCGGAAAATCACGGGATAACGGACTGAGGGCCTTAGCCTACCGTGACCTCCGGCTCAAGGACAATACGATAATCAATTAAAGGTATCATCATTTTACGACACCCCGATTGAAAATCCGTCAATCGCGAGACGGAAGAGACATCCAGCGCAAATCGGTCAATTCGGAAGCCTCGTCCTGAATCGGCTGATCTTTCAGAATCCCCCATGCCTCAAAGGGTTCCAGCACGAGGTCCAGCGTCTCTCCTTTCGAAGGGAGGGGAAGAGCCTGCTCATTCAACAAGCTCCACATCAGCACCGAAATCACCTGCTTGGGTTTCAAGGAGTCGGAATCCGAGGTTTGGATGTGCACCCGGACCGCAGACAGCCCGGACAGATACGGTTGAATCTCCTCCGGAGTCCAGGCGGGGGAAACCGCCAGTACGTTCGCCTTGACTCTCGCACGCGGAACCTGAGGGAATTCCCGCTGTTGCCAGCCCCATGCCTCCGCCTTGGAAAGAAGATCGGGGGCTGACAGCACGGAGGCGTAGAGGGACACCCCGCGAAGCGCCCCTTTCCATGGTCGGTCGTCACTGGTTTCATTCCCAAACAGAAAGGTCATCTCTTCCCAGTTCGAGAAGTCAGCCTTCACAGTCGTTGGGTGGGCCACCTGTTTGCCGTCGATGTATACCTTGATGCCATCCGAATCGACGGTCACGGCAAGATGGAACGGTTTCTTCGGCAGCGGGGCGAGTGTGACCTGAGGATTCGATCCGTTTCCACCTGTCCGGGGGGTGCGAACCCGCAGCACCAGATCCCCTCCATTTTGACCCAGGGTAAAATTCCTCGCGCCGGTTCCATCCGAGAGAGACACAATCCTCGCCGGCCCCTGCTGCGTCTCCGAATAGGACTCGATTCCCGCGACGAGAGTGAACGCTTCCGTTTTGCGGAAGACCTCCCCCATCATGCTTCCGACCTTCGGAAAGGTCAGACTCCCCCCCTGAAAGGCCAGCCCGCCATCCCGAAGAACCTGGACATGGCCTCTCAGGTCGGGAGTCTGCACCTGCATCCCCTGTTTCCCACTCCAGGCCCGGGCCGGTTCGTGATGGGAGACCCAATCAAACACCCGCATCTCCGCGTTCTCCGGCAAAGGGACCGTCAGATCCTCTGGAGGAATCCCCTGAGGAATTCCGCGTGACCCGGCGAAGGTCGCAGGCGGCGGCCCGATCCACACATCCGGATATTTATCCCCCTTCGGATGGGCGGCGATACGTACGGGAGGGCCGGTGATCTCAAGCGTGTCCGGATTCATCTCCATGATGAAAATGTCATAGTCGCTTTTGTAGTGGTCATGCTGATCCGGGGACGCCGCAAATGACAACATGCGCTGATCCACAGAAATCTTTGGGAAGTAGATATAGTTTCGTTCTTTTGGAAGACGGGGATCGTCCTTCTTCAGCAGATCCCGGGTCTTGCCGGTTTGCAGATCCACCGCCGTAAAAGGTCCGCCGGCTCCATTCACCCGGTATCCCCATTGATTGTCCCGGGTCATAAACGCTTCACAGCCCCCGAATTTGTACACGGGATTCTGGATCTGTCCCTCTTCCGAAAGCGAGTAATAATGAAAGCCGTCGAATGCAGCGGTAAAACCCGGATTCGGCAGCACATTCTGTTTTCCATGGATCAGTGGGGGCGTGATGGAACCGTCCCGGAGGTCAATCAGCCGGGTTCGTTTGTGTTCATCAAGGAAGAACAGTTGATCATGGTTGCGCCAGACCGCCACCCGGTTTCCTCTGCCGGTGGCCTGAGCCGTCTCATACAGTTTCCGAACCCTGCCCGAAATGAGGGACTGTACAAACAACGGGCCGGGTTTCTTCGGGTCCAGGGTCACCCGGTAGGCGACATTCCGCCCATCGGGGCTGATCACCGGGCCCATATGCTCCCCTTCCGGTTTGTCAGGAGACACCTGGCGGGGATTGGAACCGTCAACCTCCGCTCGCCAAATCCGCCAGGCTCCTGACCGGTTCGACTCCCACACCACCACCGGTCCGGGTTCTTTCTCCCTGCAAGCCGTCAGGCTGATGACGAGGGGGAGGAGGCAAAGCAAGGATGTCCAAACACGCATTGCGCTGTTGTCCAACACCCAAACGGAAAGGCAAGGGTATTTCAGGACCTTCCTTCGAAATCGGGCGCCCACTCGGAATCAGAATCGACAGGACGCCTAAGGCGCACCCCTCCTTCCGTAGCAGGCAACCTGGACAAGACCAGAATTCCCGCCAAACAGGAGCAGGGAGAGAATACTGGAAAACTCAGACGAGAAAAGAAGATGAAACCCGCGACGAACTGTGATTGAACCCACTCATGTCTTCTCCGAATCTACTCGTCTTTTTCACGGACCAGCAACGTCCAGACTCGATTGGCTGTTATGGACAGGCTCTGCCTACCACCCCTCATCTGGATCAGATGGCCTCCTCTGGAGTCCGGTATCAGCATGCCTACTCGCCCAATCCACTGTGCGGGCCCTGCAGGGCTTCACTCCAAACGGGACGATATCCCACTGCAACCGGTAACCATGTCAACAATGTTCACCTCCCTGAGGATACCGAAACAGTGGCAAAACTGTTATCGAAAGCCGGATATGCTACCGGATACCTGGGAAAATGGCACCTCGCGTCCACGGGCGGCACCGGGCCCAACCAGTACCGGACGGTGGCCATTCCGGAACACCGCCGGGGGGGATATCAGGATTACTGGCTGGCAGCGGATGCGCTGGAGTGGACCAGCCACGGCTACGGTGGATTTTTATTCAATGCAGACAATCAGGCGGTGACCTTCGACAACAAGACCTACCGGGCTGATTTCATGACCGACCACCTCCTGGATGCCCTAGAGCAGCTCCACAATCCGGACCGGCCGTTCTTTCTGATGGCCTCTTACATCGAACCGCATCAGCAAAACGACCGGAATGATTACGAAGCCCCCAAAGGATATGCAGAGAAATTTGCAGAGGCGGACATTCCCGGTGACCTCGCTCCCTTTGAAGGTGACTGGCCTCAGCACTATGCGAAATATCTCGGGTGTGTCCACAGTCTCGATGAAGGGCTTGGGCGGGTGCTGCGGAAACTCGATGATCTGGGCATCACCGAGAACACCCTGGTCGTCTTTATCACCGACCACGGGTGTCATTTCTGCACCCGGAACGGTGAATACAAACGAAGCTGCCATGACGCCTCGATCCATGTTCCCATGATTCTGAAAGGACCTGGGTTTGATGGGGGACAGGTCCGCAATGAGATTACCAGTTTGCTGGATATCCCTGCCACTTTGCTTGCCGCGGCCGGAGTGGATGTGCCGGAGGACTGGCACGGGCGTCCTCTTCAGGAACAGAATGAAGAAAACGGCCGTTCCGTGCATTTCACCCAACTGAGTGAATCACAGGTCGGACGCTGTATCCGTACGGACCGGTGGACCTACAGCGTGATGACGTCCATCTCTCCCTGGAGAGAGCAAGGCCAGCAACCACCGCCATACGCAGACGAGTATGTGGAGGATTATCTCTATGATAACGAGAACGACCCCCACCAACTCACCAACCTGATTTCGGACCCTGAATACAAAGAGACGCGGGAAGAACTGAAAGCAATCCTCCTCGAGCAGATCCTGAACATTGAAGGCCTGACACCCGAAATCCGACCGGTCTGACCTCAACACTGGACCGGGGCCTTTCCAGACCCCGATCCGCGTCGGCAGGAATGCCGACGGTCCATCCACCTCCGACCCCATCTCCCATCTCCCATCTCCTATCACCCATGAACTACCGTTCCATCTCTTCCCACAGGGGCATGCCCGACCCGCAGGTCATCGAGCTGGCCGCCCGTCTCGGCTACAACGATGTCTGCTTTCAAATTGAGGGCGAACAATCCCTCATGCTGCGCGAACTGCGGGAACGCTGGGACCGGTCCGGCACACCGAAACAGATCAAGTCCCTCGGCATGACCCTCAGTCTCTGGGTGCATGAGTTCGAGGATCTCGATCCCGAATGGGGGCAACCGGTTCTGGAGAACGAACGCCTCTGGACGGAACTCCGCAAGCGGTATCTGCGCCTCCTGACCGAGGAACTCCCCGAGGTGGACTGGCTGGTCCTGACGGTGGTGGAATCCACCGTGCGGGTCACCGATCCCCGCATGCTGGAAACTCTCTGTCTGCTGCTGCGCGAGGCCTGTGCAGCATGCGGACGCAAGCTGATGATCCGAAGCTTTGTCTGGACGCTCAAGGAGTTTGAGGGGGTACGGGAAGCCATCGCCAAGCTGCCGGATGACATTGCCGTGATGACCAAATATGTGCCTCAGGACTGGCACCGGGGCTGTTACGATGACGGAGCTCCCTTCCACGACCCTCTGATCGGCAGCGTCGGAAAAAAACAGCAGTTCGTCGAGTTGGACATTGCTGGAGAATATTTCCGGGGCGATCAGATTGCGCATTGCTTTGCCGAGGAACTGCACAAACGCTTTGCGTATTGGAAGGAACGGGGTGTAGACGGGCTTTCAATTCGCATCGACCGCGGATGGAGGGCGTATCACCACCACGACTGCATTCTGCATGAGGTTCAGGAAAGCAATCTCTGGTGCCTGGGACACTGGATGACCGGAACCGCAGACGACATAGATTCTCCTTTGGTGGCCTGGGCGACCGAACGCTTTGGACCCGACGCCGCCCCGGAGATGGCCCACATCGCGAGGCTTTGCGACAACGTGGTGCGTGAGATGCTGACCGTCTGCAATGAACCCTTTGGGGATACCCGCCGACTGCAGCCCGCTCTGCGCAGTATGGTTCCGCCCAAAGAAGAACGGGCCACACTGTCTCAACCTGCGAAAGCGGCCAACCATGTGGACCCTTTCTGCAGATGGCTGGCCCTGTGGCGATGGGACCCTTCGCTCACGGACCGCTACACCAAACTCAGAACGGGTGACCGGACCATGTCCGTCCAGAAACAAGCGGATATGGACGCAGCCTTGCAGGATGCGGATGACGCATTGGCACGGCTTTCTTCTATTCAGCCGTTGCTTTCGCCTGGGGCCTACGAGTTTATTCGTTTCCGGCTGGAGGAGAATCGTCATCATCTCCTGCTGATGGGCTATGCTGCGCTCGCATGGCTCGCATGTCTGAGGCGGGATGCCTGCGAGTTAACTCTGCAGCTCGATGCGATGATGGATGAGTGGAACGCCCACCGTCATGAAGCCGCCACGGTCGTGTGGCCCGAAGGCCGCACCCGGTATCTTCAGCGCTGCATCCACCTTCAGGTGCCGGAATTCTGTGCGGAACTCCGGCGCTATGCAGAACTCTGAGACGATGGATGCCGCCTCTGTTTTCACTCTGCTCCACCCACCTTCTATGACCCACACCTCGCGTGCGGCTAAACCTGACCTCTGATCCGCCTCCGGCGGACAAGCCTCTGACCTCTGATCCGCCTCCGGCGGACAAGCCTCTGACCTCTGACCTCTGACCTCTGACCTCTTAAAATAATGAAACACCTTTCCGCTTACTACTTTATGTCCACCGATCTCTGCATGAACCGCGCACATGTGCGAGAGGACATGCAGTGGCTAAAGGATCATGCCTTTGATGCGATTCACACGGCCTGCCACGAAGAGCATCATCATATGCCGCTGGGGCTTCAGATGATCATTGAGGAGGCTCACAACGCGGGACTGAAGGCCTATGCCATTCCTTCCCGCTGGTGTGGATTAATTGCGGGCTGGCCGATTCTGGCCGGACATTTTGCCGCGTCACGACCGGACACCTGGATGATCAAAGAGGACGGATCCCCGATGATCAAGTCCTTCTGCGGGCCGCTCTGCTCTGTCCACCACCCGGATGTACAGGCTCACATGATCACCTGTGTGGAGAACATGCTCAACACCTTTGATTTCGACGGCATCACCTGGGATGAGTTAAAATCGCTGCATGAGACCGATTATCATCCGATGGCGGTTGAAAAGTATGGGCATCCGGTATCGGGGGATGAACAGATTCAGGCCTCGCTGGACATCTTTGCCGCCTGTAACCGCCGCGCCCGTGAACTGAAACCGGATCTGCGGATCATCAGTTTTCTGTATGCCTTCCTCGAGGATACCATTGTCAAACCCTGGGCCTCCACCGAAGGGATTGATGACATTGGACCGGATGGCCACGTGTCCCGTTCCACAGATCCCGGTCAGCACAACAGTAAGTTTCTTCTGGATGAGCAGGAGCGTTTTAACCGGATCGCAAACGAATATGGAAAAACGTCCTTCGCACTGATTGAAACCCAGGGAGCCACCGCTGAAAATGCCAGGGTCACCCTTGAGCGGATGCCGGAATACCTTACCATGGCACCCGACCATATCGCGGTGTATTATCAACCGTTGGTCAAAGAACCGGCAGCCCAGATCACCGAAGAAATCGGGGACCTTCTCAAAGAGTGGCGGGAAAGTTGATGAGGACCCATAGGTAACCGATCCCAGCAGGGTGTCTCGCAAAAGGCACTCCATGTAATCCCGGGCCTCCCCTCTTTTTTCTTGTATCTGAGGGCATACGGGCTAGATTTTCGTTGCGTGTCAGGACGCATCCAGTCCGCGGTAAGGGCCGAGTCCACCTGAACTCACATCATTCCGGTATCTTCTTTCTGTCCTCCACATGCGGGCACTTGGACAAACGCGAAAGGAGTCTACCATGCCCATCTACCGCTTCCTGCCTGAACGCCCCCGTATTCGTCAGTTGAAAAAACAGGCGAAGGAGTTACTCGATCACCTGCAGTCCAATCAACCCGATGCCTGGCAGCGCCTGCAGGATCATCATCCTCGGGCTTCCGAACTGGGACTCACTCCTACCACCAGGCCTCCCAAGCTCAGTGATGCACACCTGATTCTGGCCAGGGAATACAACTTTCCCAGTTGGCCGTTGCTGAAAGCCTACACCGAATCACAGGCCCCTGATCACGCTCCCGCATTTTTTGAAGCGGTGAGGATGGGTCATGTCGATCAATGCCTTTCATTCCTTGGTCAGCACCCTGAACTCATCCATGCCCGGGGTGCGAACAACAGCACCCCTCTTCACATCGCAGCGGATGCGGATCAACCGCACATTGCCTCCCTGCTCCTGGAGGCCGGGGCAGATCTTGAAGCGCAGACAAGCTGGGGAGGAACCCCGCTGGCCAATGCCCTGATCAAAGGGCATGAGGGCATGCGGAATCTCTTACTCTCCCGGGGAGCCAACCTGTTCGGCGTCATGGATGCCGCAGCCTGCGGACGGGTGGATCTGCTTCATTCCTTCTTCGATGAAACAGGGACTCTGAAACCGAACAGTGGCAAGAAATGGAAAAGCGTGGAAGTCTCACCCGGCGTGTGGCAAACCCATCCGGCGTCTCAGGACCCACAGGAGATTCTGAATACGGCTCTGGAAGATGCCGCACGTAATGATCAGGTGGAGGCCATTGATTTCCTCCTCGATCACGGAGCCGAGGTGAACAGTGAGGGATTTTTTGGAGCCTCCCCCGCACACTGGGCGGCTACAAACAATAAACTGAATGCACTGCGCCGACTGGTGGAACGGGGTGCAGATCTGCAGAAGCGCGACCCGACCTATGCGGGGACCCCCTTTGGGTGGGCCGGAGAGTTTCACAGGAAAGACGCGATGGATTTACTGCTCTCGCTGGGTTTTGAACTCAACATCTGGGATGCCGCCAACTTCGGATACATCGATCAGGTGAAAGAGCAGTTCGCCAAACATCCGGAACAATTGAACGATCCGGATTCCTGGGGAACTCCTCTCGCGGAAGCCGCGCTTCACGGACATGCCGATATCGTCACCTGGCTGCTTCAGCAGGGAGCAGATCCCAGCATCCGAACCCGGCGCGAAAAAACCCCTCTGCAACACGCCATCGAACGCGGACATCAAGAGGTGGTGCGGATTTTAACCTCTTTCCTGCCACGGGAATAAGGCTCCGATGACATCCTCAATTTGAAGAAGAGGTATCCTGCACACGGGAACTCCACACCACTCCCACCAGCACAATTCCCCCGCCCAGCAACGAGATGAAGGCAGGGAACTCTCCCAGCACCAGCCAGCCCATCACAATGACCACCGGGGGAACGGTCGCGATGAGCGGAGACGCTTTGCTGGCCGGGAGTTCTTTTAAAATCCGTCCCCACCAGGTATAGGACAGTACTCCGGGCACCACACCCATAAACAAAAGCCAGAACCAGATCGTGAGGTCCATGTCCGGCACCACCCGGATCACCTCCGGCAGCCATCCAAGCAGCGGAAGGGTGCCGAACCAGATGGCATACGTCACGCAGGTCTTGAAATCATATACTGGCAGCAGAGATTTCTGCAGCAGGTTGTAACACCCTCCGAGAACCCCCGACAGGATCACATAGAGCATTCCCATGTCCGCTTTCAGGGGGCCCCTGCCGAGTGCAATCAGCGTCAACCCCGTCAGGATCACCCCGACCGCCAACCATCGGCGGAACGGCACCTGTTCTCCCAGCAACACAAATCCGCCCAGCAATCCTGTCAGCACCACAGCCCCGTTCAACGCAAGCGCGGTTGTTCCGGCAGGCACGGTTTTCAGTCCCAGGTTGAACAGCAGGTTATAGGCCCCGAATCCGCAGACCCCCATGAGGCAAAATCGGAAAAGATGGCGGATCCGGGGTGTCGGCAGACGGCGGCCCCAAAGGATGGGTGCCGCCAGTACCAGGCTGGCCACGGTGTAGCGGGCACAGGCAATCGCTCCCGGGCTCATCACCCGGACCAGGGCACGGACGGCTACAAACGCAGATGCCCAGCCGAAGACCGCTCCCAAAATGAGAAAACGAAGTTTTGAAGATGACATTTGCATCTAAATCTCCCCATACTCTGATTGAGGGACAATGAAAAGCATCCGGAGGATTCTCCTCCCGGCCCGAGTGGATCTTTAGAAAAACGGCAAGGGGGGAATAAGATATCTACCATTTCGGATCCGATTTGATTATTTTATGTCGGCAACGCTTGATTCCCACCTTCCGTGGCGGTATGGAGCCCTCTCATGAGCTCCGCAATTTCCTTCTCTGCTAAAAAGCAACTTCCTCTCGCACTTGCGTTCCTGGCCCTGATCATTCCGATGATGGTGGATATCCCCGGACTGGAACCCGCAGGTCAGCGGGTCTTCGGGATCTTCCTGATGGCGATCATTCTCTGGGTTTCTGAAGCGATCCCCCTGCATGCCACCGCCGCGCTGATCATCTTCCTGCAGATCCTTCTGGTTTCAGATAAAGCCCTGTTTGCGCTACCGGAATCCTTCACCGCGCCCAAATACAGCGTCTTTTACGCTGCACTGGCCAATCCCACCATCATGCTGTTTCTCGGGGGATTTTTTCTCGCGGACGGAGCCGCGAAGTTCAATCTTGACCGGAATCTGGCCAGAGTTCTGTTAAAACCCTTCGGCAAATCCCCCTCCATGATTGTGCTGGGCATCATGCTGATTACCGCTCTGCTGTCCATGTTCATGAGCAACACCGCCACCACGGCCACCATGATGGCCTTTATTCTCCCGGTGATTGCGGGGCTTCCTGCGGGAGACAAACTGAAGATCAGTTTGGCATTATGTGTTCCATTTGCAGCCAACATTGGCGGGATCGGAACCCCTGTGGGCACTCCTCCCAACGCCATTGCTCTGGGCGCAATCAGCGAACAGGGTCTGCAGATCAGTTTTCTGCAATGGATGGGACTGGCCCTCCCCTTTGCTCTGATTGTCCTTCTCGCCGCATGGCAACTGCTGCTTCGGCTCTTCCCCTCCTCCCAGAAGGAGATTGATTTGAACATTCAATCCACCTTCGACACCTCCAAACCCGCCATGCTGTTTTACGTAACCGCAGGACTCACGGTTCTGCTCTGGCTCACGGAACCGCTTCACGGCATGAAATCCTCGATTGTCGGCTTTCTCCCCGTCGTCCTGCTTCTTGCCACCAAGGTGTTCGGGGTGAAAGAGCTTCAGGGAATTCAGTGGCATGTGCTCTGGCTGGTCGCCGGCGGAATTGCCTTGGGGAAAGGCGTCAGCACCAGCGGGTTGGATGCATGGCTGATCGGGCTGGTGAAATGGGGGGCGATCCCCGCCATTCTTCTGGCCTTCACCCTGGCCCTGCTCGCGCTTGTGATGAGTACCGTTATTTCCAACAGCGCCACCGCCAACCTTCTGATCCCCATCGGAATCAGCCTGGCCTCCAGTGGAGCAGTGGACATTCCGGTCCTGCAGGCGGCCTTCTTCATCGCCGTGGGCGCTTCTCTGGCCATGGCTCTGCCCATCAGCACCCCGCCCAACGCCATTGCCTACAGCACCGGGGCCATTGAAACCAAACACATGGTACTGGCCGGTTCTATTGTCGGGGCTGTCGGCGTCCTGCTGTTTGTCTTTGTCGCCCCGCAGGTATGGAGTCTGCTTCACCTGATCCCCTGATCGGAATGCCGTCCAGTCCCTTCCAGTTTATCACCGACAGTGATTCGGGCACCCTCGAATCCACCGTCCTGAAGGACCGCCTGCTGGCGCTCTTTCCCGACAGCCCGATGCGGGAGCTTCGTGAAGGTGAATGGCTCTTCCGCGAGGGGGAGCCCCTGGGAATGCTGTACCTTCTCACGGAAGGTCAGGTGGCGCTGTCTAAATCTGTGCGCGGTCATGAAACGGTGTTCCACTCTGATTCTGTCGGAAACATGATTGGTTTGATGGCGCTCAGTGCAGAGGACCCCATCACCTATTTCAGCTGCCGGGCGGTGAAGGACAGCCGCCTTCTCTGTTTCAGCCATGAAGACCTCCGTAAAGCCATGTCGGCGGATCAGGATCTGGTGAACCTCTTCCTCCGGACCATTGTCGTGGCCTCCACAGTCCGCACCCGTCACAGCGTGGACCGGCACACAGAAATTCAGCATCTGAATTCTCTGTTGGCTGAAGAACGCGATACCCTTCATCAGACGCTCGAAACGCTCAAAAACACACAGATGAAACTGGTGCAGTCCGAGAAGCTGGCCACCTTGGGTCAACTGGTGTCCGGCATTGCACATGAGTTAAACAACCCCACGGCGGCGATCCAACGGGCGGCCTCCTATGTTCAGGAGAACATTCCCGCCCTGACCCGTGAGCATCCGGAACACGACCTGCTGGAGAAATTCGCCTCCCGATTTGATCAGCAACGCCCCCTCTCCAGCCGTGAACAACGGCAGACCCGCCGCCAACTGGAAGAAGCAGGAATCGCGGCCGATACCGCTCGACGGTTTGTCGCCATGGGGTTCACGGATGCTGGCGAAATCAGAGAGCTCCTCCATTCAGCCGAAGATCAGGAATTACGGGTCGCCGATCTGGAAACCCTCTCCGACACCTACAAGTTTCTCAGGAATATTCACAGCGGATCCGAGCGCATCGGTCAACTGGTTGCCAGCCTCCGTTCCTATTCCCGAACCGGAACCGTGCCTCAGGAAGACATTAACGTGTATACCGGTCTGGAAGAAACCCTGACCCTGGTCGGACATCAGTTGTCCAAGGTCACGGTGGAACGGCGGTACGAGGATCTCCCCCTGATCACCTGCATTCCCGGTGAATTGAACCAGGTGTGGACCAATCTGATCACCAATGCCGTGCAGGCAATGAACGGCACCGGAACCCTGGGAATTGAAACCGCCGTCGACGGCGAATGGATCCGGGTATCCATTCAGGATTCCGGTCCGGGTATTCCCCCCGAAACACAGACGCGTATCTTTGAAATCAATTTCACAACAAAACAGGGAAAGGGCGACTTTGGTATCGGGTTGGGCCTTCCTATCTGCAAACAAATCATTGAACAACATAACGGTCGACTGGAGTTCGAATCGCAGCCGGGACTCACCCGCTTCGATGTGTATCTTCCACGGCATGTGTCCGGAGCCTCCTCATGAATAAACTCGTCCTGCTGTCCATCGAAGATGAACGTGAAGTCCGCGATGCTCTGCTTCGCGACCTCAAACCGTTCGCCGACGCGTTCCGTATTGAATCTGCGGAAGATATCCCGGAAGCCGAAGAAGTCATTGCCGAGTGCGAAGCCGAAGGCGATACACTGGCACTTCTGCTGTGCGACCATGTCCTTCCCGGAGAGGATGGCATTGATTTCCTGATTCGATATCATCAAGACCACCCGGAAAAGGGGACCCGGAAAATCCTGGTGACAGGGCAGGCCGGACATGACGCCACGATCCAGGCCGTCAATCAGGGACGCTTACATTATTACATTTCCAAACCCTGGACCGAAACGGAACTGCAGGATGTGGTGCGGGAAGAGCTGACGGAATATGTCATTGAGCAGGACCTGGATCCCCTTCCCTATATCCAAAGCCTCAACGGACCCAAACTCCTGGAACACCTCTCGCGCTGAAAGACCGAGAACCGGAGAAGCGTAGGCCTCCTTCCGGCCTGAGAACTGCATGGCTTCTGTCGAGGACAGGCCGGAGGCCACTCCTCCATTTTCAGATGCAACACAAACGGAGCTTAGGCCACCGGCCTGAGAGCTGCATGGCTTCGATCGATGACAGGCCGGAGGCCTATCCTCCCTTTTACAGATGCAATACAAACGGAGCTTAGGCCTCCGGCCTGAGAACAAGGCGGAGAACTACCCTACCATGATCCTGCAACACCCCTTTATTCCACTTTCAACCGAACTCAGCTCCTATATCCCCCAAATATTTCATGTTTAGGTTAAAAAGTATCACTAGAGGTTTTCAACGTATGAGATTTTGAATACTGATTCTCTATGATGAACCCAGAGGGTACTCAGACCATAGAGGTGCAGGTTGACGATCAGCGGACCCAGTCGATCACTCCGGGAAACGGAAACCTGATGATTGAACCTCCTGAGGCTGTAGGGGATCTCTGGTTCAATCTCCTGAATAATCTTTGGAACACCAATTTCCGCCTGTGGAACGAAGGCCCGATGGGTTACCGGTTCCGCATGGACTTCCGCTCCCAGACACCATGAATGATCTCCTCTTACACTATCCAGACAATCCGGCCCTGATTCCGGACCAGATCGAAGCCATGCTGGACGGACAGCCTCTGACCGTCCGGAAGTACAGCCGGTTTGATGAACCGCTGTATGTTGTGCAGGCGGAGACAGACCCGGGAACTGAGCATGAGGTTCACCTGGTGTTTAAGCGGAAGTACCGTTCACTCTCCCTACATCCGAAACGCCTCGGCCTCTCACTGGATCCCCAGAAGAAAGGTGCCTCCATCCGGTTTTCAGGTGCTCCCTATCTGGTCGTCGAATGCGATGCTCTCGGCTATCTGGTCCTTCTGTTTGAACCGCCCGGTGACATTCCCGAAGGGGACGGTGTGGTGATGGCAACGGACCGGGGGATTGCCTCCGACTTCCACACGGTTCAGACAGAGGCGATTCAGAACGCCCTGAATGAAATCAGTGCATCAGAAGACCTTCACACCCTCCGACTCCCTGCGGGGACGTATCGGTGCGGGGATCTGCATTTCCCGTCCAACGTACGCCTCCACCTTGATGCCGGTGCTCTGCTGAAGGCCAGTGATCATGCGAAGGACATCGGGAATCCAGCGATGAAGGGAGCTGACTGGAACCGGGCCAGCTTTCTCAATGCAGACGGAGCGGAAAATGTCTCCATCACCGGCCAGGGCATTGTGGATGGGAACCGGACCGTACTCGATATGGAGCGTTACTTCAAAGGCCTTCTCTTGTTCCGAAACTGCCGGAATGTGACGTTTGACAGCGTGACCTTTGCCGATAGTTGCGGGTGGGGAGTGACCCCCCGACACTGCACCGGGGTCACGGCCCACCGGGTTAAAATTCTCAACAACCGACCCCGTTTCGGCTGCATCAATACCGACGGACTCAACCCTGACTCCTGTGAAAACGTCCTGATCGACCATTGTTTCTTTCATACCGGAGATGATGCGGTGGCGGTCAAAACCACAAACTACCGTTGTGAACCTGGATCTGTTCGAAATGTCAAAGTCAGAGATTTACTAGCGATTAACAATTCCGCCACGGCAAAAATCGGGACCGAAACCCTGGGCGAGGTCATGGAGGACATTCATTTCGAACGGGTAGATGCGGTGCGGACCTGTCGCCTGTGCGTGGTGGATGCCTATGATGTGGCGGCGATCCGAAACTGCAGTTTCCGGGAATGCCATGTGCATGAACTGGACGGGAACTGGGAGGACGAGGGTGTGATCGACATCCGCATGCCGCGGGAGGGAATGGGGTTTCGCCCGCTGAAAGGTGAAGCGGTCATTGAGAATCTGCTGCTGGAATCCATCCACGCCGAAGATCCGGAGGCCCCTTCCTCTGTCCTCATCCGGATGGACGGAGACAAACCGGCACTTCGGAACCTGACGGTGCGCAATTTTACCTGCGGAGGCATTCCCTCTGAGCTGAAGGAGGAACGGATATGATCCGCCCCCTCCACATCGACGTGCCGGAGGGTGTCTCGCTGAAGGATCCAGCCCTGATCCGTCAAGATGACGTATACTGGTTGTATTGCTCCTGGTTTTATGAGGAAAACTACAGCCGGGTGGTGTGCTTCACCAGCCAAGACCTCAAGCACTGGGACGGGCCCCATTGGAGCTGGGGGGACAAAGAGGAGGGATACTGCAGTCCGGATGTTATCCGCGTAGACGGACAGTGGATCATGACCCTGCAGTCCTGGGATGCCATCCATCCGAGAAAAAGCCGTAACCAGCTTTTCTATGCATCCAGCGTGGACCTTTCCATCTGGTCAGAGCCACAACCCCTTGCGAAAAATCTGACTCAGGGTGTTCGGGCCATTGATGCGGCCGTAGCGTGTCATGACGGCCGCTGGTACCTGACCTACAAAGAGGCTCAGTCCCCGAAAATGGCCGTTGCGGACTCTTTGGATGGGCCCTGGGCCGCCCTTCCCCCTCCGGTGGATCAGTGGATCGAGAACGCCCAGTTCATCCGGCATGAAGGCGAGTGGGTTCTCTACGCCACTCTGTTGCACCATGACCAGGGAATCGCACGAATGAAGGGAGATGGATCCCGTCCGGAGGATTGGCAGAACTGGGAGCCCTTCCAAAAAATTGAAACCGAAGAGATCCCCGGCTTCAACCGGGGAATCCGTTCAAATGCTGGGTCCCTCTGGGATGACCGGGATCACAGTGGGAGCTGGATCCGGGTGTTCTGTTCCGCCGATGTCCCGCCCCGCTCAAATCTGGATTACACTCTGGGACTTGAGATTCCCTTTACGTTTCCGAGCACCTGAACAGGTTGGAGCTGATCAGCGCCTACGTCTTACCAGAGCCAGCGCGGCCAGAGAGGCAAAGGCGAGAAAAAGAGATGAAGGTTCCGGGATGGCCACCAACTCGTATCCCACACCATCATACCAACTGCGGGAACCAGCGTTGATAACATCCGCACCGGTGTTGAGGTCTCCATCGTCCACAAACACACTCAACGCGCCGCTGCCATTTGCAACGCCCAAACCCAGTGCTCCCTGATAAAGCGTCCTGGGCCCCTCTGTGATAAGGGGAGCCACCACAAAATCGCCAGCGGATGCAGCCGGGCTTGAGGTTGTAAATTCGGTTAACGATCCCTGGACAAGGCCCGCATCAATTTCCCAGGTGTCGGGGTTGCTCCAGAAGTACACAAACACGTTGTAACTTGCACCGGCAGTCAGACCGGTGATGGTCGTGGTCAAGGCTTCATGATCCACTTCGGTATTGAAAGCGGAATCTCCCTGAGCTTCAAAAATGCTGCCGCTATTGCCGAAAGCCCTGAGTTCCCAAAGACCGGAACCGTTGTCCGAACCCGTCTGCCAACCAGAGCCAGCAGGATCACCATCTGTAGCTATGGTGTTCGATGTTGTGGCATCCACATAGGTAATGGCCGCATGGACGGAAGGGAGCAGCAGGCCGGCACAGATGACGGCGGCTGCACCGAGATGTTTTGAGAACATTGATGAGTTCATCGGAGAATCCTTTTTTGAGGTTCAATGGTCGGTTTCAAGACACAGGTTCGTTGCTGTCATTCTATTTGTTCCTTGTTCTTCAGACAATGAGGAGGTAATGACAACTATGTCATGAGTCGTGTTACGTTAAAAGACATTGCCAGAGAAGCCGGTGTCAGCACCATTACGGCCTCACGTGCCCTCCGGAATTTTTCCAACGTCAGACCCGAAACCCAGAAACGGATTCGGCAGGCAGCAGACAGGCTGGGCTATGTTCCCGACCCGGCGCTTCAGGCCCTGGTGGCCTACCGTACGAAGAAACAGGGAGCCCCGAAAAATCCGCCGACCCTGGCTTTGCTACGGCTGGAAACCCGATCCAACCCTCACGCACAGCGGACACATGAGCTCACAGTCACGGGAGCCCGCATGGAAGCCGAACGGCTGGGATACCGCCTTGATGAACTTCCCCTCGGCAACACCCAAAAACAACAGACCCGTACATTGCACATCCTTCTGGCACGCGGCATCCGGGGACTCCTGTTCCCGCCCGGAATCATTCCGCAGAAGTTGCTGATCCCTCTTGACCCCTTCAGTTGCGTGCTGATGAATCACGGTCTACAAGGTACCGGATTCCATGCGGTACAGTGTGATCCGTACCAGTTAACCCTGCTTGCGATTGAGGCATTGTTGAATCAGGGTGCAACACGGCTTGCTTTCCTGGGTGGGACACCATCAGAAGGTCCCTCCTTCTACCGGGCTCTGGGTGCATTTTCACAGGCACGGCGTCTCTTCCCCGGGCGAGAGTTTACGACATCGGTCTATGACGGAGACCGTTCTGACTTTCGTTCCTGGTGTCGAAAAACAAAACCCGATGGAGCATTGAGCGTCAAGGGAAAGCAACACTTCGACTGGCTCCGTGGTGAAGGGTTTCTACCCGGCATTCACGTCCGGTGCATCGGTATCAACACCCAGTTTCACGATGAAAACACCGCATCGGTTTCGGCAGACAATGATGCGATTGGACGAGCCTCTCTCCGGAAACTTCATGACATGCTGCTGCATGATGAACATGGCGTGCCCGATCACACTCAGGTCATTCATATTCAGGGAAAGCTCTACAATGAACCGGCCCTGAATTTAGGGTGAACACTTGATCCTAAAAAGAGGTCCACATTGAAATCAGGGCCCGGCCGGCCTAGAAGCGATGTTCCTTTTCAAGGAAATGACGCCTCACATCCTAAACCTAGATTCAGAAGGATTCCTCACTGATCGAAAATGCTCAGTTCAACCGGTATAAACAAACACGGATACCTGTGCGCCACCCTGCAGCATCACGATCAGGGCATTGCCCGGATGCAATGCGGAAACTGGATCCAGGTGTTCTGCTCTGCAGCTGTTCCGCCCCGTTCGAATCTGGATGATACCCTCGGCTGTGAATTCCTTGATACGTCCCGGTTCTGAACGAGGGTGACCTCATCCATCCTGCCAGTGAGACATATGTTCTTAAAGGCTGTTGAACATGAAGACCCGAATACCGCCATGTTCTGAACGGGGGCTTAGAATCATAAGGTTGCCATCCTCCTGACTCAACCGTCTGGAACCACGAAATGCGGGTTCCCATTCTCCCTCTTTCCGTTCCGAAATCAGAAATTTCAAACGGTGAGCTTCCGTCAATTGATTACGGGAAATGAGAATGGAACCGGTTGATGCGATCTGCTGAGCCTGATCTCCATGGGAAAAGGCCAGTGTGGTGGGTGCCATATTCATGATCCGTACAGCACCATTGGGAATATGGCCAGGATCCGCCCGTAATGGCACCCCCCTTCTCCCACCTCCAACCTCACGGCCAGAAGAAATCAGGATCAATGCTCTCTGCCAGCCCTCCGGCATAGGGGTCCGGGAAAAAGGGGTACGGTCTACAACCGTCTCTCCTGTTTCAGGGTCCGTACGTTCTCTCCGGGTATACAACAGAACCTCGCCGTCCCCAACGATGTTTATAGGGGGACTTCTACGCCCGGGCTTCAAAAGCAGACGGTGCTCCTGTGTACCATCAAAGGCATATACTTCATGAGCGGATGCAATTATGGAGGTATCGGTCAAAATCCCCACCTGAGGAGGAAGATAGAAACTGACACGATATGTCTGAAGGACGGGTTCTTCCTCTTCTTCACTTTTGGGGGAATCTACATCTTCACCTGGAAGCTGGCCATAGAGGTTACACCCGAGACAGACAAATGCGATCAAAATGTTAATGTGTTACTTCATTAAATGTCCTCTTCTCCCAGCCATCGGAAACTCACAATCCGATATCTCCGTCCAAACTGTTGGTTGATACCACTGACGAGGTCCGGAAGTTCAGTAATGGGAACATCAACGTCATCCACAAACGAGTGATCACGCTGCACAATGACCTCACAATAAGCTCTGGCTTGCCCCCCAGATAACTGACCTGTTGCCCGAATGACAAAGGTATCAGACCGGGCCCGTAATACCGCACCGATGCGGCTTAACACATCGGCTTGAGTTAAAAAACCTGGAGCACCCCAATTCAATGGGATACCTTCAACATGGTCCGCTTGTAGCCCATCCCAATCATTCCGTTCATTGCCATTCCGACGGTGACCAGATTGAAAGTCATTTGCAGAGATCACTTCCCCATCAATGACTTCCTCGTTGAGATTCTCGGCATCGATTGCGGCCTGAAGTGCCCCTTTGAGTCGTGTTCCTTCCGGATCATCGGCAGCTGCTACCAGATTGCGGTTCACAAAGGAGGAAAGGGAGAGGAACGGGCCCCGCTTTTTGACTTCTTCCACAATTGCAACCGCCAATCCGGTATCATCAGAGGGATCATCCGGATCCACTCCCTGATTCCAGATTTCATCCTTGGTTAGACCGCGATAGGTATGCTGGTAAATCGCCTCATCATCAGCAGAACTGCCCGTCACATCCAACAAGGATTCTCCTGGTTCAATAAATCGACTAAACGGTGCAATACCAACAGGAGATTCAAACGTCCCATCAACAGGAACAGGGCTTTCCATTAAACCTTGTAGCAGGATCGCCCATGCGGCCACGGAGGTGGAGTTCACATTGAATCCCCCATTCAGCTTCAGATTGGACGCGCTTTCCTCCACATCACGCTCAATGAGGTCTTCATCTTCATTCCAAGAGGACTCTTCCCACAACAGACGGCTATTCGCATTGGAACTCAAATAATAGTCATCCCACAATGCCTCATTAAGTAGATAGGAATAGTCATAAAGGGTGTGGAAGTTTTGTACAGCCTCTCTCATTCCATCATCAAACCATACAGACTGTTGATACTGATCCGGGGGAATAAACGGCGGCGCCAAGGAGTTCCCAATCGCATTCAGGGGCGCATTATTTGCCCCCCAGCCATGAGAATCCATTCCACCCACCCGCAAGATATGATTCAGGCCTCTGTGTAATCCAAAGGCTTTGAATTGGTAGGCTTCCTGAGTGTAAGGCATTGCATGTTGAAAACTGGCAATCGAAACCACATCATGAATCGAATCCGGAAATTCACGGATCACGATATTTTCGCTTCCAAAAGAATCCGCAGAAAACCCGAAACGGGGGATTGAATCTTCCAAAAAGGGCGACATGTCCAAGGACCAGCCCCCGATATATTGGGGTGGTGAGTTATATCCCAGCTCCAACCCTCCAGAATCTCTGGGCCCCCGCTCAGGGGGAGCTCTCCCAATATATGGGGCCATGGGGTTCCCAAAAGCCAGTTGTGCGTAGGGAGCATAGAGATTCGCCTGTTGTGGATCACCACCTGCGTAATAGGGGTCAGATTGATCCGGCATCCTCATCCCGATGGTTAACCCATAGGGCACAACATCATCTCCATTGCCCACCCCATACACCGCCTGATTGTGTGTCGGCAGCTGACTCGCACTAATTCGGACCGGGGTGGTTAACCTGTCGAGCGTTCTTAAGCTCGCAGGAATCCGAATGGGGGGGCTAGCGATTGTGAACGTTGGGGCCTGAAACTCATTGTCATCAATCACCGCAGATTGAACGCCACGGCCATGGCTGAGATCCAGCCTTCCCTCTGAATTTGCGTCTAAGTCCCTTCGAAAGCGTGGAGAAAGCTGCAGTGCGCTGGTATAAGGAATCGCATAGGAATTAAATGTGATGGAAATTTCTTCCAGGGTTTTGAGGGCGGAGAGACCATAGTTCATTAACCCGACATCTTCAGGTCTGGTGTTGTTAAGCTCAAGATACACATACGCACTACCCAGAGGTGTCGAACCGAAGTCTGAGGCGTCCCATTCTGTTAGCGGAATGGTTAGATGAGGTGTATCCCCCCCAGGAGGACTTGAGGCACGGTTCGGAATCCAGAGAAGTCGTTGCACCCCACCAGATTGATTACTCATAAGGCCTGAATTCATTTGACTGTCCGGCATCTCAATCCTGGCACCGGAACGGACGGCCAAGACGACCCGTTCCCCCGCATCCAGACGTCCGTTCCACTCTCCAACAAACACCATGGGGTATCCAGCACTGTGCTGCAAGCTTCCATCATCATCCCACCCTGTCATCAATCGAACAGGCCAGTTTTCCCACGTACTCACTCCGCTTTCCTGCATCCGGAAATGGATGGTTTCCCCTACTCCTGTCCAGCCCCCAAACTCATCTGTGTTCTGCTCCCGGCTCACATACAGATGCATAAAGTAATCCTGGGCCGGCAAATCGATATCGGTTGGATTCCAAATCGAAACCACAGGACTGTAATGCAAATGAAAGGTATGATCCGACGAATCGTAGGTATAAAAACGAAGCATCGTGTACCGCAAAATGATTGGGCTCACCCCAACCTGATGTGCACTGGAATACAACCTTTCCACCTCATCCGTATACCCGCTTGCATCTTCAAATCTTTGATGGGTGGTGGCCCAGGCAAGCAATTGCCGCCAAAAAGGTCCCCCCGAATCATGCGCAAGGTGGTTTCTGCCACCGTTACTTATGGTTGGAGCACGGTTGAAGGCATTCCGGTCCTGCCAGGGTTGTGCGTTATCAGGAACGGAACCCATGGGCGGAAAAATGCGATCACGGTAATCGGGTTTATTTGGATATTCACGACGAGGTGCCTGACCCCAGTTCACTTCATCCGACGCCACATAGTCTTTGATACGGGTCTCCGCAAGCAGCTGATCCAGTCGACGGTCACTGTGCGCAAAAAGTTTTTCGATCTGGTTCCCCCCACCGGGAGAGGGTGGTAATAAATGCTCACGAGCGTTTGTGGGGTTGGTATTCGATCGCGCTTCTTCCAGAACCGCCATCAGATCCTTCATGTAGCCGCCTGATTGGGTATTCGTCATCAAACTCTGACTGTGCAGACTCACATCATGAAAAGCTGACGTATCAGGAGTTGCATCCGAGTCTCCCGTCAATGTTGAGTGGAACACATTCAATTGTTGATTGGACAACGTACGGTCCAGCAGTTCCTGGTGGTCGGCATCTGCAGGATCAAAGGCCCCATCCGTCAACATCACTTCCACACCGGAGCGCTGAAGGGTCAGATGGCGACGGTCATTGGTGGTGTTATCCCCATCCAAAAGAAACTTATCCCCTAGGTTTGCACGGGCTTTTACCCCCTGATCGCCAACCCACCAGGCCATCTGAGCGACTTCTTCTCCATCCACTTCCAGCGATTCAAGAGGGGCATGAACCATTTGATCTACATTCTCCACGCTTCCGGGTCCAACCAGCCTTACGGCCTGATCTTCCTCCTGCCCGTCAAGGATCCATTGTGCAGGATCACCGGACACCAACCAGGAGAGGGTGTCTCCATATGTTGGATTCACTTCGTAGTCCCCATCCGTGTTGATCTGCAGCCTGGAAGAATCTTTTACGCCCGTCCAATTCTCGATGGGGAAGGATAACGCCCCTCCGTTTACACTGGCATCAGAACCCAGTGGAAATGTTACTCTGGTGTCAAGTCCACTGTCTTCCTGGAGCTTGGCGATCGCCATATAGGCCCCCAATTTCGCAACCGCCCTTGCCTCCAACAACTCCTGATGGCTCACCACTTTTCGCAATTCAAGACGAACAATAACCGAGAAAGCGACTGCCAAAAACATTAATAATGCTATAACCAGCAATGAAACCAGGAGGATTGAACCGGATTTTGAACCTTTAGCATTTCGGAAAACGACTTTTTTCATCAGAACATCCTACCCAAAGATGCAAAATTATGGTTTCGTTAATTCCCTCAAATAATAAACATAATCGATAACACCGGTTCTTTTGCAATAGACGAAAATCATCATATCGCCATATCCCTAATGAATACCCGTTCCTTATCCCTACTCTGTATATTCGGCATGAGACGCCCCCCCTGCACCTTTATGTGGGACGGGATACAGCGGTATGCATCTGAATCCTCCCTCGACATCCACTTATCCGGTTGCACCTTCGAAACCATGATGGAAGAGGCACAACTACGATCGCATCAGGGTCTGATTTGCTTCTGTCCCAAAAGGAAGGATGAGGACTTGGTATCCGTGTTTGACCTACCCACCATCAATCTCTCGGGTTATCAAAACCATGCCCAATTCCCGCGAGTCCTCCCTTCAGAAGTTGAGCAAGGACAACGGGCGGCAGAACATCTAATCCGTGCGGGATACAAAAGCCTCATCGGACTCAGTCATTGGTGGGGAGCAGCCCATTCCCGCAAACGGATTGAGGGGTTTAAAAAAGGGGTTGCACGGATGGGCATGGAATCCAGCACGAAAATTATCCTCAACAAACCTGCAAATTTAGAAAAGATTTTCAAAGACAGCCCAACACCCTGCGGACTGTTTGTTACAGAGCCAGCCCTTGCCCGTAATCTCTTCAACTACATGGAAAAAGAGAATCTGAATGTGCCGGAAGAGTTTGGATTAATCTGTGTAGACCGGAAGTCATCTTGGAATTTCTGGAGCCCCAAACAAACCGTCACATACATCGCCCCTCCCTGGAACCAGATTGGTTATAAAGCGGCAGACCTGATGGCAAATTGGGTTCTGATGGGAGTTCGCCCCCCGATGATCACCCTCTGCCCCCCGGGAAATGTGACCGAACAGGCCAGCACCCGTCGGACCACCTTGAACTATACCCTGTCGCAACGTCTGGAAAACTGGTTGGAATATGAGTACAATCCCGCATGGGGAGTTCAGGAACTTGCGGTTCGACTGGAATGCAGTGTGAGTTCCCTGTATCAACACAGCCAACGTTTATTCGGACAGGGACTAAAGGAGGAGTTGCTCGAGAGGCGTCATCGACACTGCTGTGAAGTCCTTCGGAATAGCCAAATCTCAGTAAGTGAATTAGCCAGTCAATGTGGCTTCAGTCACCCAAGTTCCTTCATCCTCGCCTTCAAAAAAAAGGAGGGGTTGACCCCAAGAGAGTATCGACTTGGCCCTTCCAAATCGTCCGGCACTGTAATTGAATCATAAGGGCATTGCCAGTACCCGCGGGTTCCCCTAGGGTACTCGTCCATTTCATCCCCACTCATTCATGACTACGATTCCCCTCGCCTCCCCTGCCCTTCAACAACAAATCGATGCCTGTGCAGAAAAGGGAGGCGGGCGGGTTACGGTTCCACCCGGAATTCATGTCTGCGGCACCCTGAAACTGCATTCGAATATTGAACTGTACCTGGAAGCAGGTGCGGTGATCCAGGGATCTCATGACATCCAGGACTATCCTCAACAGGAAGGGGCTTCCGCGGGTAAGGATGATCACAAGCGCCATTTGATTCTTGCCCATGACTGCGAGAATGTCGCCATCACGGGTCGGGGAGTGATTGACGGTCAGGGGCCGGCCTTCTGGCAGGACCAGAAACATGACCGCGGATGGATTTACGCCAAACCGGAACGGGTCAGCCCCATGGTGGAAATCACCGAATGCAAGGGCGTGGTCATTGACGGCATTACCCTGCGGGAATCCCCCGGCTGGACCCTTCACCTCGAATCCTGCGATCGGGTCCGTTTGAACGGAATCCGGGTCGATAACCACCGGTTTGGGCCCAACAATGACGGCTTTGACATCAACGGATGCCGGGATGTGATGATCTCCCAATGCCACATCGATACCTGCGATGATGCCATTGTGCTGAAAACCTCGGAGAACACGCGGAGCTGTGAACGGATCACCATCTCAGACTGTATTCTCTCCTGTAACTGTGCCGCGATTAAATGCGGCACGGAAAGCTTTCACGATTACCGGCAGATTGTGGTGAACAACTGCGTGGTCACCCGCAGCACCCGCGCATTTGCCCTCTACACCTTTGACGGTGCCACGATCGAACAGGTCCGTGTTTCAAATCTGGTGTGCGACACGGATATCGCCTTTATCTTCAACCATCCCATTCATTTTGATGCCCGGAAACGGCATGAAGACTCGAAGTTGGGACTCATCCGGGATGTCCGCATTCAGAACTTCAGCGCCAAAACCGATGGCCGGCTTCTCTTCACGGCGGCGGATGGGACACGGATTGAAGACATCGAACTCGAAGGCATTGGCCTCGACTACCCCCTCTTCTGCGATCCCGCGCCAGTTTCAGAAGGCTATACCGGCCATCAGGTGAGCCGCCATTCTCCAGAAGCCCGGGCCGCCAGAGCCGCACTGGTTCTGGAAAACATCACCCGGCTTCATCTCACGGGGTTCTCCATCAAATGGCCAACCTCCCTGGAAGCCCCCGGGTGGGGAGAAGGTCTTCCCCGCATGGAAAACGGCGGGGACCGGGTCCATGGCCCTGCGGACCAGGGAGATGACGTGGCGTTCTCTGTGCTCTGGGAAACCGGATCTACAGACTGCAAACTGGATCTGGGGAATCTTCAGGCCTCGGATCGTCGTGCTGAAAAAACGCTGACCGTCTAATGTCAGCCATCTGATTGCCAGCCCCTTCAGGATCCAAATCCGACGCGTAAACAGATTTCAGATCTGTGACATGTCCTGAGCAGATGTTTCCTGTTTGCAGGTGGCAAAACCAGAGATGCTGGTGCAGAAAATCTTCCATGCCGGATTACAATTTTCGCAAATGGGTCCATTTTATGCGCGTGGGTGTATTTATGTGCCCCCCGGTTTTCCAGTAAAGTGGGATATCAACTTTTGACCCTATCCCCTTACGTTATGAAGACACACCTTATCTCCACGCTTCTGTTCCTCCCGATCTTTACCCAGGCCGCCGTTCTTTTTGAAGAGAGTTTCGAGTACGGAGGGAGCCTGGATGATATCCGGAATGTGTCCACCTGGGATACCACCTCCGGCGTGATTGACTACGACCCCACCGGTCTGGATGCACCCGGTATGAATGGGGAAGCCGGAGGCTCCATCCTGCACAATTTCAGCGGTGGCAGCCGGAGTGCGAATCTATCCATTAGCGTGGATCCATTCCCAACCGCCTCTGCCGGTGATGAGTTTTGGTTCGCCGGCCTGATTCAACTCAATTCCCTGACCTTCAACAACAGTACAGGGTTCAGCTTTTCCAACGGGCAATCCGTGAACAACATGGGATTTTTCATCAATTCCTCTGGCGATGTCATCCTGAACGCCTCTGACAATGGAGGTGCCGCCTCGTCCATAGACACCGGAGAAGACATTACCGCCACCGGGACTTATCTTTTCCTGAGCCGTGCCACCATTGGAGCAGGTCCGGACAGCGACAAACAATCCACGGTTGATTTCTGGTTCAACCCTACAGACACCTCCAGTGTAGCTGCACTCGGGGCCGCCACGTTCTCGACGGGAGCCGATTCCAAAATCGGCCGTTCCACAGGCGCCTACTCAAGTGTGTCTGTCAATTTCGGGAGCGAAAACGAACGCGTGGATGAAATCCGATTCGGCGAAAGTTTGGTCGATGTCGTCGGAGTCCCTGAGCCCGGCACCTTTGCACTGGTGGGCATTGCATTCGGTACGTTGCTCCTCATTCGCCGTCAGCGCTGAACCGCGGTCAGAACAGAATGTGTACCCCCCGGGAACTCCCGGGGGGGTTCAGGTTCAGATTCAAGGGTACGAACTCAGAACGAGTCTTCGCATCCTCCTGCAGCAGACTTTCCCATTCCAGAATTGACCACCTGCATGTCGCACAGATAAGAGCATGGGGTTTACGGAGAAACCACATGCTGATTTTCTTTAACTGGATTGCCATGATTCCGCTGATCATCGGGGTTGCCATCGGGATGGTGCTTGAAAAGGCCATCCCCGATCTTAACCCCGGCATCGGGCTTTTGATCATGGCCCTTTGCATGCTGGGGAGCGATGTGTGGTTCCGGTTCCTGAGAAATCCGGAGGAGCGTTCCTTGTTTCACCCCCGGAAAGGAGGGCATATTATGTTTTTGCCCGCCTGGCTGTGGGGAACGGCTGGGTGTGTACTGTCGGTTCTGGTACTGGTCAAAGGGGGATTGACATAACCCGTCCCCTCTCAAAATAAGCCGCGAACGGGTCATCCGGCTTCCGGGAACGGGCGGTTTTCAGGATCGGATCTGCCCCCCACTCTTGGCTTTCGTTCCGGAGGTCTGTGACATAGAGGGCGTGGATGACGTCCATCTCTCCTCGACACTTTCATGTATCTGTTCATGGATCGGATCAGCACCCCGGCACCTGTGAAGCCCCTTTCCGCACCATCCAGGCAGCGGCGGAAAAGGCCGGGCCTTCCGATACCATCACCGTGCATGCGGGAGTCTATCGGGAATGGGTGAACCCTCCCCGGGGCGGGGAGTCAGACGAGTCCCGTATCCTGTTCCAGGCAGCGGCAGGAGAAGACGTCTGGATCAAAGGGTCCGAACAGATCCAGCAGTGGGAACAGGTCGGCGAGGAGATCTGGACCGCACACCTTCCGGAGTCCTTCTTCGGCACCTACAACCCCTACCGGACTGAGGTTGGAGGAAACTGGTTCCGGGCCCTGCCGGATGAGGAGCGGATCTATCATACCGGTGCGGTGTACCTGAATGGACATTGGCTGAAAGAGGCCGTTTCCAAAGACGCACTCTCTGAAACCACCGAAGGTGCCTGGTTCGGGGAAACCGATTCCGAGTGGACGGTCCTGACCGTGCGGTTTCCCGGTGTGAATCCCAATGAAGAACTGGTGGAAATCAATGTCCGGGAGACGGTGTTCTATCCCGAACACCCGGGGTGTGACTTCATTCATGTGAAAGGCTTCCACATGGAACATGCCGCCTGCAACTGGGCTCCCCCTACCGCCGAACAGGTGGGTCTGATTGGAACGCACTGGTCCAAAGGATGGATTATTGAAGACAATCTCATTCGGTATGCAATGTGCAGCGGGATCACATTGGGAAAATACGGGGATGACTGGGATAACCGTGCGGGGTCCGCAGAGGGGTATGTCGGCACGATCCGCAGAGCACATGAAAAGGGATGGCGGCGCGGATCCATCGGTCATCATGTGGTGCAGGACAACGAGGTCGCACACTGCGAACAGGCAGGCATTGTCGGATCCATGGGATGTGCCTTCAGCACAATTCAGGGCAACCATATTCACCATATTAATATCCGCGGCATGTTCGCGGGCGAAGAAATGGCAGGGTTGAAATTTCATGGCCCCATCGACAGCCTTATTGCTCATAACCGCATCCATGACTGTGCAGGGTTCGGTGGCATGTGGCTGGACTGGATGACCCAGGGAACCCGGGTGCACGGCAATCTGTTTTATCACAACCAGGGACAGGACCTGTTTGTTGAGGTGAATCACGGGCCCTTTATCGTCGATCACAATCTTTTCCTCTCTCCGGCCTCGCTTCTCGAATCCAGCGGGGGTGGTGCCTATGTCCACAACCTCTTTGCCGGCAGAATTCTCCTGCGGAGGGAACCAGACCGGGACACACCCTGTCATCCTCCCCACAGTACCGAGATTCTGAAACTGTCAAAAGTGGTGGGGGACGACGAACGGTTCATCAACAATCTCTTTGCTGCAGGCAGCGGTCTACAGGTGTATGCAGCCTGGGAACCGGAGCAGTTGATCTCGCGGGGCAACATCTACCTGGGAGGAGCCCGCCCAAGTCCGGTGGACGAACAGGCTGAGGTTCAGGAATGCTCCAATGTCTGCATCGAGGTACAGGGAGAAGAGCTGATTCTCAAGATACCGGAAGCCGTGTTCGCGGAAGGCAACCGGATTCCAGCCACCTCAGCCCTTCTCGGGACTGCCGCCGTGTCCGGCGCTGCATACTTGGATGTTCAGGATCAGGAGATTGATTTCTCCAGGGACCTGCTGGGAAGGGCCTATGATCCGGACCACACGGCACCGGGCCCCTTCGCAGCCCCCCCGGGGAGTTCCCTGCCGATCTCCCGCCTGCTCCAGGGAACACCGTGAGCCGTCTGTTTCATCCCGACATCCCGTTCCGACCGGCCAAGTGGCCGTTTTTCTACGGGTGGTGGATGGTCGGTATGAGTGCGTTCGGACTGCTGATGTCAGCTCCGGGCCAGACCGCCGGCGTTTCCCCCTTTACAGAGGATTTAATGGCTGCCTGTGGACTCACCCGTTTGCAGTTGGCAACCGCCTATGCCCTGGGCACCACTCTGAGTGGGGTGTGTATTCCCTTTGCCGGAAACGTGGTCGATCGCTGGGGAGCGAGAAGAATGCTGTGCATTGGACTGGTCCTGATGAGTGCCACGACCAGCATACTGAGTCTCGTGGTGCCGCTGTCCTCCTTTCTCCATCACCGTCTTGGACTTACGTTTCCTCAGGCCGGAATGGTCATCCTGGTGCCAGGATTTCTCCTCCTCCGATTTTCTGGACAGGGTCTGATGACTCTGTGCTGTAACCTCACCACCGGGCATTGGTTTGAGTCCCGGAGGGGACTCGCCTCAGCGGTGATCAGCGCGGTACTCTCCCTCTCCATGAACCTGATGCCCCTTGCGCTGGTTTTTCTGATTGATGCCACAGGCTGGCAGCAGGCCTGGAGATGGATGGCCCTGTTTCACATCCTCGTGGTGCTTCCGTTCATCTGGGTTTTCTGGCGGGATGAACCCGAACCATGCGGTCTGTCTCCGGATGGAAAACGCTCTGCCCACACCCGGGACACACACCCCTCCACTTCTCCCCGTGCCTGGACACGGGGGAAAGCGTTGAAGACGGCAGCCTTCTGGGTCCCCACCCTGAGCATTTCCATGGGCGGGCTCATCATTACCGCTGTCACCTTCCATCTTCTGGATATTGGAGAACAAGTCGGACTGGACCGTCAGGGAGCCATGGCCTTTCTGATCCCTTTTGGCATGACCACCATGATCCTCAGCCCCCTGAACGGATGGCTGGCCGACCGGCTTTCCGTGCGGCCCTTTCTTTTCCTTCAGATCTTCGCCTTTCTCACCCATCTCAGCCTGATGCCTTCATTGGGTACAGGCTGGAGATTCTTCCTGCCTGCGGTCACCTTGGGAATGGCCATTTCCAGCATGGGTGCCATCTCCATCACCGTTTATCCCCGCTTTTTCGGGCGGAAACATCTGGGGAAAATCACATCCGTTCAATGGTCCTGCACGGTGATTGCCTCTGCAATCGGCCCGGCACTGTATGCCGTCAGTCGTCAGCGAACCGGCAGCTATCACAGTGCGATGTATGCGCTGCTGGGATTCTGCATCTGTTTGCTGGCCGGGGCGTGTTTTGTGCGTGACCCGAACGGGCCGGCAAACCCGGTCACGCGTGAGGGGTAATCCTCACGCCAGCTTTTTCGTGATCTCCGCAACCCTGAGACCATAGGCCCTGGCCGTGGCAATATCTCCAGGAGGAGGAGCATCTCCGGGAGCCATCTGAAAACTGCTGGACATAGGGCCGGTGAACGATCCCACCCGGTTCAGGGTATCCGGGCCAGGTCCCTGAATACTGTTCATGCTGTCAGGGTCATCCGCTGCCGGGTGCATTCCGAGACCCACATAAATCATCCCATGCTGCATCGCGTTAATGACCAGCCCGAGTAACGTATTCAGCTTGTCACCGGAGAAAGAACTCGAGTTGGTGAAGGCACCGGCCACTTTGTCTTTCCACGCCAGGGTAAACCATTTGCTCGCAGCCGTCTCGAGAAATTTCTTCATCTCGGCCGACATGCTTCCCATGTAGGTGGGACAGCCCAGGATAATTGCATCAGCCTGATCCAGCTCATCGAGTTTTTCGGCGGCCTCCTCCACGGTCATCAGCACTGCCTCCACCCCTTCACAGGATGCCGCCCCTTCCAGGACAGCCTCCGCCTGCTTCTGGGTGTGACCAAATCCACTATGATATACGACGGCAACAGTTGTCATGAGTACTCCTGAAAGATGATAATTCAGACGTCAGAATACGAACTTAGACTCCAGGGGACAACCCCGGAGTTCCATCTTATGAAAAACAAATCATGGCCGGTGTGAAGGAACTGCCCTTAGGCAATGATATACGGCTTCGCACCCTCAACCTGGATGGGTCCCCCCTCTTTCCAGGGATCCCGCCAGAGTTGACGGGCTGTACTCTGGGTCTCCCTGTAGTGGGTCAGGCCGGCCTGCTCCAAATAGCTTTCACCTGGAAGGAATGCATCCCCCCGCTGCACCAACATCGATTGGAGCTTCTGTTCCAGGCGTTGCTGAAGATCAGCGTGATCCGAATCACCGATCAGGTTGTTCATCTGAAACGGGTCCACCTCATTGTCGTACAGCAGCCAGGGGCCGTCGAGATTCCGAACGTAGGTGTAGCGTCGGTCACGGAGCCCGCGGTAGGCCTGCATCCCGTTGAACTGCAGCTCGGTAAATTCCGCGGACATGTTCAGGAAAGCCGCATCCTCCGGATCGGCCTCGGCCTGCCCACGCAATTCAGGTGACCAGTCACGCCCCTCTACTGATTCCGGGATCTCCAGACCACACAGCCCCAACAGGCTGGGCATGATATCCGGGGCATCCATCGGAATGGGCAGCTCCCCGGTCGGGATGCCCGGTCCACGGATCAGGAATGGGACCCGGATGCTTTCGTCAAAGGGAAAACACTTCGTCTGCAGTGCCTGGCTGGAGCGCATATCGCCATGATCACTGGTGACCACAAGAATCGTGTCCTTCTCCAGACCGCTTTCCTTGAGTCCGGTGAGCAGCAGATCGAGGGCATGATCAAGAGCGGCGATGTGGGCATAATATCCCCGGAGATGCTCCTGAGCCTGGTCCCGAAGATGAACCGGCACGTTCTTCCGAAGCTGCAGCACCCGGTGTTCATAGCGTTTGCGGTAGGCCTCCGGCGCATTGTTCAACGGAAAATGAGGTGGCCCCCAGGACAGGATCTGAAGGAGGGGAGGATCCTCCGGCCGTCGCTCCTTCCATTGACGGACCGCTTCCCGCGTCTGTGCAAAGGCATCATAGTCGCCCCATGCATGGAGCTCCGGGTCGTCATTGTGATAGTACCCGGAATTCAGATGATTGTGCGTGCACTCAAACCCACGCCAGTCATCAAATCCCATCTGATGAGACCGGGGCACGGGTGTGGCCCGGCGTTCATTTTTCCCTTCGGGACTTCCGTACACATGCCACTTTCCGATGTAGTGGGTGTCATATCCCCCAGCTTCAAAGGCCCGCGCAATGGAAACTGAATCGGGATCAAGCTCAACGTCGTTGATAAAAATGCCGTGTGTCAACGGATATTGTCCGGTCAGGAGGCTGCCTCGGTACGGACAGCAAACCGAACAACCACTGACCGCATGCGTCAGGTTCAGGCTCTCTGCGGCAAGAGCATCCAGAACCGGAGTTTCGCAATTCGGATCCCCGGCATACCCTGTGGACTGGGCACGCCATTCATCTGCAAACACAAAGACAACATTGGGAGGTGGGTGCATAGGATTTTATCTCCACCCCCACCCAACCCCAGAAAGAGGTCAGGGTCAAGACCGCCTCAATCCGATCATCATGTGGTCAATTTCCCGACCTGACCAGCAACGTTTGAGGCCGTTTCGGGTAGATGTGAATCCAGGCTCCTTCCTTCAACACCTTGGCTTTCTCGATCGGCTGCCCCAAATGAAAGGTTTCGGCATCCCCGTCCACCACAAAGGTCTGAGTACCTGAAACCGGAACACCTTGAATCTCCGGAGCCTCGACCGTGAGGCGATTGCCCTCAATTTTTGTAATCCGCCCCCAGCACACCGGACTCTCAGATGAAAAGGCAAATCGGTCGGCCGTGACCCGGCCACGGCGTTGAAAGCAGACGGCAATCCGCCCGGGTTCCACCAGGCCGTGGTGTTTCCAACTCCCCATATTACTGGTATAAAACCCGTCCACGATCGTGCTCTCTCCCTTGTAATAAATCGGCATCCACATCTGATCGGTGTCGCCACGGTATTTCCCGGCCAGGCGATAAAAGGGAAAACCACGGGATTCCCTGATTTTGGGTGCTGCATTAAAACGGGGCGGTACGGTATCCAGCTTTTTATTTTCCACCGCATCACCGGTGATCATCCCGAGAACCTGGTATTCCAGTTCCAGGATCACCCGGCCTTTGCCACCGGTATCAATGTCCCGCACCAGCGTGTCCCAATCACCGTACCCATCCGGGATGAGTTCAATCCGTTGTCGGGGACGTGCCGCCTGAACAAGGACATCTTTCCGACTGTTTAACACTTTCTTGGCCAAGGCCACGGCTGACTGATCCTCAGGACTCTGCGGGGTGACATGATCCTCTTTCGCATCGGAGGTGAGACCCGCCTGTTTCCACGGCATTCTCTTCCCTTTCTCGATCACGACTGCGTCCGGATCGAGAGTGATTTCGGTTGGGAGATGCGGGTAATTTTTGATCGTGAGATGTACCAGACCGTCCTCATCTTTGATACCTCCGCTCTTTTCGAAGCTTCCGATTTTTCCGGCATCAATCTGCGGACGTTCCAGAATGAGTGTGTCCTCCTCAGCCTTCACCTCCCGAATAAACCCGAGGTGATTGTCCTGCCCTCGGGCACTCACATAAATGAAATACCACTTCGCGCGGTTTTCCATCGTGACCATGCGCATCCCCGGTTTCACAAACGCCTTAAACTGCTCATAGCTGACCGGCACCTCATCGATGTAATAAGTAAGGAAGTCTTTCAGCGAACGATGCTGATGCTGAAACCGTCCATCGGAACGGGTCATGATCATACTATGGACTGGCACAGAAGAATAAGGGCTGTGGGCGACCCTGATTTTTAATGAGTCTCCTGAGACACTTTCAATGACCCCGTCATAAATGGTCGAACTTGCCTGTGCGGAGGGGAGGAAACCGATCAGGACTAAGACGGCGAGAGACGAAAGGAACGGGTACCGGTTCATGCGGACTCCTGTAGGTTGAGGGTTCAGGACAATGCCTGAATTTCTATTCTGAGGGTGATAAACACGAACAGGATATCGTTGACGCAAGCGGTTGACAATGAATCGAGTTCTTGTCAATTTTAGAAATAATATGCAGAAGCATACATCCAAAATGTCTCAGTGGAACTTCGCGCCCCACATCCTCTCCGGTGCATTGGCCAAGTATGGAAAAGGCCGGAAAAAGAAACGGGGTACGGTTAAATCAGGACCTTTCCGATACTACACGCTTTTGGCCATAAGATCGGGGCAGTGCACCTACAGAGTCGGGGGCATCCCAGACCCAATTGAAGTTCAAGGACCTGTGGCTTTGCTGTTTCAGCCCGGGCACCTGATGACGCTTCAGGTAGCCCCGATCAGCGAATTTGCCTGGTTGGATTTCGGAGTGATCCTACGTCCAATGCAGCCCGTGGACGGAGCCCGGCTCCGGTACACCCACCTCGTGCCTCAGCCCGGGGCACCGGAAACCTTCGGTATGGATCTGCCCCTTCAGATACCGGGCCAGCTATTTGCAGAAACCTGGACGCTGTGCCGGATGGGAGCTGGAGATTTCTGGCGGGATGAGCGGGGAAGATTCCGGGCCAATACCCGGCTGAATCAATGGCTCCTGCGGCTTCTCGATGCCGTGGAATCCGGGTTATCATCCTCCCCGCAACAGACCCAGCGCATGGAGGAGCTACTCGGTCTCGCAGAACGACACCTGAACCAGAATCTGCATCCGGCAGACTGGGCAGGGTTCGCCGGACTCAGCAGGCGCAGGCTGGATCAGTTGTGTCTGGAGGAGCGGGGGCGGACTGCACGTGAGTGCCTGGATGAGATGCGGATGGATCGGGCACAGGAAAAGCTGCTTTCCTCACAAGAGCCGATCGCAGCAGTGGCAAGAGCTTCCGGGTTCCTCTCGCACAGCAGTTTCACCCGATGGTTCCGGGAACATACAGGACAGACCCCGGCCGCATGGCGGGAGGCTCGTAACCGGGTACTTTAATTCCGTTTTCTCTCAAACGACCAGAGGATATCCTTTTCCAGATGGTTCGGAAACACCTCTCCTCCATCATCAACCCGGTTTTTGCCGACACTGTAGAGGACAAACCCATTCGGTCCGGGGATAAATTTCAGCGGCTCTCCGGTAAAGGGATCTATGAGCATCTCCCCCTGCAGGTTCGTCAGGTCCTGAGGCAGCACCCCCGTCGCCCGCGCCTGCTGGGAAAGAACCATTCCGGCCTGCATCACCCTCGCCGTGGCCACCATTTCCAGATAAGTTTCCTGAACGGAAGAAACGGCCGGCACCAGCATCCGGGTAAAGATGCAGAAAAAGGGCACCCCCTCCATCAGGCTCTCCTCCATCTCGGCAGGGGGTACGGCGGTCATTTCCTGCACATGGCGGGTCAGCGTATGCATCACCTCCAGATACCGGGCCTCATCATAACGCATCAAAGGGGTAAGCGTGGTGACCAGTTGCAAGGTCACACTTGGATCATCCCCCCCAAGAACGGTTGTTCTCCGGAGTTCTTCCCGGGAAAGCCCGAACACCCATCCACCAAACAGGAGCCTCTCCCCGTCGAGGGCCCGGATCAGAGGGGTCATGTCATCAAAGGAAGACAGGAGGTCCACCGCTTCCCTGAGTTGCTCCTCATTGGGCGGAACCTGAACCGCCACTCGCTGCAACACCTCCGCAGCATTCAAAAACATCCGGAGCCGGACCAGTTGACTGATCAGTAACGGTTCATCCTCGAGCGCATTTGCAAACCGCAGTGCGGTCAGGGCATCGTCCCAGGCTGCTGAGACGTCCCCCCGCTCAAGCTTCATGGTCACTCCCGCACACAGAATGCGGGACAGGCTCATCAACTCCGAAATATGGGGGAGCAACAGACCGGCACCCTTGGAATAATCGAGGTCATATACACAGAATTTCTTGTGGGTTGCGTGCTGGAGCAGCAAGAAGGCCTGCCTAACCTGTTCCTGTTCCAGAACCTCGAGAAACTGCTTCTCCATCTCAGCCTGATCCTGCGTCACGTTTTCCTCGCTCAGCAATCGCTCCAACGTCGCGAATGCACTGTCCCCATTGACCTTCGCCGATTTGAGAATGCGTGAAACCGCCTCATACACAAGTGCGGCATTCTCTGTATCAGGCACAACCTCCGGAATGACCTCCTGTGAGGTCATGGGGCGGCCATCGTCTTCCAGCCTGCTCATCACCTCTTTCAGCTTCAGCGAGGTGAGACCCAGAGCCACCGCGTAACCACAACTGACCGCCACTACGCCTATTCCGCATCTTCTTATGACTCGTACCGTTCGTGTTTTCATTCTGACCTTTTGGGGGTTCCTGTTTTCATGCACACTGATGCTGCACTGTTACTGATCCTGACAACGAGAAGGCACCGATTTGTCTATGTATTCTGCCACTCATTCTCTCATCCTTGCCAATTCTGCAGAAGCTCTTTCAACTGCTGCCTCCACCGAAGGATGTCCTGATGGGCGTGAGCCGGGGGAGAGTCAGGCAGGATCACCCGGGGCCTATCTCCCAGGTCCACGGAGGCCAGAGAGTCCGATCGCGATGGCGGGACCTGTTTCCGGGTCAGCTGATGATCCCCACGCCACGCAGTCCTGGAAATCTGTTCGACGGTGACCACGATCATCGCAGCCGCGAGTAGGCAGCAGGCAAACCGGAAAAGCGGCCCTGCAGCAGGAAGTTCAGGAGCGGCAGATGAACGCCATGCCTTCCGGCCGGCCTCCAAAGCCCGCTGCTGCACATCGGGATTCAAAGGCACAAGCATGGTTGCAGATGTGATGGGGGAGGGATCAGACTCAGTCATAGGTTGTCGTCTCCAAGCATACGTTTCAATTTCTTGAGGCCATAGCGGTATCGGCTGGCAGCGGTGTTTTCTGAAATGCGGAGAACCTCCGCGACCTCACGGAAGGACTTCTCCTGGAAGATCTTCATCACAATGACCACGCGTTGTTTTTCCGGAAGCGATGCCAGGGCCGCTTCCAGATGCTGAAGGTTCGGAGAGGAAGATGAGGCGGGAGCTCTCATCATCCACTGATCCGCCTGCCGCTCGCGGTCCTGTCGACGCTTGGTTTGTTTGATGCGGTTCAGAGCGAGATTGCGGGCGAGGCGGAACAAATAGGGTTGCACGTTTCGTGCCTTTGCCACCAGCAGGCGTTTACGGGCCACAGTGGTAAACAGGTCCTGTAGAACATCCTCCGCGTCCTGGCGGGAACAAAGCAGACTCAGCAAATATCCAAACACCTGTGACGCATAGTGCTCACTGATCAGATCCAATGCACTGAGATCATTCTGTGCGAGACGAGAACAGATTTCAGGATCCACATCGCCGTCAGGTTCAGTTGGAAACACGGGTTCCATGACAACATGACAACGGGGTTAGAGGAATTTGTCTACCCGGAGTACGGTTTTTCTCAAGGGTGCAAAGAGGCGTAGGATTTGGGCCTGAGATGATGACAGGCTGGAAGCCTATCCTCCCATTGCTCTGCATCTCTGCTCTTCCTATGGAGCTTAGGCCTCCGGCCTGGGATGATGACAGGCTGGAAGCCTATCCTCCCGTTGCTCTGCATCTCTGCCCCTCCTATGGAGCTTAGGCCTCCGGCCTGAGATCATGACAGGCGGAAGCCTATCCTCCCATTGCTCTGGATCTCCGCTCTCCTATGGAGCTTAGGCCTCCGGCCTGAGATCATGACAGGCTTGGAAGCCTATCCTCCCATTGCTCTGGATCTCCGCCCCTCCTATGGAGCTTAGGCCTCCGGCCTGAGATCATGACAGGCTTGGAAGCCTATCCTCCCATTGCTCTGCATCTTCGCCCTCCTATGGAGCTTAGGCCTCCGGCCTGAGATCATGACAGGCTGGAAGCTTATCCTCCTGTTGCTCTACATCTCCGTCCCTCCTATGGAGCTTAGGCCTCCGGCCTGGGATGGTGACAGGCTTGGAAGCCTATCCTCCCATTGCTCTGCATCTTCGCCCTCCTATGGAGCTTAGGCCTCCGGCCTGAGATGATGACAGGCTGGAAGCCTATCCTCCTGTTGCTCTACATCTCCGTCCCTCCTATGGAGCTTAGGCCTCCGGCCTGAGGGGATAACCAGACAGCAGAACGACAGACTTTGTTTCCTGTCTCCAGATCCAGCCAGGGAGTCTCGCGATCCCAGGCTTCCAGTTTTTGCCGCATTTCCCGGATCCGGGCCTGATGCTGGAGGTGGCCGATCCGGTTGATCTGCTCGTAAGGGTCCTGCTTCAAATCAAAGAAAAATTCAGGAAGATCATCCACATCTGACCGTTGTTGAGGGCGGAGGCTTTTTCCCGATTCGATCTCCGTCCTGCGGGCATACTTATACCGCCGGTCCACCACCGCGACTTCCCAGGTCGTGGTTTCAATGAAGGCTTCCTGTATATCAGATTCCTGAGAAGGATCCTCCACACTCTTCGCGAAACTGGTTCCCTGCACATGCTCGGGGACCGCGATCCCACATCGTTCGAGCAGCGTGGGCATGCAGTCGACAAGACCCACCGGGGCCTCCAATTCGCCCCCTCCCGGAGCCCGGGGATCATCAAGGATCAAGGGAATACGGATCGATTCCTCCCAGAAACGGTCTTTGTTCCAGACCCCATGACTGCCGAGATTGTCACCGTGATCAGATGCGAAGACCACAATGGTATTCTCCCTCAGCCCTGTCCGGTCCAGATGCGCCAGCACACCTCCGACCAGATCATCCACCCAATGGATCGCACCATAATACAAGGCGGTGAGATCCCGGACATCGAAACCGTCGGGCACCCGGTCAGTGGAAGGCCAGGTCCCGCCTTGACCATCCGCATGCTCCCACAGATAACAGCGCAACCAGTGCTCCGGCACCTCCCGTCCCTGAAGATTGGGCCGCAGCGGAATCTCCTCCCGGTCATACATACGGTGGTAGACCAACGGCATATCTGCCAGGGGCATGTGGGGAGAATACAAATTGTGAAAACAGAAAAACGGTTTAGCGGAGGACTCCCTGCTCCGGGAATCACAGAACTCCCCGAAACGCTGGAGTTCGTAATCCTGAGCAAAGCCTAGCTTCCGCCCAATGTAATCCCCATCTTCCATAAACCGCCCCTGGGAACCGATGCTGACCGGAGACACCCAGTGATCAAACCCGACCAGATCCGGTGCCGGGTCGATGTGCCATTTGCCAATCAGTTGGGTGTCATACCCGGCCTCTTTCATCACCTCCGGCCAGGTGGGATCCAACAGACGATGCCGCTCCCGGTTTACGGGGTCATTTGGAGCATGATTGTGCAGCGACCCCGTACAGGTCCGACTGTACTGCCCCGTCATCAGAATCGAACGGGCCGGAACGCAGACCGGGTTATTGCTGAGAGCACGGCTGCATCGCAGCCCCCGCCTCGCCAACGCGTCAATGTGGGGGGTCTGAATCACCTCGTTGCCGTAACACCCCACATCCATCGCGCGGAGCTGGTCACAGAGAAGTAAAACAACATTAGGAGACATAGAAAGCGTTATAAAGATTCGACAGAGAAGATCAAGTGGCCACCCGGGTCCGCCTAACAGCCCCAGGGGAATTCAGCCATCATTCTTAACGCACAGGTGTTCCAGTTTATAAATCCGGGATGCGTCAACCCCTCACCGGTTTCAGGATGGTAATGTTCATGCAGGCACTGATTCATCTCCACATCACGCTGAAGCATTGCCAGGTGGTCCCGTTTCAGGTCACGGGCCTCTTCCCCGTAGCCATATCGCCGCAAGGCTTCCCAGCCAAGATAGGTGTTGATCACCCAGACCGGCCCACACCAGTCAGAGGGATTGTAATCGGCGAATATCTGATATGCCGGTTCCATGCGGGAAAGGGTGCGCAAGCCATACTCCGAACGCATATGGTCCGGATCCAGCATATGCTCCCGAACCACCCGTGCCGCACGTTCGGGGGACGCAACCCCTGCCCATAGCGGCATCCACATGCTGCAGGCCCGAAATTTTAACGGTACCGCCCAGTTTGCATCTGTTCGAACCTTGCCGGGTTCGCCTGAGGCCACATCAATGCAGTAGTAGGTGCCGTCAATGGGATCCCACATCCACTGCTCAATCGCCCGACGGAGATCCGAACCCAGGCGGACCCAGATGGACGCATTCTCTCCAATGTCCCGTGCACAGGCTGCCAGGGCCTCCAGTTCCACCACCATCATGGAATTGAGGTAAGGATCGGCCACGGTATTATGAGGACGCTGAAAATAGGCGGGATGATTGTCCGCTCCGGAACCACGGTGGCTTCGCCAGGTCAGCAGGCCGAAGGTGGACATCTGGGTGGAGTACCAGTGTTTCACAGAGTCACACAACTGAGGATAGATCGTACGCAGCCACTCCACATCCCCTCCCCCGCAGCGGATGGCCAGTCTTGCGAACTGGGTCAGCAACGGTTTTGCTGTATTGCGGACGGAATCCAGCGTCCGCGCGTTCCGGGTTTCAGAGGCGGTTTTGGGAGTCATGGCATATGGCACATGACCATCCGGTCCCTGATGTTCGAGAAAGTTATCCACACATCCCCGGGCATGCAGCCCCACCCGTGGGTCTTCTGCGGCCATAGGTTCCATGCCATGCAGGCAGAAGTAGGAGTCCCATTCCCAGAGAATGTCCTCATAACCTGAACCGGGGTCTATGTACGGATGACGGAGTCCCCCGGCTGCGGGACAGAAGCGGGTGACAGACGCGTCCTCCAGCCAGGTGTGAAAGCATGTCTGTTGTTCGTCGGTCATGATGTCTCCTTGGGAAGGCTCATTCTGGCAACGACGATCGTAACGCCTTCGCTCCCCGCCCACAATGAAAGCGGACTTCCACTTTCCTGCTGTTCTTTTTAAGATATGATAGATCCATGATCTCTTATCCTGGACAATATGCCCCATTTGTTCTCAGCGGACGAAACCGCTCCCCCTCCCGTACGGCCAGTCCATCTCCTTTCTATCGTCTGGTGGGGGTCACGGAAAATCCGCATGAGGTAAACGGCAATTGCCTTTCCTCCGGATCCGTCTACTTGATCCAACCCGGTCAGGATCTGACCATCCGACTGCCCCGGCAGGACACCGGCCTGTCCATCGATTTCACCGTCATTGCCAGCCCACTGAACAAGACCCCACACAGCCAGGCGTTTGAGATCTCTCCACAGGCACCCCCGCAACCTCCGGCAGAGGAGGTCTGGGGGGTTACTCTTCCCACCGTGCTCTCAGAGCCTCTCTGGAGCTGGACCCAGGCCCGTCTCCGGCTGATCACCTCCACCTGGTGGCGGGGGAATCATGAACACTTTCAGGCCAATATGCGGCTGACAGAGATCCTCGAACGTTTTGTCGCGTCAGCCTTCAAGGGAGATGACCTCCGTGAGGCTCCTGCCCACAACTGGTTCTTTTCCGTGGAGCGCGCGGTCGAGGAACGGATTCATTCCCTGAAAACGGTAGAGGACCTCGCCGGTATTGCCGGTATGAGCACTGCCCATTTCAGCAGACGCTTCCGTGAGGTGGTCCAGCAGCCTCCGGCCGCCTGGCTCCGTCAGCGCCGCCTTGACGCCGCCGCCCTGCTCTTGCGGACCAGCGCTTCCTCCATCCAGGACATCGCCCTTCAGGTCGGATTCCGCAGAGCCTCCGCCTTCAATCTGGCCTGGAGGCGGGAGTTCGGATGTACGCCCGGTGAATGGAAAAACCGTCGACTCTCCACCTAACCGGGACATTTACCGCTCCAGACGTTGACCTCCATCCTCCAAGCCTCTACAAATAGTCAAACCTGTCAGAAAGGAGCACCAGGATATGTCGGATCTTTGGTTTGCAGGAGGATACACGGATGGAGGAGATGCCTTTCCCGGATCACGGGCGAAAGGCATTGTGTCCTTCCGCTTTGATGCCAACCGAGGGCAGTTCTCAGACTACCGGCTGCAGGCAATCACCCTCAATCCCTCCTGGATCAGCTGTCAGAACGGCCACCTTCTGGCCGTTACCGAGGGATTGGGAGAAGATGGTGCCGTCAGTCTCTATCAGATACATCCGGATGGGGGGTTACAGCGGCGGCATCATCTTGTGCTTACCGGGGATGCCCTCTGTCATGCAGGCTGGGACGGAGACCAGGCCGTGATTTCCAGTTACATGTCCGGATGGATTCACAGACTCCGGGTTGATCTCCAGGCCGGTGTCTGCCGCCCGGTCAGCCAATACCGTTACACGGGCAGCGGACCGCATTGGCGTCAGGAGAAGCCTCATGCCCACCAGGCGACCTTCTGTCACCACCTGAAGAGTTGGCTGGTCTGTGACCTTGGCACTGATCGCGTCTGGATTCATGATGAAACGTGGACCGCTCCGCCCCGGTCGCTTTCCCTGCCAGCAGGCTGTGGCCCCCGCCACCTGTGCCCGGACCATCGAGACAGTCTTTACTGGCTGTGGTGCGAACTGGAACCCCGCCTCTTCCGTCTCGATCTGCGCAGTGAACCCTTTCGATGTTCGGAAGTATCGCTCCGGGACGTTCCGAACCTCGGAAGCTTCGGAGCCGGGGCGGCCATCCATGCTCATCCGGTGAAGCCGTGGATCGGGCTGGCTTCCCGGGGCGATCACAGTCTGCTGCTGCTGGATGTGAGCGATCAGGAACAGCCCACCTACCTCTCACGTCTGGAGCATGCGGGACGGACGCCTCGGGAGTTCCGGTTCGACCCCAGTGGAAGCTGGCTGCTGGTCGCCTCACAGGATGAGCACCGGATTCAAAGCTTCGCTCTTTCACCGGAGGGACATGTCGAGCCCTGCCCTTCCGATCACCTGCAAACAGGCTCACCCAGCTGCCTGGTGCAGCCTGCATAACACGATCCGTTCACGACCATGACCCTTTATACGACCAAACCGGCACAGGATGATCTGTTTGAAGCCTTACAGTCACTCAAAGAGCAGGTGCTCCGGCATCATGTCGAATCCATATGGGGATGGCATGAAGACTGGCAACGTCAGAATTTTCTCGGCAATTGGGAAACCTGCGAGACCCAATCAATCCACGCGGACCACCAGGTCGTCGGCTTTATGCAAACCCTCGAGGAGGCAGATCATCTCATACTGAAAACGCTCTGTATCTCCCCAGCTTATCAGAACCGTGGAATTGGAAGCGCTCTGATGAGGACGCTGCAGGATCATGCGCAGGTTCGGAAGCTCCCCATCCGACTTTCGGTGTATGTCACGAATCTGCGGGCCGAGAGTTTCTATCGACGGCTGGGGTTTCTCCCGGGAAACAGAGGAAGAGACTTTCAACACATGTCCTGGAGCCCAAACGTGGACGACGGTGGGGAATGATCCTCATGGACACGATGGATCCATCACCCCTTGCCCACGAAACAGGATCGAAATGACGCCAAGAGAACTAAAGGCCATCTGCAGCTCCAGCATGCTGATTTCCGGCTTCAACCGGTTCACCATGACAGGGGTCCATTTCCCCGAAATCAGTGGCTTCCCCGTACCACTTGGAGTCCTCATGATCCTCACATCCTACTTTGTATGGAAAGGCCGACAGTGGTCTTACGTTCTCGCGGTCATCATGACCCTGACCGTCCCTCTTTCCATGTGGTACAGCGTTCAGATGTTGAGCAGTTGGCACTCGTATCATCTTCTCCGGATCGTTCTCGATGAGTTTGCGGTCTGGGTCTGCCTCTGCACGGCTCTGATGCTCCTGTCTCCACATAAGCAAGCGGTGTTGCAAGATGGGATCGAACACTAGGACGTCCTACCCTCTGCACGCCTCCTCTCCATCATGATTGCCTGGTGGTGGAGTGGTCTTAAAAAAGGGAACTTGACTCCGGCCTCCTCTGTCAGAAAACGGTCTCCACCTACGAAGGTCCATCTCACCAGAGTCCACACCATGACACATACACTGGAACAAGACGGGTTCGAAACCCATGCCGGTATTTTGAGCTCCACAGAACTACATGAGCTGCGTGAAGAGGCAAATCGGATTGCGGCTTCCGAGGGTACGGTGTGTGTAAGAGGGTTACTCGAAAAATCCAGAGTGTTCAAACGGCTTAGTGTTTCGGCGCACCTACAATCCTTACTCCCTGACGGACTTCAGCCGGTGAGAAGTATCCTGTTCGACAAGACCCCGGATCAAAATTGGCCCGTATTATGGCACCAGGATCTGACGATTGCAGTCCAAGGCAAACACGCCGTTCCAGAATACGGACCCTGGTCAATAAAAGACGGGGTTCCGCACACCCAGCCCCCTTCTTCGCTGCTTGAGAGCATGGTGACCCTGCGGCTTCATCTGGATGATACAGACGGGGAAAAGGGTGCGCTGCTTGTAGTGCCCGGAAGTCATCACCTGGGAAAGATTCCTCCTACGGACGTTCCAAGGTACACCCATGCAGTCCCTCATGTCTGCAACTGCAGAGCCGGAGATGTGCTTGTCATGTCCCCATTGATTCTTCATTCTTCCCGGCGTTCAAAGAATCCCGGCCGACGTCGGGTGCTGCACTTTGAATACGCTCCACCGGAAGCCCTGCATGCAAACCTGCAGTGGCACGAATACATCTAATCGGGAAACGCTCCTCTTCAGATGCACCTGTTCTCCACACAACGCGGAACGTACGAACTGACATGGGCATAACTTCACTCAACCACATGCTTGCAGAGCTGACCTACCGTTTCTCGGTGAGGAGATTAAACCGGAAGTGGAAGAAGGCGATTCATCGGGAGGACACAAAGGTGGCTCTTGAACTGGCATCGGAGATCATTGCCCTTGATGAAACCAAGGCACTGGGCTGGAGACTGAAAGCTGCCGTATATGTCCGCATCTGCCCGGGTTCACCACCGGACCCGGAATGCGAAGCCAAGGCCCTGCATTTCTTTGAGGAAGCCTTTTCCCGGGATCCTGTTGATGAAGGAATCGCGAGTGGATACGTGGCCTTTGCTCACTGGGTTCATCGGGATGACATCGCCCGGAATGTCATCAGCAGATATCAGGGAAAGAAGCGTGAGCCGCCGTTTCATCTGGAAAGCTACCTGAATGGAATCAGTACCCGAGGCCGAAGCAGGGCCCGAAATGCGGCAACAGGCGCATCAATAGAGGAAGAGGCGTCCTGATCCGGTTCAATCGTCTGTGCTGGCTTCCAGGCTGCGGGCCATGCGGCGGTTATGATAGGCCACCTGCTTCAAGCCGTTCAGCAGGTCGCTTTCCAACCGGTAGAGGTCGGCACGATGAGGATCGTCGCTGAGGAGACGGCGTTCCAACTGGGCATTGGCCTCGACGGCAGCGGCATCGGTCCTCGCACGGTCCGCCAGAACCGCCCGGGCATCCTCGATCTCACCGGAGCCAATGGCCTGCTGCAGCCGTTGCAGATTCCGGAGCACCGCTTCACCCAGTCTCCGTAAGTGCTGAAGCGTATCCGGATTGAATGCCAGCCCTTCGGCAGCACGTTCACGGTTTACCCGCTGAAGGTGGAAGCGGATCAGTTGCAGTTGCAGATCCAGGTGGTTAATGAGTTTAAGATACGCCGTCAGCTGACTGCTTTCCCGGGGTTGCAGAGTCTCAAGCCCCAACTGCCGCAGGTATCTTACCATCTCCTTGGCAAGAGGAGATGCATCCAAAGGTTCCTGTTCCTCGGGGGACGGAAGCGGTTCGACATCCAGCGTGCGCAGGACCTCCTCAAGTTGTTGAAGGACCACATCACTGAACCGGAGCAGTTCGAGCTGCACCTGACCAAACGCGAGACTGGGGGAATGGAGCAGGGAAGGATCCAAAAACTCCGGCTGAAAAGGATCCTCCTTTTTCCGGGTCCGGTCCGGAACCAGTTTCTTCGCCATGATCGCGATGGGACCGGTCAATCCGATCAGAAGCAGGCTGTTCAGGATGTTAAACAGCGAGTGTGCATTGGCCAACTGGCGGGGCATCTCCTTCGCAAGCCGCTCCGTCCCCTGAAGGTCAGGAAAACTGGGTGAAAGATCCGTCGCCAGTTCCGCGAGTTGGGTCACAAAGGGAAGCCAGATCAGCGCACCGAAGACATTAAACAACACATGGACGACGGAAACCCGCCATGCAGTGGAACTTTTGCCGATGCTGGCCAGCAGTGCAGTAATACAGGTTCCAATGTTGGCCCCCAGCGCCAGCGCAATTCCGGCCTCAAGATTGAGCAGCCCTTGCCCGCCAAGGACAATGACCAGGCCGGTGGTGGCCGCGGAACTCTGCACCACAGCGGTAAACAGTGCACCGGCCAGCAGCCCAAGAAGAGGGTTCTGCATTTTGCCCAGCATCTCAATTGCCGGAGGGTAACTCCGAAGGGGATAGGTGGCCTCGCTCATGAGAGAGATGCCGAAGAAAATCAGCCCCAGTCCCAACAGCATGCCACCTCCGTCCTGAATGCGAGGGCGCTTCTTCAGGGCATGCAGCCCGAAGCCGATCGCCACCATCAGGAGGGCATACTTCCCGACATCAAATGCAATGATCTGGGCCGTGACCGTGGAACCGATATTGGCCCCCATGATCACCGCGACAGACTGCTGGATCTGGATCAAACCTGCCGACGCGAAACCCACCAGCAGTACGGTTGTGATGGAGGAGGACTGCAGGACAATGGTCACCAGTGCGCCGGACACCAGTCCGCTGAACCGGTTGCGGGTGAGTTTTCCCAACAGGTCCCGCATACGGTCCCCGGCTGCCCGTTTCAGGCTCTCGGTCATGTACCCCATCCCGAGAAGGAAAAATGCCAGCCCTCCGCCCAGCGTCATCAGTATCGTCCAAAGATCCAAATCCATAAGGCAGTATCGAACATGTCCGGGGAGAACTCAAGTGCGCTTCATGCTTGAGGCCGTCATTCATGTCAGTACATTCGTAGGCCTACACGTTCAAAAGGAGAACAGATGATGAAGCCGTGGGGAAGAATCGTAGGAGTTTGTTTTTTGATCGGATGCGTCCACCGCCCTGATCTTACGACTCTTTACTATGAGGTGCCGGATCGAATTCCGGAGGAAGCCAAACCCGTCTACCTGGCCCAGAAGCTGTTGCAGGAAGGAAAGTTTTCCTCCATGGCCTCTGTCATGTCTGAACGAACAGCACAACCGTTTCTCGCCGCTCTCGAAAAACATCCGGAGGTCTTCGAGCAGGAACAGAAACATACACTTCAATCCGAAACGGGTCCTGACGACTTTGACTATTATACACTTGAGCAGTTCCGAAAAGAAAAGGGAGCCGCAGCTGAAGGCATACTGGGTTTGCCGGAGGGGGAAATTCCCAGGGATGTCATCGTCATCATCCAATACCGGGAGGAAAAAACCGAGTCTGGCCAACATACCACCATAAGTGTGTCTCAGGTGACGAAAGAGGGAGATCTTTGGAAACTGGTTCTTGATCTCAGTCATCTACGTGCAGAGTAAACGGAGACCTACTCCTTCCAGGCAATCTTTTCCACCCTCGAGTGATCATGGACACACCCTCTTTTCTTTTTCAATTTGCATGCCTGATCCTCCTGTTCGGTGGAACCGGCTGCGGCAGTGCCCGGTATCAGATCAACATTGGAAACGGGGATCCCAACGAAATCGTCCGGGAGATTGAGGTGTTGGCCGACGGAGACCGTCTGAGCATCTTTCAGCAGATTGGGCCGGCAAAAATTGCCGCCTCACAACCTTCGGGAGGAACCCTCCCTTCCACCCTGCAGGTCCGTTGGGTGGATGCAGAAGGAGTCCGGCACACCCAGGACATTCAGATAGCGGATCAGGTGGATCAAGAATTCCGGGGGCAGTTGATCGTGGAAATCACATCCGACAACACTCTCACACTTTCTCTGGTGGAAGCGGTGAAGGATACATTCGACCCCCTCCCCTGGACCCTTCCCGAAATCTGGGAAGGAAGTGTGATGATGCCGGGCATGGCACCGTAAGCTCGCACTCCTTTCCTTCTTGACTCGTCATGGGGCGTCCCACAGTTCTTTGCCATGCACTCCCTTACGTCCCACCCTGCCTCGATGATCCGACAGACCCTTTGGCCGGTACTTTTTCTTGCGGCCTCTTGTGCCTTACAGGGAAAAGAACCTGCTGCGAACGCCTTGCCCCCGAACGGAACGCTGTCTTCCTGGGTGATCCTGGGACCGTTACCAAACCCAAAAATTGAAAATCCTCAGTCCGGAACCCCCTCCCGCCGGGGGTATGAGACCGACTACCTCAAGCAGCAGGGCGGGGAACCCGCCGCCCGGCTTGAGGTCGGTACTACCGTCACGTATGAGGCCCCCGACCGGGGCAAGGTGACGGTTCGGGCCATCGCGGTCGAAGCGGATGCGGACGGGAGAATCCTTTTCCGGGATGTGTACGGCAAATATGATGATGCTGTTGCCTACGCCTATTGCCGGTTCGAATCTCCCGTCGACCAGAAATTGGAGTTCTTTCTCGGATCTGATGACGCCAACAAAGTATGGCTGAACGGGAACCTGGTGAACGCGGTGTGGACCGAGGGCCGGGGAATGAGACATGGCCAGGACCGTTTCTCTGCTGAAGCAAAACAGGGAATCAACCATCTGCTCGTAAAGGTGGACAATGCCGTGGGTGGATGGGGGTTTCAGTTACAGGCCTACCACGAGGAGGCCTATGCAGCCATCCAGGAGGGGGCAGACCGGAAAAAGTACGGGTTGTTTGAACTTGAACCCCAGACGCCCTATCACAGTTACAATTTCAAACCCGGTCCTTTCCCTGAAATCAAATGGGCTTACCCCTATGCGATCAAAGCGCTGTTTGGCGATATCCCGATGCAGACCCGGTGGTTCAACGCTTCGCTGGAGGAAGTCACGACTGCCACGGAACCTGGTCGTTACCTGCTCTACATTGAAGCGACCCCGGACGAAACTCCGCCCATCCGGCGGGCGGTCACGTTCTATTGTTCACCGGGATGGAATCCGTGGCAGCGGAACGGGGACCTGGTGCTGGAAAGCTGGCCCCGGCACCCCTTTGCTCCCGAAGTCTGGCAGCGGGCGAAGGAGCCGGTCACCCGGTTCACGTCTGATGCCATCTCCCATCAGCTCGCTAATGACGAGCGGGGAGCCATTCTCCTGAATGCACTGGCAGAACTGAATCCGGAAGGTGGTCCACTCTCTCCACTGGAAGACCCTGTCGTTCTTCATAATGAGGCCATGTTGGCCATGAAACTGAAAGTGCTGGGTCTCGATCAGCAGGTGAAAGAACTCCGACCACCGCAACCTCTTACCACGCCTTCCCCAATCCTCAGAGAGGTCGGAAGCGAGGAGGAGGCCGGGTTTCGGCATGGAACAGCAGATAAAATACGTGGAATCTGTGAAGAGTGGGCTACACATACCGACGGTCAAGACGGGCCGTTTTCGCTGTTGATTGCACGAGACGGAAAGATCCTGATTCATGAGGCTTTTGGTTCGCGGGACGGCAAACCCGTCACCCTGCAGGACCGGTTTTACCTGGCTTCCATCACCAAAACCCTGACCGGTCTGCTCTTTGCACAGTTCGTCGATCAGGGCCTCATTCAGATCGATGCCCCGGTGGGCAGCTATCTACCCGATTTCCCCACCACAGGTGCCAAAGCCGTCACCCTCCGGCACTGCTTCACCCATACCTCAGGGCTTGAAGGACACTGGAGTCTGGGACTCGGCGGCCCCAGCAACCCGTTTTTTGACAATGTGGCCCTACACCAGATTCTGCAGGGAGAGGACCCCGGCACACGAGTCCGATACAACGGGAACAGCTATAATCTCGCCGGAAAAGTCATGGAAGCTGTCTCCGGGAAATCCATCCAACGATTGTTCCATGAACATTTTTTCGATCCTCTGGAATTTGAAAACGCATACATTCTTACCCAGGGTACTTCTTCTGAACTCAGGGTCATTGACCTGGCAAAAGTCGCTCAACTGATGGCAAACAAGGGCTCTTACGGGGCGAAGCAGTTTTTTTCCTCTGACACATTCGAACGCCTCCGACCGGTGAAGCTGCAGCAGTTGTATCCAAGCGTGAATTCCACTGTCGAGAAGGGGATCGGCCTGACAAAACGGATCTACCGGGACAAAGAGGCTGAGCCCAACGAGGAGGGCGTCCACCCCACCATCCTGCAGGACACGATGCTCGGTCACGGCTCGGCAACGGCATCCATTCTGATGGTGGGTGAGGAGAACGGTCTCATTGTGACAGCCGCGCGTGCGAATAGCGGCAAAAAAGCCCACGAATGGACGTCAAAAATCCTGAAAGTTCTTCGGGACGGAGCGATTGAACCGCTTTAATCCGTTCGTCTTCTGCATCCACTCCATCCGTCCCGTTCCGTTTCCTCGGAAAGCTACGCGGCGGTCCGGGGATCGCGGATGTTCTCCACCATGTTTCGTACCTCTTCAGAGGGAGGCGGTGTGAATGCGGTCACCACCAGGGTCACGCCAAAATTCAGCAGCATCCCCACGAAACCGATACCTTCCGGAGAAACGCCCATCCAGTAGTCCGTATGGTTCGCGAAGAACTGAAAGTAGGTGATGTAGCTGAAGGTGAAGCCGATACCCGTGACCATACCGGCAATCGCACCGTACTTGTTGACCCGTTTGGAAAAGATCCCCATGAGAATGGTGGGGAAAAACGAAGAGGCCGCCAGCCCAAAAGCAAAGGCAACCGTTTTGGCCACAATGGCAGAGGGCGGATTGATGCCAAAGTAAGCCGCCACAATCAAAGAGCCCAGGGAGGCCAGTCGTGCAACCCTCACCTCCTCCTTGTCGGACATCGAGGGTTTCACAATTTTCTTCATGAGATCATGCGAGATCGACGTGGAGAGGACGAGCAGCAGGCCCGCCGCAGTCGACAGCGCGGCCGCGACGCACCCTGCCATGACCAGGGCCACAATCCATTTGGGAAGTCCCGCCATCTCCGGGTTGGCCATCACCAGAATATCCCGGTCGTAATAGACCTCATTTTCGTTGTCGGTCAACGGACTGGTGAGCACCCGTTCGCCGTGGGTACCCCTCTCCTCGGCGTACTGGGGAACACGGCCTTCAAAGACCGCACCGGCTCGGTGCTGCATGATGCCGTCACCATTTTTATCCGCCCAGGCGATGAGCCCACGCTCCTCCCAGTTGTAAAACCACTCCGGGACCTCCGAATAGGTGGCCCCGTTGATTTCTTTCATAAAGTTGGTGCGGGCAAATGCGCCAAGTGCGGGAGCCGTCATGTAAATGATGGCAATACATCCCAGGGTCCAGATCGCAGAGGAACGAACCGCCTTTACGCTTTTTACGGTGAAGAACCTCACGATCACATGCGGCAATCCTGCGGTTCCGCACATCAACGCCGCCGTGATACAGAACATGTCCAGTGTCGACAGGCTACCGTCCGTATAGCGGTCAAATCCCAACTCGGTATTGAGCTGGTCCAGTTTCTCTAAGAGTGGAATGGCGGCCTCCGCCCCATCAACCGTGTAATTCCCAATCAGGCCTAACTGTGGAATCACCTGTCCTGTGAGCAGAATGGAGATAAACACGGCGGGAATGGTATAAGAGAATACCATCACCACATACTGAGCGACCTGGGTATAAGTGATCCCTTTCATACCGCCAATACTTGCGTACAGAAACACCGTCACCGAGCCGATGATGACCCCGGTGGAAATGTCGATTTCGAACAGACGGGCAAACACCAGCCCCACCCCGCGCATTTGGCCCATGATGTAGGTCATGCTGATAAAGATGGCACACACCACGCCGACCAGCCCCATCGCGTAGGGAGATTGAAAGCGGTCCCCCAGGAAGTCCACCACCGTGAACTTGCCAAATTTCCGGAGATAAGGAACGATCAGCGTGGTCAGCAGGACAAAGCCTCCTGTCCAGCCCATGAGGAACCGGGACGCATCATACCCGCTTGCGGCGATGCCCCCGGCCATGGAAATAAAGGTGGCGGCAGACATCCAGCCGGCAGCCGTGGCCATTCCGTTGGCAAACGAGGACACATGTCCCCCGGCCACGTAAAATTCTTTGGTAGACCCTACTTTGGATCCAAGGGCGATGCCGATGTAGGTGGCGAAGGTAATGCCGATGATCAGATAGTTCCACAGTTCCTGACTCATGCTTCATCCTCCAGGCCATGTTGATGATCCAGGCGGTTCATAAAAAACCGGTAGGCCAAGAGGAGCAGAACAAAACTCAGGATGGCCCCCTGCTGTGCCATCCAGAAGCCAAAAGGAGCACCTCCCAGTTTCGGAAGACTGTCATCCAGAAAATCACGGAACAGTACAGAGGCACCCAGTGAGACCAAGAACCACATGCTGAGAATCCCGAGAACAATGCGGTTACTGCCGTGCCAATGCGCAGCATGGGGTTGTTCCTCCTGGCTGGAGGATCCGTCAGACGGTGGGGGCGCCGGGTCGGTCATGGTTGTCTCCTCTATGGGTGGCAGAACACATAGTTCCGCGTAATTCACATAGATAACAGTTCTAGATAAGCCGTGACAAGTGAAGAGAGCGGTTTGTTTGATTTTGGTTAGCAGCCCTTCATTCACCCCCGAACCGAATTCACCACAGAATCCCCTCCATTCTGAGGAAACGTGGACGGAGCTCTTCACGGCCCGTCACTCTCTGGCTCCGAAACGGCTCCCCTCACATGCAAGCAGGGGCAACCCAACGGGCAGAATGGTGTCTGCCTTTTGTGGTGGCGAAACCTAAAGCGACAAGCCGGACGGAGGGACTCCCCTCACCCGGCAGTGGGTTCGGTAGCACTGGGTGTAATTGGTAAACCCGCAGGCACGGGCGATCTGCTGGAGACGTGCATTCGGATTCCGTTTCCGGGCCTCATCAAATGCCTGTAACCGAACCCGGCTCCGGTAGCGGTGCAGGCTTTCATCCATCTGCTCTGTGAAGAGATGGCTCAGACGGGAACGGCTGAGCCCCACCTGTTGAGCCAGCACCTCTAACTCAATCTGTCCGGAGGAAGCGTGGAGAAGTTCCATCGCTCTCTGCAGGGCCGGATGCAGCCGTGAGCCCTGCACAGGATGCTCCGCCTCTCTCCATCGGCAGGACATTAGAGTTCTGAGAGACAGATGAAGATGATGAAACAAGAGAGAGGCCTCCTCACCTTGCTGATGTTCATGAACCAGTCGACACAACGCATCCAGTTCCCTGCAGGCGGATTCAGACAAGGGGTGAACACCGGCAGCAGATTCATCCGGCCCATGAAAATCCCATATGACCCACAGGTGAAGATGCGAAGGACTTTGCAGCATACTGTGCAGACATTCCCGAGGGAGGTAGATCAAAGATCCTTTGGGACAGGAATAGATCTCCCCGTCGATCATTCTCCGGGTGTCTCCTTCAAGGATCAGATTCCATTCATTGCCATCGTGATGATGCGGAATCTCCTCATCCCCCTTCCGCCACACATTGCGTCCGATCCAAATCGTGGTCATCCGGGCCGGAAGGGGTTGAAATTCTGAGTGGCAGCGTCGTTCGTTCACAGCATAAAATGTATACGAGAAAGCATAATATGAAAAAACATAAGAATAAAACGAGATTAGGAAGGAATTATCACGGACTCTCTCTTTACATATTCAGCCATTAACGACTACTTCACATGATACCTCCACCTCACAGTCGCTGATATGGTTAAGACACCCCTCCTCTATTTTTTCATCCGTCGAATCGGATTTGCCGCCCTATTTTCCTTTCCGGCTGCGTTTCTACGGGCGGAACTGGAGTTTCCCGCGATCTTCAATCATCATATGGTGCTGCAGCGGGAGATGCCGGTTCCGGTATTCGGCACAGACCTGCCGGGCACTGCGGTCACGGTGGAATTTGGCGGTCAGACCAAACAGACCGTCACGGATGACACAGGGGTCTGGAAGGTCGTGCTCGATCCCATGCAGGCCAGTGCGGAGAGCCGGGAGCTAAGAGCGGTTGGCAGCCGCACAGTCATCCTTCAGGATATCCTCGTCGGTGAAGTCTGGCTGGGATGCGGGCAGTCCAACATGGTGATCTCCGTCAAAGGGTCCGGGTACAGCAGGAGTTATCCCCTGGATACCCCCCGCCCTCTGATCCGCTTTTCTCCGGTTGCTGGGGATAAGCAAATTGCCGCCATCCTCAAGGACACGCAGTCGGAACCCCGCTGGAATCCGGAATGGCGGGTCTGTACGCCTGAGAACATTCCGACGGTCGGAGGCATCCTGTTTGCCTTTGCTGTGGATCTGCAGGAGGAACTGGACGTTCCGGTCGGCATCATCAACCGGGCGATTGGCGGGAATCCGGTCCGGTCGTTTGTGGATCAAAAAAACTTAAAAGACGACCCCATCATTAAAGCACGGATTCAGGAACTGGCCGACAGCTACGACCGCGACCTGCTTCGGGCCCAGGAGCAGGCGAAGCTGTGGCGTCAATTTGCACAGGAGTACACACCCAAAGAACGTATTGAAATGGGGTTCCGGAAAGCAAGGGGCCTTGAGTCGGGTCGGGTTGGGGTTGCGAAGCTTGCACAAACGGAAGGCAAAGGCTGGGGGCTCTTTATCAAGCCGATGCGGGGAACCGCTTTCAGAGGGGTGGTCTGGGATCAGGGCGAATCCGGGGCCGGCATGCTGGGCAACCGGGCCGGACTCGGATTCTGTACACGGGCCCTAATCCGGGAATGGCGGAAGACATGGCCTGACATCCCGTTTATCGTGATGCAGAAGCCCAGCGGGCATGGACGTAACCGTTATGGCCGACTCGGCGTACCCGATGATGTGGTGGTCCCTCTTCCAGAACATCCACCGAAATACCCCTGGACAAGCGGATACAAAGCGCATGAATATCTGAGCGTCCTTCAGGAACCGAACACCTGGTTGGTCAACACCTCGGATCTGATTCTCAGTGTGCATCCCGCCCGCAAAGATCTGAACGGTCAACGTGCGGCTGAGATTGCGATTTCTGAAGTGTACAAAACCAGGAAGATTCCCTGGCGGGCACCGGAATTCAAACACGCTGAGTTCAAGGACGGAAGAGCCGTCGTCCATTTCGACGGGGTCGGTGACGGGTTCAAGGTCCTGGGTGACGGACGCATCACCGGATTTGTTCTCTCCGGTCGGGATCAGGTGTTTCACTGGGCCGACGCAACGGTGGTGGGGGATACTCTCCATGTCTCAAGTCCACAGGTTCCGGATCCAGTCGCCGTACGGTATGCCTTCGGATACAAACATGTTCCCTGGGCCAACCTGTTCGGAGCGAATGACCGGCCGGTCCTGATTTTCCGCTCAGATGACTGGGTGGATGTTCCCTAGCCGTCACCGTGCCCCCACTCCATGCCGCCACCTCACTCACCTTCCCTTTCTGCTTATGACGCCCTCCACTTCCCCTCTCCACATCGCCTTTGTCGGCTGCGGCGGTATTGCCTACAATCAGCATGCCAAAGCCGTCCTGTCCTGTCCTGATCAGTTCAGGGTGGTCGCCGTTTGTGATCCCTCCCGGGCTCATGCTGAGAAACTGGCGGAACGCTTTGGCTCTGACACCGCCGTGTTTGAAACCATGGAATCGATGCATGACGGGGTCGGGACTGAACTCGACGGGGTGATTCTCACCACCCCGCATGACGCTCATCTGCCAGGTGGACTTTTTTTCCTCGAACGCGGGATTCCGGTTCTCATCGAAAAACCGGTAACCCTCAACCTGGAGGAACTGAGGCAGCTTCAGGCGAAAGAACGTCCGGGGGCATTTGTTCAGGTGGGGCAAATGCAGAGGTTTGACCCCGAAGCCTGGTGGCTCAGAGACTTTGTCCAGAGCAGAGAACGCTTCGGAACCCCTCTTACCTTCGACCTGAATATCTGGCAGAATATTCACGGCTACACCCGGGGCAATTCGGATCACTGGATTCTCAATGGAAGAAAAGCAGGTGGCGGCATCTGCACCAGCGTAGGCGTACACCCTCTGGACATTCTGCGGTTCATTACCGGGCAGGATTATATCAATGTCACCGCGAAAGGACGTTTTGATCCTCCCTTTACTGCAGGGGCTGAATCCTCCTGTTCCGCACTGTTTGAAATGAGCGGTGGATTGACGGGAACTCTTCATGCCTCGTATCAGCCGCCCCGCATCCCCTATGCGCAGCGTCTGGTGCTGTTTGGAGAACGGGGAAGCCTCTTCCAGAACAACAAGATCGGTGACTATGCCGGCCCCTACACCATGGTGAGTGAAGACCCGCACATTGACGATTTTATGGCCATGTTCGGAGACTACACCCCGATTGCCGAAGAGGTAAACAAGACCTATCCTGATCAAAAAGGCAGCCCCTTTTCCCTTCAGTTACTCCACTTCCGGGAGGCCATTCTTAAAGGTCGCACCCCCACGGAAAACACCCTCGAGATCAACTTCAATACCATCGCGGTGCTGGAGGCGATCGCGAAGAGCATGCAGACGGGTATGACCGTATCCGTCGAACAACTCGAAGGAACCTAAGATGACGCACACGCTGACAGAGACCCATATCGAATTCAGAGGACCTGAAGGTCAGATCGCAGGGGTATACGTGTTGAATGACCTGTTTAAACCCCACTTCCGGGAACTGTACACGCCTGCCGGACACCCTGTGACCATGGTCAGCCCCATCGATCACCGACATCACAAGGGACTGATGTACGCACTGAAAACCACCGACGTGAACTTCTGGGAGGAGGACCCCGGGAGCGGTCATTGCGGGGTACAGGATATTCAGTCCACCACCGGAACCGAAGGGGGATTCCGGCAGGAGATTCTCTGGCGGGAGGAGATGGGAGGTCTGCACACCTATCAGGAAACCCGTTCCATCACCTGCCGGCCCCTCGAAACTGCCTACGAATGGACCTGGCACACCAGACGCACCGCCCTGCGGGATCATGAACTGGATGTCAGCTTCTGGCTGCTGGAGCTCGAGGATGGACGGAACATCAACTACCACGGATTGGGGATCCGTCTGCCCTGGGCCTGGTGCTGGGGGGGCAAAAACATGGGCACTGTGGAATGTGACGGTCAGCCGGTGACATATCAAGAAGCCGCCGGAACCACGGCGAAGTCGGTTGGTTTTTCCAACAAGGTCGATGGTCACTGGACACCCCCGGTAGCGTCGGTGACCATCGAACAGAACAGTGACTTCGGCTGGTTTGCCTTCCGGGAACGGTTCCCTTACCTCTCTGTGGGACCTACCATTCTGGGAGGATTTACCGTTTCAGAAGGTGAGACATTCGACGAAACCTACCGGATTCTGGTCGCGGATCGTCCTGCGTTGTCATTCACCTGACCCCCCTTGGAATCAAACGGCCGGAAAAATGGGGGGCGAAAGAAACGACGCATCCAGCGGATTCAGTCCTCAAGGCCACACCTGGAACTTGATTTCAGGTTCTCTCCATGAGAATCCTTACGGAACCCCAAGGAGACTGAACACATGCTGACACGCCCTTTTGGAACACTCGGATGGCCGGTTTCGGCTGTAGGAATGGGAACCTGGAACATTGGCGGGCAGTGGGGGCATGTGTCGGACTTACAGGCAGTCGACACCATCCGGACAGGGTTTGATCACGGTATCACCCTGTTCGATGCGGCGGAATCCTATGGCATCCCCCACGGTCGGAGTGAGGAATTGCTTGGACAGGCTCTGACCGGGATCCGTCACCAGGTCACCCTCGTGACCAAGATCGGCAACTGGGGAAAACGGAGCGGGGATGCGGTTCCGAAAACCAGCACCGACCTGATCAGGCTGTGTGCCCATGCCTGCCTGTTCCGTCTGCGCACAGACTGGCTGGATGTGCTGCTGTGTCATGAGGGGGACATTGAGAACCCGGATCTGTACGTGGAAACCTTCCGAATCCTGAAACAGCAGGGGCTGATCCGGGCCTGCGGGATTTCCACGGACTCTCTTGATGTGTTGAAGCGCTTTAACCGGGACGGGGACTGCGATGTCATCCAGCTTCGGTATTCCCTGCTGGACCGGCGGGCGGAACAGGAGCTGCTCCCCTACTGCAGCGCACACGGGATCGCGGTGATGATCCGGGGCCCCCTGGCCCAGGGCATGCTCTCCGGACAGTACCATGCCGGCAGTGTCTTCGCAGAGGATGATGCCGTCCGGGCGGCATGGAATCCGGGTGGCACCGGTCACAACCGCTTTTTGGAGAGAGCGGATCAGGTTGCGGGTCTCTCCCTCGAAGTGGCGCCAGGTGTCGAGATGGTGGAGGCGGCCCTTCGCTTCTCGTTCAGTCACCCCACCCTTCCGGTCACCATCCCCGGGGCGAAGACTCCGGCACAGGCCATCCAGAATGCCAACGCGGGCCAACGGGAACTCACTCCGGATGAACGCAGTCGGTTTCTGAACGCCCTGGTTTAATCCTCGGCGGAAGGGCGACATGCTCCCGGTGTGAGCGAAAACCGTTTCCGGAACGAGCGGGCAAAATACTGGCTGGAATTAAACCCGCAGCGGAAGGCGATGTCGGTGACGGAAAGGTCATCCCGTTTGCGGAGCAGTCCGGCCGCATGGTCCAGGCGGATGGCATTCAACTGACCGACCGGGCTGTGATTAAACAGCCGTCGGCATGCGGTGCTGAGGTAGCTCTTCCCCACCCGGCAGGCATGGGCAATTTCCTCCACCGTCCAGGGCTCAGCTGCTTTGTCCACACTCAATTCCAGTCCCGTGTAAAACTGACGGATCGTAGCATCAAAGCCGCGGGGGTCCTGCATGCGGGTTTCGGGATCTGTCGCCAGCCTTTTCGCCACGGTGACCAGAAGCTGGTTGATCCCCGCAGCCAGGGACGCCGTGGTCAGGTCTCCCTGATCCGTCTTAAGGCAAGTGCAGAGCTGTTCCACCCCACCCCGGAGTTGGGCACCCTCATCCACCAAATGACAACGGGGATTCTGACGGTACATCCGAAGCAGTTCGAGCCGGGACTCAGCATCCGGGGCAATCCAATCCGGAAAGCTCCAACTGCCTGAGGATGTGGAGGCATCCACATCCAGAATAAACCAGAACAATGTACAGGGAGTGATATGGGGATCGCCCAGGCGGTGCCGCTGCCAGGGACGGGTGATGGTCAGATCGCCGGTCTGCAGCCACCAGCTCTCCGCATCGGTGGCGAAGGGGGTCTGGCCGTTCAGAAGATAACAGATTTCAATTCCTTCATTCCGGTGAAACGGAAGGCCCCAGGTCTGCCGTCCCACGGCATCCCAGACCCCAATCGACCTCAACCCCGGCAGGCGGTTCGGTCGGAGACGGAGGCCCGGATACTGTCCGCGGCCAAATCCGGACAGGGCTACCTCCCCTCTCTGTTCCGCCAACACCAGAGGGCTGCAATCATCCGCCTGATAGACACGTCCGGGCGAATCCTTCATGTGTATTATTTTCCACGGACAGGTGTGAACGTCAAGACTCTGGAGACATGAGAGCCTGTTTTCATGATCAAAATTGGATGCTTCGCTCTCGTAAACCCCTTCTCGACCCTTGAACCCCAATTTGAGGCCATCCGGGCCATGGGGTTCGATTATGCCGACCTGACCGACAGCCATGACGGTGCGATTCTCGGCAACGAATTCGGTTTCACCGCCGCCGCCAGCCTGGATGCCCATCCGGGACGCGTGCGGGGGATGGTGGAACGGAACCAACTCACCCTGACTGCGGTCTGTGCGCATGCAAATCTTCTCGATCCCACCGGGCCGGACACCTACGGCACCCAACAGATCATCAAAGCCATCCGCCTGGCCCGGGATCTCGGGGTCAAACAGGTCATCACCACAGAGGGCGATCCGAAAACACCGTTTGGTGAATCCTTGTCCCATGAAGAACGTATCTTCAGTGTGGTGGAAAAACTGTACTGGCCGGTGCAGTGGGCGGCCGAACTGGGAATCGATCTCCTTCTCGAACCACATGGCATCCTGACGGACTCCGTGGATGCTACCGCAGAACTACTGGAGCGTCTGGGCCATCCGGAGACCGTCGGTCTCAATCTGGACACCGGAAACCTCTGGCTGGGTGGCGGTGACAACTTTGCGTACATCGAACGTTTTGCTGACCGGATCAAGCACGTGCACTGGAAGGATCTGGATGCAGAGTGGGAACCTAAACGCGGTCAGATGTTTGGCTGCGGCATGGGTCTCATTCCTCTGGGTGAGGGTGTGATTGGACTACCCGAAATTGCTGCGGAACTGAAGAAGATCGGGTTCGAGGGTCCCACCACTCTGGAGGTCTTCGGCGAAGAGGCCGTTAAGGCATCTGCAGAGAGCCTGCGGATTTGGTTTGCGTGATGCTTCGCCTTACATGAGGGGATCAAAACCGATCCCTTGAGGGCTGCGTTCCCTCAACCGCCGCCCTTCACCCGCATTCCGCGCGTTTTCTTCACTTTTTTTGTTTTTCCCGCCACACTTCCCCACGTAGGGTGTGGTCATGCGAATCATTCGGCAGGCACGCCTTCACTATCAACAGGGGAACTCGGATAAAGTGTACGAGGTGGACCTGTGTGAGGCAGGTCCAGGTGAATACGTAGTCAATTTTCGGTATGGGAGACGCGGCAACACCCTCCGCGAGGGAACGAAAACCACGTTTCCGGTTTCAGAAGCGGACGCCGAGTCGACCTTTCAGGATCTGGTTGAAAGCAAACGGAAAAAGGGGTACCGGTTTCAGGAGGAGGAACCGCCCCCTTCTGATCCGGCTCAAGCGGAGATCCCCGGGACGGAGGATCACAACCCGTCTGAAACGCCACGCGGCCAACGCATCCTGCAGTACCTCAAGGCTGCGGCTTCCGGGCACAGAGACCCTGCACCGAACTGGCCTCTCAGTCGGCTTCTGTGGCGGGCCGGAGAGTTACGTCTGAAGGAGGCGGAACCCAGCCTGATCCAAATTGCCGGAGATGGAGACATGGTGGATCACGCTCTGGCATGGGCCCTGGGGCGTTGCGGAACAGCTGCGAGTCTTGACGCCTTGCGGGATCTGGAAGCCACCAGCAAATTTGAGCCGGCCAAACGGCTCTGCGAAGCCGCACTGCTGGCTTTTGAACAGGAGGAGGGTCGGGCTCAACAGATTGCCGCGATCCAACAACGTTTCCCGCCGGGGTTTTCCGATGCGTGGAAGCCGGAGGTTGCACATCGGGCAGAAGGTCTGCACACTGCGCTGAGGCGATTGCGCAGTGCCTGGACGCCCCTCTACGACCTCTACCTCTTGAGCCCTTATATTGCCCATCTCCGGGATGACCTGCTTGCACTGCTGGAGTACGTACCCTTCGCCGCCCGCAGTTTCAAAGGGATACGTCAGATCCTGAAACTCGCGGAGTTCCGGGATGATGATGAAGTCCTGGGTCTGCTGTACTACCGGCTGGAACACACCCCGGAAAGTTACCGCAGCCAGTGGGGCCATGTAGTGGTAAATGGAAACTACATACGAATCGAGAAGGCCATGTCCCAGCCGGATCCGGGAGTGGCCTACTCCAACAAAACCCGGGCCTACCTCCGGCGCCGCAGTCTCCGCATGCTGCAGAACTGCGGGACACTGAATCAGGACCGGTATTGCCGTCTCGCAACCGAAACCCTGCTTCACTTCGTGGAGGAGGACCGGAAAAAACCGCGTCGGGATTACACCTATGACTGGTCCAGCCGGTCATTCGGGGAGATCTGGTATGATGAGTGGGATTACCCGCTGCTGAATCAGATCCTCTACCGGAACAGCCCCCGGTATGAGGCATCCTCCCCCTTAACCTCCTGGAGGTGCCAGGGAGACTACCAACCTGGACATGCTGCACCGGAACAACGCGAAGAGGCGTTCCCTGAAATCTGGAACCGCAATCCTGATTCGGTGTTCCGTCTTCTCAGGGAAAGCGGGTGCAGTGCGGTTCTGGACATGGCGGTAAAGATTTTCCGGGCCAACCCGGAGTTTGCCACCCGGGTCTCCATCGGCGACCTGGTCGCCTTCCTGCAACATTCCCATGCAGGCACGGCAGAACTGGCGATGGAACTGGCCCGGAGCCTTTACGACCCCGAACATCCGCATCTGGAACTGGTGATCGGGCTGGCCACGTGCCCGGTCACGGAGGCGCGGCAGTTGGCACTGGGCTGGATGAACGATCAGCCTGAGGTGTTTTACACCCAACAGTCCGTGATCGCCGCCTTGCTCCTGTGTCCGGATCCAGACCTTCACCGGACCGTGCGTGAGCAGGTGCCCCGCCTTCTTCCCACTGAGACCTGGATGCAGGAACTCGCCATGGACGTCTTTCCCAGGCTGATGGCCTTGGAGGCTTCGGAGGAAACGGCCGCCTTGGTCCGGGAGGCGGGGGAGACGCTCCTCACCATTGCCGGTCCGGCACTGGCCGTGATGGACCTCGGGCAGATCCACTCCCTGCTGTCTCATTCCGAAGGAGAACTACAGGCATTTGGAGCCCGCTTGCTTCTCCATCACCAGACACCCGCCGAACAGCTTGATGACTCGGTGTTTGACACCCTGCTCGAGGCGTCCTCTCCCGCCGCCCGCCGGGCCGGAGTGGAACTGTTTGGATCATTGCCCGATGAGGTATTGTTGACCCGCTACGCCGTGATTGCAAAATTTGCCACTTCACCGCATGTGGAGATGCGGCAGCAGGCACATCCGATCATTGAGCGTTTGGCTGCACAAAACGCTCAGTTTTCCAGAGAGTTTGTGGAACAGCTTTATCCCCTGCTTGCAAGAAAAGAACGGTTTGAGGGCTTACACGATGATCTTTACACATTGCTGACCGGACCGTTGAGTGGGCAACTGGAGGTGATTCCGGACACGCATATGAGCCGTCTGATTGATTGCCCCTATGCCAGAGCCCAGGAGCTCGGGGGACATCTGTTAGCAACACGGGATCAGATAGGCCAACTGCCGATGCGCCGGCTGGTCACGCTTGCCAGCCATGAACAGGCCTCCATTCGGGAATTGGCCCGGTCCGTCTATCTGAAGATGCCCCAACGGGTGACATACGAACTGGAGGAAGCGGTACGAATCGTGGATTCCGACTGGGAGGATACCCAGGCGTTTGCCTTCAGCTTTTTCCGGGAACAACTCCGGGAAGAGGAATGGAATCCGGATGTGCTCATCTCGATCGCAGATTCTGTAAAGCCGGAAGTGCGGGCATTCGGGAGGGAGCTCATCACGCGGTACTTCCAGGAGGAGCATGGCACCACGTATCTTTTAAAATTGAGCCAGCATCCCTCTGCCGACCTGCAGATGTTCGTCTCCAATTATCTGGAGCGTTTTGCCAGTGGCAGCCTGACGAGATTAACAGAACTCGAACCGTATTTCGTCACGGTTCTGTGTCAGGTCAACCGGGGACGGGTTGCCAAAGACCGTGTGCTCGCCTTCCTGACGAAGGAGGCCATGCACCATGAGGAGGTCGCGAAACTGGCCATCCGGATTTTCAACCGTCAGGCCGCCACAATGGCGGTGGGGGACCGTGCAGGATGTATTGAAGCCATTGCAGCCATTCAGCGCCGATTCCCCTCTATTGACCGAGTGATGACGCTGGTGGAACCTCCTACCCGGGAGGTCTGTTGATGGAATTCAACTACCGGTATGCGGGCAAGAGTTCGGTCGCGACAACCGCCTCGGCCTCGCAGATGTCCTTTGCTCCGGACACCTTGCGGGATCCCACCTATTTCCGGGGCAAGCTCCGCAGTCAGGTCGGCTTCCGGGAAGCCATCTCCGCTCTTCACGACGTTGTGGTCAGTGATCATCGTTTCACCCCCAGGGACTTGTCGGAGTATACCGCATGGCTCCGTGATCAGGAGGATATTTGGGTGGGGGAACGGTTGAGTGAATCAGAGGCCCTGAAAGGGCAGATTGCAAAGCTCCGGGCTGAATTGAGTGATATGCGGGCTCAGAGCAGTCGGATTATGGGTCCCTTCTACAAGGCCCGCAGTGCGTACTGGAAATATCTCTATCACAAAAACCGGGCGCTGTGGATCATCCTGGATCCCGTGATCACCGTTCACCCTGACCAATTGTTTTTTGAGTGTTTCAGCAGAGACGAATCCTCGTACGGAAAACTGAGCTGCAGCTACAATGTCTTTCAGGACGTCGGGGAGTTTGCCTGCGGGACAACCAACATTGATTATTCGGACACTCTGTACAATGAGTTCCAGAAAATCCGGAACTATAAAGAAACCGAGCTTGAGGTCGACCCGTCCGGATTCGATGTCCACACCACGCATGAGGACCGCTACCGGGAACAGAAAATTGAATTGCCGGACAGTTGGGTCAGAGGGTTTCTGCAGGTCAGTTCCGCCATGACACTGGATGCGACCCGCATCACGCTCCATCCAATGGATGTGCACAATTTCTGTTTTGTACTCCGCAGACTCAAAGAGAAAAAAGGTCCCCGTTCGATGCGGTACTGTCTGCGCCCGGGACATCCCGTGCAAGTACGGTTCGAACCGTGGAACCTCACAGTGGATTGCCCCCGTTCCATCTATCACGGAACGGAAGAGAAAGAAATCCGGGTATGGGGAAGACGGCGGCTTCTCATTTTAGAACGGCTGATTCCACTTGCACGTTCGTTCACGGTCCAACTCCTCGGCAGCGGCATGCCCAGTTTTTACATTGCGGACCTCGGGGAGATGAACTTCACACTCGGATTATCCGGATGGACGGTGAATGACTGGTCCCGTGCCGGTCAGTTCGATTTACTGGCTCCCCGAAAAGCCGTGGATGCAGAGACGGCCACCCGGATCTTCGAGGCGTTGAAAGAATCCTGGTTTGCCAGTGCGGATGACCTGTCCAACCGCCTGGGACTTGAACGGGATGTCATTCTGGGAGCGTTGGGAACCTACACCCAGGCAGGCAGGGTGATTTACGATATTCAGCAGGATGTGTACCGGGCCCGGGAGCTAAGCCGTGAACCTCTTCCGATGGAACAGTTACGCTTTGCCAATGACCGGGAAGCCTCCGCCAGCCGGCTGGCGGCCAGTGGTGCGGTCAAGGCCCGCATCCATCAGTCGAATGCATCAGGCACCACCCTGCATGGCACCGTCACGATCAAGAACCGGACCTATCATCCGGAGTTGAGAATTGATGCGGATGAACGGCTGGTCTCCGGAACCTGTGACTGCAATTTCTTCCTGCAGAATAAACTCCGGCAAGGACCATGCGAATGTATGCTTGCCACCCGCATGATTTGGAGGCAACATCATGGGGACTGATTTGTTTTTTTCCAACCGCGGCGGGGCCCACCACCTTGCCAACCGGGCGCTGGATCGGCGTCCATGCACAAAGACTGGCCACGCCTCACGGGTGAGCTCTTTACTGTGCGAAACTCACCCCGGTGGCCGCTTTCCGGTATGGCTTCCGGGAAGCGAAAGCAGCCACCGGGGTGGTTTCGCTGGAGTTGACCTCCCCCATCCTGAGCATTGCGCGAAGGCTTTATGTGGTCCCGTCGCGGTTGGTGCTTTTCTGAAAGGAGGGCACGATGTCTGAAGTGCCCACCAGTCGGGAAGCCCTGTGGGAGATGATTAAATCTCTGGGAGGGAAAGAGTCTTTCGAGTTACGGGAAATGACCCGGCTGGGATTCTGGGATGAATCAAAACCCGAACCCAAACTGACAAAGGAATTCCTGGACCGCCGGACGGAACTGCAGAAAGAACTCCATGATCTGATCCAGAAACAGCAGCGGTATGAGAGCCGAGAACGGATACTGGCGGACATCCACAAGACCCGGAAAGAGGAAGCACGGCAGCGCCGCCTGGAAACCAGAGAAAAACGGGAACAAGAACGTCTTGAACGGGCACGGCTCTGGGCCGAGAAAAAAGAGAGGGATATCCCCTGGCTGGGTGAGGGTGTTTCAGGAGGGCTGAACCATACCGAGTGTCACCGCGGCCGTCTCGAGGATCTGGGCCTCCCCGTGCTGGAATTGATCGAAGATCTGGCCAGTGCCATGGAGCTTCAGGTGGGGAGAATCCGTTTCCTGGCTTACCACCGGCGGGTGTCGAAATTCAGTCATTACCGGCGTTTTTATCTGCAGAAAAAATCGGGAGGGAAACGCCTGATTTCGGCTCCCATGCCTCAGTTGAAATTTGTGCAGTACTGGATTCTGGAACACCTGCTCTCGAAGGTTCCTCTACACGATGCCGCTCATGGCTTTGTTCCCGGGCGTTCGATTTGCAGCAATGCATCCCCCCATGTGGGCGCAGACCTTGTCGTGAACATGGATTTACGTAACTTTTTCCCTACCCTTACCTATCCGAGGGTCAAAGGAATGTTCCGCTCTTTCGGTTACTCAGAACAACTCTCCAGCGTATTGGGACTGCTCTGCACAGAACCGGAACTCGATGAAGTGGAACTGGATGGGCAACGGTATTTCCTTCACCGCGGGGACCGCCATCTGCCCCAGGGCGCCCCGACCAGCCCGGCGATCACCAACATCATTTGCCGGAGGTTTGATGCCCGTATGTCCGGCATCGCCAAGCAACTGGGGTTGACCTACACACGGTATGCGGATGATGTTACCTTTTCGGGCCCCTCCTCATTCCGGGCCGATCTACCCAAGTTACTCTGGCGCAGCCAGGCCGTGATTCAGGAGGAAGGGTTTGAGCTTCACCCTGACAAACTCCGCATCATGAGCAAAGGGAGCCGGCAGGAGGTCACCGGCATCGTGGTGAATGAAAAGCTGAGCATCAACAGAGGCACCCTGAAGCGGTTCCGTGCGCTGCTGCATCATATTGAACGAGACGGCATCGAAGGAAAGCACTGGAATGGGGCGACAGATGTGCTCTCCGCTATTCGCGGGTATGCCTATTTCATCCAGATGGTGGATCCTGAAAAGGGGGCTCCTTATGTCAAACGGGTGAACGCGATTCTAAAGGGAGAGCGGTGGAAACCTGAGGTCCGTCACCCGGCGAAAGGATATGTCATGCCGGACCACCGGAAGGAAGAGCCACCGCCTCCCCCGGATCCTGCACTGGCATCCTTTCCGGATGGAAAGACACCGAAAGGACCTTCACGAAACGTGAAAAAGAAGAAGCCCTGGTGGAAGTTCTGGTAAGAGCGTTTTCCTCAGACCGCTGCTTCATTCACAATAAACCGATAGCTGTATCCTGCCGCTGACTAGTCCCGTTCTGCGGTGAAGGTTTCCAGCCACGCCTGCACGTTTTCCGCCGGGACATTCAGTTTCCGTTCTGTGGGGTTGAGATGGGGATATCCGCCCACTTCTTCCTGTGAGTCGATGATGCGCCCTTTCCGGGTTCTCACCTGCTCCACGATCCGGGCATCGATGGCATCTCGCTCCCAGGGACGGGCACCGGCCTTCTGCAGCACGTACGTTTCCACATTCTCAGCCGGAAGTGGGTTCAATTCCTCCGGCCAAACCGGTTTTTCCTGCAGAAGGGTAATCTTTTTCGTCGTCAGCGGGACCGGTTTCCCCCCGCGGTCAAAGGCTAGATTATCCTCCAGGTAGGCATCCCCTTTGTCGCTGACCAGCGCGAGGTTTTTCCGGGTATCTGCTCCATGACGCATCACATTGCCGACAACGCTGACCCTGGCATTGACCGGCTTGTAGGTGGATTTCTGCCATTCTTTGCCCCAGTAACCAAGCTGGATGGCATTTCTACCCGGATTGTAGATCAGGTTGTTCACAATGACCCCTGTGGTGTACGCTTTGAAATAGGGGTTACGATCCAGATTATGTGCGTAGAGGTTCCCGATCACGGCAATGTCCTGACAGAAATCATGAATCAGGGTGCCTTTGGAATGTTCCCCTTTCGCATGGGTGGAGTCACTGAGGCATTCGGCAATGATGTTGTGACGGAAGGTGATCCTGCGGGAGGTTGCTTCCGGACCCTCCAGGCGGGGACCGGAGGCACTCAGGTTCTCATCCGTGGCCCAGGTGAAGGAGCAGTGCTCCACCACAATGTCATGTGCGTTGGCCCCTACGGTACTCAAGCCATCCGGCTCCCACCCGCTCTGCTTCGGATCCCCCACATCGCCCGGTCGGATACGGATATGCTGCACGATGACGTCATGCGCTTCAATCCTCATTCCCCCACGGATCAGTGTAATTCCCGGGGAAGGTGCGGTCTGCCCTGCCAGGGTGAGAAACGGCTCCGTGATCGAGAGGTTGGTCTGTGCAAGGTCGATCACGCCCCCGACTTCAAACACCACAATCCGGGGGCCTTTGGTTTCCAAGGCCGCTTTTAAAGAACCGGGGCCCTCGTTTTTCAGGGTGGTCACCCGTATCACCTCCCCTCCTTTTCCACCCTGAGTGCGGGTGAAACCCACCAGGTGGACGTCCCCGGGATTGGTGTTCTGAGCAACGAGATGTAAGGGAATCAGGAGGACGGGGACGAGAAACAGATGCTTCATAGCGGGGGCGGTTCATTCCGGATTCCTCAGGCATATGCTTCCCCACTCTGCAGGAAAGAGAAATCGGTCGGAACAAAGGTGAAGCAGGCATTCTTGCCTGCTCACAGTGTCAACAGACAGGAATCCGCCGGGCCGGACAGATGACAGTACCGCTCTAAAGACCCGGGGAAGAGCTCTCAGTCGCCAACTCTGTTGAAGAGGGCGGGGAATGAAATGGGAGTTCCAACGGATAGGCCGGGGTTTTCACTTTCACCACGAACTCAGGAAATGAAACCGCCGTATCTGTTCCCGCTAATGTTTTGGCCAGGGCGGGTGCGGATTTCAGAATCGGGTCGATGAAAGGATACCACATCCCCCGGATCTCGGCACAATCCCCAAGGGCAAACACATTGGCGTCCGATGTTCGGAGATATTCATCCACGACAATCCCTTTTGCACAGGAAAGACCTGCCTCTCGCGCAACCCGGGTCCGGGGCGTGAGTCCGACTGCAGAAAGGATGATATCCGCAGTCACGCGATCCCCCTGTTCGGTCTCCAGCAGCTTTCCTCCCTGAACACCCGTGATCTTGCGTCCAAGGTACCAGGACACTCCGATGGATTCCAAGGCCTGCTTCAGGGCCTGTGACTCGGTGTCGGAGGTGAAGGCCGCCAGCGGACGTTCCGCCACATCAAACACCGACACGCGATATCCGTTTGAAATCAGATCATTGGCAAACTCACAGCCCACCAGTCCGGCGCCAATAATCGCGACATGACCGTTATCGGGTAACGCGCCCCGGAACCGCTCATAGTCGAGACGGCTGTTCACCCGGTAGAGGCCTTCAAACGGAAGAGCCGTCGGTTCGGCTCCGACTCCAAGTACCAGCCGGCTATACATCAGCGTTTCCCCACCCTCCAGATGCAGGGTTTTGCGGTCACAGTCCAGGCGTTGTACCCTTTGGTGAGAAATGATCCGGATCCCGAGGTCCGCCTCTGCTTCTGCAGCCGTTTTCTGGACCAGGGTGTCTGCCGTTTTTCCCTGACGAAGGGCATTCGACAAATACGGTTTGTAATATACTCCCCCATCCTCCTGTGTCACCACGAGGATTTCTTTCCTGGGATTGAGTTTCCGGAACTCCCGTACGGTTTGAAACACGGCAAGCCCGGACCCCACCATCACAATGGGATCAGCGCTGCCCACATCCACGGTGGAGGGAATCATGGACGCATCCTCGGGAGGGCGAATTTCTTTCATGGTGAAATCCGCCTTGGCTACGCCGCAATCCGGACACCGCCAGTCATCCGGAATGTCCTCCCATCGGGTTCCGGGAGCAATCCCTTCTTCCGGCAGCCCCTGACGTTCATCGTAGATAAATCCACAGACCGTGCATTCCCAGGTTTTGTAAGGACGATCCGAGGGAGGAGCCGCAATGGAATCGGCGGTGACAACCGAGGCCGATGACGGAGTGTCGCGCGATACCACCCTCGACCCCACTTCTTCCGCCTGATCCCCTCCAGGAATGACCGGTACATACACGTAGCCCGGTTCGTGCTTCTGACGGTAGATGCAGGTAATGATATGAAACCAGGTCTCGGCAACGTTTTTGAACGTGTAGGGCAGTTCAGATTTGATGGCCTTGTGCAGCTTGTGCAGGTTGTAGCAGGGCACGCCGGCATACATGTGATGCTCGATGTGGTAGTTCATATGCCAGTACAGGAACCGGAAGACCGGGTTGCAGTAAAAGGTCCGCGAGTTCAGCCGGAAATCACTCACATGATCCTGGAGGCCGATGTGCTGAGTCTCATTGAGGAGGAAATTCAACCCTTTGAAATAACAAACATGCAGGGTGGTGATGATCGGCAGCCACCACCATCCCATCACAATCGACACAAGCAGGATCCCGGCATGCACAGCCAGCACCACCCGGGAATGGTGGAAAATTTTGTGCCGGACCTCTTTATCGCCGTAGAGATGTTCGCCCCACTCGTCGATGGGAATGCCCCGGGCGAGTTTGAAGTTGGTGGTGAAAAACCAGCGCAGGGCATTGGGTTCGATGGTGCTGCGCAGGAGAAACCCTTTCAGGTCATGCGTAATCGGCACAATGACTTCGGAGTCCTCCGGATCGTGCAGCGTGTATTTATGATGTTCGGAATGACTCGCCCAGAAGGCAGGAGAATTCCACATCCCATAGATGCCGAAAATCCAGGAGAACACCTCGTTGAGATTCTTCGTTTTGAACACGGTGCCGTGCACCAGTTCATGAATACCGTTCAAGGTAAAGGAGGACACTGTCCCGTGGAGAATCAGGGCCGGAATCCACCATCCCCAGGCCAGGTGGGTCAGGGTGTATCCCAGCAGAATCGCGGTTGCCACAATAGAGAGCAGGAAACCGCCTGCCTGAAGAAACCCCTTGGCATCACTGCGGGTGTTCAACTCTTCCAGCACTTCCTTCGAGAGAGGAATACGATACCAGTCCACGCGATAGTTAGGGTCGATGTCTTTGACTGAACTCATAGAAAACTCCTTTTCTTCCGCTCGTATCACATTGGAAACCTCTTTGCGTTCCGGATCCATTAATGGTAAATCGTACACATGAACATCCCCATCACCCTTGCCGGAAAACACGAGGGAGCAAAAATCCGGCTGGATTTAGAACAGCATTACAATGATGGTTTGGAAGTCGTATATCTACGGAAAGGACATGCCCGCTGGGCGGTGGAAGACCAAATCCTTCCCGTTCAGCCTGGGGATCTGTTCTTCACCCTTCCATGGGAACGTCATGGAGGGGTGGAGCGCTTTCAATGGGGTCTCCATTTGGAGTGGTTTATTCTGAACGTCGGCGAACGGCCCGGGAGGCTGCAGATGCCACCGGGGGTTCCCTATTCCGAAACGAGATGGTCGATGCTTGAGGACTTACTGCTCCGCACCCCCGTCCGCTGCCTTCCCGTGCCGGAATCGTTTGGGAATTTGCTGGCGGAAATTGCCGGGGAATACGAGGCCCAAACCGAACAGGCCTCCCTGAGACTCCCGCACCTGATCAGCTTGTTCCTCCTCGATCTGGAAACTCTTCTCCAGGGGGATGCCCCTCAGAATCCTCCCCGGATTCCGGAGGCGGACAAACGGGTGCGACAATGGATTGAAGCGGTCAGTCGTCATCCGGAATCCACCGCCCCTTTGGATGAAATGGCCGAGAGCTGCGGTCTGAAGCGGAGCAGGTTTTCCGCATTGGTCAAATCTGCAACCGGTGACACCCCCATCAACTTCCTGAACCGGCTCCGCATCCAGAAAGCCTGCAACCTCCTGGAGCACACCGAGGAGAGCATCACCCACATTGCGTTTGAATGTGGATACGAAAGCAGTCAGTATTTCGCCCGGATGTTCCGGTCCTACATGAACTGCTCTCCCGGTGACTACCGGAACGGGGACCGGGGCATGGAGATGTCGCCCTGAGCGTATGGGTTAGCGACGTGTACGCCCGAAAAGAGCGAATGCACTTATTCCGGTCAGCATCACCAGGGAAAGGGTTCCCGGTTCGGGAATCACCGTGATGACGCCATCAAACCCTCCGTCACCATTGACCACGGTTGCATAAGACCATTCAGAGGAGGTTGTCGGTGTCCCGGTAATGAAATTCGCGCCGTGAATAATAGTGAATGTATCTCCCACTTCAAGGGTTCCGGACAGGAGGGAGATCCCCAGGGAGGTATTGGAACCGAATTCAAACCCTCCCCGACGCCCATTTCCATCATCGAAATCAATCAAATCCGAGGTGTCGAGATCCGCACTGACCTCCAGATTCAAACTCCCATTTTCCCGCAGCAACAACAAGCCAGCCGCATCCCCATAATCCCCACCACCCGGATTTGTGAAATCAAGAGTATTGAGACTCCCGTCCAGGCTCAAAATGTTGGCGGCTCCCACGGTGTAGGTTTGACCATCGAGTTCGATTTCATTGTTCGCGCCAGTGGTTCCTTCAAAAATCAGACTTCCCTGAATGGTGTCTGTCTGACCAGACCGTCGCTGGAAAACCGTTCCCCCATTCCGGAGGGTCACGTCGATGGTGGAGGACGTGGAGGATATTCCTCCATTGCTGTCAAATCTAAGGACCGCCTCCTGATCGACGACCAGGCTCCCATCAAAATTAAATCCCCCATTCCTGAGTGCATAGGTTCCGCCATTGAGGGTGACTGTGCGATTCGCGGTCGACGTGCTGTCGATCAACTGCCCATACATCTCATGCGTTGTGGTGGAGGTAATGGTCAGATTGTTTCCGTTCAGGTTAACGGAACGGGTACGCAGAATATTCCCGGTGTTGCTCCAGAGATGATCTCCTCCCATGAGAACGATGTCGGGGTCGATCGAAAACCGACCACCTCCGTTCGCATTTGAAATCCCACCCGTTCCAAGGTTGATCACCCGACTGCCACCCTGAGAACCGATGGTAAAGTCCGCCCCTTGCCCCGCCGTGACATCAATTCCCGAAGTTTCAACTGTTGTAGAAGATGGGATATTTGCACTCGATCCTGCGCCTGTTCCGTCAAAGCGGGCTCCGTTAACTGCACTTGGAGCACCTGCACTCCAATTGTCTCCATCCGTCCAGTCGGTCCCGGCGGATCCGTCCCAGGTGGTTTGGCCATACGTGAGAAGTCCGACTGAACACAGCGTGAGGGAGATGGTGTAACGTTTCATATCAGTTGAGAGGCCTTTCCCGATTGAAGAGCTCCAACGGGAACACTCCGTTTCTCGGGGTGAGAGTGAGGGTTCTTTTCCTTCATGTTAGCAAAGAATGGCTCCCCGTTTATCCGCTTTACGGATTGATTTAATCCGGTTTTCGGAAATACTGACCTTACGTTCGAATTTCATGCCCCCCTTCCGCCGTAAACTATTCTGTCTGCTTCCATTGGAGCTGGGATATGCCCGCGACATCCTTCGTGGCGTGTCCGCCTACGAACCCCGGAGTCCAAAGTGGTCCATCGTGGCGGGTGGAATTCAGGGTGCCACCGAAATTCTGAACAGGCAATCGGATGCGTTGATGATCACCATGGCCAATATCTCCATGCCGCTTCGTGAAGGTCAGTTCGTGGTCAATGTGTCGGACAACGGAAATCCGTCTTTCCCACAGGTGATTCCCCAAAATGAAGACGTAGGCAGAATCGCCGCACGATACTTGATGGAACTGGGGTATGAACGGTTTGCCTTTGCCGGAGACAACCTGCCCTACAGTAAAAAACGGCTATCCGGCTTTCTGGAGGAATTGTCCTGCCACGACCAGGCTGTTCACACCATCACCCATGACCGCAGTACCCGATACCCTGCATTCTTATCGAACCTTGAGTTCCCCTGTGCCGTCTATGCCTCTTCAGACAAACTGGCGCAACGACTTCTCGAAGTGGCACGGGATCTGGGAATCGGCGTTCCGCTGGATCTGGCCATTCTGGGTACGGACAATGATGCCTGTCTATGTGAAACCGCCACCCCGAGGTTATCCAGCATTGATATTGGGGGCTATCAAGTGGGTCTCCATGCGGCCAAACGAATGGAACAACTGATTTCAGGAGCGGTTGTCCCCTCCCCCATCCTCATTCCTCCCAATGGCATCGAATCCAGAGGGTCCACCGCCAAACGGGTCAGCACGGATCGGTATGTAAACCGCGCCCTCAGCTACATTCACGAACATGCCCTTGAAGGCATCACCGTGGAGCACGTGAGTGCACAGATCGGGTACTCGGCCAAAACGCTGCAGAAAAAATTCCGGCAGGAATTTGGCGAATCCGCGAAAGAGGAAATCCGCAGGCAGCAGTTTGAGCGCGCCAAAGAACTGCTTCGCACCACCAACCTCCCGATACTCGATGTCGCACTCTCCTGCGGCTTTCATCACGCAGGACGCTTCAGCGGAGAATTCACCAAACGAATGGGAACCACCCCGGCCCGGTACCGCAGAGCGCGTTCCGGATAGATTCCGCCTACTCCGTCAGTCCCTCATCTGAAAGGGAGAATGCCTTCCGGGAAGAAGCCAGAGCTTTATGCTCTTCCAGAATCGACTGGAACTCTGCCACTTTTTCCGGGTACTGGTCATACAGGTTTTCCCGTTCACCCAGATCCGTGGTGAGATTGTAGAGCAGACCCGGTGTTGCCGCATCGGTGTAGCCCCGGTTTTCATTCCATTCCGGCAGTTCCCGGTCAGGGAAATCCGCGCCTGTCGGGGCATCAATAAACACCCAGTCTCCCTGGCGAAGAGCAAAGGTTCCTCTCATGCCGTGAAAAATGGACATGGTCCGCACCGGGCCCTCTTTTCCTTCCAGCAGCGGAAGAAAACTCACACTGTCCTCTCCTTCATCGGGACCAAGTTCAACCCCGCAGATGTCAGCACAGGTTGCCATCAAATCCCCCAGGGTCACTAACTCGTTGCAGGTGCTGCCGGATTGGATTTTCTCCGGCCAGTGCGCAATATACGGAACCCGGTGCCCTCCCTCCCAGGTATCCCGTTTGATTCCCCGCAGCTCTCCCACACTGGAATGTCCGTATTCGACAAAGCGCTCATACACCCCGATATCATCCGGAGTTCGCCATTCGGGTCCATTGTCACTGGTAAAGATCACCAGGGTGTTGTCGAGTTTCCCGGCAACCTTGAGTGATTCCATGACCTGCCCCACCACCCAGTCAGTCTCACAGACAAAATCCCCGTAATTTCCAGCTCCGCTACGCCCCTGAAACTCTTCATTCGGCGTCACGGGCGAATGCGGTGATGTGAGGGGCATGTACAGAAAGAAGGGCTCTTCATGATCGGCTTCGATCACCTTTTTCGCTTCGTCTACAAACCGGGGAAGCATCTCCTCATGCCTCCAACCGGGCAGTGCGAACCCATCATGTCCATACAGGTCGGGAGCTTTGGGTGCAGTGGGTACCTCAGCCAGACGGTCATTTTCAAACCAAGTGTACGGCGCGAAGTTCGGGACATCGACGCCAAAATAGGTGTCGAATCCCCGGTCAACCGGTCCCCCTCCGATCCGCGCATGGTAATCAATCTGGAACCCGAGTTCCATTCGGGAAGGACCCCGGGTCGTCTGTACCCCAAACTCCACGTGTTCATGAGCACGGCTTCCGTCCAAACAGGCCCAGTCCCATCCAAGATGCCATTTCCCAACGCAGTGGGTCCGGTATCCGTTCGCTTTCAACAGATCGGCTACCGTTGTCCTTCCCTCCTCCAATAAAGGAGCATCCCATTCCCACACAATGCCCTGCTTCAAACGTGAACGCCAGCAATACCGCCCGGTAAGCACATTGTACCGACTGGGTGTGCACACCGCCGTACTGGCATGCGCATCGGTAAACCGGACACCTCCCGCCGCAAGCTCATCCAGATGGGGAGTGGGAATTTTCCCTTCCGGTTGATAACATTGGAGATCCCCGTAGCCGAGGTCATCACACAGAATAAAAATCAGATTGGGCTTCGTCATGGAGAGAAGCTAACAAGAAATATCTGGAAGAGGGAAGCGAGATGTTACAAAACACGCATTCAATGCCACCGCATCCATCCAGGACAACTGCCATGCCCATTCCACTTCGACTTTCATTTCTCCTGTTCTGCCTGACCCTGTCCTCATGCCATCGGGAGGCGGCAACGTCGGAAAAAACAGAAAAGACGGATTCCGCAAACGCCTCTACGCGCCCTGAACCCAGAGCCACAGAGATGGAGAGGGTGCATCCCACGTCCTGGATTGTCAATGGTACCGGTGAGAACTGGGGATATCGCCTGGATGGAGGGAAGGAACACAACCTCCCCGCTTATGCGGTTCGTCCACTCAAGCTTTCAAATCGGCGACAGGAGGTCACGGTACGAACTCCCGGAGGAGAGCTCACCTTTTCCCTGATGCACAGACAGAATATCCATACAATCCTTAATCCGGGAGGGCATGCATCCTTTGTCATCCGCTCGATTACCTACAGTGCCTCCGGAATCCCAAGGGGGGGAGGAGGAGGACGGCGCACGATCCAGGATGAACTGATCCAGGAGCCCTTCGCCTTTGGATTGACCCAACATGTCCCGACCAGAGTGAGTCTCAATCTCCATCATGGGCTGCAGCAGAATTTGCGGAAAATCTATGTGGCCTTTCCCGAACAGATGTCAGTGGAAGCCGCACGGGAGATTCTGGCGGGTGGAAAGGCGATGTACATGGGCTCACATGCCGATGTCTGTACCTACCTGGCAGAACAGGATACCCCGGAAAGCCAAACGCTGCTCGAACAGTATGCCTTTGAAGAACAAGAGCCACAGGCCGCCTATGCTCTGTTTCAGCATGGGGAGCTGGACGTCCTGGAGAATCGGTTTACGGACCTGACCGAATTTACCCAGAAAGGGATCGCACACTTGATGTCAAGAGCTTCCGGGAAATCCACTGCCATTGCAGAGGATCATCTTCCGCTCCTGAACCTGGGGCTCACCCACCCTGAAATCAAGGTTCGAAGAGAATACATGAAACCGGCTCTGATGTACCTGCCGGACTCGCATGATCTGTTCCAGCTCTCGATGAAACTAGTTCAGGAGGAAAAGGATCCCAGGGTGGCAAAAAGTCTGGATGGGCTGCTCAAGCGGCGGGAGGGCAGACTGCTGAAAGAAGCGGATGGGGCTACGCTCTTGGCCTACTTTCAGAAGGCCACCGGGCTGGACACACAGCTGCGGATCCTGCACCGGGGAGCCTGGCTGTCCCCGAAAGAGGAGATCCTTGCATTTTATCGATATGCAGGAACACATCTGGGAAGCGGGATGGATTCCGCACAACGGGACACGCTTTATGCGTCCATCCGTGAGGAAGCCCTCACCCCTGCCTGGAGACCCGAGTACCTGGATGCATTTACCCTCGGGGCCCTGTCCAGTTCGGATGCCGCATTCCGGAACGCCCTCATGCTCAACCGCGTTGAATGGGGGTTTCTGGATGCAGGAAGTGTGGAGTATGTCCTGAAGACATCCCCAAGCATGTTGCTGGAGCCGAAAGGCGAAACCCTGAAGGGGATGTACAAGCTCCTGCGTTCTGACAGGAACGCAAAACTACAGATGGTGGCACTCGTCGATCAGATGACCGCTGAGGAAGAACGCCAGAAACTGATCCAACACCTTGGACACAGTCTGCCCTACCGGATTCCGGTACCGGAGATCCTGGCGGTCACCCTCGAAGTCAAGGACCCCGAATTTCGCCGATTTCTTTATGAAAAATGTAAACCAGTCATTGCATCCGATTTGAGAAAAGGGACCGTTTCGAAGGAAATTACAGATTTAGTTCAGCAGGAACCCGACCCGGAGCTGAGAAAGATCCTGACGGAAAAGTAATGTTCAGAGGGATGGAAGAAAAATCGATATGATTTGTTCTCATTTTCGCCCATTTTTCTTTCTACCCTTCAAGATATACATAAAGAACCTTCATCGTATGAGACATGTATACCATGAGAGTGAAATCGGAAGGATGCGGCGAGGCCTATTTTTACCCACACGATTTAGTGAAGACCCAATGTTATAAATCACAACAATTTTGACTAACAATTTTCAATCAACAAGGCCCCAATTAATCTTAGGCCAGAAAACATTTTCAGTCTCTACCATATACTCATCCAATATTCCCTTAAACTTAAGGGTAGGATACATCACATCAAAATCATCACACGAAAGATAATCGTTTTCCTGCCCATCTTCTAAATAGAAGAATTTTTTTTCATTTCCATTTACAACATTATACTGAACCAATAAATCTAGTATTTCGGACGGCTCACCCGAAGGCAACATATCTAAATACCCCTCTAATTTCTCAACTTCAAATTTCCAGTCACCAGAAAATGCAATTGTTCTTACACAAGTCATTTCAAAAGACTTAAAGTAAGAAATGAAGTCTTCCCTGACAAAACACTCGCTGCCAGGGCAATAAATAAATGGTAAATCAGCATCCTTGTTGTAGGCCAAAGTCGGCGAGTCATGATCAATCCACCCACCCCAAAGAAACCAATCACTATACCCACCATGCTCACCATCATATTCTAAATAAAACTTATCTTCCATACCTCACCTCACAACAAAAATTAATTGTCAATAAAGTCTTTATCTTGCGCAACTAAAAACCCCTTTTCGCCGACAAAATAGTTCCTATATTCCTTTAATTTAAAATTATAAACTCTTATCGGTTTTTCATTTATCAACTCGCGAACATCAACGTCTTGAGACTCATACCCTCCTCCTGAAATAGATAAAAACTTGAAGAAATTAGCTTTTTTAAGCAATTTCGCCTCAATATATTCATTTTTTATCACATCCCAAAATTTATGATTAGATGAACATTTTATTTTCTCACCATTAACATTGATCTCAACAATTCCAAACCGAATTATTGAAAACAAACTAACTACAGGAGTATATTCAATTTTTTTAGTCTCAAAGTCATAGCTTGCAACAAGGTCACCAACAATAATCTTATCAATTTCCTTAAGTCCTTTATCAGTATGAATCTTTGTCCCAGCAACAAAGCACCCTCCTCCTCCATAACCCGGCACATCCAAAAATGGGCTTTCTAAAACTGGCCCACGCCTTATGCCAGGTGGTGCACTTCTAGCTGGAGGACGAATGTAACTTCCTCCACCTGGGTTAGCAGGCTGTTGAAAAATACCT
>DIYN01000024.1 GCA_002429065.1 Verrucomicrobia bacterium UBA6053 | reverse complement strand
TCCCGCTTCTGGGGTCAGGTCAGTAGCAGCATATTTTCAATGCCGCCAATTACAGAATCTGTACGAATAACACGACCGAAACGAAACACATCTTTAGATTGAAAGTTGAACGTGAAAATATCGCCAGGCACGGGCTTCTTCCGTGAAGGCTTTGAAGCGATCATATTTAGTTTCATATCTTAATATCCATTAGCTTTAAGCCAAGCCTCACCCCATTCCACAGCTTCCTTATACCAAGGCGGGAGTCAGCAATAGAGTTGATTTTAAGCAGATTGAACTTAGTCGTAGCAAAGCAAGGAGCGTGTCCAGCCCAGCTGACGCGGTCATTGGGAGTCACATCAAGGAACAATAGATCTCAGCCTAATAGATCCCTTCGAGCAGCTTCCACCAATGACTCTGCCCTTGCTAAAGAATAAACCATTTTCTTCGCATCAAAATAGTGGAAGCCAATAGCATTCGCCTGATGCAAAAAATGCAGAGCTTCATCTATCAAACTAGTTTCATCATCTGATTCGATACTGAACGGAACTTGAATCATCAGGAGTTTACTCGCTCTTGAGAATTTACTCTCTCGCATCTCGTCAAAATTTACACAAGTAATTGACCCACTCACATGAAACACAATATTTAAAGCCGGACTAGAACCAACAATGAAATCCTGACGTGCAGATTCAATACTAGCCGTTACCTTCTGGAGAGCGGAAGCAACAACTGATCCATCAAGTTCGGGACCACCTAAAACTGAACCAACAAAAATCATTCAACAGGCTCCAGTAATTTCATTCCTCGCCAAGGCTCAAAATTCAATGGCCCAGGCTGTGTTTCAACAAGGTTTCGTTCTATCCTCAATATATTAAATCGAGGCCCACTGTCCAAAATCGTCATCTGTTTATCCAGCATAAAAGAGGATGCATAGCGGGATTCAGGATTTTGGGAAATCCCCCACTTCAATAAGTTCCCTGACGAATCATCTAGTCTATAGAGGTACGCAGTCGCATTGCTAAACATAGAGTTCCCATGCACACTTTCCAAGCTTCGTGACCAGCTAGCAAAACCAGACTGGTAACCACCGCTCACTCCACCATACTGCCTTTGAGTGGCCTTAAGCCAACCTCTCATATCCAATCCACCACCATTCATTCTGTATGACCTAAATGCCTCAAGTCTTTGTGTCAACCTAGGGTTTATCAACGTATTTGTCGGCTGGACGACTTGCCTTGTCGAACTAGCCACCTGAGCACCATTAGGAACAGAGGATTGCGGCCTGGGTTTAGCCAGTGCATTTTTCCCTGAAACAAGAATCAGCGCAACATTTTCAACAGACAAAAGAGCTTCTGTTGTATTCTCAGTTGAGGGCTGGGTAATACCGCGGTGAATATTTGAGAACGTATGTTTTAAGAACTGAGTCGCCCCATCTCTGAGGGTATTCAGCATAGCGGGGTCTTTGAATATTTCTGATGGCTCTTCGATGTACCCTGCTGTTTTATTTGCACCGGCACTCAATATGCCAGGAACAGGATTGATCGCATACTCTTGCAGGTTCCTATGAAGAAAAACCTCAACACCATTTATCTCTCCTCTCTCATGAGCCGCGTAGACATCCCTGCGCCTTCCCTCCATTCTAAACATAATCCCTCCAGCCCATCGCTTTAAACGCCCCGGTATTGACATATCTGCAGCATGGATCGCGGCCTCGACTAATCCTAAAATATCGATCCCGTTGATTGGATCGTTATTCGCATACGCAAAAAGGTTGAGCCCTCCAGCCTCCCCGATGGGATCACGACTTAACCATTGCTTGGTCCGGGGATCATAGTGTCTGTATCCGAAGTAGGATACTGCGATGCACATCGTGCGGGTATGCACTTCCGGCCCTGCACGGGTGACCACGGGAGAGAGTGCATCCAGAGTTCCAGGAAGCACCATGTACACGAACAGAAGATACGGATTTCCAGCGTAATCCTCGGCGGGCTGAACGTCGATCAGCCATGCCGTCGGCTTGGTAAATTCCCAGGTGGCGGTCGCAGCAGGACCGGCCTGCACGGCCACTCCCTCCTGCAACGTGGGCAAGGCTCCCTGAACCGGCGCCATGCAGGCGAAGGCGGCTAAAAGAAAACATTCAATCCGCCATAGGCGGGGTAGGATTCGAGTCCTTCCAATCACAGAAATGAAGCTACTGGACTTGGTGGCCAGGAGCAAGGATCGACTTTGATCCCGTTTGCTCGGCTGGTACTTGGCGTGGGTCGTTTGCAGGTCGGTGATGTTGAGGCGGTCATAGCGGTTCAACGTTTTGAAGCTGTCGTGAACAAGGAACTACTTGACACGGACAGACCCTTTTCTCACGGAATGTGCGCAAGCAGATCCTGTGACGATGGGGGAATTCTTCGGAGCGAAAGCTAGATGGATTACAGGTTTCCTGGCAACCAGCTAGCGGGTGTCGGGGGCAACCTGCGGAGTTCGAACAGAAGAGAACGGATAAACAAAAAGAATGATTGCTACAGTTCACAGTCCGACCCTTTTCCTCTTTTCCTGCATGCCTTTTTCGAACATTCCGTGTATCCTTGCTGCATGAAGGAGATTTCCAACCTTCGCAGACTGCGGCAGAAAGCCGGTATTTCCGTGCGGGAACTGGCCCGTCAGAGTGACGAGCAGCCTACGAACGTGAGCTATTGGGAACGCACCGGCAAGCTCCCCCGCCGTCAGCAACAGAAGGTCATTGAGATGGCCGAAGGGTTTCTGGCACTCCAGCGCGAAGGGTCCGGCTCCTGATGAGTGCCACCCGGATTTTTGTCAGCTCAACGTGTTACGATCTAAAACCGATCCGGGAGAGTATTCGCGACTGCATTCGGTCGCTAGGCCATGAGGCCCTGCTTAGCGAGTACGCCTCTTTTCCGGTTCGTCCGGATGATGACACCTTATCGAACTGCCGAAAGAACATTGAGGAGCATACCGACCTTCTGGTGTTGATTGTGGGAGGCCGTCGGGGATCTCTGGATGAAGATTCCGGAAAGTCGATCACCAGTCTAGAGTATCAGACAGCCCGGGCGGCAGGCATTCCCTGTTTTGTGTTTGTGGACCGGACTGTGCAGACGCTGCTGCATGTGTGGCGAAAGAACCCAGATGCGGATTTCTCCCCCACCGTGGATTACCTGGCGGTCTTTGAGTTCATCGAGCAGATCCAAAAGGAAAACACCTGGACCTTTCCCTTTGATCAGACGGCGGAGATCACAGACACCCTGCGCGGCCAGCTCTCCAACTTGTTGCGGGATTTGTTATCCCGGAGCAGGAAAGGTAGCCTATGCCCGGTTCCGGGATTTGAGAACGAGACGGCAGAAGCTCAGCGGTTGGCAAGAGATAAGCCGGATTATTGGGAGTATCTACTGGCTGGGGAACTACTCGATTCAAAACTCCAACCTGTTGTGAGCGAATATCAAAGGGTACTGAGTCGCAGAACACATAGAGTGGCAGAACGGATTAAAGATGTCGAAAATTCCCCAGAATGGGCCTGCTATAAATTTGATGACGCTTGCAGGTTAATCGAAGCATTTAAGAACCAGCTTCCCTGTATCGTCGAGTCTTTTGGAGAGCCTGGAGAAAAAGGCGATTCAAAAGAGATTCTTCGTGCTGTCAATGAATGGATAGAGCTTTGCGAGCGGGTTGTCGAATGGGAGGCAGATTTACAAGCAGTACACCTCCCCGAGGTCATGGCTGATGTTCAAGCTGCACTATGCGGAATGATGTCACTTGTCATTGAGGAGATTCAAAGACTGCCAAAAGCTCTGAAGGAACCTTTTGCAGATGGTAAAACACCATCTGGCGTGATTAACATTCAACTTGTTTTCGAAATCCCCGACATGAAGCCTTTTGATAAAGCACTCAAAATCGCAGAAAAAAAGGTCCGAAAAAAAGGCTTCTTCTTTTAGCCGCTTCCCTCATCTGACCCCCCTACTCCCCTAATTCCGAGATTCGGAAGGTCATGGGGGTTCTCTTTCCGGCGTTCGGAAAAAATGACTGTTTGAACACAATGCCCCCTAGCTGCCGTTCCGTTCGCCTTGGCCATGCCCTGCACCCGCTCCGGGGGCATGGCCAAGGCGAATGGATAAGGTCAGCGGCTGCCGGACCTGGAGCCTGTAGCCGTCCTTTGGATTCTGTGAAAGACCTGCGAAGCAGGACACTCGGCCGGGGCTGACGGGATGGATGCTCCGCATTCCAGCGTGACAGCTTGGGAGGGGGTGAAAGCCCGGGAGGGCTGAGGG
>DIYN01000025.1 GCA_002429065.1 Verrucomicrobia bacterium UBA6053 | reverse complement strand
TCAAACAACCGGACACTCGTGACACAAGTTAATTACTATTGTGAATAAAATCTAACGGGTGTTCCTGCGAAATGTGGATAGTATTACTGTTGGTGTTCCTGATAAAAGAACGCCAGAGTCAAGCCGCCTTTCCGTGACGAAGGATAAAGCCCGTTCCGATTGCCGGAAAGAGGCATGATCCGGTTTTCCGACCATCGGAATGACTTTCGTGGAGGATCCTAGATCAGCCCGTTTTCCTGCAGAGAGTCGAGATAGTGGCTCCAATCCTCGGCGAGGATGTCATGCGGACCGGTGCGGAGGTGGTATCCTACGCGGTTTCCGATTCGGGTTCCTGGCGGAGGCATTTCCGAGGCACCGAGACCGGTTAGTCCCAGTTGCTCATAGAAGGCACCTGCCGCCTGTGTAGCGAGAAATTCTCCATGTGGGTCGGCCCAGAGATCTTCTGTGGCGCTGGCTACATGCAGTGGCCTCGGGGCGATCAGCGCCAACAGGTGATGCTGGTCTATCGGGAGCTCTGATTCCCGGTTGGCAAAACCTGCGAGACGGGGACAGAACCAATGAGGGAAGCGGTCTGTAATCGCCGCGACGGTTTCGCCGAAACAACGTCGACTGAGGGCTGCTCCCATGCAGCCTGAGTTGTTCGATAGCACCGCTGCAAAAGCCTCATCCTGCGCGGCGGCCCAGAGGGCGGCCTTGCCCAGCCGTGAGTGGCCGGTCAGCATGATGCGGTCGACATCGACCTCCGTGAGTTCTTCGAGAATCTCCCTCGCGCAAGACAGGGTCCAGGCCCACATTCCGATGGTGCCCCACTCAGATTCGGGGTCCTGGGGTGCCGGGAACAAAGACCGGAACCGCTGAATGTGTTCATGCCCTGGCAGATCCGGTGCGAGATCCCCGGCGTAGACGGTTGCCATGGCAACCCCGCGCTCCAACAGCAGTTCGACAGGCCATCGACGTGCCCGTGCGCCTCGGGCTTGGTCCAGTGCCCGGTGATCGCGGGTGGGGCAATCCTCCCAATCCGGTACCCATCCGGACGGCAGCCAGATCCCCGGATCGCGATGGACGCAATGATTGCCCGAAAAGTTGAGGCCCAGGATCACCGGGGCCGGACGGGTATTTGGAAGGTAAAGCAGAAGATCGAATGAGAAGCCTGCCTCTTCAGGCCCCACCCGTACCTTGAGCTGAATCCGTTCGGCAGGAATGAGAAGAGGGGCAATCATCCGCTCCATCTTTTCAATGACCACCCCAGGCCCGGTCTCAGGCGTGTGTCCGAATACAGTGTCAGAAAACAGCTTTAAGAGGGTCTCCCGGTGTTGTGGCCACGTCTGGGCAGACATCCCTCTGGGTAAGATCTCAGGCAGCGTGTAGTCCGGTACCCGCGCTTCATCCTGAATGACAGAATCCTTCATGCAGGGATTGCAACACAGTGGCCTGTGTGCCTCAAGTCCATTTCAGGAAAGGAGAGGGGTTTTTCATTGTCATCCGACGGGATCCGTTGGAAACCTCCGCTGTTTCCCGCAGGGCCTGCGGAATTACATGTTCTTCGAGCTTCGGAGTAATCTCACCATCGAGAGAACCGAAGCGATGAGCATGGTGGAGATCAGGCTGGCAGCGAAACGTTTTGGTTCTCCCTCCGCAACCGCCTGCCACGAGACAATCGACCGCCAGATGAAAGCCCCTATCAGCATGAGGGTCGTGAGACCTGCGGCAACTTTCGGCAGGAGACCTTTACTGCGCGTCATCCAGAAACCCCAGCCGGCGGAGATCGTACCAAACGTGCCTCCCGAAATCAGGGCGGTTTGGGCTTCAAGTGGATTCGAGGCATAGCCCGCGATCCCGCAGAGGATGAGAAAGAGGCCGAACCCGATGTACCAGCGGCCGATAGGAATGTTGGAAGCGTTCATATGTGGAGGATTCCTGCATGAGTCAACGAAAGGACGACAAAGAGCTCAGGATGCGGATCTGAATGGTGACAGATTAGCTGCAATCACAAATACAGCAACCCACGTCACAGTCGCAACACCCCAGGTCACCGTCACAACAGGAGCCATCGATGGTGAAACAATCACAGCAGTGGATGCAGTCACACCCATAACAACAATCCGTTTCATTACAGCATGGCGAGTCCGCTTTTTTCTGTTTCTTTTTTTGCTGGGGAGAAGGTGGGTGCCCCCCCAGCGGGATCTCATTCATCACCGACATACAGGTTCGTTGCAAATTCGGGCCCAGGATTGCATGCAGCACATTCCGGTGGGTGGTGAGGGGAAGCGAAGCCAGCTCCTGGGAAATCCGGGATAGCTGCTGGTCGATGGTGTCGGGCATCGATTCCCTCAAGGCGGGCTGAAGCAGAAAAGGGTTAAACTGACCAGACCGAGCATCCCGCTTTCGGTCCACATAGGCATCCAGTGTATAGATGAGTGTACCGAGGCTTTGACCGATGGCTTCCAGCGCATCACAGGCCTGCTGAGCTGTGTGGCGAACAATTTTCCCAAAGGCGAATGCGGAGGGCTGGCTCAGCGTTTCCATTTGAAGCCTTCCCGAATCGGCCGCCTCCTGTTCCAAACCGGGCTGCTCGCGAAGAGCATCTTGCACCTGCTCGACCGGAAACCCCGTCCGACGCAGCTCAATCCGGGCCTTGGTCATGGGTCGGGAGAGAATGCTTTGAAATCCCTGAAGGGCAACCCGTGAGGGACCTCGGCCCCGGTCGGCCACTTCGTCCTCCAGCTTTGCCTGTAATCCGCACATCGTGACCGCGGCTGCATACGATACCGCGTCTCCGTTCTGAACCACCTGCCGGGGCTTCCCGAATGGATTGCAGCAGGTGGTGGTGACCGCGGCCGAAGGGCTTAGGGCGAGTCCGTTACCCAACAGGGAGAGAAAGGTTGCATCCCGGTTGACCAGAAACCGCATAGGAAGACCGTAATCTTTCCGCAGGCGATTGCATAACCCGCAAAAGTGGGCACGGTAGACGGAATGCTCTTTGCTGTGACAGCCTGAACAAGGGGCACGAAGGAAACCGAACATTCGAAAACAATGTCCAAAGACCTGGAAAGTGCCAAGTGAAAACCAAGCCATGGGATCGAAAAGGCTGCTCTTACATCTCTGCTCAGAAACGGCGACCAGAGTGTGGCAGGAGCCGTTGACGGCCCTGAAACAGACGTGGCCTACAGGCCTCTGCCCACACCTTGCCTCTGAAACCGCAACGACTCTTCGTTGGACACTTGTCGTGCTGCCTCCGTTCCTCTTTACGTGTGTTCAGTTTTTTTCCCGGCCGCTTCCGTGGCAAGGAGAACCTTTTTTCGGATGTTGCCCCATCGATACCCATCCACCACGCCGGTTTCACGAATGACGCGATGGCAGGGAATCAGATATCCCACCGGATTGGATCCGCAGGCGGTGCCCACTGCCCGGGCTGCCCGAGGTGATTCAATATGATGAGCAATTTGCTGATAGGAACAGACCCTGCCGCTCGGGATGCGCAGTAACGCCTGCCAGACCCGTAATTGAAAAGCGGTCCCGTTTACCCAGAGGCGTAAAGGGTGTTCAGGAGTTGCAGTGGTCGAAAAGATTCGTTCACACCACTGGAGTGCCACAGCATCCTCTCGTAGGAAATCTGCATGAGACCACCTTCTCTGAAGGTCCGCAGGAACAAAATCGTCTGTTCTCTCATCATGAAATGCCAGATGGCAGATGCCGCGGTCTGTCCAGCCGATGCTGCATAATCCGAAAGGACTTTGGGCATGGCCCCAGAAGATGGTGATGCCCTGGCCTCCACGTTTGATCTCTCCGGGAGTAGCGCCCTCCAGGGTGACAAACAGGTCGTGCAGTCTGCCTGGTCCCGAAAGCCCCACATCCAGGGACGTGTCGAGGACACTTTCGGATGCCTGCAGCCGTTTCCGGGCATCTTCCGCAGTCAGGAATTTCAGGAACTGTTTGGGGCTTACACCCGCCCATTCCTGGAAAAGTCGGTGAAATCTGGAGACACTTAAACCGGCAACGGCGGCAAGAGCTTCCAGATTCGGCTGCTCGCGATAGTGCTCTGTGAGGTGATGGATCACTCGTTCAATTCGTGCATATTCATTCATGCCGGTATTCTACACCCTCCGGCCACCCGTTTCTTGCTGTTCCGTCTCAGGGAAGTGGGTGAGGCCAGCCGATGTCAGAGCGAGAGGTCAGGTCCTCTACATTCAAGGCAAACACATGGGAGACCCCATCAACCGCTTCGGTGAAAATCATGTTTTTTCGATCCCATGAGAGAAAGGGGTGGGCATGGAACCGCTGGCCGTGACCCGCGTACGGAGCCAGCTCTTTCAATTTTACCAGTTCCCGTTTCGTCTCATCCAATGGATAGAGCAGGGCATAAAGCGCATGTGAGTCTTCGGATGAAACCTCGTAGAAACAGAACTGGCCTGTCGGGTCCCAACCGGTATGGGCATACCCTCCGACCCCCAATGGTACTTCAACCCAGCGGTCTTCCGTCCAGGCATGGCGCCCGACCACGTTTTGGTGATGTCCGGAATAGGCGGCAAATACTTCATAATCAATTCCCCTCTCTGTGATCACCTGATGGCACACCCGGCCTTTTTCATCCGCCGGACGAAGGGTGCGGATGGAATCAGGCCCTTCTTTCAAATTCATCACCCACATGCCGTTTCCATCCTCCACATGGTTGACCAGGATATGGTCGTTGTCCGCAAAAATGACATGATGCACATGGAACTCGAGGGAGATCGCCGACTGATGCGATCCGGTTTCGGTGTCCACCGTCTCAATGACGGTCGGGGTCTGCTGCCTCCATTCCTGATGATGTTCCCAGCCCTTTTTCGTATAGGCATCAAAATCTGGCCAGAAGGAGGTGGCATCCGTGTGAATGAAGGCAAAGGTTTTGCCGTCAGGGGAAAACGCGGACTGGCCGATGGACATCCGGCCTGGCAGGGTGAGAAGGCTGCGTTGCGCAAGCGTCTCCACATTCCGTGCATAAAGGTGCAGCACCTCCGGCTGACCGGGCGGGGATTCAAACCACCACACTTCGTTTGAGGTGAGATTCAGGGCGGATAAATGATTGTAGATGCCCGTGGTGGTGTCATCGCACCACCGGGCCCAGCCTCCCCGGGAGGTTTTTCCCTCGGTCAGGAGATGCGTTTCGCCAGTCTCCATGTCGATTCGGCATAACTGGACATCCTGTCCGCGTTGTTCATGCGCAATCAGATAAGTTCCATGTGCGGTCAGGCTGGGAGTAAAATAATACAGAGGGTAATGGGCCTGTGGCCCTTTCGTCAGTGGCTTCAGCGCTCTGGTGGTCATGAAATGTGGATTCCTGCGAATGTCGTTCTCATGGGGTCCTGTTCCTGCTCCATCCATTCCGTCAGTCGGCGGTGCAGGTCCTGACGAAGCGCTGAGAGGTCGGGATCGAGAAACCGGTTCTGCTGCTCCCACGGGTCCTCCTTCAACTGGAACAGCAACCCGATCTCCTCACCTGGTGTGACGGCATATTTCCAGCCTTCCGGTGACACAATGCCCCGCCATTGCTGACCCTTAATCGAATCTGTTCTTTCCGGCCGCTGGGCATGCCAGAAGAGGAAGACGTCCTCCTCCAGTGATCCGCCGGTGTGGCACAGATCCGAACGGGAGGAACCGGGAAGATCAGCCGGAACCTCTTTTCCCATGAGATCAAGCAGGGTGGGGAGGAGATCGATATGACTGAAGGTGCCGGATACCCGGCGTGAGTCCGTCTGCCCGGGCAGATGGATCATCAGCGGGACTTCGATGGACTGCTGATACAGGACTCCTTTCCCCAGCATGCGGTGCGACCCCATCATTTCGCCATGGTCGGATGTGAACACAATCAGAGTATTCTCTGCCTGCCCGCTCTCCTCCAGAGCCTGCAGGATGGTGCCGACGGTGTTGTCGATCATTTCCACCAGGCCGTAGTAATTCGCCATCAGCCGCCGCCATCCGGCTTCTGTGGTGACATCCTGCCCATCGTATCCCTTTTCGGCATGTTCGTAACAGTGATTCAGATAGGAGGCGGGGAGGGGGCCTTCCGGAATCCGGTTGAAGATGGGAGGAACCTCCAACTCGTCCGGATTGTAGTGATGGTTGAGCGGGCCGAAGAACGGCATGTGCGGTTCGAGAAAATTGATGCTCATGGCCCAGGGGGTGTCAGACGTGGTACGGGCCAGGATTTCGTCTGCAGCTCTTCGTCCCAGCCAGGCAGCCTTGGTGTGAGGCTCACCCAGGCTGGCGGTATATTCCCGTGAGAAAAAGGGGCCGAATTCGCCGTGTGCATCGCAGGGGAATCCTGTTTCTCTCAGATAGTGATGATAGTCGCTCCGGTCTGAGCGGTCCCGGCCGGCGGTGTAGTGCCGGATGTAATCATCCTCAAAGGAAATCCAGTCCTGCCATCCGTGCTGCGCATAAATTTCATCACCGAGATGCCATTTACCCAGGTAGCTGCTGCGGGTATCGTCCCCCAGATACTCTGCCAGTGTGTTGCAGTCTGGGTTGAGAGGAATGTTGTTCTGAAGCGCACCATGCTGATGCGGCCAGCGTCCGCTCAGGATGCTTCCCCGCGAGGGTGTGCACACCGGGCTGCAGCAGATGCAGTGATCGAACACCGTGCTGACCGATGCCAATCTATCCAGATTCGGGGTGCGGGTTTGGGTGTTTCCGTACGCAGAAAGTGTGTCCGGACGCTGTTCATCGGTCCAGATCAGGAGAAGGTTGGGCTGGGACATGCAGGTCACCGTAGAGGAACCTGTGCCCGCGATCAATGCTTACCGGGCACCATCTCCCGGAGAACAGGAAGATCGTCTTCCTCTTCCTCCTCCAGTTCCCATTTTAATTTGGGCATCGGCTCAGGGTCTTGTTTTACGTTCTCTTCCTTTTTCTTCTCTTCAGGAAGAAGAATCAACTGGTCAGGGGTCACGAGGAATCCACGTTCCTCGTTCTCGAACCAGACCGCGATTTTATTAAGCTCAGGCAACGCGAAGGCATGTTTGACCAAGCGTTTCGTTTGTTTCCGATCCACCAGGAACATACGTTGTACCTCAGGCCCTTTTCTTTTGTGTGACTTATAAACGCGTGTCCATCTCGGATCGTTTTCAGCCCTTTTTCTGAGTTGTATGAGGTCCGTGTTGTAGGGTTCCAGGTTCACCGCCTTCACCCCCTTCCTGTATCCCGATAAAAGAATGAGATCACCAACTGTAGAAAGAGCAGGTGGCATTGGGATAAAATCGCCCCATGAAATACCCACACCTCCAATCTCTTCAAAGTCCTTCTGCCTGTCATACACCTCTATCCCTTGCCCTTTCCCTCCCATGTGCACGCTTTCGCAGAAGAGAACGAGGTGCTCCTTGCTGAGGGCTCCAAAAAGCACATGCTGATTAAAGCCATCCATCATCCTTCTGACACCCAGGGTTATGGGAGAAGCAGGGTCGGTGATGTCATACAGCACAATCCATTTTGGATGAACCACATTATCGATGGCGATCAGTTGGTTTCCATCAATAAGCAGATCGTCGAAGGTCTTCCGTTTGACTTCTTTGGGAAGCGGAACCGGTATCGGTTTGCCCCCGGGGTCGTCTATGTTGATGAGACAGAGGATATGTTCTCCGAGCTTCCCGGTGAAGTAGAGAACCCGTTCCGCCACCGCAGTGGTTTTTACCGTTTGTCCTTCGGGCAGTTCATATCGCCGAAGCCGCTGTAGTTCATCCCGTTCATTCAGTTCGTGGACTTCAATCGCATTTCCATCCTGTACCCTTTGCAGATTGTACTTTTTGTATTTCGCACCCGTGACCCAGGATACGAGACCCTCGTTTGATAGAAACGAATCCGGTTCCACCGTGGCGATCTGCTTCACCAGGTTCCCTTCGCTTTTGCAAAGACGCTGCCGATATAAAAAGATGTGCTCCGGTACCTGGAAGTCTGTAAGCGCAGCTTGGTCAGTGCCATACGTATGACCCAATGGAAACAGAAAGAAGAGGAGGAGGAGCCAGCTGTTTCTCGCTTTCATAAAACGCCCTGCGGGATGATACAGAATCACCTACCCCCTTTGGTGGTCAGATGTTTAGGAATCTTGTTCAGGAGTCGGGATTGACAGGTCGGTTGCGTCGTGCCCGTTCTCAGGTGAACGTTCTCGTATCCGGGTCATCACGGCATGCAATTTTATCACCATGGGTCATAACTTCTCCCTGCGAGAACATGTTCCTGTCAGAGGCCTTATCAGACGCAATTTTGTTTTTCGGTCGTGTCTATTGTCTGAGCATCCGTTCCGTTCCGGCACCAGGAAAACACCAGGGGTGTTTGGGATTTCAGCCCGGGGTTGGACTCCATACAGACCAACCCCGGGAATCAGGAATCCACCTTGTTTCAACGCTGAACGTGTTGCGGATAGGTACCTGCTTTCCGCAACTCTTTCAGAGTTGTTCAGAGATGACGGCATTTCCCAGGCTAGACCCGAAGGCGGGTCAACCCCGGGCTCACATCCGCAACGCCCTTGGCGTTGTAAGGGGGGTACTTTATTCTGAAACGGAAGCAAGGGGGAGTTGGAGTTCCACCAGAACCTTGTCGTGGTTCCGGGTGGTAATGGAGTGAAGGACCCACCGGATCGGCGCTGCGGGATCCAGATCGTTCTCCTTTGCATGAGTACGGAGAATTTGTTCTGCAGCTTCCAGACCGTCCTTGGGTCCGTAATAGCGCAGGGACAAAGCTCGGAATGCCGGTGATTCGTTCAGGGTCACCCCCTCCGGGATCAGTGTTGGATCCAGGACGCGGTCAGCCTTGAACTCTAGTTGTCCTGCCTGACCTTCTGCGTGGGGAATCCACGTGATGGGGTCGGAGGCATGATTGCCGTGCAGTCGGTAGCCCTGCACCAGGCGAAATGTGGTTTTGTAGCTGCCTCTCGGTGCGTTCAGAGGGGAGCCTGAAACCGGGAGGGTTAAGGACGTCCCGGCTGGGGTCGTGACCATGTGGACGGACCCCATCCCTTGTTCATCCGCTCCATAATGGCTGTTCAGATCTATGTCTTTTCTGCGATCTTTCCTGAGCGTGTGACTCAACAGCCATTCCCGTTTGATCTCGTTGCTGATACCTCCACCCCCTCCTCCGTGTCCATTCAAGGGGAAGAGGGTATAGCGGGCGATGCCGTCTTCTTCCTGCAACAACTGAAATCCCCTCTCCACATTATAAACGAGGGAATCCCGCCCTCCGCACATCAACCAGATGGGGGTCTGAGCGGCACGGGGGGCGAGTGCCACATCCCCGAGACCGGCCCTCAGGATGGCGGCGGCAAACCGTTTCGGATTGTGTGCGACCCATCCCCAACCGCCCATCCCGCCCAGGCTGCCCCCGGTCACATAGACGCGTTGGGAGTCATGCGGAAGATGGTCGGTAAGGTGCTGATGAATGGCCTCCAGCATCTCGGGGTCCCACACTGCGCCAAGGTTTGCCGGAGTGACCGAAAGCCACTGATCATCCAGAGATTCCGACTTGTCGACGTCATAACGGGCTTCCTCCTGCTGAAAGCCCTCCATACTGACCCCCACTTCCTGATCGCGGAACGACCCTCCCCGCAGGGAATATAAAACGGGCGGGAGTTCCGGGAGAGGGGAACGACGGGGGAGGGTCACTCCATAATTGGCGACGCGTTCCGTACCTTGGGAGTCCGTCCAGGTAAACCAGGCCGGGATTCTCACCCCTTTGAGCTCCTGCAGCGGGTTTGCCCCTTGGAGCAACCCCTGGGTCACCTGTTGCATGTAGTACAGAGATTCCAGACCGGTGGGACCGCCTTCGGGGACGTCCGATTTCAGTCGCCGTTCGATCCAGCCCGCCGACGCCTTGTACACCCCCGGCCAGGGGGCCGGAAGGGCCGCAGCTTTTTTCTTCGCGTCGGGCCAAGATGCCTGAAGGGACGTCATCGACGCCAGGGGGGAACCGTCTATGGCAAGAATGCGTTCGGAGAGATCAGGCAGTTCCGGGGAACGGAGTTCAACCCACACCACCTGTCCATCCACCCAGGGATGCTGCGGAGCCCGTAAGACCTGTACCGTTTCACCAGCCTTTCCGCTCGCCACGCCGAGTAGACGGCCATTCGCTCCAAAGAGAGAGGCGGTAAAGGAAATCTCTCCGTTGAAGGTGGCCGGTATGGTATCGATCTTCATGCGGGTCTCATCCAGATGAACCACTTTCATTTCCTGCACCGCAGGAAGAACTTGTGACCCGTACTGTTCAGGCGTGAGAAACTCGAGGCGGGCCAGCCACCAGGTCTGCAGACTGTCCACTTTGACCAGGATCCGGTTGGTCCCGGCCTTGAGGCTCACGGGAACTCCGTAATCATACCGCTTCAGAATATGAACATCCCTCCAGTTACGGATGAGTTCTTTTCCATTGATCCATACAACCGGACTGCCTTCAAAGTCCGCATACAAAAACCGTTCTTCTTCCTGTTCGAGGGTGACCTCGGTGTAGAAATAGTGGGCAGTGCCCGCACCTGTCCGTCCACCCACTGACCCCTTGTTCCACCCTTTCGGGCTGATCTCGAGGGGCTGTGGGATGAGGGTGGATCCATCGGAGAGCTGGACGGCTTGTCCGGGTTTCAACCGGGCCTCCGCCTCACCCCCGAGGAAGTCGGTGTGAAAGGCGGACATCAGCGCACCGCTGGGAGCGCGGGTGTCCAAGCGGGTGGTGGGGAGGGGGCCGACGTGGAGCCATCGGGGAATGAACCCCTCGGAGGTAAAGGCATTCATAAGCGGTTCCTGGCTGAAAAGGAGGGGAGTCGTGAGAGTAAGCAGGAGAAAACATGTCTTCATGGGAAGTCGGGTACCGGATAAATGGACACGTGTCCATTCTTTTCTTTTCCGCTGACTCTGCCATGGAGAGAGCATGAACATGTCAAGAGATGAGGTCGCCAGGAAAGCGGGCGTGGGGGCTGGAACGGTTTCGAGAGTCTACAATCGACCTCATTCGGTTGCGGAGGCCACCCGGAAGCGGGTGTTGGCGGCAGCCGAGGAACTGGGCTATCAGCCAAACAAAGCTGCCAGTCGGTTAAGACGGAAGGATAATGGGACGATACTGGTGGCCATGGACCGCGGGCAGGCCTTTGGAGGGGCCTGGCGGAACTACTCCTGGCTGTGGGCGACTCTGGACCGTGCATTGCGGGAACGGATGGAATCCTCCCCCTTCGAGGTGAAGGAGTGTGTCGTCAATGACGGGAAACATCTCCAACAGATCGTGGCGTCTCAACCCTGGGTGGGACTGCTGACCATCAACTTTTCCTGTCCTGACAGCATGAGTCACTGGGTGGAGGCCGGGTTACCCTGTTATGCGGTGTCTTCTCATGGCATTGAAGACACGGAGTTTGCCATCTCTCCAGATGAGCATGCCGGTGGTGCGATGCTGGCGAAACATGTGAAAGACTGCGGGAACCAGGTTCCGTTGATTTTAACCTATCCGATGCATCGGCTGCCGCAGCGAAGACATCGGGTTGAGGGGTTTCGTTCGGTGTTCCCGCACGCGAAGGTGTGGGAACTTGAAACGGCTCCCCGGCATGTACCGGGATTTCGCGAGGAGTTGAACCGACAGATTGGTGCAATAGAGGCCGATGTGGTGTTTACTCATTCGTCCGCTCTTGGTGCGGAGGTCATGTTTGCCCTCCTGGAGCAGGGCAGGAGGCCCGGTGAGGATATCAGTCTGGTGACCTATGACAATGCCCACTGGCTGTCTCATCTGCCGGTTGGCCTCACCTCGGTGGATAACCGGCTTCATCAGATTGTGGGACGGGCAATGGATCTCATGACGGAGGACATTTCCCGCAGCCGGTCGGTTCAGATCGCTTCGGAGAAACAGCTCCCTGAGCTGGTCACCCGGGCCTCCGTCGTTCGAAGGTAAAAAAAAAGCCCGCTGTACGCGGGCTCAGTTGCCGGAGTCCTTCACGGAACTCCTGTTTTGCATGGATTATTTAATTCCAGCGGCCTGCAGCAGTTTTTCGTTGGACAGCCGTTTTCTGTAGTCCGGATTGGTGTGAATGTACTGAATGACACCTTCCGCATCAATCAGGATCACTGCGGGAACCGGTAACATCTGATGATTCCGTCCGCTGGCCTGAGCCAGATCTATGCCGTACTCTTTGTATTTGGCGAGGGTGGTTTGATTGAGTTTGAACGCCAGGCCGAAGTCTTTCGCCGCATTCATGTCCTGATCTGATACCAGGGTATAGCTGAAGTTGGGATCTTTCAGTCCTTCCTTCAACACAGAGGGCTGGTCAGGCGAGAGGGCATAAAGCTGCCATCCATTGTCCGTGAGAGTCTTTTCAATGTCCATCAATCCCATGAGATGACGCTGACAATACGGGCACCATCCGCCCCGGTAGAAAATCAGTACCGTGGGGGTTCCGTTTCGGAGAGTCGTGAGATCGGTGGCCGTTCCCTCCACCGTGCTCAGTTTCGGATTGGGAGCTTTGGCGCCTTTTTTCAGAGGCTGAATGTCATCTCCGCTTGCAGGAACATCTCCTGCGTGAAGAAAACCGGACAGAATGAAGAGAGAAAAAGAGAGAAGCTGTTTCATAGGATGAGGGGGTTGGGGTTCTCTGGGTGGACGATTGAAAGGAACCGGAATTACACCTCTTCCTCTTTTTTTACAAAACACCAGGTGAACAAGAAGAAACCTTTGGCCTCAGGATGCCAGTGGGTGTGGCAGGTATTGGAAGGAACATTTGAAAAAATCCTTGTATAGTGCTTACTATATTTGTAGAGACTCTTCTATGACGGCTGCGCGAGTTACCAGAGAGTTCTTTCTGAACCCGGTTGGATTCCGAGGGCAGAGACCCACCAGGTCCGCCTTTACCCTGATTGAGATGCTGGTGGTGATCGCGATCATTGCACTGCTTGCCTCCCTGATTCTGCCGATGGTTTCCAGGGCGATGGACAGGGCCAAAACCATCAAGTGCGCGTCCAATCTTCGCTCCATCGGTCAGGGAATCCTCTCCATGTCCTATCACCAACAATCTCGCTTTCCCCTGGGATTAATCGGCAACACGGCCAGCGACCGTGTGAATTGGGTCAGCCAGCTTCGACAGGAATATTATGGCCTGGATACGGACATTCTTGTGGATCAGGGACAGCAAGGAACGGATGTATTCCAGTGCCCGAGTGCCGCGATCAAAGGAGGGGATCATCATTATTCCTGTCACCCTGTTCTGATGGCATACAGCCCGGATGCCTCCAATCCGGCTCCGGGGTATCCTCTGGATCGGTTGGCAAACACGTCGGGTACGGTTCTGGTGGCAGACGCCGCGCAGCGGCCAGCCATGGGAGGAGGAGCCGATGCGCAATTCTGGTCAGTAGCGGAAGCCTATCAGCCCTTCGATTCCGGTAGTCCCAGCCACCATGATCCGATCGATCCGGGGCCGAACATTGACAGTGATACCGCACCCGGACGGGCCTATTTCCGGTGGAGACACTCCCAGGGGCGGAGGGCGAATTTTCTGTTTGCGGATGGTCATGTCGAAACCCGGGGGCCGGAGGATCTCACCAAAGGAGCCTTGCGTGTTCCGGCGTTGTAACACCATCCCCTCCACGCTTCTTCTGCTGGTTCTCCTGGGCTGTTCAGAGGCACCGACAGGCTGGACGGTTACGGAACAGGAAACCGCCGGACGGGAAGTGGCCAGGGCCTTGTACACCCTGGCAGGAGAACCCGAAGCTCCTGTGGTTGTGGTCTGGGGGACAGACGGGAAACCCTTAGCTGGTTTTGAGGCTCAACTGGATGCCTTTGAGGCATGGACGTCGCCCCGGGTGGAAGTGGTCGAGGTCTCCCTGTATGGGGAGGAGACCGATATGATGTCCGTTCCCTCCGAGGCGCTGGCGGGAATGGATGCCCATTCCGTATTCATTTCGCTGGCAGGCCCATTCAGGGGCTCCCCGCCATCTTCCGTGCAGTATGTCTGTCTATTGCCGCCTCAATGGCTTCAGGCCGGCGCTGTACTTCCCGGCTTGCGGGGGGCACTGATTCCCACGGCACAGGATCTTCCTGGTATGAGGCCTCCTGAGAACGGGAGTCCGGCATTCCGTTCCCGCTTCCGGGTGTTTCAGACCCGATAACCCAGGCCCTGTGCTCTGATGAGGACCATGCTCTGACCCTTACCCTCCGACAGCTTTCCTGACGTTTCAGCACCCTGGCAATCAGTCTGTTGAATTGCATACTGGAAGGATAGCCCTCCGCTTGCTAGACTCCCGTGAGTTTTGTCACCTGGAGGGCCGATCCGTATGCACAATTTCAGATCTGTTGGACGATGGATCCTCTTTATGCTGTGTGGCTTTGGCAGCATGGCGCGACCGTTTGGAGTTTTGAGCAGTACTCCGGTGGGCACCACAGTTGAACGGGATGGCTGGTCGGTTACCTTGCTTAAACCGGAAAAAGAGCCGTCTGACTCGAACCAGGTGTTTTGGGATGTCAGGCTGCGAAATCCTTCTCAGGGGGTCGACCGGCGAATCCCTCTTGAGGGTTTGGAGTCGCATGCGCGACTTCGGTTCTATCTCTATCCGGACCTACAACGGTTTGTGGTGTTTGAGCCGGAATCGAATTATCGACGAAAAAACAGGCTGCTGATTTACTCGTTTGAAGGGAAACGGCTTCATTCTCTCGGGCTGAAGGACCTTCTCCTTCCATCTGAAATGGATTTCTCTGCGTCGGATTACGGAATCCACGTGTTCAGAGGGAGTCCGTTCACGAAGGAACAGGAAGACGTTTTTCGGAAAACCAACCGGTTGATTCTTACGACCCACACCGGCCGAACAATTGAAGTGGTGCTCAGGGATGGCACCGTGAAGGCGTATGCGGAAACGACGGACCCTCCGATTGAACGACAGAAGGTGCTCCGAATCCTGAAGGATATTCAAAAGATTCTTCCGCCTCTTCCTGAAGATGCGGCCCCTGCCATGTACACATTTCGGCACGGAAAAGAGGTGGAGGCGGATGTGTCCTCATTTCATGTCGAAGGTGTCTGGATCACCCCGGGACACCAGGGTCTTGCAACGGCTGTTGGCTACGTGGAGGCATTCAAAGGGTTCCATGTGACGATTGGCGAGGGCGAGATCCATACCGTGCTTTCGGAAGGGAACCTGGACGATCAACGGATCCTCAAACGGGTTGAGATGGACGAGGTATTGACTCTGGCCCGCTCACTGTCTTCGTTTTCCGGGGATCGGGCGTTCCGGCAGAATCACCGCCGCATCCTGCGGGACCACGGGGAGGCCCTGTTGTTTGCCGCAAGATTGCTCGAAGCTGAATATACAGAACCCGCGGTCACATTGGCGGCGTTTTACCTGGATTCGTTTGAGCACGAGGAGTTGGAGCAGGAGGTGGGGGACGCCCTGTATACAAGCCGTTATCTGGAGATCCTTCGAACCTTTGAGCATGACCGAAACACGGCTCGCTTTATGTCTCAGGTGGACCAGTTGCTCTCGGAGGGGATCTCCCGAGTGAAGAAGGCAAACCGACGTTTGAACACAACGCCGGTGGTAAGGGATGATCCTTTTGCGGACCCGTTTGCAACCTCACCGCCTGATAACAGAAAACCTGAAGCGAAAAAACCAGATCCGTTCACATTCGACGTACTGGTTCGGCCACCGGAACCTGCCCCGAAACCCCAAAAGGAGAAAGAGAAAGGTCCGGATCCTCTTGTGGATCCCTTTGGGTATTTTTCGCAAAAAACCAGTAAAACTGAAAGGGCAACAACAGAACCTTTGCTTTTTGTCCCGAGCCCTGAGTGGTGGTGTGAATCAGAGGTCGGTAGGTATCTGACAACGTGGAAGGCCTCCTTGGCATTTGAAGAGTATGAAGCCCCCGCAATAGATGGGTTTCCCGTTTTGCCGGTTCAACAGGAATTTTACCGTAAGTGGTATGATCGCCGGCATGAGTTGGTTGAGGTCTCCCGATTCCTGGAAGACGATCTGTGGCTCCTGTTCCCGGAACGCATGGCCCGCAGGGAAGTCATGAAATCCTATTATCAGGAACGTCATCGGATAAAGGAGGACCCTGTGCTGAGGGAAAAGGTGGAGAGGGAAGTCAATGGTACCCGCGAATTGCTCCAGGACCGCATCTCATTTATTCGCACTCTCCCTCTTATGCTTCTCGATCCTCGCCCGGTCCCCCGGTCCACTCAGTTCATTCAGAAAAGGCAAAGAGCCAAGGGAGGGACGTATCTGAAACGGGTTCCGGTGCCGAAAACCCTGGCCGATGATGTGGATGATCTCCTGCGTAACCTTCAGAACGTAAGCAAAGAAACCCGTAAGCTTCGTAGGCACCCTTCTTTGGAGAACGCCCTGAGACTTCAGGAGTGGATCGAGTCGTTTGCCGGCAAGAATTCAACCGAAATGGCCTGGTATTTTCTCGATCCGGCGGGCAGGGGAATTGACTTGGCTGCGCTGTACACCCTGCTTGCAGATGCGGATCCGACGACCAAAGCGCGACTGGACGCATGGATCAGGTCAGACCCGGATGGAAAAGGAACCCTGTTTCTTGCGCTCAAAGATTACCGCCGGCTGGACCGCAGGCAGGCAGATGAGTGGCTGAGGATTCTGGCCCCCTTTGTAGAGGCTGAATCCCGCACAGACAAGAAGTCCCGCATGTATCGGGACATGGCTCCCTTCTATCAACGGGAGCTGAAGATGATGGAGGTTGAAACTCCCGGAAAGGACACCCCGGAGGAAATACAGATTCTCTCGGATCAAATTGACCGGTATCTCAACATTCCGCCGGATCCTGTCCAGGACCGTATAGAGTTTGCAAACATGATGCATCATGCCTGGATTGTGTCAGCGGATACCTTTCAGACTCTGCTTGCGGAGAGGCTGATCTCAACACCTCCGCCCGTGCAAACCCGCATCCTGAACCGGATCCGTACTGCCGTGAAATCGGGTGGTCTGGAACAGGAGGATTTGTCGTATGGAGCCTACAACCTTCTTCACGTGTATCTTCCACCCGGCAAACTCCAGGGAGAGGAGATCTACCGGCCTCTGTTTCAACGCTGGTCTGCAACGGCATGGGGTCCCTGGCTGGGCCATCTTCAACAGCCTGACTCTACCTGGAGCCAGGCGGAGTTGGCGATGAGAATCATCCGGTCACACGATGAGCAGGACGGATTTGAAAGACTGAAAACTTGGTCTGGAGACTATAAACGTTCTCACCCCGTGTACCGTGAGGTCATGGTGCAGCTGGCTCGAAGTCTTCTGGAGAATCCGGAGCGATTTCCGGCTGCGTCCTTCCCCGATGTGGAGGGGCTCAGTGCCGACCGGAAGCAGGAGCTTCGTGCGCTGCTGAACGGTGAGGACCCGACGGCTGCTCTGAAAAAAATCCGGGCCCTGCCTCCGTCCGACTTTTTTTATCTGGCGGGTCAGGTGGGGAAGAAGACCCTCTTTCCTGCGGAGGCCTTCACAGACGAACTGTACAGCAGCGGGTACCGCGTCCTGAAGGGGAGGAACCCGCAGAACATGCCACTCCAGCATGAGACTCTGCTTGAAGTAGGAGAGTTCCTGGGAAGAACCGAACTGGTGGCGCTGTTGGAGAAATGCCGCCAGCGGGCTGAACAGGGGGAGTCAGGTGAAATCACGCTTACCTTGCTCCCGATTTTCGGGACCGTTTATGTGACCGAACAATCCGAAACCTCCTCTCTTGAAGAAGTCCTGCCGGAGGGAGTGACCGTTTATTTTCCGTTTGCGTTGAACTTCCCGGCTGACCAACCGATTGAACTGGGGAAGACCTCCTCCCGACCTGCACGCCTTTTCAGCAAAGAGGTGGGCGGAAGCTCCGCGAAGGAAGTGGAAGGCCTCCTCATGGACTGGCTTCACTCAAAGGATCTCTTCTTTATTCTCGACCTGAAGATTTTTTATCAACCGGATTCAACGAATCCCCGTCCCTGAAGGCATCTGGTCCCGAAAGCGAAAACCTGTATGACGACAAAAAACAGCCTGGGACTCTGCCTTCTCCTGTTCTTCCTTTGTTGGAGGACGACAGGACCCGTATGGGGGTTCGGTGCACCGTACCCTGATACAAAGCCGGCGGAACTCAAAGGGTGGGCGGTATCGCGCACCCCCACGGAAAAAGGGTCCGGATTCAGAAAAGAAAACGTGTACTGGCATGCGCGGCTGCAAAACTCCAAAGAGGGAATCGACCGACTGATTCCGCTTCAAGGAATTGGAAAGTTCTCACACCTTCAATTTTATCTCTATCCAGATATCCAAAGGTTGGTGGTTTTTGAGCCTATCTCCAACTCCCGAAAGGAAAACCGGCTATTGATTTTCTCCTTCGAAGGGAAGCGTCTGCATACATTCGGTTTGCAGGATCTCCTCCTCGAGACCGAGATGGACTATGATCAGTATGATGGTGGTGCAATACGTGCATTTCGTAGTGGAAAGTCGGGGGAGGCGGATGTGACCCAACTGGAAGAGAAACAGGAACTGCACCTCATCACCCACACGGGAAGGAAGGTGGTCGTGTTCGTGAAAACCGGTGTCATCCAGGAACGGAAACAAGAGTCTCCTCCAGTTGCGGGTGCGAAGGTGAAAAAGGCCCTGGAGGGAATTGTGACCGCCCTTCCTCCTCTTCCGGAGGATGCAGTCCCTGCCATGTACACGTTTCGTCACGGGCAAGAGCTGGACGTGGATGTCTCCTCGTTTCATGTCGAAGGCCTCTGGGTGTCCCCGGGGCATCAGGGCCTTGCCCAGGCCGTGAGCTACGTGGAGGAATTCAAGGGGTTCCACCTGACGGTTGGTGAGGGAGAGATCAAAACTGTCCTTTCGAAGGAGACACTGGAGAACGAGCGGATCCTCCAGCGGGTTGAGATGGGCGAGTTGTTGGAACTGGCGAAGTCCTTGTCTTCGTTTTCCGGGGACCGTGCCTTCCGGCAGAATCATCGCCGGGTCCTTCGGGACCACGGGGAGGCGATGCTGTTTGCGGCCCGTCTGATGCAGGCCGGGTATCCAGAACCTGCGATCACCCTCGCGGACTTTTATCTCCAAACATTCGGGATGGAGGTCATGGAGCGGGAGGTGGGGGATGCATTGCATGAGACGCTCTATCGTGAGATCCTCCGAGAATTTGATCATAGCCAGAATATGAAACGGTTTGTCAGCCGGGTGGATGAACTGGTCGCGAACGGGGTTCCTAGAGTGAGGGCGATACCGCGCAAAACCTATAAGCCGATCCAGGAGGATCCATTCGGGGGAGGTGGGAGCCCGTTTGCGACCGTTCAAACTCGTGTCTCGGAAAAAGATAAAGACCGCTTTGTCCCGAATCAACGCTGGTGGGGTTCAGGACATCTTCAAGAGAATCTTAAAACGTGGCGAACATCTCTTGATTTCATAGATGGGGAACCTCCACAATTGGAGGGAATTACGGTTGAGGATGCCCAACGGAACTTCTACCGGACCTGGTACCCCAATCGGCAGGAATGGATGACTGCAGCCAGACGTCTGGAGAACACCCTTTGGATCCTGTTGCCGGAAGAAATGGCCCGGGAAACTGTTCTGCACTGTCATTACCAAAACCGGAACCGGATTCAGAACGATCCGGCGTTCCGGAAGCAGGTGGAACGTGAAATTTCCCTCACCCGGGAGATCCTTCATGACCGTGACACTCTGTTTCAGACACTTCCCCTTATGATGGTGGACCCGCGTCCGGTTCCTCGGAGTCGGAAACGGTATTTTCAGCGGGAAGAGGGATATGGGGGGACCTATGAAAGAATCCTGCCGGTTCCGGAAACCCTCTCCGACCTGGTTTCGGATCTGCTGCATGAGGTGACACGTGTTGATCATGATACCTTCACGTTCTGGAGAGAACCTACTCCTGAGGCTGCCCTGAAGCTCCAGGAATGGGTAAAGGACGTCCAACAGAAATCACCGGGTGAACAGGGGGCACTTTTTCTCGAGCCCATCACCGGGAAGTTTCATGAAGAGGCCCTCTACACCCTATTGGCGAACCCATCCTCTGAATCTCTTCATCGGGTGGACCGCTGGATCAAACACGACCCGAAAGCGAAACACTTGTTACTGCCAATCTTAAAGGATTATCGTCGCATGAATCGGGATCAGGCCGACAAATGGATTGGCGTGGTGGCGGACCATTTCGAGGATCATCCTCAACGTGCCGACTCTATCATTGTCTATCAAGATTTGGCAAAATTGTACCGAAGTACTCGTGCACTGGGTGAAATCGAAACCCCCGGGAAGGATACCCCGGAAGAAATTTCGTTTCTTTCCCGGCAATTGGATCAGTTGGGTCAGTGGAATGTGCTGCATCTAGAGCGAGAACGCAAAGAGGTTGAGAGTATGGTGCTCGCGCATGCATGGATCCTGTCCGATGATCGACTTCAATCGTTGTTGGCCGAGAGGTTGTTGAGTACGTATTCTGGAAATCATCATAGGACACTGGATTGGATTAGTGACGGGGTGGCATCCGACGGTCTGAAACAGGCAGACCTCACCTATGGAGCGCACAATCAGTTGCGGTATTATCTACCCGAAGGGAACCAGATTGACCTGGATATGTACCGGTCGATCTTCACCCATTGGTCTCAGCCTGCATGGAGGAAATGGTTGTCTCTTGATGAGAAGAGCCCTCCACCTTGGGCTGGGGCCCTCATTTCCAAGGCCATGCTGCGTAGTTATTATCTTCAGAAAGGTGAAAACTGGCAACGTACATGGTTCAGTGGAGTAAGTCTTACGAATCCTATCTATCGGAAATTCATGATGGAGAGGGCAAATCAGTATTTGGTGGATCCGGAAGAGTTTGTTCCTGGCCTCTTCCCTGATCCGGCCCGTTTGACCTCGGAAAGAAGGGCATACCTCGATTCTTTGCTGGGTTCCTCGGATTCGGCGGAAGCATTGGATACACTCCACACATTGTCTCCAGGGGAGTTTGCCTATCTGTCTCAACAGGTTCAAACAGGAAAGATCTCGCTCTCTGATGTGTTCAAAGCCGAAGTGTATCGGCGGGGATTTTTCTTGAGAAGGTTGGGCATGGAAGGAGAGACGCAATCTGATAATCAACCGATACGTACACCTGAGGGAGCATTTGGGATCAAAGAGCTGACGCAACGGATTGAACAATGCAGGCAATATGCTGCTGCAGGAAGATCCGGCACTCTCAGGCTCATCGTGATACCTGTATTCGGTGAAATGCATATCATGGAGGAGAAACGCCGTATCCGCATGCTTTCTGAAAACGTGGGTGGCGTCACTTTAGAAAATGATTCCGGAATGTGGCGTCTGAATGTTTCATCCGAGCACCCATTTCAGCTGGGGGGCACCTCTTCCCGTCCCTCGAAGGACTACCGAGGGGAGATTCCTGCTGTTTCTGCAAAGGAGTTGGAAACGAAACTCCGGGAATGGTTTACTCCGAAACACCTGTTCTCACGCCACATGTTGAAAATCCAGTATGAGCCCGAATTGAACCCTCAGATTCAATAGGAATGAGGGTGTCAGGATCGCATGGGAGGACTCGTCTTTGCTGGATCGACACGAGCGGACTTTTGAATTGTTTGTACTATATTTGGGGATATAGGATTTCATTATGATCACGCAGGCACAACTGGCAAAAGAACTGGGCGTCAGCCAGCAGGCGGTTTCGTTCGCGCTGAACGGAACCGGGACTCTGGCCCAAGCGACCCGTGACCGGATCCTGGAGGAGGCCGCGAGGTTGGGGTACCGGAAAAACATGGCCTCGATCACCATGCAGACCGGCAAAACCCGGTCGGTGGGACTCTTGGTGCGGGGGGCTGCCCGGAGTTTGATGCCCCATCCATTGATTATGGGAATTACCTCTTTACTGGAAGGTCAGGACCATACCCTGTCCATTGTTCCGGTATCAGAGGATCAGCTCTCGGGTACCCAAACACCTCCTGTGGTCTTTCGCGAGCACCGGGTGGATGGAGGGTTGGTATTGCTCAAACGGGAATATCAGGATCAATTACTTCCGTTGCTCAACCAGAGCCGTATGCCCTGGATCTGGATCAACGAAAAACTGGAACAGAATGCCGCGTATCCGGATGATCTCTTCCTCGGCCACCGGGGTGCGGAAATCCTACTGGAGCATGGGTGCAAAAAGATCGCCTATCTCGGACCGCATGAACCGGGAAGGGTCAGCCACTACAGTGAGGCCGACCGGTTTCATGGATACCAGTTGGCCATGAAGGAAAACGGGATGGAGGACACCCTGTTTCCCTGGCGGTTTGATTTTGAGAAGGCCCTCGAGCTGTTGACCTCCCGGACCCGGCCGGATGGCTTCCTGTGCTACGGATCGAAAGATGCGGATAATATCTTTATTGCCGCAACCAAACTGGGGATTCGGATTCCTGAGGATCTGAAGATTCTTGTGATTGGCGGTGCCGGAGATTCGATTGGCTCCGTGCAGTATGCGGTTTTGCGTGTTCCGATTTACCAAGTGGGAATCCGGGCAATGGAGATGTTGGAGGAACGTATCGATCATGAGCAAATCGACGTCGCATCCGCCGCGGTTCGTCATGAGGAACTGGACCGGGGTCACACCTTGTTCTAAAACCCGTTTCCCGCTTCCCTCTTCTGATTCATGATGTCTCAAACCCAATTGGCCAAGGAACTCGGGGTCAGCCAACAAGCCGTTTCGTTTGCATTGAACGGCACAGGGACCCTGGCGGAGGCGACCCGTCAACGGATTCTGGAAGGGGCAGAGCGGCTGGGGTACCGGAAAAACCCGGTGCCGCAGATGATGACCAGTGGCAAAACCAAATCGGTTGGCATTCTGATGGAGGAGAGTGGAAGTTTGATCCCTCATACCTTGATCCGGGGAGCGCTTTCCTGGCTGGAGAAGCATCACCATACGCTTACGTTCTTAAGCATTTCCACCGCACAGTTGCAAAGCAGGGATACACCTCCGCTTCATTTCCGGGAACGCCGTATCGATGGCTGCCTGATTTTCTCCCGGAGAGACGTCGCGGAAAACCTTCTTCCGTTGCTCAAGGAAAATCAGATCCCTTCCGTGTGGGTGAACGAGGATTTTCCCCTGAATGCGGTCTACCCGGATGATGTGTTTCTGGGCCAGCGTTCTACCGAGCTCCTGGTGGAACACGGTTGTAAACGGATCGCGTATTTCGGGCCGGACCGTGAAGGGGGGCATTATAGTGAGCGGGACCGGAGATTGGGGTATGAGAGGGTCATGAAGAGAGATGGTCTTCCTTTACGGTTTGTTGATGTTTCGTCGTTGCCGATGGATCAGAAGCTGCCGGCGACGATAGACGTGCTTCAGGCTGAGGATCGTCCTGACGGCATTGTCTGCTACGGGAAAGGGGAGGCGGACAATCTGATGCTGGCTGCAAGCCGGTTGCATGTATCAGTACCTGATGACCTCAAGCTTCTGGTGATTGGGTATGCAGGCGCAGCGGTCGGATCCATTTTTTATTCCACGTTGCGAATCCCGCTGTTTCATATTGGTGTCCAGGCGATCGAGCTTCTGGCCGAACGCATGTCGGATCCGGACGGTGATCTCGCATCGATCGCGGTCCGCCATGAGCAGCTGGACCTGGGGATGACACTCGAAACGGCTCGCTGATCCCTTCTGGAACGCTCAGCAACCGGCTGAAAATATTATCGATTTCTTTATTGATCTACGAGAATAGTACTAACTATAGTAGCAAATATAAATCTTGCTGAGGAGAATCATGATGAACAAATCTATGAAAATACTGGCCGTGATGGCACTTTTCGGATCACTGACCGCACATGCCGCCTTGGTTGTGTACGAAGGCTTTGATTACTCGGGAGCTTCTGATGTGGATGGGGAGAACGGTGGAACCGGCTGGGCAGGTGCCTGGGGAATCAATGGCGGCAGTCCTTCTGTCGTTTCCATCTATGATGGGACGTCTCTGTCGAATGGAGCCTTCACCGGTGCAGGATTCACACCTGTGGGCGGAAGCATGTCAAACAACCACAATACCTTTGGTGGGGAACGGACGTTTGCCTCTGCGTTGAGCATGACGGTGGATGAAGAGTACTACTTCAGCTTTTTGATCCGCTATCCCGAGCAGACGGAAGCGGTATCGACCCAGCTTTCCTTCACCGGGAATGCAAACCCGGTGTTTGTGCGGTTTAATCAGGGCGATGCCTCTGTGACGGTGGGACCCGGTACGTTTTCCTCTACTGGAAGCGAGGGATATACTGACGACACGACCTATTTCGTGGTTGGAAAAATTACCGCAAGTGCCGGAGGAACCGATTCCATTTCCATCAATGTCTTTGATAATGCGGAATCCGTGCCGGTGAGTGAATCCTTTCTCATTACCTCCGGAGGAGCTTCCCTATCGGGTAGTATTACGGGGATCCAGTTCACTCAGGGGGATCTCCAAAATAATGATGGCAACCCTGCCTCGTTCGATGAATTCCGTCTGGGGACGACATGGGAGTCGGTTGCGATTCCCGAGCCATCCAGTCTTGCCCTCGTCGGCCTCACTCTGGCTGCAGGGATGATCGGCATGCGTCGTCGGCGTTCTTCATCCTGTAGGTGAGGTCAACGGAAAAGCTGAGAGTGCCGCCTTTGACCTTTGTGCAGATGTAGGCAAGTTGCAGACTCTCGTTCTGCTGCAGCTGCTCTTTTGCAGATGGATACCCAGAGATGGATGAGAAAAGGGCTCTCTTGTTATGAAGTTCGCTAAGTGCATCTGAGAAAATGGGTTAGCTAAATGAACGTTTGACACCACCCTGCCTCCGCGTGGTTTTTTTCCATTTCCTTCTTGCTCTCGATAAGTAGTGCTTACTATATAGTGCGTACTATGTTATCCCAAAGGAGTTGATTGATGAAAAAGAAAACCGGTATCCTGTTCTGTCTGGCCTTTTGTTCGTCCTGGACGGCCTTTACTCAAACAACGGTCAATTCTTCCGGTCATGGGCGTATTCAGACGTTTTATGATGATGATGCCGGTTATCCCGGGAACATTAATTACACCGATTCCACTACCTACGGTTGGAGTCCGGGCTCCGGTACCTTTGGAGGAGGCACAGCGGATGCCTTTACCTGGTCTCAGATCCTCCAGTACGATCTGACGTCCGGTACGGACCAAACGGCGTTTAACAATGCTACCAGTTTTGAGCTCAGCATCACCAATGCTCCTACGAATCAGAATTACTCTGTCTATGCCTCCACTTCGCAGATACGGGATTTTTCACCTACCGCCACCGTGGATAATATTGTGGCAGCCACAGGTGGAGCGAATTCGGTAAACCTTTGGATGCTGGGGGTCCAACCTGCAGTTGGAACCACAAATGTGGCTGACTTGGGAACCTTCAGTGGGGGATCGGTCACGATTTCCGGCAACTCCGCCCTGGACACGTTGTTGAGCGACACCACGTTCGATAGTACCCGGGAATATGTCTATGTCGTCGTGGTTCCGGAAACACGGGCATTTTTTAATGCGGCCAGCATCGATGGGAGTGTCACCGCCATTCCTGAGCCTTCCACATTTGCTTTGGTGGGGCTGAGCCTGTTGGCGGGGTATTTCGGAGTGAGCCGCCGCAGACGCTGACTCCTGGAGAGTTTCAAGTCTGATCCCCCCGCTCCTGGAGCGGGGGGG
>DIYN01000003.1 GCA_002429065.1 Verrucomicrobia bacterium UBA6053 | reverse complement strand
TGGGTCTGTTTCACCAGCCGGTTTTCGGCGTTCCACTCGTAGTCCCATAACGCGTCCTGGGTCAGGTTGCCGTCCAGGTCGTAGCTGGGCTCAAGCGTTCCGATTGGGCTGAGATCCAGTCGTTTCTCCACTTTTTTCGGTCCCACTCCTTCATCGGCAGTAATGTAGAAGTCGCTCTCATGCGTATCCATTCCCTGCAGACTGGACCATAGGAACATATTGAACTCCGTGGTATCATCCGCGGGCTGCTGATTCACGCGGATCTGAGTTGTGGCCGATGCCACCTCACCACGCAGGTACGTCGCATCCGGATAGGTAATCTGGCTGTATTGATTCAGAGCATTCGCCTGATACTGGGTGGTCATGGTGCCTTCGGTGGAGCTGATGCGGTTGCCGATATCGTCAAAGGCATAGCCAAAGTGGTAAGAAGGCAAGGTCACCGGGTTTCCCTGCTTCATCCCATTCCGCTGCCCGGAGATCACCTGGCCTTTGTCATCATAGTCATACTCCCACCAGGAGCCGTCGTTAAGCGCGATCGTGTCCACCTGGTTGGCATCCGTGTAGGTGTAAGCATAAGTGGAGATCACCTGATTGGTACTGCTGAGGCTGTTGCGGATGTTCTCCATGCGGTTGACGGCATCCCGGGTCCAGGTGGTTTGGCGCAGCAGGTCCTGGCCGGGAACCTCCCGTTGCTCCAGGGTGGCGAGCATCGGACGGTTTTCCAGGTAGTGGTAGAGGTTGCTGACCGCATGTCCCTGTACGGTGCTGAGACGGGAGCTGCCGGCTTCATAGCCGTACTCCACCTGGTGCAGGAGATTGGCCCCCTGCTGCAGGGTGAGGAGGCTGGGGCGTTCGAGGGCATCGTACTGTCGGTCGAGTTTACGACCGGCATGGAGACCGGTGGTATACTCTTCGGTGGTGAGCCCGAGGTGGGTGGGGTCGTAGCTGTAGCTGCGGGTGCCGGAGCCGTCGGTGATGTGGGTTATACGCCCCAGGCGGTCGTAGCTGTGGGCCACATCAGGCGTGTCCACATCGGCGTAGTCTACGGTGATGAGCTGACCGAGAGCATCGTAGTGATAGGTGGTGAGCTCCCCCCGGGCCCAGGTCCGGGTCTTGAGGCGGCCGGCCACATCGTAGGTGTAGCTGACCTGAGTATCGTCATCGTAGATCTTGGTCACGAGCATACCCGCGTGATTATAAACCCACTGGGTTTCCTGTGCAGGACCTGAGGCTTCCTCCCGCCAGGTTTTCAGCCGGATCATCCGACCTGCAACATCATATTCATATTCCGTCGTATACATCCTGGCCCCTTCCTGCCGTACCAGTCGACCTCCGGCATCAAATGTCCGGGTCAACACCCCGCCGCCGTGGGAGGTCACGGTTTCAATGCGGCCTCCATCAGGAGCGTACCCCTGTCCGGCCAGTCCGGAAGAGACGGTGGTGGTGACCTGGTTCAACGCATTGGTGACGCTATGCACGGACCCGTCGATATGATAACGGGTGCTGGTGTCACCGGTACCGGCGTCCGTCACTTTGCTCACCCGGTTCCAGTCGTCATAGTGAAAGGTTTGTTCAGAAAGCTGGGTGCCATCCGCCTTGTATGCCCTCACACTGTCAGACAGGCCGTTCACAGACACACGGACGTCATAGCTTCCGTCAGGTCCGGTCCGCGTGGTGGTACGTGTATGAGCAGGGACATCCTCCACCATTTCGGTACTGGTGACGTTGCCAACATTCCGGCTCCAGCTCTTCAGCCCGTCGAGGGTGCTCCAGCGCTCGCTTAAAAGCGTGGCATTGTCGATGTTGTCCTGGGTGTAGCTCCAGGTGGAATGCTTGCGGACATAGGCATCGTTGTATCCGTACTCGACTTTGTGTTTCGAGGTAGAGGAGTCCAGCAGCTCCACTTCATCCGGACGACGAAGAGGATCGTATCCCCGACTGATTTCCCAGCCATTAAGCAGTCCTGCAGTATACTCTTCTTTCTCCAGCAGGAAATCAGTTCCATGATCATAGTTGCGTTTCCCGGAGGCATCCTCCACCTCAATCAGGCGTCCCACACGATCATACTTGTTGGTGACAGATATTGTCGTAGACGCTGGGTACTCAATCGTTTCCAGTCGGCGGCGACTGTCAGGTGATAACTGTTAATGTACAGAGTTCTCTACTTTTGACGACAACCCTTTTTCGGGGGGGGGGTATTACAACCCCTCCTATTGCGCTTTTCTTTTGAATTCACAAGTTGCCTCTGATGCCATTCGGCGGTGAACCTTACCCTGTAAGAATATCCCCAGTATATAGAATCCTAAACACAGATCGCCCGATTTCCAAGTACAGAATAGCAAGAAAAACCAACAAGATAAAGTTTCGAAATTTTTTCATAGTAACTGATAAAGATATAAAAAATAACAAAGTGCATTCTATTTGAAAAAATGATCCACCAACAGCACGTATTAAATGAAAGACCCAAGCAGCCAAACCATCATAATAATAACCACAAAATGAAGGTATGGTTAAGTAAATAAGCTGTAAAGAGTAAACTGAAAACGAGAGCGTCAACAAATATATTTTTTCGGTTCTAAAGAAAAACCACAACAAGAACAATGAAATGAAAATAGACAATAAACCCCAGCTTCCAAGACTCAGGATATCATAAAAAAAATAAATCATTTTAAATTAAATTGAAAGTTTAAACAAAAAACTACTCTTCTGGTACGGTATATTCCTCCAACCATTCCCAACGAGTCCCGTTAGTTCTACCAGCAGAAAGCATAAAAGGATAAGCATGCAAAACACCGCCAGGGGCTATGTTTTTTTGCCAATCAGAGACTAGATTAGCTCGGCCCTGAAAACACGAATACAAAATGATTTCTGATAGTTTGTGATGGGGACGCAAATCCTCCGATTTGAGGTCCTCACGGAGGTGAGTATGCGTCGAATCTGGAGAATCAATAGGTGATATAACACTTATTCCTTCATGAGTTCCATGCCCACCGTGGGCCCATACAGCCAAATTTGGTCTAGCCACCGCTCTTTGTATTGCATCTTTCTTCCATCCTATGTAAGGTATTCTGTTCTTAAAATTAAAGACATAATACCCCTTTCGGGTATATTTTCTTTCTAAAACATTCATATTATCCAATACAGGGCCTGCAATATTTGAAGTGAAAGTACGAAGATCTCCGTAAGTAATAACCACTTCGTTTGGAACCGAAAATGTACATCTCCCTTTGAGTTTTTCGGAAGATGAAGCAGGCAACTCAGCTTCACCAACTGGCAATAACCATTTCTCATATTCATCAGGATCAAGATTAATTTTTTTAGCCAAATCTTCAATTGTATCGCCTACTTCCCCAGTAACATTTGCCCTGTGGTTATCTCTTTTTCTATCAGGATCACTCCATTCTAAACCAAAGATATCCCACTTGTTTAGTACATTATTCCCAACGAAACCATAGAGGTTATATCCCCCCTCTTCCTCAATCGGATCGCGATTTAGCCACCTGCCAGTATCCGGATCATAATACCTAAAGCCGTAATAGTAACACCCAGATTCTTCAACCAAATATTTGGTTGAAAACTTGTGCACAAAAGAAGCAGCCCGGGAGCCCAAGCTCAAAATCAGCTTACCAAAAGGGTCATACTCGTACATGGCTACAAATGTACCAGAGGAAGAGTCTGTATAACCCATGACATTTCCATTCCCATCATAAACAGACAGTCCCACGGTGGTAGCGTCATCCACACTTAGGAGCCCACCTACACCACCAGCCCCCTCCATCGAACCAGAAAGGTCAAGACCCCAGACGTAGTCACGGACGATCACATCTGCAGCATCAATCTCAGCGAGCAGATTCCAACCATCATAGATGAATCGAAGATCCTCCTGAAGTACCCAGCTTCCACTCACCTCTGCATAGGTCTTGCGTTGAAAACGTCGTCCCTGACTATCGTAGGAATATTCCATTTTCTTACGTGTTAATGGGGTAAGCGTGATATCGTTCCGATGCTCTTGAACCACCAAACAGTTCTCACTGTTCCAAGTGTAGGTCCAGAGGTGGTCCCGGGTCAAGTTCCCGTCATCATCGTATTCAGGAACCTCAGCACCATTGGGCGTATAAAGGCTACCCGTCGCACTGTTTCGATTTCCTCCCTCGGATGCAACGATTTGGAATTGACTCACCAAACTATTGATCGCCAGCTCTTTATGCCAAAGTAACAGGTTGTAATCTGCGTGTACTGCCGGATTTCCGTCCCCCAGCAAATCCACTTCGATGGTGGTATTGGTGTTGGAACGGTCTCCCCTCAGATTAGCAAATGCGGGTCGGTCGATCTCTGTATATTGATTCAATAGATTCGGGGTATATTCGGTTGTTCTCCCGTTTTCAGTTGAGGTTTTTCGATTCCCGATGTCGTCAAATCCATACCCGAAGGTGTAGCCGTCCAAGGCAGTTCCACCGCTATCTTTCTTCACTCCTAAAATGACCTGTCCGAGGTCATCATAATCATATTCCCAGAAATTGCCTCCGTTCAATGTCGCCTTAGTACGCTGGTTCGCATTGTTATATTCATACGCATGCGAACTCAAGGTACTCGTCCCATTGTCCGTTTGGATGTCGGTGAGACGGTTAAGGTTGTCCCAGTCCCGATCTACGGTCTGCACTCCGCCCTGGTCGAGTTCATCCAAAACAGTCCGTCCGACGACATAACTATATTCATTGGTCAGGCCATGGCCTGTGACGGTTTCCAGCCATGAAGCGCCTGTGTAACCATATTCAACTTTGTGTTTGGATGTGGAGGCCTCCAGAAGCTCCACCTCATCGGGGCGACGGAGAGGATCGTATCCACGGCCAATTTCCCAACCATTGAGTATCCCAGCAATATACTCTTCTTTCTCCAACAGGAATTCGGCTCCATGGTCGTAGCTCCGTTTCCCGGAGGCATCCTCCACCTCAATCAGGCGTCCCAAACGATCATACTTGTTGGTGACAGATATTGTCGTAGACGCTGGGTACTCAATCGTTTCCAGTCGGCGGCGACTGTCATATCCATAATTTGTGACCTTCCCTCTAGCCCAAGTCCTTTTTTCCATCAGCCCACGAACATCGTATTCGTAATCAGGACCTTTGTTGTCATCATAACGTTTTGAGGTCATGACCCCAGCGTCATTGTAATTCCATGTGGTGGTCGCAGTACCTGTATTTCCAACTTTGTCCTGCCAGGTCTTCATGGTCTTCATCCGGCCTGCATAATCGTAGGTGTATTCCACCGGGTACTGACGTGCCCCCTCATGCTTCTGAAGCTCTCCGGTTGGAAAATACTCTCTGGTCACGGTCTTATTGTCAGCGGTGGTGACTTTCATGATCTGTCCGCCCGAACCCGTATAACCCAGACTATTCAGTCCTGAACTCCATGAAGTCGTAACTTGCGCAGACAAGGGGCCAGTACCATCAGGGTCCGGAGTGGTGACGGAATTCACAGAACCATCCGCATGGAAGGTGGTCGTAGTGGTACCAGTTCCTGCATCGGTTACTGTATTCTGTCGGTTATACTGATCATACCCATAGGTCATTTGTGTAAGCTGAACAGCATTCACATCATAGGTGGTGGTGCTTTTCGCCAATCCGTCTTCGGCAATGCTGACAATGTAAGAGCCGTCGGGTGAGGTTCGGGTGGTTGTCACTTTGGCATTGGGGACATCGCGGACTGTTTCTGAGCGAGAAAGCTGACCGAAGGATTCACTCCAAGTGTTGAGAACATCGTGTGTCGTCCAGCTTTCAGAAACCAGGGTGGAGGTGGAGCTGTTATCCTCCTGCCAGACATACGAAGAGGTTTTCCGGGTAGGATAGGTTACATTGTTGAAGGTATAATCCACATACTCCACCACATTCGATGTCACCTGATCCGTACCCCCCAGATCAATCTGCCCGTTGTTATTGACATCTATCGCCACAACCTCGCGTTCATTGAGGTCATTGTATTGGTAGATGGTTCTGAGCAAAGCCTCATCAAGGGTTTCGATCATCCGACCTGTACCTGCCTCATAGATCGTCTGAATGGAGGCCACTCCGGTGCCCGAAGGACTCGGTTTTTCTGTTTTAATAGTACGGCCAAGAAAGTCTGCAGTGGTTCGTGTGAACTCATTGGTATTCGCTGTATAGGCCTCTGTAGTCATTCGCTGTCCGGCACTATCCCAAATGACGGTCATTTTCATGGCTCTGGCGGCGGTTCCGAGGGTTTCGATCGGGGTCCCATCCGCGTAAGTTTTGGTGATGGAAGTGGATCCTCCAGGACGCGTCGTAGTTTGGGTTATAATTCCACTGGAAACCGCACGATCATATTCGGTTTCACGCCCTACAGCATCGTAGGTTTTTTCAAGCTCTCCCAGTACATTATATTCAGGTGCTGAGGTGGATTTCCCAAGAATGTCATTCAGATCATTTTCCGGAGTTTGGTAAGTAAATTTCACCCGGCCAGCCAGATCATATTCTGTATGGGTAATCACTCCATTCGTTTTGCTCTGGAGCCTGCGATCCATTTCATCATACTCATATGATGTGGTCACTCCATTGCGGCTTGTCATACTTTCAAGGCCGCAACAGGAGTAATTTCGAATCACAGATGTTCCATCAAAATACTGCATACTGGATGCACGGGGATCACCGATCGGGTCGTTATCAAAACTTGCCGCATACCCTCCCGTGAGAATATCCGACACACCCGGAGTTCGGCGATATTGGTAGCTGCTGACAAGCCTACGATCCTCCCCTATTTCACGCTTCAGTACTGTAATATCACCTTTCTCCACCTCCACATCGACAGGTGAGCCAGCTTGGGTAGGTTTACCAATAGCAGTTGTGATAACCTCATAGTCCAACTGAGTAGAAACTTGACGAGTCTGAACCCGCCCATCCGGGAGAAACGTAACCATCCTGGAAGAATCCTCATAAGTAGTGGTTACTAAATTTGCAGTATCACCAACAGAAGCCGTGTTGCTATGGGCCCTTTCAGTACGAACAACACCATCTCCGTTTATGGTATAAGTTCTTGATGTTACAATCCCCAGAACCTTTTCGGTCACAGTGCGTGCAATTCGCGCACGCTTCCCATTGTCTCCGGCATGCGGAGCGTAATCATACTCTGTCACCCTGTTCGCTGCTTCCGAATTATTGGTCCAATCGTTATTCAGATAAGACCTTACATGACGAGTTATGCGGCCTATTGGATCATAGACGTATCGTTCCCAATTCCCGTCAGGAAATCGAATATTCGACAACAAACCAGTATTAACTCCCGTTTCTTCGTATTCATAGGACGTAGTTTCCTGATTAACTCCCCAACCATTCAGTTTTGTGACGGGCAGCCAATGATCTTCTCCTCCTAGAACAAACTTTCGATATTTCGTTTCACGAAAAGAGAGATACTTACTCGTGTCCGTAGGGGCTAATGGATCCACAATCCGTTCGGTAATGGTCTGATACTCAATCCCCACTTCGATTGAATCATAAACGGTCTTCAGATTTGCCTGCAAAGTCGTGTTTTGGTCATTGCTTAGGTGGCTGAACAACCAACCGTTTTTCCCCGTCACCCCCTCCAGGTTTGTCAGATAAGCAAACTGTTTGTAACGTGTTTTGGCGTACGGAACCATATTCACCAGTTTCACGTCAACAACACTTCCACCGTTCTGAGCATCCAATTCTGCTTCATACTTTAATGAAACCGGATCGATTAAATAGCGATAGCTTCCGGATGCATCCGGAACAGAGCCTTGCGGAAACCCGTAGACTTTAATCGAAAGTCCGCCAGTTCCATGAGCATCAAAAGTGCACAGTTCCGTTCCGGTATAGATTTCAGAAATTTTCGTCCCGTTTGGAGGAACCTGATAAACATAGTCAAACTGAATGGTATCCGGGATTTCAATGATGCTCATGTCATAGTAATCCGTTTTCATGACATCAGACTTCACCTCAATCATGATTCCGTCCCTCACAGGCACCGTCACTTTAAGAGAGCCATTTTCTGCTCCTGCATGTTCTATGCATTGCTCTCTGCATGTACTGCAATCCACTGGTTCAGTACTTCGTCCATAAGGATACCCACAAGGAGGGTCCGTCAACTCTTCAAGGTCTTCGATCCGGGGAGGCCATTCATACTCCCCATCCCCTGAAATTAAATAACTGCCACCGGAGAACAATCGGCTAAGCATGTATTCGATATCACTGTAATCAAGCCCCCAGGGATTGGTACCGTCAGCCAAGTACTCTTCCAATTCGGATGCCGGGATAGGGTCAGATAATCCCTCAGGCCTTGCCAACACAAAAAAACCAAAACGCCTAAGATGGCTACCAGGGTTTTTCTTCTCACAATTAAATCCTATATCTTTCGTGCTCCCACCAACTAACAGAATACTACTTTCTGTTCCTTCAAGTGATAGATCTTCTGCAAAGGTTTTATTGATGGTATCGTAAAGAAAAACCTCCCCTGTCCGTGCGTCCACAATGTTTGTATTGATACACGGATCTCCATCAACATTGGGGGGTTGAGCCTGACCATTTCTGTGGAAAACGTTCTTGCTAAACCCGTTTAAGTTAATCGCTAAAGAGCCTACGATATCAGATGCCTGCAACGTTCCAATGAAACGAATTCCCTCTTGAAGATATTGGTTGGCCCCTCCGCCATTAGTGTAATCAACATGAATCTGCCCAAGATAGGTATAGACATCAAATCGTTGTGAGTCCTCCACATCTGATGCATTCACCATACACGTCAGGAAGAAACCTAGAACAAATGAGAGCCGTTTTTTCATAAATCCTCGCATGGACTGGTGTTCATTTTGCAAAACCGGCGGTTAGTTTCTTGTGATTTTCGATCATCACAGTTTCAAAATCTTTCCCATTGGGGGGCTGCGTTTCAGCCGTATTGAGTTCAACCGACCAAATATTATATCTGAGTTGCAATCTTTTCCGCCAGGCTTTTGGCAACGTACCTTGTGATGAGATGGACATACGGGCAGGAAAACTTAGGATTGTCGTATCAAGTTTTTCCAGCACTTGATCTGAAAGCTGAGGGATCCCGGGCTCCTCTTGAAGTGAGGGACTTTTTACCATCCACCCATATGCGCTTCCCCATGTGTATTCCCACACGGGTTCAAAGGTTAAAATCCGCACTTTTTTCAGGCGTTCGGTGGATTCAAATCGTTTCTCGATACCACTCATCTTCTTCTTTAGGATCTCCCACTGCACTTGTGTTCCTAACTCCGGCAACCGTTGACCTAATTCATCCCGAATCGCGTCCACCTGCAGTTGAAAGTGAAGTGGATCTAACCAAGCACGCCCTTCAATAAGATAATAGAAACGCTCCAGGTTATCGTGTGGGACTTTCCGTTTAGCTTGAAAGAGTGCCGTTACAGCCTTGGTTGAATCAAACCCTCTGGGAATCTCCACATCTTCTGCCCAGATCTCATATCCACCACCCTGCAGGACAATGAGTTTCGCCTTCTTCAAGATCTCGAGACCTTCATCATCAGGCACCCACACACGTGGATTTTCTAAATCCTTCGAAAGATTTATTACTTTTGCATGATCCCCAACGAGTGTTTCGACGACCCATTGCAGAGGATAATTTGAAACGGCGATGACAGGCTTCTCCTGTTCAGCAAACAGAACCGTTAGGTAAACCATTCCAAGTAAGATGTACTTCACAATCGTGTCCTCCCTGTGAGTTTAACGAAGGGGTGTAAAAACCCTGAATATGACTGCTGGATTATCCGGCACCAAGGGATTCAAGCCATTTGCCACTTCGTATCCGTCTTGATTTCCATCATCATCTGTATCCGCTACAAGCGGATCCGTTCCGTATTGACGTTCTTGGAAGTTTGTCAGCCCGTCTCCATCCGTATCGAATGCCCCTTCAGCAGGATCCAAGGGATTATAACCTCGGTCCACCTCGTATCCATCCCCAAGACCATCTTGGTCGGTATCCGGGTCCTGAGAGTCTGTACCTATCACCCATTCTTCGTGATCAGACAGGCCGTCTCCATCCGCATCATTTGTCAACGAGAGGCCATCGGGAGGCTTCTGAAACCATTTTGACCGTACCGGCATCTCCGGCCGTGTGCCTCCGGGGGTCACCAGTTCAGCGGGAAAGGTAATCCCGACTTCCAGGTGGTCATTCCCGCCGTTTTCTTTCAGAATCGCTTCTACAAAATACGCCTGACCCGCCTGCAACTGAATGGGTGCAGATTGCTGTTCTGAGAATTTGTCCCACTCTCCCCGCCCCGTCCAACCGGGCACAGTGGCAAGAATCTGAGGGTTTTGACCCGGAATCGTCAACGAAAGCTGGCAGTTATCATCGCCGTTCACATGAAAGATATAGGTACCGTCCCGCGGCGTGTAGAACGATCCGGCAACCCGTTGACCGTAACTGTTGCCGATGTTCACCGGAGTTTGGAAATAGGCCGGCATATCCTCCACCAGATCCGGGGACCAGGGATAGTCCGACTGACCGGTCAGATTGCTGACCAACGAACCGCCGACGCCCCACCACACCGCCCGGACGAGGTTGGCCTGAACATAGGGATGATAATCCGCATCATTAGGGTCCATGTTGTTCCGGATCTCATAGGCATTGCTGTACCCATCTCCATCCGGATCCCCATCCAGCCCCCCGATCAAATTGTAACTCAGGTAAAAGCTGTTGACATCCCACCCAGGGGTCACCCCTTGAGTCGCGCCTTCCTGATACAGAGCCGCAATGGTCCCCGGCAGCAAGGAACGGTTCCACACCCGAAAATCATCCAACCCGCCGTATTGCCTGATCTGTCCCGAAGGGCTTCCCACATCGTGCAGCTGCGTCCCATGGTAATTGGACATGATTCCACCGGATCCGGTCAACTGCCGGATATGCATTCCTTCCGTGGAGCCATTCTCGAAGGGAACCCCGTCCAGATAGGCGATAAAGGCCCCTTCCTGAAGGCGGGACGGGTCGACCGAAGCATCCAACACCAGGGCGACATGATGCCATTGATTCGGCTGTATGCGGTCTGTGTGCTGCCAACTTCCGTTCCATTTCTGATTGTCTGCCCCATCCTTGTTGCGGTCCCAAGCTCCGGCATACAACACCCCGCCGTCCAGATAGATGTTCATCCCCCTGGTCTCGTTTCCGATGTCATAAATGATTTGCCGGCCGAAATCCAGGTGGTCGGTGGTAAACCACATCGATACGGTCCGATGCTTGTAAAACCTGCCGTAGTTATAGGGTTCGTAGTAATCAACGGTGCAATGAGCGTCCCCGGCTGCATGGATCGATCCGTTTCCCAACACCCCGGAGCTCTGAAGCGAGGATCCTCCGGTAGCAGTAAGCGCCATGTTTCCCCGGGCATCCGCATAGCTGCCTTCAAAGGGGAAATGGCAAAGCGGACTGGGAAACCAATACAGAGAGGAGGCGGCACCGGCCGTAGGATAATACAGCAGCGCCACTTCCGCCGCCGTTAAGGCCCGGTTCCAGACCTGAAAGGCATCCACGGCTCCTGTGAGATCAAAGGACCCCGAGGTCGTACCGTCATGCAGCAGCGTGGTCGCATTCACTCCGCCCAAGGAGGCCCCGTCTGTGTGCTGCATCACTCTCATTCCCTGAAGCCCATCCCCGATTTCCATTCCATCCAGATAGGCCCGAAGCGCACCGGCATGGAGCTGCGTCGGATCACTGGATGCATCCAGCACCAGCACCAGGTGATGCCAGGTATTCGAGGTCACCGCATTGGTTGTGAGCCAACTCCCGGGCCAAACCGTCTGATCTCCTGCATCCAGCTCCACATCCCAGGCCCCAATGTACAGATTGGCGCCATCCAAATAGGCATTAAAGCCCCGTCCATAGCCTCCGCTTTCAAAGAGCACCTGCCGTCCCGCCCCCAGGTCTTCGACTGCAAACCAAAGCGAAAAGGTCCGGGTGGTGTAGGGTCCAAGCGTATTGAAGTCCGCATGGCTGCCGAACGTCAACTGTTGGCTATTGCCATCGAGTTCCAGTGCGAATGAATTTCCCGCTATCCCCCCTCCGGAAGAAGCCAGAGCCCCACCTGTCAGTGTGGTGGAAAGCCTCCCCGTCGTGTCCTCAACCTGGTCGTCCAGCACATTGACAATCAGATCCACTGTGGAGACAGCCAGATCCGCGACCGCCGGATCCATCCCCAGCGTGAATTCGACTCCATCCGGGACCCCGTCCCCGTCAGAGTCCGCCAGCAGCGAGTCGGTTTGAGTAACCAGGGTTTCGAAGGGATCGGTGAGGCCGTCCCCATCCGTATCCATGCGGGCTCCAACCTGATACAGACGCAGGTCGACGGTCCGCGGATGGGCCCGATCGGGCCCCCCGGTGTCGGTGTAGAGGGTCTCTACTCCGTCCAAGACCGGGACATCCAATGCCCAGACCTTCCAGGGATCCTCTTCCTCATATTCTTCCGGAAAGGTGACATCCTGGTAAAACAAATCCACCGTGGTCCCCAGTTGATGAACCGAGAGTACCCCGACCTCCACCTGATCCAGAGCGGCGTTGTAGCGGACCGCCGTCACGGCAGGCAGCGCACTCGACTGAAACCCGGCCTGCACAAGCCCGGTGACCTGTATGGCCTGGGCGGCTTTCCATTCATAAAAATAGGCACCGCCGGAGGAGAGCTCCCCCGGTTGAGCCGGATCCAGAACCCCGGTCCAGGAGATCAGCCCCTGATCGTCCTCCAACCACGCCTGGGGAGTGTTTGCCGGATCGTACAGCACATCGGACACCAGTTGGGAGGTGCCGGCCAGTCCCAGCAGATGCCAGTCCCAACTCGTCAAACTCTGCCGACTTAACCGGGGGGAACCAACATGATTCAACCCCGGCTGCAGGGTCTGCGTCAGATTGTCAGCCGGAAGCAGGCCTCCAATGCTCACCCGGAGTGCCGCCTGACCAACGGGAAGCTTCAGGCTGATGGGAAACACAGGATCGAGTAGAATCATGTCTCCCGCCCAACCGGAACCAGGGGTCAACGTCGCCGTTTTCCAAACCTGGCCTACGGGATTCCATTGGGTCACAATGAGTCCTGTTGTGTCTGCCTGAGCCCCGAATGTAAGCGTCACATCCGGCTCCGTTGCCTCAATCGGCAGGGAGAATACCACCGGTTCTGCATCCGTGACGTCCAAAGAGCGCAGAACACCCGGTGGGGAGAGCTGTGCACGCAAACCACAGGGGAGGAGGAAGGCACAGATCCAAAACGGAACAGGCGAGATCAAACAGGGGATGTGAAGAGATCCAGTTGCGGTGCGCTTCATAAGTCACTCCTTCCATGTATTGGAAATTGCAACTAAACAAATAGGATGAAACCCGCCCCTGCTTCAACAGAAAAAATAGGCATTTCGTATGAAAAAAATATATAAACCCTATTCGGTTAATGCTCCGCTTTAGAGCGTTTTAAATAAAACT
>DIYN01000039.1 GCA_002429065.1 Verrucomicrobia bacterium UBA6053 | reverse complement strand
AGTTTTATTTAAAACGCTCTAAAAAAAGGTCACTGACCACCCGGTCGGTTTGCATGTGCCCACGGCTAAAGCCCAATTCCAGGGCATAGAGTGAATCGTTCTGGAGTGGAGTGGCGTCAGGGTCACCGAAGGTGGGTCCTAGAATCACGCCCCTGACACCTCTGGCTCTGGAAATGCGGAACAGTTGATTCAGGTTGTACTCTGACTCAGAAAACACGTTCAGTTTGAATCCATGAGCCGTGCAGCATGCGGACGCACCGGCATAATAGGTTGAAAACGTGTCAAAGTGAGGATTTTCTGCAATTTCCGGCGAGAAGCTCTTGGTAGGACCGTACCATCCGATCACCAGTCCTCCCTCCGGGCTTCGTTTCTGGCTGCGGCATCTCATCAGCGAGCTGATCAGGGGGTTTGGACAGTAGCCCAGGTTTTCTGCGGCTTTCAGTACGCGGGCTTTGACATCGTCCGCAACATATCCTTTTCCGGATAATGCCCTTGAAACCGTTGACAGGGAGACACCGGATGCGGTGGCAATGTCTCGTTGTGTGACCGTTGCATGTCTCATGTGAAACGATTGCCACATCATGGAGATGGAAGGCAACCCTTAACATCGGCTATACCTGATTCACCTGAAAATCACCTTCCATGGAGAGCGTACAAATGCCGGTTAAAGTCCCCACACTGTTTCTCGTTTCTGCCCTCATCAGCTCATTTTTGCAGGGAGCGCTGATTGTGCAGGAAACGTTTGATTCTCTTTCCGGCACACTGGAGGGAGAATCCACCACGATTTATAACAACGATGGATCTGTGGCCGGTTCTGTCCCCTGGGCGCAGGGTTCCAAAGGCGACGTTCCGAGTGTGACGGGAGGCTCTATGTCGGTGAACTCCGGGGCCCTGGTGGTGGCATCCAACGGTTCGGATACGGGTCTGTCCTTGAATCTTACGGCCACCGATGTGACGCTGACCGGTGACACGCAGGTGCTGTATTATGGGTTCCGGCTCACCGTGACAGGTCCACTGACCAACGATGATTACATTGCTGCATTTTCCAGTACTCAGACAGGAAACCATCGGGAGCGGCTGCATATTGAAACCGGTGCGTCAGGACAGTTTCAACTGAATATCGATGGGGAAACTCCCGGAACACCTCAATTGAATCAGAACCAGACGTACACGATTATTGTGGAGGATGTGATCGGGAGTGATGTCTCCAATGTCTACGTGGACAATGCCGCAGGGGATACGGTGTTTGCCTCTGGAAGCCGAAGTGATCGGGACAACAACTATTTTCAGTTTTCGGTGGATGCGCTGGTGCCTGGTTACACGGTGGATAATCTGGCGGTGGGGACCACCTACAGTGAGGTGTATACCTTTGTCACGATTCCGGAACCGAACTCCTTGGCACTTACCAGTGTTGCTTTACTGGGGATCATCATCTTCCTGCGCCGCAGAACGTAACTCCTGGTTGCGAGGGGTGAAAAATCCGGTCCTCTATTCTTCCGTCCCGTTTGGGAGGAATCCTGTGCCAACAGTGGGAATATCACAGAAAATCGTGAGACTCACCCCTGATACGTCCGGGTATAAACCGGAGACGTATGATACAAAACCAGCACGTCGAATGGAGATACGTTTATGAAAAAAACGATTCGTAATGCGGTGCTGCTTTGGACCGTTTGTCTGATCCATGCTCATGAGCATGAACCCGCTGCTCCTCCCAATGTTCTTACAGTGGGTGAGCCGGGAAGTGAGGAGATATTCCCATTTACAGTACATCGCTTGCCACGGAACCCGATTATACTGCCTGATATCATTCCTGATGCGGACCAGGATAACATCATGAGTGCTACGTTGGTCCATGTTCCGAAGTGGGTTCAACATCCCAAAGGGAAGTATTACCTTTATTTTGGGCGACATCACCACGAAGCGAATATTTTCATGGCATATTCGAATCATATCAATGGTCCGTACAAGCTACACTCAGAGCCTGTTTTGAACATTGAGGATACGGTATACAAGGGTGGGAATCATATCTGTGCCCCAGCAGTCTACCCGAATTCGAAGACCAAGACGTTTGAAATGGTCTTTCATGGTCAATCGAAACAGTCCGGGCATAATCAGTCCTATGCCTCATCAAAAGATGGTCTGACATTTACAGGTGCAAATGCGACGTTGGGAAACAGTTCTGCTCTTGGGTATCTTCATGCGATCAGGGAGGGGGATCACTGGTTGGGAATTGGAAAATCTGGGAGGATGTACACCGCACCGGATTTAGCTGGGCCATGGACCGCTGGCCGTGCATTACCTCCCGAGCATGGAATCAAACGATGGCGACATGCAGATCTGCTTGAACACAAGGGGCGTATGTGGGCGTTGTACAGCGCGCTTGGAGATACACCTGAACGGATTCGCGCCGTTGAGATCTTATCCAGAGGGAAAAAGCCCAAAGTCAGTGATCCCATCATTGTGTTAACACCTGAACATAAATGGGAGGGGGCTGATTTGCCGGTCACCACAGGTAAAAATGGGGAAGCAAAGCTGCCCGTTCATGCACTTCGCGATCCCACCGTGTTTAAGGATGCGGATGGAAAAATGTATATTCTGTACAGTGTGAAGGGTGAGTTCGGCATTGCCATTGCAGAACTGAAGCCCGTGAATTAGCTCTTCACAATATGCATTTCCTTGCCGTGAGCATCGGGAATACATGCAGCTAAGCAAGGTCGTGCCTTCTATCATTCGCGCATTTCCCGCCTGCAGCCGGATGCGGATCAGGGGCTTCATCCGAACATATCAATCTGGAACGGTCTGTTTCTGTTGCGGCTAAACGGTCTGGAGCGTTGCATGATTTGGAGTTGATGGGAGTCACATGTGAAGACATGGAAAAGGAATGAATGTGCATCCCGTGAAAATCTTTTGGTCATGCTACGGGATAACATCTGTTGTGATGTTAGTCGCAGGTGGTTTCAGTGGGATCTTTTTTGTGTTTCTTGGAATACCTTGGGTGTTGGTCCATAGCTGGCTGGACGAACAATTCGGGCCCTTCATTGTTTCTGATGGAGCGGAGCTGTTCTTCGGGTTTTTTGTATCCGACCGTAAATGGAATTCTCCTGACCCTGTGGTGGAAACGTCAAACGCAGAGACGTCCTGCGAAATGAATTCACACTCTCCCGGCGCTCATGGAGTGTGGAATCCTTCAATGCATGCGGTCGGTGCCGCAGAAGATCTGGATCTGTTTGAGGACGGCCGGAGCCAGGGCCCTTTCAACCCGGAAGCGTAGTGCGCTTCCGCTTGCAGCCTCCAGTCGGATGAGGCGCTGGGCGCCGATAGTCGTGCCTCTGGCCGCTTCAAACCAGGCGCCCCAAGTCTGGATGTCGAGGCTCCAACTCAAAATGCGTTGTCCCCATTGAATCTCTTCTGCGATGCGAAGACCTGTCACCGGAAGGTCTTCCCCGAATTCGAATACGATCTCAACTTCTTCCGACGTGGTTTTCCAGACCGTGTCCGGGTTTCCATCCACAAGTGGGGAGGGGTCCGGCTGAGCTTCCACCTGCAATGTGCATCCCGGCCCTAGATCCACCGCACAGAATTCATCCACCATTTGTTTGTATCGCATCAGAGTGCGGACATCCTCCGGGGGAATGAGTCCCTTTCGGTTCGGGGCCAGGTTCAGGAGGAGGCCGGCTCCCCGCCCCACACTTGAGAGCCAGATTTTAAACAAGGTTTCGGGTTCGTGAGGCCGTTCTTCCGGATGCCAGAACCATCCCCGCCGGATGCTGACATCCACTTCGGTGGGACGCCAGGTGTTTCCTTCCGGGGTCCCCTGAACCGACGCCTGGTCCCGGGCTCCCTGGGTCAGGCTCTCATTCACCGAGACGGTGGCCCAGTTGGTGAAGGACGTAAACCCATGCTCATTCCCGCACCAGCGCAGATCCGCATTCGGTCCACCGGCGACCACCGCATCCGGCTGGAGCTCCCGGAACATCTCCAGCAGTTCGTGATTCCGGTAGTAGGTGGCGGGGTCAATGGATCTCGTTTCCCGTGCTCCGCCGTAATAGCCGTCCCCGCCGTTTGCGCCATCGAGCCAGACTTCAAACAGGGGGCCGTAGTCCGTGAGCAGCTCCCGCCACTGTTCGTGGTATACCTCCACATACGCGTCCCGGCCGTATTCCGGATGATTCCGGTCCCAGGGAGAGCAGTAGATGCCAAACCCGATTCCTCCTTCTTTACAGGCATCTGACAACTCCCGGGCCAGATCCCCTTTACCATCCCGGAAGGGGGAATGAGAGATGTTGTGCTCTGTGGTTCTGGTGGGCCACAGGCAGAATCCGTCATGATGTTTGGCCGTGAAAATCAGTCCCTTGAGTCCTCCGGCTTTTGCCGCCGTCACCCACTGATCGCAGTCCAGGTGGCTTGGGTTAAAGTCTACCGGGGATTCATCCCCATACCCCCATTCGCGGTCGGTGAAGGTGTTGAGGGTGAAGTGCAGAAATCCGTACTGTTCCAGTTGATGCCAGCGAAGCTGACGGGGGGAGGGGGTGGTCAGAGTGGGGGGAGGTGACATGCCGGAGAGATGCTGAATCTGCTCCGGAGTGTCAACGCAATCCCCGTTCAGTTTTCCCGGGCACGAATTTGGTAGAAGGCAGGGCTTCCGGAGAACGAATCCTGGAAGATCAGAGAAAGCGGGCTGAGCAGGGCGGCCCCACTGTCCGTAAGATACTCCCAATCGATCAGATCCTGGGACCTCCAGAGCTGGTAGATGCGGCCGGGTTTCCCATCGAGTTCGATACGGGTTTCGTCCACGTTGATATTAAGCCCGATCCGGAGGTGATCCATCGGGTCCAATGGATCCGTACCCGCCTCCCCTTCGTCTGCATCGGACTGTCCGTCGAGATCGCTGTCGTTCTCCCCTCGCAGCACCCGTCGGGTCGTGATGCCGTCATACCAGGTTCGGCTGTTTCCGTTTGTTCCGTTCACAAAGGGGGCGACATACACGACGAGTTCTCCGGCGCTTTCCAGTGTCCGGGTGCCGACATAGCCGAGATACATCCGGTGCGTGCTGGATCGGGTTGATACCGGAGTTGCAAATTCAGCAGGAGAGGGATGGCGGGAACTCTGCCGCTCAAAATACACCAACTCATCCTCGGAGAATCCGGCCTGAATGTCATAATCCTGTCCCGGGGGGGACCAGAAGGAGACGTAGACTTCATACTCCCCCGGTTCCGGAAGAGTGACCGTGGTTTTGATGATGGCCGGCTCCTCCTGGAAGGGAGAGGACTCATTTGCGGTGATGACATCCTCGCCGTTGACACCTGCAACCCCGGACCTCTGATGCCACAGATCGTTCTCCGGTCCATTTCCTGCCCCCTGGGTCATGACCACAGGGGCTCCAGTGGCCAGCGTCGTGTTGGTGGTCGGGACCGCGTCGGTGTACGCCATCGGCTGGGTGCTTTCTCCGAACCGGTCCATCCAGAGGACGATGCTGGAATCCCAGCCATCCCGTCCCGGGCCATTGTCTTCCCACAGATCATAATACCCGCGCACCCATACCACCGCAGCATTTTTGCCATCCCACCCGATGGCGTGCGCCAGCATGTTATGACATGAGGAGTTGGCTGTAATCGGGGTATACGTCCAGGTTGCCCCCTGGTCGGCCGTTGTGGCTTTGTAGAGTTCCTGATTGCGTCGACCATCCGCTGCTGAATACACCGCATTGCCGGTGTGCGGATCGGCATTTCCCGAGAAATACACCATGTCGACGTTGCCCGGATTGATCACGGCATTCGGGGTGCCCGTATTGACGAGAGTCGAATTCTGCTGAAAGGCCCGCAGTCGGTTCCCGGCATACGCCAGCCGGTTCACTCGCCACTGGTTTGATTCGAAGTCGTATCGTCCGTAATAAAACCTCCAGTCCGTTTCGGACCCGTTTCCCCAGCCCCTCCATGTGGCGGCGAGACGGCCCTGTCCATCCAGAGCCAGATCATCCGTCCAGAGACGGCTCATCGTGGTTCCCTCATCTACGGTTCCGGTCAGCATCACCGGGGTCAATGCTGCCACGGGTGGAGCCGTATTGTCGAAGATATTGGCATCCACGACGGTGCCGTCCATTTTGTGCGTTTTCCCGCCCCGGATGTATCCGGACCAGATACTGAACCGGGTATTGTCCTCACTGGTGATGAAATAGATGGTGTCTACTCCGTTGCTGGCAAATTTCGGATAAGGGCGAACACTCCGGTCGTTCTCACCGGTCAGCCTTCCGCCAAACTGCCAGGTTTGCCCCAGATCATCGGAATACAGGAAATACCGGTCCCAATCGCTGGCGGTTTGCTTGCGGTAAAAGGTGTAGATCCGTCCCTGGCCGGTACCCTCGGCAGAGAGGTAGTGCAGATTGTTGTAACTGACCTCATAGCCTGCATTGTAAGTCTGTTCAGGTTCCCAGCTATCGGGATTGTTTGCCTGGGTGCTTTTCCGGAACCGGAGGATGTCATCGGCGTTATGCCCGGACCATGCCGCCAGATACCGTCCATCCGTGAGGGTGAGATAAGCCGGATTGTTATGGTCATCCACCTCGGTTGCGCCACCATCCAAAGGACCAGGGCCCAGGACGGTGGACGTTCGTAGGCCGGTCTCCATCTGAAAGGAAGTGGAAACAATATCACCGGCATCCCCGAACCAGTCTTTCGACCTGACGCCCCCCGACAGGATGGTGTTCCCGGAGAGGATGGCCCTCTCATCGGTGTACCAGGTATGAGAGGCATCCGGATTGAGAACAATGAGGTTTCCGTCCACCCAGTCAACCGGGAAAGAGGCGTGATCAACGGGATCGCTGCCCTGCCGGATTTCTTCTCCATCGCTGACACCGTCGCCGTCTGTATCCGGATCAAATGGATCCGTGAGAAAGGGATTGGCTGCCGTTTCCTGTCCGTTGCGAAGCCCGTCTCCATCAGTGTCCGCGTCAGGATCGGGGTCGGGAATCTGTTTGTACCCGATGCCGATGTAGCTGTTGCGCACGTTCTGGGTCTGCTGTCCGATATCGACAGAGATTTCCGTGCCCTGCAGAACGCCCACCTTGGCTGCATACAGTTGCCAGGGTCCGTTGCCTCCCACAGGGTCGCCAAATGAAACGGTCGCATTGGTGCTGAAGTATTCCCGGAGCGGCCGACCGCTGATGCCCGCCGCGACGCCACCATCATTCTCACTCGCATGTTCGTAATAGAACACGTACACCTCATAGGTTCCCTGAGGAACTGTGTGAAGGGTGGTGATGGGCTGAAGATCCTCTTCTGAATTAAAGCCGTGACCCACAATGGCATATCCGCCCAATCCTTTGGTCAGCCCCGGATAATTCCAGGCGGCACTGTTTGACCGTCGGTTCCATAAACGGTTTGTGGTCCAGGACGGAGAATTTTCATTCAGGGTGAACCGACCCTCTTGAGGACCGGTGCGGAAGGTATTGTTTCCGTCGGCCACCGGGGTGTTGGAATCCGTCCATTCAGGCTCAATCAGGGTGATGTCCGACGATTGATAGTCAGGAAGGATGGCCCCCATGAGCAAGGAAGTCTTCAGGGCGAGAAAGGGGAGCAGGAATCGAATGTGCATCATCTGAGGGGGTAAAAAAAAGGCGGCCGATTGGCCGCCAGAGTCTAGTGAGGTTGAAGAGGGTGAATCAGCGGCGGCGGCGTGCAATCCCAAGTGCAGCTAACGCTAAGCCGATCAGTGCGAAACTGGAGGGCTCCGGAATCACGGTATGTGTCATATTGCTGAATGCCGCGACATCCGTCCCGTCACTCGCAAAAAGTGCGAACGAAGTGTAGTCAAAGTTTGAGACTCCTGATGCGATGACTTCTGTAAATTCTTCAGTGAAGGTGTTTGAACTCCATGAAGAGACAATGGTGGCACCATCTGCACTGTCTCGAGTGATGGACATGGATAAACTGATTACTTCTGTACTGACGAACGAGCCAGAACCTGCGGGTGTTGCATTCAAATCAACGGCGTTCCCGTTCACACTGATCATCGCCCCATCCGTTCTGGCCTGGAACAGGTCATCACTCACAACATGGAGATATCCGGCGGTCCAGTTATTCGGATCATCCAAGGCGATTTGTCCTCCATCGTTGAACACGCCGAACCTGTATTGATTTGCCGTGCTTCCCCCCCCGGTCAAAGTGAGACCACCCGATACGGTCAGGGTTTCGCCAATTCCCAGGGACACAGAGGAGTCAAACAGACCTGTCATCCAGTTATTGCCCAACGTATCGTTCCCGCCACTTCCACTACCCAGATCCGTGAACGTAGGGCTGTTGGTTGTGGCTCCGGTGATTTGCGGGGTGTCAGGAGTTCCTCCTGCATTAAATAGTGATTTCCAATCATCAATCGAACCTGCGGGAACAGATGTGGTCAGCACCGCTGCGATTAAGATGCTCGAATAGAGGTTTGTTTTCATCGGACTCTTCCTTGTAAGTTGATTGATCCCTGTGACGGGGCAGTTGAACATAATGGCAGTTTACATACATAGACGCCGCCTGTATTGATATTGAAAATCATTTCACTTGATTCTCATCGTCACCCTTTGTAGTTTGAACCGATGTCCTTCTCAACCGATCCCCAGTGTTTCGTTGTTGGGCTGATTCCCACCGCTCCTTTTCCTGACTACCCAAAGGTCTGGCAGGGAGTACACCGCTATGTTCAGGAACACCGTGGGGAAATCCGCTGTTTGTTTCTGCCCAAGGTTGCGGATTTCCCGGCCAGTCTGGAGGGATTCAGGGGACATGCCATTCTCGGGAGCATCCTCGAAGCATCCGAAGCGGAGGAATTGGAACGAAGAGGGCTGAAGTACATGTCTTTGTTTCGGTATGGAAAGGTCTATCCCATGATCAGCATTGACTATGCAGAGGTTGCCCGAACCTTGGCAGGGCTGTTTGTGGAAAAAGGATTTACCCGGATTCAGTTTCTCCTGGATGGGAACGAATCGAATTCGTTGCTTGTGAAGAGGGTGTTACAGGAAGAGGCTGCTCATTTTGGGGTCACGGTGACCACGTTTGATGTCGGTCCCCGTACCCGTGCCAAGGGAAAATGGTTTCTTGAGGATCAACTGCTGGATCTGGCCGATTGGCTGCGCCCGGTTGAAAAGCCGACCGCCATGCTCTGCACGGACCCGGACCACGCACACCGCATCCTCCGTGTCTGCGACCGGGAGGGGTGGAACGTTCCGGAGGACATCGCGCTGGGGGTTTGCTGGGGGCTCGATGTCGAAACGGAGTTCAGTGATCCTCCCTTAACCGCCTGCAGCATGGACAGTCCGGAAATCGGCTACCAGGCGATCTCCTGCCTGCACCGGATGCTGAATGATCCGGAGTTTCAGCCGCCTCCCGTTCAGCTCTTGTCTGCGTTCGATCTCTTTGAACGCGCCTCTTCGGATCAATATGCCTATCCGGACCCGGTGGTGCAGAAGGTACTTCGCTGCATGGAAGAAACCCTGGAGGATCCTGAGATGTCCCTTGATCAGGTGGCGAAGAGGGCAGGGGTCTCCCGCAGTACCATGGACCGGAGGTTTTTTAATGTGACCGGCAGAAGACCTGGGGAGCAGGTGCGGATGTTCCGCGCGCAACGTGCCCGGGAACTCCTGCTTCATACCAACCGGACGCTTCTGGATGTCTCGCTGGAATGCGGGATTCAGGACCCTGCACAGTTCAGCCGATTTGTGAAAAGTATCTATGGGGTGAATCCATCTGATCTTCGCAAACACTCGCGGGCAAAGGTCTGAAGGCGGTGGGGATGAGAATCCATGATTCTGACTATGCAGGTCAAGTACATCCGTTGCATGTATGGTAAGAACGCCGGTTTCCAACGGGTATGAAAACAACTGGCTCGATAACGAATCCGATCTTGACTGGTTTCCAGCCAGACCCGTCCATCTGCCGGGTGGGCGAGGAGTATTACATCGCCACCTCCACGTTTGAATATGTGCCCGGCATTCAGATCCATCATTCCCGGGATTTGAAACACTGGCGGCTGATCAGCCGTCCTTTAGACCGTGAGTCTCTGATTGATATGCGGGGGCAGATGCCGTCTGAAGGTGTTATTGCCCCCTGTCTCAGTCATGATGGACATTCTTTCTGGCTGGCCTATTCCAATTTCTGTAATCGGCATGGTCGGTTTCTGGACAACCACAACATGGTGACCCGCAGCCCGGATCTTCTCAGGGGATGGGAGGATCCATACCCCCTTCATTCTGCCGGAATCGATGTCTCCTGTTTCCATGACCTGGATGGCAGAAGTTATGTGCTGACCAATTTGTTCACACCGTTCCGTCCGGGGTTTAAATTCGGACAGGTGCTCCTGCAGGAAGTGGATCGGAGAACGGTAACGCTCATCGGAGAGGCCCGGGTCATCTTTCCCGGGACCGAGCTGGATGTGACCGAGGGTCCGCATCTCTACCGTCGTGGAGACTGGTATTACCTGGTATGTGCCGAGGGCGGCACCGGAGGCGGGCATGCCATGACAGTGGCCAGGAGCCGATGTGTGTGGGGACCTTATGACGTGCACCCCGAAAATCCCATCCTGACCGCAAGGGGGCAGAGCGAATGGCCCTTGCAGAAGACCGGACATGCGTCCTGGGTGGACACACCGGATGGGGACTGGATGGTGACCTTCCTCTGCAGCCGGATGCGGGGACCCAACAGACGAAGTATGCTGGGGCGGGAAACGGCGTTGGAGTATCTCGTCTGGGGGGAGGATGCCTGGCCGAGGCTGCACAGTGGGTCCCGTCAGGCAAGAACCGAGATTCCGGCGCTCCAGAGCATGACTCCCTGTCCCTGGCCCGAACCTGAAGAAGACACCACGTTCCAGAATCCTGAATTGGATGCCTGTTGGCAGTGGTTGCGGGAGCCTTCCACCTCCGAATGGCTGGACCTCATACCGGGCCGGTTACGGCTCCTGGGCCGTTCGTCCTTTCACAGCCGGTCGGGACAGAGCCTGATTGCAAGACGGCTGACCTCCCATGCCTGTGAGTTTTCTGCAGAATGCGTATTCACGCCATCCTGGGAAACGCAGCTTGCCGGAATCATGCTGCGGTATGATGAGTATGGATTTTATGACCTTTCCATTGGTTGGGATCACGAGGTTGGCCGGGTGTTGCGGCTGTTGTATGCGGAGAATGACCGTTTGCATATTCTCCAGCAATGCCCGCTGCACACTCTTGGTCCGATCCAGTTGCGTCTGCGGGTCCAGGACGGAGAAGGGGACGCGAACTGGAAAACGCCCGAAGAGAAAACGTGGAAACCTATGGGAGAACCTTTTGAGGCGGACCGTATATCTGATGAATTTCAGCCCGGAGGGTTCCTCAGGTTCACGGGGGCCATGTTTGCTCTGCATGCCCAGGATATGATGGGGACGAATCTTCCTGCGGACTTTCATTGGTGCCACTATCGCGATCTTGCCTATGGGGAAGATGGAGATGTTGGTCAACGTGTGTGAAGATGTGAGTCCATACAGGGCTGTGAATGTTATGGTACCCATTCAGTCAGTAACCGAACACCATGAACCTCACAAAACCCTCTCTCTTTTCCTTGTTCCTTTTCAGCCTGGGAATCCTTGATGCTCAGATCGACCTGGATTTCAGTCCGTCATCCGACACCTATGTCCCCACCCGCATTGTGGGCGGGGACGCGGGAGATAAGGATGATGTGTTTGTCTTTGATGATGTAGGCATGCAGGATGGGACGTCTGTGGATGTTACCATTGAGATTCGCAGTATTTATGGCGAACTCCGTCCGGGGGGATCGGGAGCAGGTGCGCACGAAGGTGTGTTGGGCATTGCCAATGACAGCTTGGTGATCAGCCTGGATGGCCCCAGTTCAAACTCGAATGGAAATCCATATGTCGAGTTTCGCATGAGTTTCTGGACCAGCGATGGAGGGACAGGAACCTATGACAGTGGGAGCGCATTCACGATCAATTCGATGCGGCTGCAGTCGTATGATATTGATTCGAATGCCCACAGTGCAGGAGCCGGAAATCGCGATTTTACAGACGTATTCGGTTATCAGACGTCTTCATCACCAAACGTCTCATTGCTTTCACAGGATTCCAGAATGGAGCAAACCGGATTTGAAGCAGATGGGAATGTTGGAAATGGAGACGATCTAACAGGCTATACGTTTTACCGCCTTCTATCTGATGCGAATCAGGGCAATGACCCAAACGGTGGGGTGTGGGATGATTCCATTAATGTCGATTTCCCAACATTTGGTGGGGATAATGAACTTCCGAGTCAATATGCCTACCAAATGGAGTTCATTTCCTTGAACACGATGGATTTTGTATGGGGATATACAGGGCCTGACTCTGATACGATTGGTAACCGTGGAATGTTACTGAGCGGTTCCACTCCGCCGATCATTATTCCGGAGCCAGAAAGTCTTTTCCTTGCCGGGATACTGATCATGAGTACTGGTGTGATGCTTCTCCGAAGGAAAATCCATAATTGAAAAGGCACTGCTTCCTTTTTTCTATTCTTCTCACCACCAATTGCTTTGGGTCCGACTCTTCGCTGGCAAAATGGGATTTTAATAAGCAGGTAGATCCGAAGGATGTGGTTCGGACCCCACTCAATGCGTCCATGACTCATATGGAAGTCAACGCGAGTCCTATGAAAGCGGGTCATGGAGTCCGGATTTGGCGTGTGCTCGATGCGAAGGGCAAATTGGATGATCCCGTTCTGCTCTGGGCCCCAAAGGAAGACCTCTCAGAGGTTGCACCGGAACGTGCCTTAACATTGGGTTCATCTGTGGACATCACCCTTCAGGGAAGGTTTGATTCTTCGATGCAGATTCAGCGTATCATGCTGGATGTCGCAGTGGGCGGAGAGGCAGGAAAAAGAAGTTGGGTGTTGCGAAGTTCCCTGACAGGTGAACGGGATCTGGCAGAGGGAAAACCTGAAACATCGGTTTGGGATACCTCAGGAAAAAAAGAAAATGATGGACTTCGCCGGGTGAGCGTGGACTTGTCATCGAATCCGATCTTTCGTGACCAAGCCCATAAGGAAGTGACCTTCACCCTAATTTTCATGGCTCAGGGAGAAAAGAACGAGAGTCTGGTTCTGGATAACCTTCAGGTGGAAGGTCAGGTTGTTGCGGATCGGTAAGCCTTATCGATCTCCTGAGGAATTTCGAAGGTCACCCGGAGTTTTGCCGAACGCCTCCCGGGTGAGACGGCTAAGTTGGGAGGCATGATGCAGGCCACAGCGGAATGCGATTTCCTGAAACGGAAGGTCTGAATAGAGCAGGAGGCTTTTTGCAGTTTTTTCCCGTGCATGCCGCACGGCCTTTGCCGGAGTGTATCCTAATTTTTCTTCAAACCTGCGTTCCAGTGTGCGCCGTGACATTCCACAAATGCCGGACAGTTCTTCTACTCCCGGGTTGTCCTCCAAATGGTGGTCAATAAAGGTCAGGACTTTCCGTATGGCCGGGTCTTTCACCGCGTGAAGATCCGAACTCCTCCGAATCCGAAGTTCTCCCTCCTCCAGAATCGTTTCTTTGGGCGGAAGATCCCGCGGGTTGCGGATCCAGTTGAGCAAAAGGCGGAACGCGGTGGCCCCCACAGAGGGCATATCCCCATGCATCGCACTCAGAGGGGGATCATAAAAATCGCAGGTCAGTGGATTTCCCAGGCAGGAGCAGATGGCCAGATCTTCCGGGATCCGGATCCCGGCGAGCTTACAGATTTCGACCGCCCGCCTGGCATGTTCTTCATCTGCGGTTGCAAGTGCTGTCGGCTTCTGTTCCTTCAGCCAGTCCAGAAAATCCGCTCGCTGATCCTCCATCTGCCATGTCCCCCGTTTCTCGGTACGGCGTCCAATCGTAAACTCACTGAACGTCACATCCGCCGCCCTGCATGCCTCCCGAACCCCTTGTTCATACCGTGGAGAATAGGTTTGATCACCCGCACTGAAAAACCCGATGCGGGTATGACCCCGTTCGATAAAATGTTCTGCAATCCGCATTCCGCTTCCTGTCTGGTCCGTGGTCACGCAGGGGCAGTTTTGGAGATAGCCAGTCCTGAGAATGCTTACGGCTTTCAGTTTTTTCTTTTGGATCACAGCGGGTGCATCTGCAAAGACCATGGATCCTAACACCCCGTCCCCCTCAAATCCCTGAAGGGATTTTTCCAGGGTTTCCCGGTTCTGACAAAGCAGAACCCGTACTCCTTTCTCTCCAGCCAGCTCCCGTTGAATGCCTGCAAACGTCTCTTGATACACAGGAAAGTAGGAATGGTCAATCAGGGCAATTCGGACCTCTTTCTGCATGACGTAAATTGATAAGCTATAAAACGTGATCTGTCAAACAGCCGCTTCTCATCTGTGATACACTATGTATGAGGAGTAATTTAAGAAACATCTAGGAGAAGATGAAATGACGAATATTCAAAAACTGGCTCTTATTGGAGCTTTTTTATTGGCAGGAACAACATCCCAGGGTGCAATCATTGCCGGCGATGTGCTGGTGTTTGATATCGGACGCACCAACGCAGATGTTGCGGGGGCTGAAACGGTTGGTAACTGGAACAATGTTACTGGAACTGCAGGTGCCGCTGCATCTGACATTACAGATGCCATCCGGTTCTCGGATGGTGCTGGTACAGATGTTGGTTTCCGAATCCTGGCCCAGGAGGGTGGATTATCTGGAATCGGTGGGGCTGTGGTTGGTGCGCCTGCCACTACGGCTGGATTGAGTTTTGTGGGTAGTGGTGCCATTCCCACTTCTGCGATTCAGGACGTTGCTTTTCTGAGTAACCAGAGTCTGGGATCCTCTGCGGACTCCACAAATGGTTTCACGTTCACCGGTCTGGATGATTCACTCACCTACACTGTTTCCTGGATCAGCTCCATTAACGCAGCCCGGGACACCCTGACCTGGTCTGTGGGTGGCAACAATGTGGATATCGATCCTGAAGACAACTCCACCGTGTACAGTTTCAGCGGACTGAGTTCTTCAGCGGGTGTGCTGACCGTATCTATCGATATTGATCAGGTAACCAATGGCGAAACCGCTCATCTGAACGCCGTGGAACTTGTGGCCATTCCTGAGCCCTCTACCTTTGCTTTGGTTGGGATTGCGCTGGGTGCTGTGTTCTTCGTGCGTCGTCGCAAGTAATTTGTGATTCGTTCATGAAGAACATTATCATCAGTTTGGTGATCTTCTGTTCCGCCACCTCGATTGGGGTGGCGGAACATTTTACGGTCTTCCTCATGGGCGGGCAGTCGAACATGTCAGGCTCCCGTTTTACCACGGAACCTTCAGATTTGCCGGGAAGTCTTCAGTCTCCGAAAACCGATGTTTTTTTGTACAGCAATGTCTCCCGCCCACAAATCCCCCAGACATTTTCACAAAATGGGGACCTTGCGCCTTACACCCATGCACCTTCTGATCCGGACCTGAACTTTTTCGGTCCCGAGGTCTCGTTTGGGAGGGACATGGCAGATGGACTTCCCTCTCATAACATCGCGCTCATCAAGTATGCAGCCGATGGAACCTCACTTTTCCATGATTGGAATCCTAACCCGGGATCTTCGCCGTCCGCACATGGAGATGAGGGGTATCATTACGATCAATTTCAAGGTACCGTAAGTTCTGGCTTAACCGAAATTCAGAACCTGAATGGTGGTGGCAACACCTATGAAATTGCGGGTATGCTCTGGGTGCAGGGAGAAGCGGACCAAAACAATGATCGCCTGGATTACGAAAGTAATCTCAATACATTTATTGGCGATGTCCGCTCTGAATACGGCTCAAACCTTCCGTTTTTTTTCAGCGCATTATCCGCGAATCAGGATTTTTCGGGAACCACCGGTGACGTTCGTGCCGATCAGGACGCAGTGGCTGCAGGAGATGCCAATGCGTTCCTCATCCAGACCGATTCGTTCCCGGTCGTCACCGAAGGATTCGGGACTGTTCACTACAGCAGCGAAGGCCAGAGACTTCTCGGAGAGGCCTTTGCTGACCAGGTGCTGATTGTGATCCCGGAACCCTCCACGCTGGTACTGACGGCCCTGGGGATTCTGAGTGTGTGCGGAATGAGAGTGCGTAGACTTCACCCCTTTACCTCTTAAAAGGAATTACGAATATGAAACCTTCCCGTTTATACCCTCTTTCGCTGGCGTTCCTGGTGACTGCGTTCGTCCCTGCCTGGTCTCAGGTGAACCTGGATTTTCATACCTCTGCGACTGAAGGCGGTGTGGATGCAAATGACGGAAGACGGATTCAGGGAGCCGGTGCGTTCTCGGTTGGAGATGTGTTCGTGTTTGAAAATGTGGGCTTCGATGGAGGGAATTTTCTCGATGCAACCGTGGAAATTCTCGGCCTGAACGGGGTGATTGAAGCGGTGAACGGTTCAGCCGCCGGTGGCTCGTTGGCGATTGGCTTAAGTGATGACGGGGATTCAAATCCCTTTGTGGAATTCCGTCTTCAGTTTCACCTTGGCGATGCGGATTATGACAGTGTGAATGCGCTGGGGGACCTCGGGGCGGTGACCACCGTCTCGAACCTGACATTTCAGAGTTTTGATATCGATTCACAGACCGGACAGGAATTCACGGAACTATTCGGATATGATACCGCCACGAGCAGTCCGGACTCGATGACATTTGCCGATACAACCCTTCTGGGGGCTAGAGGCTGGGATGCGGATGGGGCAACCGGTTATACGACCTATGGTCTGACCGCTACCGGAACCGATCTGGACAATGCCATCAATGTCGATTCCCCGGCCTTTCCCCCAAATGTAGGGGATTACGCCATTAATTTTAATTACTCAGGCGGGTTTTCCTCCGGGGATTTCGTCTGGGGGTACACCGGGCCGGAGGCCAGCGCGACGGCCAATCGCTTCCTGTTGCTCAACGGAAGCAATCCACTGTATATTGTGGTTCCGGAACCTGGTACACTGTTGCTGAGCTCACTTCTGTTGGGAGTGGGGATAATGGCTCGCATCCGACGAAGCAAATCGGCATGACCCGTGCCGTCATTACTGCGGTTTCCATTGTCCTCTGCTGTGGAGCGTTTGCCGAGTCCGAAGGGTCTTTGGTTCGATGGGACCTTGATCATCATCCGGACCCCTCCGACAACATCCGCATTCCCATCAAACCTTCTTTCACGCACCTGGAAGTGGAGGCCATGCCCATCCGGGCGGGAAAGGGGCTTCGGAGCTGGAAAGTCCGGGATGCACGGAAACAACTGGATGATCCTGTCCTGTTACTTTCTCCCTCCCTTGACCTGTCTGGCGAGGAAATGGATCGGGGGTTAGCCGAAGAGTCGTGTTTTCGGTTTTCTCTGAAAGGACGGTTTGATTCTCTCCTTCTGTTTTCACAGCTTTCCTTTGATGTGGCCGTTGGGGGAACAGCCGGAACTCGTTCCTGGGCACTGCGAAGCTCGGTGACCGGGGATCGGGACCTGTTGGTTGCGAAGCCGGAAAAAACCGTTTGGGACCTGAAAAACCGGGTCGAAAATGATGGGTTACGGCGGGTGGAACTCGATTTAAAACAGATACCGGAATTCGAGGTTCCCATAAAACAGGTGACCTTCACGCTGATTTATCTGGCGAACGGTAAACAGAATCACGGCCTGATTGTGGACAATCTTCATGTAGACGGACAAGTAGTGGGGGAATAGAATCAGTCGATCCCGCAGGCTGCGGATCGAGAGAATAGAAAAGGTGAACAGATGAAATGGTACTGGTTATTGCTGGTGTGGTCATGGCCGCTGTTAGCGGAGAAGCCTAATATTGTACTGATTATGCTGGATGATGCCGGTGCGGATGCCTTTTCGGCTTATTATCCGAATCCTGTCAATGACATGGATATCGCGGGTCAGCCTGGCAGAAGCCCGGACGGTGGCGCCATTCAAACTCCGACCATTGACCGCCTGGCAGCCGAGGGTGTTCGCTTTCTGCATGCGTATTCCCAACCTCTCTGTACGCCCACCCGGGTACAGATTATGACAGGGAAGTACAATTACCGCAATTACCGCGCGTTCTGGCACTTGGACAATGTGGAAACCACTTTTGCTCAGGTATTGCGGGAGAATGGCTATCGCACCGGCATCTACAGTAAATGGCAGTTGTCAGATCCTGGAAATCATCCCTCTCGACATGATTCTGGATACGGTGAAGATGAAGGAGTACAGGGAACTGGACCGACAGCGAACAATCTGATCGGCCCTAATGTTACTGCCCGCACCATGCGGGACGATTTCGGTTTCGATGATTTTGTTCTGCATCACTTGAACTTTAATGATACGAGCTGGAACACGACGACCAATTCGAGGTACTGGAATCCCCGGATGGAACGCCCTGCTGCCGATGGAGAATCTTCAGAGGTCATTCCAGGGATGACGAATAGCGATTACGGACCGGATGTTGTTTATACTGCTATCGAAACATTTATTCAGGGATCCGTTTCGGACCAAACTCCTTTTCTTGTATACTGGCCGATGGGACTTCCGCATGACCCTTGGGTGGCCACGCCCGATTCTGCCGATCCGAGCGAGAAATTTGTTTCCACCTCCGCCTATGTCCGGACCTTTGATTACCCCGGATATTTTGACGACAATGTGGAGTATGTGGATAAGCTGATGTCGCAATTACTCGATCTGTTGGATGATCCGAATCAGGATGGGGATTCAAGTGATTCGATCAGCGACAAGACGGTTCTGATCTTCACCAGTGATAATGGAACTTCCCCCTACGTGACGGTGAGCAATGATGGGGGCCCGCCTATTCAAGGAGATAAAGGGAAGGCGACCTTTCATGGAAACCATGTTCCGTTTATTGTGCGCTGGCCGGGAACGCTTTCACCAGGACTTTCCAACCGCTTGGTCGATTTTACCGATCTATTTCCGACTTTTTTGGAGCTGGCCGGTATTCCGCGAACAGAGGCCATGGGATTGGACGGCAAGGCGATCCTGAATACCGCCGGAGAGGTGCAGGACAACCGGGATATTGCCTATGTGTGGTACAATTCCTTCTGGGGAAGCTCCCACACTCCCGGAGTGACCGAAACGGCTACCTCTGCGACGCATAAGTTATATGGTGATGGGCGTTTTTATGCCGTAACCGATCGATTGGAACAGACGGATTTGAGTCAGGGAACCCTCACGGCACAGGAATCCCTTTCCCGCAATGACTTGCAGGCGGTATTGGACAAGCATGCGGCTTCTCAGGCGAGAAATCCGCTGTACCTAAATGGATTTACCCGCCAGGTTTCGGATACAAATTTAGATGGCCTGGGGGACAGCCGGGCTAATACGATTTTGGCTGTTGGGGATAACGGTACCGATAGCCAGGAATACCGGATTGTTTCGGAGTTTGATCTCAGCCATCCCCGTGCCGCGCATTTGAAAGGAAACCTGCTGGGGGCTGCGATTCTTCACCTGCGTGTGACCCGTATTCTGGGCACAGCCCCTTCGATCCGGGTGGTCGCCATGACCGCGGATGAAAACGGGGATGTGGAAACGGGATCCAGTTCCCAGGCGGCGAATGATTTTCAGGCTGCGGGTCAGACCGTCACGACGCTCACAGGTCTGCAGGAAGGGCAGCGTATCCAAGTGGATGTGACTTCATGGGTCAAAGCAGACCTCCCTCAGAATTTCACATCGTTCCGATTGGAGGGAGTGGGGATCAATCCTCCTGCCACACCCGGTGCAGATCAGGTCCGGTTTGGAGGAGATGTGGGGGTTGGTGCGGGGAGAGAAACCTCTATCCGTCTGGAGTTGCGGCCCAAGGGGGATGTGGATGGTAGCGGACACACAGGCCTGGAGGATTTCCATCTCTTGCGGCAGGCCATTCAATCCGGAAGTACGGGAGCCGCAGCAGGGGATCACACCGGAGACGGACAGATTGATGAACAGGATATTCAGCTGTTGTGGGATGACTTTGACCCGTTGGACCCCACCGTGGATTTGAATCATGACGGACGTCCGGATCTGTTGGATGCCTTGTTTCTCGTTTTAGAGGAAGAGGATGTCATCCGTTTGCCGCGGATGGAATTCAGTGGAACAACGCTTCGGGTCTGGTTGCGGCGAACGCTGCTGCAGGGGATCCAGCCCATGCTGCAGCGGAGCCCGGGATTGGGGGCGGGGGCGGATTGGCAGCATACCGCGATGACGCTGGAGGGGTCCGAGACTATTAACCCGGATGGAACCCGGGAGGGCTGGTGGACGTCCAATGCGGATCTGCCTGGACCGGCCTTCTGGCGTGTGGTGATCGATGAGGAAACCACTCCCTGAGGAACAAGTCCTTCAGATGGAGAAGACGGCAGATCATTCCGGAAACATGACTGAAACGCAAAAAGGATCTGATGTCCCCGCATCCCTTGAACCGTGATTCCGGAAAGAAGCGCTTCCACCTCTCGTATCAACCTGCAGCTTCATGGAATCCCTTCATACATGGAAACAGAATCACACCTGGAGTCGGCAGCCTCAACTGGATGAAGAAATACTGGAGTCCGGTAAGCGGATAGGGCTTCAGGTCAGCGTCCTGCTGGGCCCTGGGATTCTTCCCTGGGAAGTCTGGCGTCTGGGTGAAAAAGGCCGACCGGTGTTTGTGCAAAACGGGAGCCGCCTTTTCGTATGGGATGTACACGCATGGGAACATCTGGAATCCCAACTGAAAATAGGGGTGTATGGAACAAGCCCCGTGGATTAATCGGCTGCCCGGTTGTGGGACCCGGTTCAGGAGTCTGCATGAAAAACATCCTGTTGATCACCACAGACCAGCAAACCTATGATTCGATCAGCGGTTTACGCCAATCGGAACAGACAGGGCTGTCAAACACCCCGAATCTTGACCGTCTTGTGAAACAGGGGGTGACCTTTTCCAGGCATTATGCAACCAATCCGGTTTGTGCACCTGCGCGGGGAAGCTGGTTCACCGGAAAAATGCCCAGTGAACATGGAGTCTGGCGGAATGAGTTGGGGGCTGGATCCGGATGTACAAGTGGTCAGTCAGCCACTGAATGAAGCCGGATATCAGTGTGTGTTCGTTGGAAAGTGGCATCTGCCTTCAGCAAATTGCTATGACATCCCCGGGTTTGAGGTTCTGAATCCCGGGATGAATGGTGAAGGGACAACCGCAGACAGTCTGCTCACACGTTCTGCTGCAACATGGCTCCATCAGGAAAAACCCTCTGCTCCTTTTTTTCTACACGTCGGCTACACCCAGCCACATGATATTTGTGCCTGGTTACGGCTGACGCAGGCTCAGAAAGGATTCCGGTACCCGGAACTCAAAGACCTGGTTCCGGATGTATCCCATAATCAGGTGATTCCGAATGGTGAACCTCAGATGCTGCAGGATCTACGGTTCCTTCGTGAGGGATGGCAACATAATTGGGGGGAAGACGAATGGAAACAGTATCGATATCACTACTACCGTCAGGTGGAAATGGTGGATGCGGAAATCGGAGTGTTACTGGATGCATTGGAGGCAAGTCCTCATGCAAATGATACGGTCATTGTCTTTGCCAGCGATCATGGGGAGGGGCTTGGCTGTCATCAACTGACACACAAGGCGTATTTGTATGATGATGGCATGAGGGTTCCCCTGGTGTTATGTGATCCGAATGGAGAGGTCAGGGGATGCGTCGATGAGGGATTGTCCTCCGGTCTCGATCTGTATCCAACGTTATGTGGACTGGCAGGTGTTCCGGTGTCAGACGAGTACCGGGGAAACGATTTATCCCCGGTCTTGAACGGGGAAAAACGTGAGGTGCCGGATTTTGTGGTCGTTGAAACCGCCAATCTCCTGGTGCCTGATCCCAAGAATCCCGGGCAGAGACCCCCTCCCGATCAGTGGGTCATGCTGCAGGGGCGTTCCGTGGTGACGTCCCGGTTCGGCAGTATGTTCTATCAGGGGGATCCGAACGTCATGCTGTTTGATTATGAGGACGATCCGGGGGAAACGGTAAATCTTGCATGTGAAAACCCGGATCATCCGGAGGTACAACGGCATCTGAAGATCCTGAAGCATTGGGAAGCGCAGTTGAACCGATCTTCTCAATGCCCTCCATTTTTTGCGGACACCCCATCCTAATCATTGCGGTGGTTCCGATGAAAACTACCGCGTGCCAAATCCATTCAGTGCGCTGACCTTCTGGGTCATGGTTTCGATTTCCCGAATGGCCAGGACCATTTCTGAGATGTCCGGGTTCTCGGATGCCAATGCGCTGCTGATCAGGTCGTGAAGGAGGATTTCCCGCTCGTGCCTCATGGCGGCATTGATTTTCACCGCTGCTGTGGACGCACCCCGAAGCGACTCCATATACTCAGAGGTATCCATGTCGGCAGTCACCTGACGGAGGGAGAGATTCAGAGCCTCAAGGTTTTCGAGTAACGACTGATGGGAGTTCAGGTGTTCCGGAGACAGGCCTTGGGTCTGTACCTGCCTGAAGTACTCTAAACGGCTGTCCACTTGGCCCATGACTCTGGTGCTGTTTTTCAAACGGCGTTCCCGTTTTCGGGTTTCAAATTGCTGCCACTGCTCTTCGGTCATCCTTTCCCGGAAGGGTCGTGATGCCGCCTTGGCTTCTGACACAGGAACAGATGCGGTCTGGGGATTCTCGCTTTCGGATTGCGGGCCTGCGGTATCCGGTTCGGGATCTTCCTGAACGAACTCTGCAGGAAGGGTGAACATCGGGGGAGCCTTCCGGAGGTCCTCCAGTTGTTCGCGAACCTCCTCATGCGCACGTTCAAGCCCTTGATATCGCGACTTCAGATCCTGATGGTTCTGTTGGAGAGAGACAAGTTCCTGAGCCGCCTCCCTGCGGTTGGTCGCTTCGAGTCTCCAGAGGGAAGTGGTGGTCACAACCAGTGCAGCGGCGGACAGTACGGAAAGAAGTGCGAATGGTTTCATCGAATCGGCAATTGGAGCGGAGTGTTAGGGTGAAACCTGTCTGAGAATGCACAGCCAGGTAGTGTATATCCGCACAAGACTGCGAAACCCAACAGACTTTCCTCAGGTTTTATCTGCCCGCCGCATCACATTCCAGGTGTAGACCGCCCAGGCGTGCTGATGGGCGCAGAAAACGGGCATGGTACCCAACTCATGAAAATTCCGGTTTACCCACCCCGGCTGGTTGGAGAGAGAGCTGTTCAACGTGTCCGGTGCCGTCCACTGCCCAATCCAGTGGGACGGGTACGCGTCCCGGTAGGCGCTGAAGCTGATGGATTCCCAGGTTGACCGGGCTTTTTGCGGGTCCACCCCGGACACAGCCAGGATCCATTCTCCGGTCAGCGCATACCAACAGGCCGCATTTTCCCCTTCGCCCACTTCGAACACAGTGTCTTCCAGATCGGCACGCTCCATTTGCCGGAGAAAGGGACCTTTGGGTTCTCCAAGTGAAGATTCAACCTTTTGAATGATCGCGTGTTTACGCTCCAGCTCCAGCTTTGGGCTCATCAGCAGCCAGGGTTGTGGTTCCAGGTACAGCTTGGTGTCGCCGAGGACGGTGCCATCCCCCAGGTGGGCTCTTCGGGCAAAGTCCCTCTCTCCCAGATCACGGAGCCAGGCGTTCTCCACTCCGGAACGGAATGCTGCGATGGACGCCCGCCAGGCCGACGGTTGATCCCAGGCCTCGAGGTGATCCATGACGTCCAAAAACTCACCGAGAGCGGTCACCGCCATCCCTGCATTCGCCACCGAACTTGCAGAGAAAAAATGTTCCCGAATGGGGCGTCCGTAAAAGATGGCATCGTTCCAGTCCGAATTGAGGATCTTCGGCATTCCTCCAATGCCCAGGCCAATTTCATCGCGGAGAAAGACAAATGCCTGTTCCAGGTGCTCACGCACAGAGCCGGACAGGCCGGTGCCGTAGGGGGCATACCCGCAGTTCTCATCCAGCATCGCCTTGTCCCCGGTGTGTGCCAGGTAGGCGGCGACGGACCGGAAGAGATACAGGGCCTGATCACTGGTATGCCACATTTGATTGCTCAAGCGACCCACATCCACTTCGGTGTAGAGAATCTCCCCAGCCGGGGTCATCTTGTTCATGACAAACCGAAGACAGGATTTGGCCAGTGCCGGATCTGAATGAAGGACACCCAGCATGTGCTGGAGGTGATCCCGCGGAGCCGCGTTGGTTCCGGCTGCGAAATCATAGGCCGTTCCTTGAGGGATATAGGTCTCTCCGGATAATTCGTGCCGCGTGGCCATCGCCTCGAGGATGTAACTGTGCCACTGCAGTTCGCGTTGAAACCCCGGGGTGGTCTCTGAGGAATAGACGGGGATCCGGCGACGCCATTCCGACCGGAATGGGACCTCTGTTTCCTGGGAGGCTTCCAGCAGAGGGGCCATGTCGACTTCCTCTGCAAACTCAAGTCCCAGGGCAACGGCCGTTTCCGCTGTTTCACCGGGTGCAAGCGTGGTTTCCATCCTGAGGATGAGAACGCCCTCTTTCCACTCCAGTTCCCAGGGGTCTCCTTCCTGGAACCGGATCCTCAGGCAGGGTGGGTACAGGTCAACCGCACATGCCGCGTTGCGCTGGACCCGGTGATGTGCATCACGGGGCTGTGAGTGGAAGCTCAGGCATCCGCCGTGATCCTCCGGCTGAAAAACGGGTTCGTAGGTAACCGGGAGGTCGTGTTCAGGCAGATAGCGGTGTCCCAGCATGCGCGGTGCCATCCGGAACTGTTCTTCCACCACCAGTTGTCTGGATTCCCGGGTCGGGTTATGGCTCCTCCATTTGAGAACAAGTGCGGGGTCTGCGTCTCCGCATGTTCTGGCAGGAGGGGTGCAGAGCAACCGGGTCAGGGTCATGCCTTCCACCGTCTTTTGAAAACGGGCAAACCCCACTCCGAATGTCCGCGTGTCTGCAGTGCTGCTGAAAGAATCCTCACCCGAGAGCGGAAGAGAAGCATCTCCGCTCCGGACCCTGCCTGTGGGCCCTGGTTCCAAGAGCCGCATCCAACTCCGTTCCCCACTGAGCCAGGTCAGCCCTCCATCAACCCGGATAAAGGTCAGAAGCCGGTGGTTGCCCACGAGAAAGAACGGCACCTCCGGAATGCTGCTGTGTGCAGGCACCTGAGCGAGGCGGGGACCGCGGTACTCATAAGTGGGAAGGCCCTCCTCTCCGGAGGTGAAGAAACCAAAGTCGCTGGAGGGGGTCGTCATAATCGTGAACGTCCGTGATTACATTCGGGCTTTCAGTGTGTCCGGTACGGAGACCTCGATCGTTCCGTTCCGAATGAGGGAGGTCATGTTCTGATGCCAGTCGATATCCCGCCACATGCCGTGGAATTGCGGCCCGCAGAAATTGCTGGTGGCAATGGCACACCAGGTTCCGGTTTCAGAGGCATACCGGGTGCCTTCCGCACAGCTTTCTTTGACCCAGCCCCAGTCCAGGCGGGGGGCATCGATGTAGTCGGTGATGCCCCAGCACTCGGTCGTCATCAGAGGTTTGTCTGTTTTACGGGCCTCCTGGGCAACATGATCGATGTAGCCATGCAGTACTCCGTGCCAGTGATCAGGATCTCCCCGGTAAATCCGCTCCGCGTTTTTCGCGACTTCCTCATATTCGCTGTAATCAAATTTATGCTGAAAGGTGTACCCAACCCGATGGTAAAAATCCCCGCCGGACATCCAGACGTGAGGTTCAAGCAGATCACAGAAGTCGAGGACACTCGCATCGGGAATTCCGGGGTGTACGGAAGTGGTGATGGGAAGATCCGGATAGGCACTCCGGACCAGGTCTGTTGCTTCACGTAGCCAGTTCAGGCTTCGGTCGTCCCACCAGTTGACCCCTCCACTTCCGGGGGTGTACGCAGCACCCTGCACGGCCGCAACGTTGTTGTCTTTTCCCGTGAAGAAAGGGGCCCACATGTTGAGGGGCCACTCGTTGCAGAGATCCAGGTACAGCACCGCATCCATCAGACCTGCCTCCCGGATCAGATCCAGAGTCCTGATCCAGGACTCCGCATGGCGGGAGGCGGAGAACAGTTCTTTCCAGCTGTCACCCGTGTCGCGTCGATACCACGAGCTGAGTCCGACCTTGATATCCCGGTCCCGACACTTGGCCATGAACTCCAGCAGGGCAGGGAATACCTGGACGTCACAGCGCATCGGGGCCCCCCAACTGTGCACCGACCACACCGGGATCAGCTCGTAGGTTGCCTCCGGATCTTTGCAGGCCAGGTGGGGGTACGCATCGATGCGCACGGCGTTGTATCCGCGCTCAAGCAGTTCATCCAGGGCGAGGTCCCAGTCCTCATAGCCGGCACCCGGCCACCGCCGTTCGAGCCAGGAAAAATCCCACATGGTGATGGCGCGGGGGCGGATGGAATCGGTCGGGTGTGTGCTCATGCAGATCTCATATCAACCGGATGGAAAACTGCAATCTTGGTTCACGTTCTTCGTTCGTGAAATGTATGATGTTGCGGGTGTCTCTACGGGGGTGGCCTGAGAGTAGATCACCCCTGTCTGTGGACCGACCTCCGGCTTTCAGAACGTCCGGTAGGTGAGATGCCGGAAATCCGCCGGGGTCCGTTTCAGGGTCATGTCCTGGGCATGGAGACAGAAGTAGGCACCGGTAAACCGGAACCGGGGGCTGTACTCATCGGAGAGAACCGTGGCATCCAGGTCTGCATACAGCTCTGTCCACTCCCCGGATTCCGCTGCCCACGAGAAGCGGAGTACCGTGCCGGTGAGCCGGGCACGCAGACGGATTGGACCTTGCGGCAGCACCACATCCGGAACCGGATGGGTTTCTGTTCGATGGTCGGAGCAGGTGAGGCGGAGTACGCGGCTCTCCACATCCGGATCAAAGGTGATCCTCACGGCATAGAAACTGTTGTCGTCGTAGAATGCCACCAGTCCGGCAAACTGCTGGTAGTGGGTGGGATTATACTCCAGCAGGGTTTCCGCTTCGCATTGGAAATGCTGAACCCGTCTTCCCACCAGGCTTTGATCGAACGGACTGTACAGGGAGCGGCGTCCATACAACCGAAGCCATCCGGGCCGCTCCTCCAATGATCCCCAATGGGGTTCAAAAGGTTCCCGCAGCGTCTGCAGTTCTCCGGACAGCGTGGCCCGATCGAAGGTTGTTGTTTCCGGGGGGACCGGCCAGGGATGTTCCGGCAAAGAGAATTCGGGCACGTCACTCATAGGATGATGGCCCCCGCCTTCCAGCCGAAGCCAGCCGTCTTCGGTCCAGGTCACCCGCTGCAGCGCGGTTTCCCGTCCGAGAATACATCTGCGATCTTTCCCGACGGGGCGGGAACACAGGTGTGCCATCACCCATTCGCCTGGAGCGGCCTCCACGAGGGAGGCATGACCGGCTTTCTGCAATTCCAGCTCCGGTGCGTCGCGGCTGGTCAGCATGGGGTACTCCGGGTCCACCTCATACGGACCCCCGACTTCGTTGGCACGGGCCATCGTGACCGCATGTCCGTATCCGGTGCCGCCTTCCGCCAGCATGAGATAGACCCACCCGTTTTCCCGGTACAGATGCGGACCTTCTGTACATCCCAGATCGGTGCCGGTGAAAATGATCCTGGGTTCTCCGACAAGCTTCTCCTGAGCGGGATCGTATTCCTGGAGCTCAATGCCGCCGAAACGGTTTTTCCCCGGACGGGGATCCTGGCTTAAGGTCACCACCCATTTTTTGCCGTCGGTATCGTGAAACATCGACGGGTCAAATCCACAGTGATTCAGGAGAATCCGGTCGGACCAGGGGCCCTCAATCTTCTCGGCTGTGGTGAGATAATTGGTCACATCCCAGGCATGGGGTGCTTTGTTTTTTGAATCGCTGTACACCAGATGAAAACGTTCGCCGTCATGAGTCAGACAGGGGGCCCACACACCACAGGACGCTTCTTCTCCCCGCAGATTCAGGAGCTCTCTCCGGTCCAGCGGTGTGGCCGCCAGCCGCCAGTGCTTGAGATCCTTGGAATGATAGATCATCACTCCGGGGAACCACTCAAAGGTGGAGGTCGCGAGGTAGAAATCGTCCCCGACCTTGCAGATGGAGGGGTCGGGGTGGAAACCGGGGAGGATGGGGTTCTGAATCATATCGCGTTCTCTACACCGATCCGTCCAGAATCGAAATCCAAATCAGCTCTGAAACCTTTTTTAAGAAGGATATTCAGGATGGGCAGGATTTTCGAATGGAGGACAGGCCTCCGGCCTGTCAGCGGATCAGTCAGATAAGGAAGAGAAGAGTGTGAGGTGGAACCCTGGGACATGTTCTGCTAAGACGTTGTGCATGAAGGCACCCGACCTCACGCAACATCCTTTTTTCACGCCCTGGCAGGATCCGGAATCCGGCATCGAGAGTTTCATTCTTACGGAACGGGTGGCGCCGCTGCAGAAGGCGTTTTATTTTGTGAACGCCTCGGTCAGTGTGGACGGTGCATGGCTGTGGCTGGAGACGGCATTCCCTCCCAATCCGGTGAAGCATCTGGCGGTAGTGAGTCTGGATGCCTCGAATCCAGTGATTCGGCATTTTCCCCAGGCGGCCTGTCATGCTGAAACTCCGGTACTGGATGCGGAGGGCCGGGTAATCTTCACCATGGTCGAGGATACCCGTGACATCTGGCGGATGGATGTGGAGGGAAATCTGGAACTCCTGTTCTCTCTCCCGAACGATTTTGTCCAGCAGCGCAAAATCACCCGTACGGGCACTCACTTCACGATTTCCGCCGATGGACGGTCCCTGCTCTGGGACGGCAAAGTGGGGAACCGCTGGTATGTGGCCAGCCTCGACCTGGAAACCCTGGAATTCAATCTGATTAAAAACTTTGCCCGGCACTACAACCATGCCCAGATGTCTCCGGCAGACCCGGACCTGTTCTCCATTGCCCAGGACCACTGGCGGGATCCGATCTCGGGTCAGCGGGGCGACTATGACCTGCGGGTCTGGATGATGACTCTGGACGGAGAGCGGTTTGAGCCGGCCGAACCCACCGCCTTTCATGCCCCTTCCCGGAAAGGGGATGAGGTCAGCCACGAATGGTGGGGCGGAGACGGGCGGCTCTGCTGGATCCGTTATCAGTCCGGCGCTTTTGAAATGGATCCGGAGACCAAAACGATCGAACACGTGTGGAAACGTTCGCTTTGCCATGCGCACTGTAACGTAGATGGCCGATACTGGGTGGCCGATGAAAGTCCTTACCGCTGGCCCACTCCCTGTCAGGTCCTGTTTCTCGACCGTGAGACAGGGAGGGAATCACTCATCGTCACCGGCATGCCGGAACCGGAATGGAAGCGTCACCCCTGGCATGTGGATCCCCATCCGCGGTTTGTGCTGAAGGATCAATGGATCGTCTATACGACAACGGTGAGGGGGATGGTCGATGCCGCCATCTGTCCGGTGGCGAATGTCATGGGCTAAGCTGCGTGTTCCGGCAAGGGAATCTGGAGCTTTAGCCTGAAGGCAGACAGCCACTCTGTGTCGTTGCAAGGCCGTCGCTGTTGTTATGGACGAGGTTGGACGGGCAAGAGTGGAGGGAGCCGTTTACGGCCCCGATCTCCTGGAGGACGCTCGGATATGCGGTCGATGCCCTGGCAACGACCCGATCTGCACATGTCTGCGAAAGGACCTTTCCTGCATCCGCCAGAGAATAGACTGGTGTGTACCCTCTGATAAGCTAACCGAAATAGATGTCATCTACTCATTCAGCGATTCCTAAAAGATGGACACGTCTTGTGTTTTTCTATGCCGGAGGATTGATTCTCTCTGTGGCTGCTCTCTTTATCTGTTGGGGGCAATTGATCATCACCCGTGGGCAGGTGAAGTCTCTTGAGCTTGAGTACAATCTGTTGGAAGAGGAGTTTCAGGATTTGCAGGCGTTGACGTCAGGCACGGAACAGGCGAATGAGGATCTTCGCCAACAGGTGGACAAACTGAGGCAGACCTCTTCTCCGGCTGTCGATGCCTCTACATCGGAAGCCCCGGTTGTGATTCCTCCGATTGCCACGCTCACCCCGGAACAGCAGCGGATGGTGGATGCGGGCCGTCAGTTCGTTCTTGGCCGAAGTGATGACCATGTCAAACCCCGCAGTCCGGAAGAGGAGGCGGCTCTCCAGGAACGGATCCGCAAACGCAGAGCCATCCGTGCCCAACTGGATGTCACCCGGCGGCAGCATGCCGTGGCCTACCAGGAGGGGCTCCAGGCGCGGGCGGATTTTTTTCATGCCATTCCGGAGGAGGGCCTGCCTGCTGAATTGCTTCGGGAAAAAGAATCCGTTGTGAGCAGTCTTGAGGAGCTCAAGCAGATTCATATCGACCTCACAGAGGGAGGTCAGGATCCTGCAGAACGCCGTCGTCTGTCCCGACGCAAGGATGAGATCAAAAAACAGCTTCCGGAAATGATGGCCCGTCAACGGAAAATCCTTCTCGCAGATCTCGCCACCGAAGGATTGGGCCTTTCGGAAGAGGAGACCCTGCGCTTTCTCGAGTACATGCAGCAGCTGGACGACATGGCTCAGGGTCGCCTCTGAATTCAGCACCAACCCCTTGAGGGTTTTCGGGTCGGTCTGGCTTCCTCCCCTGACGGTCCTGCCTGTTTTTCCTCTTGAATGAGAGGAGACCCCTTGTCATCTTTCGCAAACCCCATCCTGTATCGACGCATCAGGCGGGTCCACTTCGCTCTGTTCTCTCGTTCACGTCCTTGTCAGCTCCAGGTGTTGTTATGAAACGATCTGTGCATGTCTTTCTTTTGGTTCTCTGGGTTTTCCTGCCGTTCTTTGTTCCTCTGAACGGGCAGATGACGGGCTCTCTTCCGATCGAACCGGAGATGTATTATGCCTATCCGGAGTGGAAAGCACCCGATCTCCCGGAGTTAAAAAAAGAACGGTTCTTTATTTCACAACTCTTTCCGGCAGCTGGAAACCAGGGGGCGCAAGGAAGTTGTACCGCCTGGGCCCTGGGGTATGCCGGGATGAGTTACCTGGAAGGAATCCGAAGAGGCCGCACTCCGGACACAAACAGCAGGATTTACTCACCGGCGTATATCTACAACCAGATTGCCTTCGTTGTAGACGGGAAAGAAAAAGGGTCTCTGATTGTAGACGGCCTGCATCTGCTCAAGGAACAGGGAGTTCCGACGCTTGAGGAATTTCCCTACACGGATCGGGACTTCAGACGGATGCCCAGTCCGGAGGTCCGCCAGGCTGCCAAAAGCCACACCATCAAGCAATTCGGGCGTTTAACCGATACCAAGGGAATCAAAGCGGCGCTGAGAATGGGATATCCGGTTGTCATTGCCATGCAGACCTCGCTTCAGTTTCAGAAACGATCCCAGACGTTTGACGTGTATGACACCACTCATTTTGAACGGGGGCAGGTGGAATGGAGGCAGGCTGCGAAGGCAAAGGGGATTCGGCCTGAGGAGTTTCAGCATCACCTGCATGCCATGACCATTATGGGCTTTGATGATACGAAAAACGCGTTTCTGGTCATCAATTCCTGGGGGCAGGACTGGGGTCTGCAGAAACCTGCTCACCTGCGTGGCTACTGTTGGTTGTCCTACGACCTGTTTGAGAAAATCGGCCCCACCTCTGAGCATTTCTGCCGTCAGGCCTGGGTCATGACGCACAATCGGGCGATTCACCCCCGCAGTCTGAACTGGCTCGGTCTGCAGCAGGAACAGGTGAAAGCCGGTGTGATTTTTTATTCCCTCAGTTGGAAGCATCCTGAAGGAGGATGGGAATATTCCATCTCTGTGGGACCCTACAGCTCCCGCGAGGAGGAGATCCGCTCGATTACCTGGGAAGTACGGGAAGGGCGCAGATCCAAATCGGAGATGTCCCGCATGGATCAGGGGGAGGGTCTCTCGTTTCGAGGAAAAAGCCCGAAACCCGGGACGATTCCGGTGAACGCGATTGTGGAGTTTGAAAATGGAGAGCGCAAAGCGCTGACTCATCAGGTCTACATTCTGGATGAACTGGATTATCTTGCAAATCGACTCCGGGTCAAAGTGGACGACCATTATTATGGCAAAGTGGATGGCAAACCGACCTGGTCCTGGGTGGCCTGGGTCGAGGGGGATTCGACGCTGATGTCCCAGGTCAAGGATGTCACCTGGAACTGGGGAACCGGCTGGGGGCAGAAACAGGTGACCTCCACAGACAAGCGGTATGGGTTTGATGTGGAAGGTCAGGTCCAGCAGGCAGGTCTTGTCCGGGCGACCCTCAACATGAAAAACGGGAAAAAACGTCGGGCCATTCAGTTGGTGGAGCTGTTTTCCTCACAGGAGGATGAGCTGCGGCTCCAACTCAGTCCTTCAGTGGGGCCTTCTGGATGGGCTTTGACCGCCAACCTCTTCGGCCCTCTCCAAATCCGTGAAAAGATCACCAAAGCGGTCTATCATCTTCCGGAAGCATATGGTGGCGCAAAGGAAGCGAAAGATCGGAGTGGATGGGGAGATTTCAATCTGTACGATGCCCCGTTATCCAACAACCGGAATCTTCAGCCTCCACCTTTCAATGTGCGACTTGAACTGACCTTTAAGGATGGGAGTACCCAGACCTTGTCCGGACGGGTCACTCCTTAACCTATCTTCCTCACTCTTATCTGGTAGGCCGTATGAAAACGCTGAACCTTTCCCGTGCAGTCCTGATCTTTCTGGGCTGCCTTTTTTCTGCCCTGAATCTCCCGGCTCAGCAGGAAATTGATTACGAACAACAGATTGAGGAAAGCGTCCGCGAGCTTGAAGCAAAACTCCGGAAAATGAAGAATCCCCAGGCGAGGGAGATGACGGAAAAGATCATTGAGAATGTCAAGCTGGGCCGGCTCTACGTTCGAAAGTATGATCCGAAGGATCGTTGGAACCTCGTGGATGTACAGGTCCTTCCCGAAGGAGGGTCTGTAACGAAAACGAAAAAAAATGAGTCCAATATCCGCGATCCCTTTACCTACGAAACCACCAGCTCTTATTCCGCCTCGGAAAACGGATATGTTCGGGAATTTGAAAAAGTGTACCAGGTGCGGGATCCCGCCACCCGCCAGATCGCTCCTCTGAGGATTGCGGGAAGATTTGTGGTGACCATCGAACCTCTTCCCAAGCAACTGAAGCCTGGGGAACTGTTTGAATTCACGGTGACCACCCGGAACACCCGGACCCGCGAAGGTCCCCAGAGCCATGTGCCCAGTGCAAACCTCCGTCACACTCCGAAAGTGATTGTGGGCTGGGGACGGACAATCGTAAAGGACTGGGACGAAGTGCTCAAAACGCCGGTCCACCATGATGAAAATGGAAAACCCGACCGGAAAGGTTTTGCGAAACTGTCCAAAACCCTGGTGGATACTCCGGATGAGCTTGTGCGTCAGACCACCTACCGGGTGAAGTTCCCGGAACACGGCCCCCCTGCCTATTTCCGTATTGGCGTGGATTCCGGATTTCTCAAAGATTTCAGTGACCGTACCCGGGTGGAATATGTGTATCTTCACAATGGGAAAGGTCCACCGGATGCGGAGATTCAGTTTTTGGATGCAAACCCGCAATTTGTAGGGAATCGGATGCCGGGAGAACTGACCGAATCACAGTTGCTTCAGGCAAAGGTCAAACGGGAGGGTACGGTTGCCGACGGGGTCAGCCAACTGATTGTCCGGGCGAAACTTACGGCAAACCGGAAAGTGACGTTTGGGTTGGGCCGCGAAGAGGACGGAGACCTTCTCCCTTTGCTTGGCGGACGGACCGTGGCACATGAGGGGGAATATTATGCATTTGCATTGTACACGCCACCGGATGCATTCGGAGGAGGGCCGATGGAGGAGAAGCCTACGGCTCTTTTTGATCCCAAGGCCCAGCCCAAGCACCGGATCAAGGGTGTGCTGGAATTCCGGCCGGTTGAGATCAAGGTGGCCTTGAGCAATGGAAAACCCCTTAAGGAGAGTCGGTTCAAGCTGGCACGTCCACCTGTGGTACTGGTGCATGGGTTCATGTCAGATGCGTATACCTGCTGGGTGCAAACCAAGCCAAATGGAACCAGCATGACCGTGCTCATGGAGAAGGCGGGTCTGATGCCTTTTGTCGTCAACTACCAGAAGACAAACGGGATGCCGTTAAAAGCAGGAAAAGGGAGTAGTTTTCAGGATAACAGCCGGGTGGTGTGGGACCGGGCGGACCCTTTGAAATTCGTTCCCTATTATGAAGGCTGGATCTTTGAAAAGATCGAGGATGATCCCATGTTGTCCGAATTCCAGCGATCCAAACCCCGCCGGGTCGGAGGCATCAAACAGGCTTTGGATCATTACCGGGATCAACTGGGACTGGCCGCGACGCAGGCGGATGTGATCGGACACAGTATGGGGGGGCTGTTGGCCCGGGTGTACGCTTCTGATCAGTACAACCCCACCTACGAGAGACTGGAGAATTTCAACCAGGGGGATATCCATCGTCTCATCACCCTGAACACCCCGCATCACGGCAGCGAGCTGGCTCATGTGTATGATGTGCTGACCGAAGCCTGGGTGGAGGGGGAGCGTTGGTCGGACTGGGCGGTCCGCATGGTCCCCAGCACGTTGGGCTGGCTGGGAGGGGCGAAAACTCCGGCCGGGAAAGATCTGCAGGCTCCCGTCACGCCGGATGAGGTGGAGGCGTTTGCTCTGGGAAAAATCGGGAAAACCGAGATTCCTTCCTATGCCATCGCGACGATTTCCTCAAAGAATGATGCGGAGACCCGGGAATATGATCAGCATTTGATGTACCGTACCCTGTATGGTACGGTGGGGATGTATTTCTTTTACAACCGCCCCTTGCTGGATGCGTTCATCGAAAAGCGGTTCCAGCAGTGGAGAGAGGCACCGGAGGGCTTGAAGCGGATCGCGGCGGAAGGCGGAACCGCCACCATTGACCCGGATGATCCGGAAGCGTTTCAGCAGTACCGGGATTCCTTTCTCATGGGGATGGACGCCAACATCTACTACTGGGAATCCCGACGTGAAGCGGAGTATCTGAAACAGCGGATTGCCGAGTTGGACCGAACCAAGCTGGTTCCCTTCGGCACCTTCGATGACACCCGGGATATCGGGTATATTGAATCCGTGTTTTCAGCCGGCAGCCGCTGGGTAATGAAGGCCGATGCCACCAAATTACAGAAGTTGTCCGGGGATCAGGATGTGCCCCACACCGTGATTGCTCAGATCCAGGAGCTGATTTTTCATAACGACCCCAATAATGATGGTGCGGTACGGGTCACCAGCCAACTGGGCAGTCTGGATAAGGCCCATACCAAAACCATCAAAGGGGTCCTGCATTCGTTCTCCCCCTGGAAGTATGCCGTGCAACGGCGGGTGATCGAACTGCTCAAATGGGATGATGCCGATTTTGCTCCTGAAGGGTTTAAAGAAGCAGGGAAACTGACGGAACGCTACCTCCCCAGCCGCCGGTTCTTTGATAGTCGGGTAGTGGGCGAAAAGGCCATCCGCTGGTCCGGTATGGTGCCGGAGCATGCAGAGGCCTACGCGGAAGTGGCGGATGAATACAAAGCGTTTGTGCTGGTGCGGCCCGTGAACCGGGATTCCACCAAATTGATTGCCGATGGCAATGCCACCAAGGCCATGGAGGTGAAAGGCAAGAGTTCAAATTGGGGACCTCAGAAGGGCTTTATTCCCGTCCAGCAGAAGTACAGTAAGCTGTGGCAGGTTCATAAAGGGGAACCCCTGGTCCGTGACAAAAAGATCATTGAGTTTGATGAGATCACCCAGAAAATGCTGAAGAAAAAGCATCCGGTTCACACCGACCGGTTTTATGCGGTACAGGAAAATCTGGTGAAGACCATTGAGGGTGCGAAGTACCGTGTTCTCACGGATCCGGATGAAAAAGATGCGGAAGCCTCCATTCTGCTGTACCGGGAGTATACGAAGAACGCACAGGAATTCCGCGAATTCCGGGACTGGCAAACCCTGGAGATTGTCGACGTGGAATCGGAGAAGGCTGCGAGGATGAAAAAGAACCCGATGAAGGTTCTCGCGGACGGAGTCAAAGAGGTATACCCGCCCTTGTATATCACGGCAGATTACGACTTACTGGCAATCGGCTTTCATGTCGGAGAGATCCGCATCGGTCCACCCCAGGTGCTTAAAGAGAAAGGAAAAGTAAAATTTGACCCCCTGATGGGGTTCATTCTGCCCGATCAGAAAAAGCTGGTGATCAATCTGAACCGCCGCGTACACTCCCGGGCGGGGTACGAAGGAGGGAATGTCACCCATCACGGACCCGAGGTGCAGTATGCAAAATCCCCCTATGTGGATTATCCGATCATGGTGTGTGATCCGGGGGAACCGGACGTCCGGGGAGATCAGGAACTGTACATTATCCGTCAGGGCCCTCCCGGCTTCCGGGACATTCATTTGAAGCGGTTTTTTGCTGAACAGATCAAAGATGGGTTCCATCTCTGGCCCAACCCGGACAGTGCGGGCTGGCAGTGGGAGGCCTACCGGAAGTTTGATCCCGCAACCGGGTATGACCCCCGGGATGCGGCCACTCTCCTGAGTTACGTGGAGGAGCAAACCGATCCCGATCTGGATGAACCCCAGAAAGAAGAGGACTCCGGAGGGAAAGATCAGGATAAGGATTCAGATCCCGAACCGGAAAAATTGGATGAGGTCGCAGTCAAAGAGCTTGAACGAAAAGCACTGGAGGGGGATGTGGATGCACAACTGGATTTGGCGTTTCATCATCTGGATGCCGGGGATCAGGAACAGGGTCCCATCACCTACCGTCGCTGGCTGAAACGCGCATCCGAGTCAGGCCGGTCGGATGCCATGACCTTCTATGGACGTGACTTGCTGGAGGGGAAAGGCGGAGAGACGGATTTTCCGGCAGCCAAACAGTTGTTTGAAAGATCGATCGCCAAGGACCAGAACCTGGAGGCTCATTATTTACTGGGGTCCATGTGGGAATACGGGGAGGCAGGAGAAGAGGACTTGAGACGTGCCCTGCAACACTATTACACCGCGGCGAAAGAAGGGAATGCGGAAGCCTGTTTTGTGCTGGGGGACTGGACCTACTATGGAAAACACGTGGAAGAGAACAAAGAAGATGCATTCGCCTGGTACTCCAAAGCGGCGGAACAGGGATTGCATCAGGCACATACCGCAGTCGGGAAGTATCACCTGTACGGAATTCTTGGTCCGCGTGACCTGAAAAAAGCCCGTGATCATTTTCAACAGGCCATCGACCTTGGGGGCGGAGAGGAGGCGAAACGCCTGCTGGAGGAAGCGGAGCGTTAATCTCCCTGCTTCATCAACCGGCTGTATTCAGAGTAGGCCGGGGAGTCGGTGTAGTCCTCCGCTCCGGAACGGGCACTTGTCATGGGAGCGGGGGCCATGCGGTTCTCTGCGGAAAGTAGGGGGCGATTATTCTCCCAGCATTTCACTGCGGAACCGGGCCGGGGGCTGTCCATACTGATTGCGGAAGATGCGGGTGAAATAGTGCACCCCGCCCAAACGGCATTCCTCGGCAATCTGCTTCACCGGATCCCGGGTCGAGGCCAGCAGGTCTGCAGCGGCGGACAGGCGGCACTGCTGCAGGTAGTGCCCGGGGGGGCTTCCAATCTGTTGGCGGAACACCCGGCGCAGATGGGCAAGGGATATGTGGATCTTTGCCGCCTCTTTTTCGAGGTCGAAGTCCTGAGCCGGGTTGGTACGCATGGCTTCCGCCAACTCCCGTACCTCGTGAACCGGGTGGGGCTCCTCTCTCCGGGCCGGCTGACGCTGGAGCTGGACCAGCAGCCCCTCAAGCGCATGACAGGCCTGGGGAAGGGCGTTCGCTTTGAATGAATTCACACACACCTCAAACTGGGTAAAGAAGGCCTGACTGTCCTCGATGGAGTGCAGAGGCTGGTTGATCGGCAGTAAACCGGTTTCGATATACCGCTTCACCCTGGGTCCGGAAAAGGCAATGTAGTTGTGATGCCACCCGTCCGCCGAACCGAAAACAAAACGATGTCCGGGCCCGGTGATCAGCAGCGATGGCCCTTGAACCGTCTGCTCCGGCTGATCATCAATTTTGACCTGAATCGTACCCGCATGGTTGTACTGAAGGCAGTAATAATTACGGTCAAACAGGCGGATAGGACGCCAACCCCGGTTTCCGGTGGCACCATGCATCAACTGAAGGTCAGAATAATAGTTCGTGCTCATATTAGATAAAAGGATGCGTAAAACCGCCAAAGACTTCGGGTTTTTATTCAGATAAGCCCGATGCACCTTAATAATACTATGCACACTGGAGACAAGTGATGAAAGAGAAATTGGCCGTGCAGATGTTTACTCTGCGCAATCACACCGAAACAGCTGCCGATCTGAAGATGTGTTTTGAGCGGATTTCCGCCATGGGATACACCACGGTTCAGTTGTCCGGCATCAAATGCATGAACGGAGAGAATCCTGAGGTGTCCGGGCAGGATGCCAAGGACCTGATGGACGAATTCGGTCTGTCCTGCATCGCCACCCACCGGAAGTGGGATGACTTCGTGAACAACCTCGAAGCCGAGATCACCTACCACAAAACCATCGACTGCGACTTCGCCGCCATCGGCGGAATTCCCCAGGATCAATACCCCTCCACCTACGACGGGTACCGTCAGTGGATCGAGGATGCGCAGCCAGTGATTGAAGGTCTGAAAAAAGAAGGCATCCGCTTTGGACACCACAACCATTCCCGCGAGTTTTACCGTCCGGAGCGACATGGCAAAACCCTGGAGGATATCCTCATCGATGAGGGCGGTCCGGATCTGATGATGGAACTCGACCTCTACTGGATTGCGCATGCCGGCGTAAACCCCGAGCGCATTCTTGAGCGTTGTCATGGACGGGTCCCCGTGATTCACCTCAAGGACAAGGAAGCGCTTCCTGACCGCAATGACTGCATCATTGCCGCCATCGGGGAAGGGGGCATGGATTGGAAGGCCATCTTTGCCGCCTGCGAAGCAGCAGGCGTTGACTGGTATGCGATTGAACAGGATACCTGTCCCCGCGACGAGTTTGACTGTCTGCAGTCCAGTTGGGATTACCTCAGTACCCGCCAATACGAAGCCTGAGATCAGGAGACACTTATGCCGACTGCATCCAAACCCATTCAGATCGCCATTATTGGCTGCGGCCGTGCCGGCTGGGGCATGCACACCAAAGACCTCGAAGAACGGTCGAAAAAGTTCAAAATCGTAGCCGCCTGTGATCCGGTTAAAGAACGGCGGGACAACATGGCCGAGAAATTCGGCTGTGCCACCTACAAGACGATCGAGGAATTACTCAAGGACCCGGAGGTCGAACTGGTGGACATTGCAACCCGGAGCACCGAGCATGTCGGGCACACCCTGTTGGCCCTGAAAGCGGGGAAGAAGGTGTTCCTAGAGAAACCGATTGCACTGTCTTTTCAGGAAGCGAAAAAACTGGTCCGGGCCACGCAGAACAAACCGGATCAACTGTTCATTCGTCACAACCGTCGATTTGAGCCCGGCTTCCAGCATATCCGCGAGATCATTGCCAGCGGGCTTCTCGGGGACGTGTTTGAGATCAAGCTGCGTCGGGGCAGCTACCAACGGCGTGACGACTGGCAGACCATTATTGAGTGCGGCGGCGGACAACTGCTCAACTGGGGACCCCATATCGTGGATCATGCGCTTCGTTTCCTCGACGGAGAGGTGACGGATGTGTGGAGCGATCTCCGTAAATTGGCTGCGGTCGGAGACGCCGAGGATCATGTTCATATCATCCTCAAGGGGGGCAAAAAGAACGGGTGTGTGGTCGACCTGGAAATCAGTGGCGGCATGGCGCATAAGGAACCGACCTACCAGGTCTGGGGCACCAAAGGATCCCTCGTCTCCGATGAGCAGACCATCAAACTGACGTACCGGGATCCGAAACAGAAGTTGCCCTCACGCCGTGCGAAAAAAGGAACCCCGCCCCTGGGTGGAGGTTTCGGGGGCAAAGAGCAACTGAAGTGGATCGAAAAGGAAATCAAGGTCAGCCCCAAAGCCAAATGCGACTGCGGGGATATTTGGGATCATCTCCATGCCAGCATCCGGAAGGGGAAAGCGTTCCCAATCAAACTCGACGAAGCCATGCAGGTGATGGATATCCTGACCAAAGCCCGCAAGGGAACACCGTTCGAGTTGAAGCAGTAGTATGTAACTGCAAACGGAGCTTAGGCCTCCGGCCTGAGAACATCCAGGCTGTTGGCAGCCCGGAGGGCGATCCTCCGGTATATGGCCCTCCCGGTTTGGGAGGGCCTTTTGTGTTCCCTGTCACATGGTTTTTTCATTCTCCTTTTTCGGTTAGCGTTGTACGGGATAGAGAGCCCTTAACCGGATGATGATTATGTCGCATTATGTCTCTCTGATTCGTTTCCTGTCCGTTATCCTGAGTGTTGCATTCTTTGCTGCCTGCACTCCTGATTCTGCCCCTCCGGATCCTCCTCCGGCGGAGAGCGCAGATCTGCCCCCTGCCGCCGAACCGATGGGTGCGACAGAACCCGTGTCCACTCCAATTCCGGAAGGGGCACTGGTGTTATACGTTGATGGCGAAAAGGGTGAAGCGGGTGGTGACGGCACGGAGAGGGCCCCGTTCGCGACCTTGACCGAGGCGGTCGCAGTGGTGAACACCACGAGTGTGGATGCGGAAGTTGCTGCCGAAAAAGTTCCCACTGCGGTGGTGATCAAGGTGGCCCCCGGAATTTATCGCGAAGGGGGACTCGCACTTCAGCAACGGACGACACCGGTGACCATCGAAAGCATGGATGCGGCAAAAGAGGTGATCATAACCGGAGCGGACGTATGGGAGGACTGGGAGCAAGTCGGTGGAGTTTTATCCGCTCCCTGGCCTTATGACTGGGGAAATGCAAAATTTAAAGGCTGGCCAGCCAGTGACCTTAAGAATCTGCAGCCGATAGGGGCACGAAGTGAAATGGTCTTTGTGAACGGCGAACTTCTTCGTCAGATCGAAGCGGGGCGCAGCCTGAAGCAGGGTCAGTATCAGGTGGATCTTCAGGCAAAAAAACTGTCCGTTCGTCTTCCGAACGATGTGGATCCTGACACAGCCATTATCGAAGTCTCCACGCGTCCGCATCTCCTGTTTGCCGGGCCCATGCCGGGGCTGACGCTGAGAAATCTGGTCTTTACCCAGGCCAACAACGGGGACATGCATCCCGGCCTTGGAAGTTGGGCGGTGTTACTGGCGGGAGAGCAGGACAAAGGAACCAAAGATCATGGTGAAGCTCCGATTTCGGTGGATGAAAGCCGTGCGTTCCTGCGGAACCTTCTCATTGAGAACTGCCGGTTCGAATGGAACAACAGCGGCGGCATGACCCTGGCCAACGTGATCGGAGTAACCGTACGCGATACTCACTTCGACAACAACGGCACCAGTGGAGTGGGGGCGAACCGTTGTAAGGATGTACTCTACGAAGACTGTACCTTTGACGGCAACAACTGGCGGTATGGAAAATGGGGACATTGTTTCGGATGGGCCCCGGCTGGAACCAAACAGTTGTTTATTTCGGAAGCCGTGTACAGACGCTGCTCCTTCAGTCGGAACTATGCTACCGGACTGTGGATGGACTTCGGCAACGAGAATATTGTGGTCGAGGACTGCCTCATGGAGGACAACTGGTATGTGGGGTTCTACTTCGAAGCCAGCTACGGTCCCTGCCTGGTGAAAAACAGCCGGATTCTGCGGAACGGATACCTGAACAAACACGACTTTGCGGTCGGCGGGGTGCTGTTTGCCGAAAGCAAAGGGCTGACGCTGGAAGACTGCGAGATCCTGGACAATGCCAACTATCAGATCGGACTGCGTTCACGAGAACGGAAATCCTCGGGATACTGGTCCAAGACCCGGTTTGATGGATTGTGTGAAAACCTCACGGTCAACCGTTGTGTCATTCGCGGAGGCTACTTTGCAGGAGAGAACACTCCGGAATGGTTCAGTGATCTGCACCGGCTGAGTACGCTCATCGGCGCCACCACCCACTCCAATCAGGACTGGTACAAGAAGTTCATTCCCACCTACAGAGGGGACCACAATACCTTTATCAACGGTTTTGGAGACAAGGTGTTTAGCAAAGGGGGCAACTACGGACTCGAACGCGTGACCCTGGAAGAGTGGCAGAACCTGACCGGTCAGGACACCCACTCCACCTTCCATGCCAGCATGCCGGAGTCTCTGAGGTAGTGGAAGGATACAACCACGGACCACGCGGACGGCACGGACCCCGTCATGAGGGATCCCGCTCTGGAATCAACTATGGATAGAAGGGTTCTCCATCCAAGTCTCCTGCATGGGCCCGTGTCGTCCGCGTGGTCCGTTGTCGTAAAAACACTACCGGATCCCAAGCGTGATCAGGCACCGGTTTCATCGGGAAAAATCATCCACTTAAACGAGGAAAAAATTAACTCCTCCCCCCCTGCATGGGTCCGTGCCGTCCGCGTGATCCGTTGTCGTAAAAACTGCCGAATCCCAAGCGTGATCAGACTCCGGATCCTACCGGGACGACATCGACACGAATTGACTTGGACGCAGGAGTCAGGCTGGTGTGTGCGACCTCGCTCAGGGGGACCAGTGGGTTGGTTTCCGGGTAGTAGGTGGCCACACATCCAGCAGGAATGTCATAAGGGACCACCTGGAATCCTTCCACCTGCCGTTTCCCACTCGGGTAATGGTTTTCCAGATCCACGAGAGATTCCCTCTCCAAGCCAAGTGACGCCATGTCCTTCGGATTCATAAAGACCACTTTTCTTCCACCATGAATTCCGCGGTATCGGTCGTTTAAGCCGTAGATGGTGGTATTGAACTGGTCATGGCTGCGGATCGTCATCATCAGAAAGGCACCGTACTGCGGTTCGTGAACCGCAAGTTGGTTCACGGTAAAGTGGGCTTTTTCATCCGTTGTATGAAAAACGCCGACCCGCGCTCCGTTGTACAGTTCAAATCCGGAACGGGCTTTCTCGGAAAAGTGTTCAAACCCGGCAATGGTGTGTTCAATGTGCCCCCGGATCAGGCTGTAGTCACCCTCCATTCCCGCCCAATCCAATTCCGATTCCGGAAGTGCGGCCCGGGCAAGTCTGCAGATGATGGCCACTTCGCTGAGGAGATGTTCGGAAGGCGGATGCAGCACGCCACGGGTGGGGTGCACCACCCCCATCGAGTTCTCGACGGTCTGCTCCGGCTGGCGGTCTGTGCGTCCGAGACAGGGAAGAATCAAAGCGGTTTTGCCATGCACGAGATGAGAGCGGTTCAATTTGGTGGACACATGGGCGGTCAGTTCACATTTCCGCATGGCACGTTCCGTGAATGCCGTATCCGGAGCCGCAGGGACAAAGTTTCCTCCCAGGGCAAAGAAGATCCGAACCCGGTCCGCATCCATGGCTTCAATGGCTTCCACCACACTGTACCCGTGCTCCTCCGGAGGGGTAAAACCGAAACGGGACGCAATCCGGTCGAGAAGGCGTCTGGACGGGCGCTCGTGAATTCCCATGGTCCGGTCGCCCTGAACGTTGCTGTGCCCCCGTACCGGGCAGGTTCCTGCGCCCGGTTTGCCGATGCTGCCTTTCAGCAGGAGCAGATTCACGACTTCCCGAATGTTGTCCACCCCGTTTTTATGCTGAGTCAGCCCCATGGCCCAGCACACGACAATCCGTTGTTTTTCCGCGAGCAGACGCACCAATTTTTCCACGTCATCCGGATCGAGTCCGGTTCGGGCGAGAAGGTCATCGTAGTTGTGGCGTGTCAGCTCTGTCTGGAACGCATCAAATCCGGACGTTTTGTCGTGGATAAACCGCTGATCCAGAATTTCTGGACGTGTTTCTGCCTTCTGCAGCAGGCGGAGCATCACGGCTTTGAGCAGTGCCACATCCTCGTTAATCCGAATCTGCAGGTACAGGTCTGTCAGGGTGGTGCCCGATCCAATCAGTCCATGGGCTTTCTGGGGGTTCCGGAATCGAAGCAGTCCCGCCTCCTGCAGGGGATTGATACTGACGATGCTCGCGCCATTGTGTTTGGCTTTCTCGAGAGCGGACAGCATCCGGGGGTGGTTGGTTCCGGGGTTCTGCCCCATGATGAGAATCACCTCCGCTTCATGCAGGTCCTCCAGCGTGACCGAGCCTTTGCCGATGCCCAGGGTTTCACTCAGGGCGGCACCACTGGACTCGTGGCACATGTTAGAGCAGTCCGGCAGATTATTTGTTCCCAGCATACGCACCATCAACTGGTAGACAAATGCGGCCTCGTTACCGGTGCGGCCAGAGGTGTAAAACACCGCATCATTGGGATCTTCCAATGACTGCAAGGCTCCACCCAGCCGGGTGAAGACCTCTTCCCAGGGAAGCGGACGATAGTGACGGGATCCCGACTCCAGGATCATGGGATGGGTGAGGCGTCCCTGCTGTCCGAGCCAGTAGTCACTTTTCGTGATCAGGTCGTCCACAGAATGAGCCGCGAAAAACGCAGGGTCCGCACGGGCCGTCATCGCCTCTTCCGCCACTGCCTTCACTCCGTTCTCACAGAATTCACCCAGGCATGAACGCTTGGACGGGTCCGGCCAGGCACAGCCCGGGCAATCGACCCCATTTTTTTGATTCAGCTTGCTGAGAACCTTGAGACCTTTTGCCGTGCCGGTCCGCTCCTGAATATACGAGAGGGCTTTGAACACGGCTTTGGGCCCTGCTGCATAGTCCGCAGGATCGGTGATTTTCAGTTCCCCTTCAGGGAGAACCGGCCGTTTCATCGGCCCTGCGTGTTCCGTACTCATATGACGCCCTTGTGGTGTGAGACCATCCTCAAAAAATGGGGGGCTGAGGGAGGAAAGTCAAGAGGAAGGAAAGACCGGAATGGGGATGGTGGAGATGAGAGCAACCGCGGACCACGCGGACGGCACGGACCCACGCAGAGGATGTCATTTGTGCCTTTCCACCCTGCATCCTTCTAATTTTAAAATTGGATACCATCTGGATGGGTCCGTGCTGTCCGCGGGGTCCGTGGTTGTAAAAACTACCGGATCCCAAGCGTGATCAAGCATCGGTTTCATCGGGAACAATCATCCACTTAGACGAGGAAAAAATAAATCAACACCCCTCTGGATGGGTCCGTGCCGTCCGCGGGGTCCGTTGTCGTAAAACATCTGTAACGGATCAGACGCCCTGCTTCTTTTTCCCTCTCTGTGCCCACTCGGCGAAGAGGGTGTAGATCACCGGAATCACCAACAGGGTCAGAATGGTGGAGCTGATCATCCCTCCCACGGCCACCACCCCGAGGGGTCGTCGGCTTTCGGCGGCGTCTCCGAATCCAATGGCGATGGGCAGGATGCCCATGATGGTGGCCATGGAGGTCATGAGGATCGGACGGAGACGTTTCGAGCCCGCTTCCAGCATCGCCTCTTTGGCGTCCATGCCTTTCTCCACAAGCTGATTGGCAAACTCCACCAGCAGAATAGAGTTTTTGGTGACCAGTCCCACCAGCAGCACCATTCCAACCTGGCTGAAGATGTTCAGGTTCATGGAGGAAATCCGGGGCACGATACGCTGCAGGACCCGGGCAACACCTGGCACCTGATCAGGTGGCGCAAAGTTCACCCATCCGTACAGGTTTTCCCCCAGCACGTTTGTCCACGCCAGCCCATACAGCAGGGCAAAGGCTCCGAGAAAGGCGAGTGGCAGGGACAGCATGACGGTGAAGGGGTGAACAAAACTTTCGAACTGTGCGGCCAGGACCATGTACACCACGATCACCGCCAGGAGGAAGAACGCGTAGATATCCGCAGAGGATTCCTGCAGGTTTCGGGAATCTCCTTTCCAGGAGTAGGTGAAGTCATCCGGAAGGTGTTCCTCCAATACCGCTTTTGCGGCCTCGATGGCCGCGCCCAGAGTCGCGCCTGACGGGGTGGCGGAGATGGTGGCCGACCGCTGACGCTGGTACCGTTCAATCTTATTCGGTCCTGTCTTCACTTCCAGGGTCACCACCGAGGAGAGAGGAATCAGGTCGCCACTGGCGGTTCTCACCTGAAGATTCTGGAGGTCATCCGGAGTCTGCCGGTTTTCCGCACGCAACTGAGCAATTACCTCGTATTCTTTTCCTTCGAGTTTGATGGAACTCAGATCCACCCCGCCAAAGTTAATCTGCAGGGCCTGACTGATGTCCTCAATCGAAACGCCAAGGCTTGCGGCCCGGTCCCGGTTGTAGCGGACCTCCAGCTCCGGTTTGTTCAGCTCGAAATCAGAGCGCGGGTTTTCCAGCAGTCCGGTTCCCCGCAGCCGGTTGGTGATGTCCTGGGTGATCAGGTTTAAGCGGTTCAGGTCAGGATGCTGGAGCACGAGCTGAAACGGCTGGGTGAACCCGGTATCAACCGCTTTCGGCATAATGGCGAAGGCAAGACTTCCTTCCACCTCGCTGAAGATTCGGGCCTGAATTCCGGTGGGGCCACCCACCACGTCGCGGATGTGGGCCCGTTCGCCGTCCTTCAGCCGGATAAAGGTGAAAAACTGGGCCGCATTTCCCGGACCGTTAAAGGGGAGGGCCACGGCGGCAAAAAACATATCCACTTCGGGGGTATTCAGCAGGATCTGCTCCACCTGCTCCACCATTCGGTCCGTGAATTCCGGAGTGGATCCCTCGGGGGTGACACCAAAGATCAGCAGCCGGCCTTTATCCTCCTCGGGCAAAAACTCCTGATCCAGATTCAGAAACAGATACCCGGAAATGCCTACTGACAAGGTGGCAATGATCATCATCGCCAGGCGGTGGTTGAGGACCCAACGCAGGTTCCGCTCATACTTCGCGGAAATCCGGTCCAATCCCCGCTCAAACGCTTTAAAGAGTTTTCCGTGTTTCTGATCCTTCTGGAACTTCAACACCCGTGCCCCCATCATGGGGGCCAAGGTCAGGGCCACGAGACTGGAAACCATCACAGAGAACGAGAGGGCCACCGCAAATTCCAGCAGCAGCCGGCCGGTGATCCCTCCGACAAAGGCCAATGGAAGGAAGACGGCCACCAGAGACAGCGTGGTGGCGATCACAGCAAAGGAAATTTCCTCCATGGCCAGGAACGCGGACTCCATGGGTTTCTTTCCCTCCTCGAGGTGACGGAAAATGTTCTCCAGCACCACGATGGCATCGTCCACCACCAGGCCGATCGCGAGGACGAGAGCCAGCAGGGTGAACACGTTGATGCTGTACCCCAGCGCATACATGCAGCCGAATGTGGCGATAATGGACACCGGGATTGCGGCTGCGGGAATCAGGGTGGCGCGGGGACTCCGCAAAAAGACAAAGATGGTCAGAACCACGAGTGCAAAGGCGATACCCAGTGTCTGCCAGACCTCAATCACGGCCGCTTCCACAAAGATGGATTCATCATACGGGAAGTCATACCGGATGCCATCCGGAAGGGAGGGGGCGATCTCATCCATCAGGGCTTTCACCCCGCTGGCCACCTCAAGCGTGTTTGCTTTTGATTGACGCACCACCCCGAGCCCCACCGCCGGATTTGCCCGGAAGCGGGCAATGGAGCGTTCGTCTTCCACCCCCCATTTGGCGGTTCCGATATCCTGGAAGCGGACCAGGGCATCCCCTTCACTGTAGATCACAAGCCGGTCAAATTCCTCAGGGGTTTTCAATTCCCCCCGGGACTGAATCGTCAGTTCGAGATCCACACTTTCCATCCGGCCGCTGGGAAGTTCCACGTTTTGATTCTGCAATGCGACCGCAATGTCCTGAACGGTGACCCCGCGAGCGGCCATCCGCTCACGATCCACCTGCAGGCGGATGGCCTGACGTTTCTCTCCCCCGATGATCACGTTACTCACCCCGGGGACCGTCTGGAGCCGTTCCCGCACCTGTTCATCCGCAATCTGGGTCAACTCCGTGGTTGTAAACAGATCGCTGTAGAAGGCGATCCACATCACAGGTTGCGCATTGGAGTTCTCCTTACTGACAATGGGGTCCTCCACATCCTCCGGCAGATCCCCCAGTGTCCGGGAGACCGCATCGCGGATATCCTGTGCCGCAATCTCGATGTCCCGGCCCTGGTTGAATTCGACGTTGATGATGGAAACCTGCTCCCGGCTTTCGGAGCTGAGAATTTTGATCTGTTCCACCCCGGAGATGGCATCCTCCAGCCGTTCGGTGACTTCGGTTTCCACAATGGCCGCACTGGCACCGGGATAGACGGTGAGGACATTCACAATGGGAGGATCAATGTCCGGCAGTTCCCGGACCGGCAGCCGCTGGAGTCCGAGAAGTCCAAATACAATCAACGCAAGGTTGAGCATGATGGTCGCAACCGGGCGGCGAATGAACGGAGTACTGAAGGAGGCCATTTAGTCGTCTCCCCTCATACAGGATGGAATCCCGGATTCACACCGATGAACCCGGATCAAGGCAGTTGTGGATACATTCTTCATCGTTTTCACGTTTTTTGAAACTCTTCGGAAAAGGGGATGGAACCGATCTCCGGGTTAACCCGGTTCCTGCGTGGTTTCCGGACCGCTCTCTTCCGGAGGAGGTTCCGGCATCGGGGCCATCGAGGGCTCAATCCCGTATTTTTTCGAATCCTCAGTGAAATTCAGGAGCATCCCGGGGAAAAACATTTTGATGGTTCCCTCTGCGACCACCAACTCATCGGGTTTCAGCCCGTCAACAATCTGCATCCGGCCTCCCTGCCGTGCGCCCACCCGCACCGGGCGGAATTCACTCCGGAAGGACTCGGGGTTGCGGACAACCACCATGTTCTGGGTGCCTTGCTGCATCACCGCAGATTCGGGGACAAACATGGCATCCGGAAGTTCCCGCAGCACCAGTTCCACGTTCCCGAACATTCCGGGCCGCAGCTTGCCGTCGGGGTTGGGCACATTCGCTTTCACCGGCAAGGTCCGGGTCGTGGTGCGGAGGGCGGGTGCGAGGAAGGACACCGTCCCCTCAAACACGTCGTCCGTGTAGGCATCCGAGGAAATCTCCACAACCAGGCCTTCCGCAACCAGACCCACGTACAGTTCCGGAACCTCAAACCGTATTTCGATGGGATCCGTGCTGATCAGTTCCGTCAGGGTTTGACCCAGAGGCACGATCTGTCCTTTGGTGACCAGGATTTCTCCGACACGACCCGCCATGGGGGCGGTAATCCGGGTGTCCTCCAGTTCTTCTTCCAACAGGGCAAGTGCCGCCGCCGCCCGGTCTGCTTCTGCCAATGCCTCGTCGACCTCCTGACTGCTGATGCTGTTGGTTTTCCGAAGCTCTTCCGCCCGTTCGAGCACGGAGGCCGCAAGGCGTTTCCGGGCGCGGGCATCCAGCAGGCGGGCTTGAATTTTGTCATCATCCATTCTGGCGATCATCTGGCCTTTCTCCACCGTCTGACCTTCCTCAATGGCGATTTCCTCCACTCCTCCCTGGATTTTGCTGACCACAATCACTTCATCCGGTGCTTCGAATGTGCCGACGAGTCGGAGGGTCTCTTTCAGGGGTTCCACCGTGACCGGGGCACCGACCACATTCATGGGAAAATCGCCCTCCGGAGGTCCTCCACCACCGGAGGGAGGCTTCCCGCAACCGGCGAGGACTAGAAGGAATACTGAAAAAATAAGGGGTTTGGGGGCTGAAAATTTCATATACTTTGAATCGTGAACAGATGGAAAACCCTACAATTCTTTTCTTTAAACACAACCGAATAGAGACACTTCCGGCTTGCATGCGCTCCATTCGTTTGTAATTTAACGATTTCCGATGAGTGATCCATTTATCTCATGTGCATTGTCTATAGCGGACCCCACCGAACGGGATCGGGTCGCCCGTGCCCTGCGCTCTCAGCGTCAGAAACCGCTGATGGTGCTCAGCACCTGTCAGAGGCTGGAGACCTATGGGCGGATGCGGCCGAATGTCGGCAAAGAGTGCATCATTCAGGAGCGTTCCGAGGAGGAGGCCATTCGCTCTTTGGCCCGGATTGCCAGCGGGCTTGAAAGCCGGATCCTAGGAGAGTTGGAGGTGCTGGGCCAGGTACGGGATGCATATAAAGAGTTTCACCTGGCGTTCGGGAAAGACGATGCCGCCCTCGACCGCCTTTTTCAGAAAGCGATTGCCTTGGCCCGGAAAGCCCGGCGGGAAAGCGGAATCGATACCAACCTCACCGGATTGGCGGCTCTCACCGCCCGCAGGATCATCGAAACCGTTCCGGAAGATGCTCCGGTGACCATTGTCGGTTCCGGTTCCCTGGCCAGGGGCGTGGCCCGCTATCTCGGGAAACGCTCCTCTCTTCCCGTGCAGGTCAGCTCCCGCTGTCCGGAAAATGCCATGAAACTTGCCATGCAGGTAGGTGGATTTTCGTCCGGGCTTGAAGATTTAAAGCCGATGCTGGCGGACGCGCAGGTGGTTGTAACGGCCACGGCAGCCCCTCACCCGCTGATCTTTACGGATCATCTTCCGGTACTCGATGTTCCGCGGTTGGTGATCGATCTCGGCGAACCGCCGGACTGTGCTGTCGAGGTGCAGACCCGTGAGGACATCACCTATGTAGGTTTGCTGGATGTTGAGGCTCATTCCCAGACCAACACCCGGGAGCGGGAGGAACGGGCAGAAATTGCCCGTCAGCTTATTGACACCGCAGAACTCTGACCGAATAGGGGAGGATCATGCCGAAATTACGTAAACCAATTGGTTGTCTGTTTATCCTGTGTGCCCTGTTGCTGGTGCTGTTGATCCTCATCCAGATCCTGGCTCCCGGGATCGGAACCTCGGTCGCCAATCAGCAGCTCCCCGAACAGCTTGGTACCGAGTCCAGTCTGGAGTCTGTGAAACTGAAACTCCTTCGGGGGGGCGCAGGAATTCGGAACCTTGTCATCGAACAACCGGAAGGGTTTGAGGGGGACCCCCTGCTGGAGTTGTCCTCCCTGGATGCCGGGGTCCGTCTTCGCAGCCTGTCCTCTCAGGATCCCATCGTGGTGCGAAAGGTTCATCTTGACGGGCTCAACCTGCGGATGATCACGGATACGAATCAGGTCTCCAACGTTTCCCTGCTTGGCCCGAAGTCCGCCGAACAGGAGGAGGACTCCCCGGCTGATCCAGTCGTAGAAGAGGAGCCTGCCTCAGCGCCACCGGCTCTTTGGGTGAAAAAGGTCCTCTTGGAGAACATTGATATCGTGATTCAGGACCTCAGCAAGGAGCTGACGTTTGAGTTCAGTGATATTGAACTGGAACTCAACAACCTCCGGATTGAGGCCGGTGATTCAGAGTATGAACCCGCCCACGTCCGGGCGGAACTCGAAATTGTGGGACCCCGGGTCCCCGGGTACATCGTGGTGGAAGGCCGGATAGACACCATTGATCCGGTGGATACACAGCGGGTGGCCCCCATGCAGCTTGCGATCGGGGTGTTCGGGTTTGATTTAAAATCCGTGGATCCGCTGTTGAAACCCTCTCCGGCTGCAGCCAGGACGGCCCTGGGAGGCAGTGCCTTCGATATGGAAATTTTCATGCAGATTACTCCGGGTGAGGCCATTCATGATCAGCAACTGCTGGGAACGTATGAGCTGTTTCTGGACGGGGGCGGGACGTTATCCGGAGATCTGGGTGGTGCCCTGTCTGCCCCGGATTTCCCTCCTGCCCAGATCCTTGGAAACATGATGGGGCATCAGTTTGCCCGCCTGGGCCGGATGGGCATTAATGTTGCAGAAGGCGGTCTTCAGGCCGGGAAAGCAGTTCTGGATACCGGGGGCGCGGCAGTAAAAGGTGTCGGGAAATCGGCGATGAAACTGGGGGGAGGTCTCCTGAAAACGGCCAAAGGAGTTGCCACGCTGGACATGGGGGAAGCTGGCGCAGGACTGAAAGATGCCACCGTGGGTACGGTATCAGAAGTGGGGAATACCGTCACGGATACTGCGGGAACGGCCGTGGAAGGTGTCGGCAGCACTGCGGGCTCTGTGACAGGCGGAGATAGCAAAAACGCCTGGTGGGAACAGATTGAGGCTCGCAAGGACGATTTTCAGGAACGTTCCGCCACCTGGCTGAACGAAACGGAATTTCCGCCTGTGAAAACCGATTCATTTGTTCCGGGACCCAAACCCGTCGAGGCGGAAGAGGGGACCGAAGAAGGAGCTTCCTCCGAAGACGAGGAGGAGGGCGAGGCAGAGGGGATTGTGGAGGAAGAGGACGACGAGGAGGACGACTCCCTCCGCAGTCAGCTTGGGGACGACTGAGGGGTGACCGCAAACCGTCGGATTCCTCTATTTCCGGCCTAAACTTCTTTTTTTGCGTCACGAATCACCCTGCAGTGGCCCTGGAGGGTGGCTTCGCTACAACCGGTGGCCGATTGCGGACCGGATAGACTTGCAAAGCAGGCAGGAGACTTCTATCACCGTGGCTCCCCTATGGGTCTGAGTAGCCACAACATATGCCGAACGAACCGTCCACCGCCCCCATTCTCATCAAGGCAGAAAACCTGGAGCGCGCCTACCACACAGGCGACGATGTGGTCTATGCCATCAAAGACATCGACCTGGAAATCTACCAGGGAGAATACATTTCCCTCATGGGCCCTTCCGGCTCCGGAAAGAGTACATTTTTTAATATGATCGGAGCTCTGGACACCCCCACCGGTGGGACCATTGCCATCGGCGGACGCGATCTCCGAAATCTCAAACCCTCCCAGTTGGCCTACCTCCGCTGCGTCAACATTGGTTACATTTTCCAGAACTACAACCTGATCGAAGTGGTCAGTGCGCTGAAAAACGTGACGCTTCCCATGCGGTTCCGGGGGCTGACCGAAAAAGAAGCGGTGGAGAAAGCGACGAATCTTCTGGATTCGGTGGGTCTTGGCCAGCGGTATCATCACCTTCCCGGCGAGCTGTCCGGCGGTCAGCAGCAGCGTGTGGCCATTGCCCGCGCATTGGCGAACGATCCGAGTCTGCTCCTGGCGGACGAGCCCACCGCCAACCTCGACAGTAAAACCGGCCTTCAGATTGTGGAACTCCTCAGCCAGCTCAGCGATGAGCGGGGGGTGACCGTTGTGTCTGCGACCCACGACCATAACATGCTCGCGGTCAGCGACCGGGTGGTCTACCTCCGCGGTGGGGAAGTGGAACGGGTGGTCGACCGTGAAGACCTTGATATCCAGGTGGGACATATCGAATGAAAACTGCGGGTGCATTTCTTCTTGGCGTATTCCTGATCCTGGTGATCACCCCGCTGGCACAGTTCAGCACCATTGCCCTGACCAACCATGATATGGAGACCGCCGCCGCCTCCGGATGGGTCTTTGGCCTGCTGGTGAGCATGGTGTTGGCCCTAGCCGCCTTCCGGGCTCTCGCCAAGCGACCTGCGGTGGGACGTCAAGGGATGGTGATCGTGTTCTGCATGCTCTCCATCGCGGTGCCGATCATGAATCTGGGATTTGCCCGGCTGATGCTGCTTTCGCTGGTGTCGGTGCAGGATCACTTTATTTTTGAAGGGGTTGATACCTACCGCCGGGCCTATCTCGAACAGGATCCCGACTGGTTTCCCATCACTCCGACCCGGAGCGGGCTGGCCCGGGCAAAGTCGGAGCAGAAAATGCGGTTGCTGGCCGATGCCAAAGTCGAGGCCTCCCGCCGGGTGGCCTACCAGGACCTCTCCCGCGCTCTGGAATCTGCGGGACGCCGCCTCCGACAGGGTCGTGAACCCGCTTCCGATCTTCGGAATGTCTGGTCCACCGAGCTTCCGAAACTCGGAATCCGTCAAGTGGAACGTCTTCGTCGGGAATTGCCGAAACGCCCGCAGGTGCAGGAGCTTCTGGCCGAGGCGGGAGCACTGGAGGAACTCGAACGCCGCTTTACGGAACTGCGGACCGGAAGTGAGAATGCGGCGGAAAGGCTGTCGGCCTCCACCCTGGATGAACGCCGCCTCTACTTTATCCCCTCTGTGCGGACAGATCAGTTGGATCAGGCCACCCGGATCCGAATGAAGAAACTTGAGGAACGCCTGGGGCCGGACGCTTCGGACGCGCTCCTGTCCTGGGGGCGCGGCACGGGTGAGCAGGAACTGCTGGACCTCCGTCGGGATGCCTCCCTCTTGGGTGGGCGTGACGAGGAAGTGGTTCTGGATCAATGGACCGCCGACCTCCTCGCCCGGTGGGAGAGCCTGTCGGAAGAGGAGTTGGCAGCCATCCGGACGGAATTCCTGTTCCGCCTCCGCACCACAGACCGGAAGGCGATATTCGGCCGGGGACCGGAAGGCGACCGCGAGGGCCATGATCTGGCCTCATTTAAAGAAAGTGTGTTCAAGAACGCCGTAGATCAACGGAATTTTCAGGAACAGGGGTTTGGTGAGAAAGTCACCACTGTCCGGGGCCGGGTGGCCTGGAACCTGTGGAAGGGACCCCTGCTCCGCTGGTCGGCGGTCGCCCTGACGATCTTTCTCTTCCTCTTCTGCCTCGCGGAATGGCTCCGCCGTAAATGGGTGGAACGTGAAAACCTTGCCTTCCCGCTGGTGGACATCGCGGACAATCTGATCCGGCACGATTACAAACTGGAAACGGCGGAGGATCTGCTCCATCCGGAAAAACGCAAAGGTCCCTTTGCCGGAACGTTCTGGGCCGGGTTTGCCATTGGTGCGATCATGCTCCTCGCGGAGGCGATCATTTACTACGGCGGTGGCGAAGGCGGTGCGGTGGGAATGGATATCAACAAAAAACTTTTCACCTCCGGAACGATTCAGCAGTTTGACGATTTCTTCCTGGTCCTTTCCCCCATCCTCCTGGGCCTCTTTTTCCTCGTGAGCCTGGAGATCAGTTATTCGGTCTGGTCGGTGTTCCTGATCTTCCGCATTGTGTTCTTTGCCATCGGGCAGGGAGCTCAAGGCGGTATCCGGGATGCCGAATACCTTGGCTGGGCCATGCGCAGCTTTCCCTTTGAAAAGGAACAGATGCTGGGGGCCGGTCTGGCGATGGGCATTCTCATGGTGGTCAAGGCCTGGGGGGCAGGCCGGGGCCGTGAAGTGGAGAACATGGAGAAAAACCGGTCGATGCCGACCTGGCTGATGATCACGGGACTGGTCCTCATGCCGATTCTGCTGTATGCACTGTTCCGGGATCTGGGCATGGAGCAGCCGGTGATGTTCCTTCTCTTTGGGTCGGTGTTTGTGCTCATGGCCATTACCGCCGCCCGGCTCCGGGCGGAGACCGGTCTGCCGATGCAGCATGTGGGTCCGGAGGTCACCCGGCTCCCGTTGATGCTGGGGATGTCCCGATTGATGTCGGTGAAAAGCATGGTCAACTTTATGCCCCTGGTCGTCCTTCCCATGACCCTGCTGAGCCGGATGCTCCCGGTTCAATTGGAGAACATGGAACTGGCCCGTCGTCATCAGATGAAAGGGCGCACTGTCGCCATTGCCGGAGTGATCGCCTTTGTCATTGCGCTGGGCTGGGGGCTGGTGAGCCTGCTGGTGATGAGTCACTGGCTGGGGGATGAAGTGCTGGGAACCGGTACAAACCAAGGTGTGGTGGCCACCAGTCTCGTGGCCTATCCCATGTGGGTCTTCCATTTTCTTGGCGAACAGGGACTGGGGAGTTTTGACGATGTTCACCGCACCCGCCTGTGGTTTGTTTCCTTGGGGGCTTCGGTGTTTATCCTCCTGACGCTGATGCGGAAAAAAGTCCTGAAAAAATTCCTGGGTCTTCCCCCTCATCCCCTTGGGTATCTGCTGTTTCTTTTCAGCATTCATTCCATGTGGCTGTCTCCGTACCACAAGGGAACAGGTGATCTGAAATTGGACGGTGCATCCTGGTTGTGGGGCTCGGCACTCATTGCCTGGCTGATCAAAAAGCTGGTGATCAAATACGGAGGAATGAACACCTACCGGGCAGCCAAACCTGCGGCGGTGGGGCTGATTGCCGGCGCTCTGTTTACCCTGTTTATGGTCAACACGGTGGACCTGCTGGTCAGTTCCCGTGCTGAGCGTCCCGGGCATGATCCCTCTGACTTCGAGAAAACGTTCATCGAAATTCCTTCTTACACCCCGCAGCTTTATTAAGTCGTATGCGTATTCCGTTTCGATCCGCGATTTCCGTTCTCCTGTTCTCCACAGGCCTGATCCCGTCTGCTTCCGCGGAGGACGTTCGGTCGGATCTGGTGGGATCTCTGAGCCGGGAGGAGCAACGCCGGCTGGTGGAACTCCGTTCCATGTCGGCCTCCTCCCTTGAAGCGCTGCAACAGGCGGCGGAGCCGGATGCGCTCCGGTCCGATATTGAGACCTGGTTTTCCTCGACAGAATTCGGTCTGTCCCGCCGGGATGAAGGGGTCAACGCACCCGCAGACCTTCTTCGGGAGTATCTGTCCTCGCTGGAGGGAGTGGAGGTGCTGGGGGAACTGCAGGAACAGATACCGGTTCCGGTCACCTTCCGGGAGTCTGCTCTCGTTGCCGGAGAGACCCGGGTTGCCCTGTCCCCATTCTGGACCAACGGAGCCCTGCCCAACGCCGCCCCGCTGGAGGGCCTGACCGGTCCATTGGTGGATATCGGCGATGGGGAATGGGAAGATCTCAAGGGGAAAGATCCACGCGGTGCCATCGTGCTGATGAGTTTTACCGGCGGGCGAAACTGGAACCGGGCATTTTCCCTCGGTGCCCAGGCTGTAGTGGTGCTGGAAGATGACACCGTAAGCCGTGCACAGGCGGAACGTTTTTTTGCCGCCACTCCGCTTCCGATTCCCCGGTTTCTGGTACGGAAAGATCAGGTGGAAACGGTAAAGGCTCTCGTCGGTCAGGAGGTGCGTCTGGAGGGCGGCACTGCGCTGACCAGCCGCACGGCCCGGTCCGTATTTGCCTGGCTCCCGCCCCATCCCTCCCAGACCCGCCTGATTGGGGAAGGGGATCTGCTCGAACGGATCGCCGCTCAGTTCGGATTACAGGCCAGTGACCTGGTGGATGAAAACCAACTCGATTCTCCCGTGCTGTCTGAAGGGCAGGAACTGCTGATTCCGGGTCGGGAAAAACCGTATGTCGTCGCCTCCGAAGACCTGCTGAAACGCATGTCCCGGGAATTTGATGTGCCGGTTGGCCCGTTGGCGGAGGCCAACGCCGGTCTGGACCGGGGGCTCCCACCCGGCACCGAACTCCGGATTCCCGCTCTGCAGGACCCACTGGTGCTGCTGGTCCGGACGGACGCCGTCAGTTCGGTTCCTGAACTTCCCCACGGAGCCGGGACTGCAGCCAATTTGGTGGCGGGATTGCGGATTCTGGAACAGGCGGTGACCATGCCGGAAGGGGCCCGTCGGCGGGGGGTTCTGCTCGCGTTTCTGGATGGAGACCGTCACGGAGGCATGGCCACCCGGCGTTTGGTGGAAACCTGGATGCAGAAGCAGGGGGCTCTGGAGGGTGCACTGATTTCCGCGGGAGAAGGGGCGGATGAGGATCAGGTATTCGGCTATTATGAAGCCTTGGAGGCCTGGTGGGAATCCGGTGAGGCCCCGGCGGACCAGGAGGCGGCACTTACCTGGCTGGTGGACAGTTGGCTCTATACCAAATTGGAAGCATACCGCGTGGCCTTGGCAGAGGCCCGGGCCGAAGCGGATCAGGCGCGATATGAGACCGATGGCAAGGTCGAGGAGGCTGAGCTTCGGGCAGCAGCCTTGCAGCAGGAGGTGGACCGACTGGTCGCCTTCCGGAAGGAAACCCTCTCCAACAAACAGCTCAGCTTGGCCGAGCGGGCCACCGGATTTATCTCCGGCCTGGACGACTCGCTCGGGCAGGTTGAATTGGAGGCCGAGATTTCCCGGGCAGGGCTGAGGGATCAGTTCATTGCCGAGTTGACCGAAGAACGGGAACTCCGTTCGCTTCAGGCGGGGAACCAGGAGACCGTGAACAGAATTCTGGAAACCCTTTATCCCGAAGAACGGCCTCTCTCGCTGGACAATCCTCTGCTCGGTCTTTGGCTGGATCTCTCCGATGGCAGCCCCGGGCTCTCTCTGGGAGGGACCAATGACTACCGGAATGTCGCCAACCTGAAGCGCAAAATTCACAGCGCGTTGGTCTCCAGGATGGACAAGGTGTATGCATTTGCCTCGCTGCAGGCAGGATGGACGGGAGATTGGCGCTTTGTGGGGCTGGGGGTGGAGGCCCTCTTCCCGCGGATTCCCCGGGTGCCTCCTCCTTCTTACAACAGCTTCTGGGCCCAACTGGGCATCGGTGTGCTGGATCTTCGCACCGTGAATGATGACCGATCCCGGATTGATACACATCTCGATGTGCCGGAGAACCTCAATGTTGACGCCCTTTCCGACCAGGTGCGGACGGCTCTGCTGCTGACCCGGGTGGCCATGGAAAGTTCACAGGACGGCAATCTCGGTGGATCGTTACAGCCGCTTCCCTTCAGCCGGCTGGTGGGGATGACCACCCAGTTTAACCCCCGCAGTGGGATTGACGCGAAGGATCCTGTCCCCGGATCCCTGATCCTGATTCCCTCCATTCCTACGAAGCTGAATGAAGCCCTGGGGAATCACAACACCGCCACCTATTTCGGCAACCGGATCCCTCTCATCCGCTTCTCGCGTCTGAATGGACGGTTTGCCATGCCGCTTGAGACCCTGAAGTACCGGGGAATGAAATCGGTGCATGCGTATCGGGCGGATGCCGACACTGGATTATTTGAATACGTCATGGATGGCGGACAGATCGGGACCCAGCGTCAGTCGCAAACCTTCAGTTATGTGGAGGGGCGGGATACCTGGAAAAACCTCATTCTCTATCCTCTGTATCCCCTGGTCATCAACACCGGGGTGGAACCCCTCCAGTATCAGGAACCCAAAGCGGGAACCATGCCCCAGGTACAGGACGCGGTCCGCAAAGGTGTTCCCCAGCACGTACAGATGGAACATCCTCTTGCCCAGTTCGGCGAGCAGGAATTGGGTGGTTTGATTCTCTACATGGAGCCCGGCCGGCGCATGGTGATGTTTGATAAACGGCAGGGGGCCATTCGGGGTCTTCTCCTGGGGGAACTCGACCCGGAAAATGAGACCAGCCTCTCCGGCCGTGGCCTGCTGATCGGCCCCACGGAGGAGGGCCGGAACCTCACGGTTCCGCTGGCCGCTCTGGAAGTGGCCAGGAGTCTTCAGGCCGTGAATGACCGCCGGGAAACGATTTATACCCAGTACGGGATCCGGGATACCGGGCTTTTTGAGGCTCTGGCCATGAGCCGGGCGAAAATTGCCGAATCGGAAAGCTGGGTGGAACAACGTGACTGGCAGCGGGCCACCGGTTCCGCGCGTGAAGGCTGGGGGTTGCTGATCAAAAACTATCCGGGCATGCTCAAACTCGGTCGTGAGGCGGTCCTCTCTGTGGTGTTGCTGATGGCACTGATGGCACCCACCTCTGTGTTCCTGGAACGTCTGATCATCGGGAGCAAATCCATCATTGCCCGACTGGGGTATGCGGTGCTGCTGTTCTCCATCGGCACTGTTTTCCTGAACTTTTTCCACCCCGCGTTCCAGATTGCCGCCAACCCGATCATTGTGGTGATTGCCTTTGCCATGATTCTGATGTCGGTGGTGGTGCTGAGTATCTGCTATCAGCGATTTGAGGTCCTGGTCCGACGTGCGCGTATTGAAGGCGGGGAAGCCGAGAGTGAGGAGATCAGTCTGGCAAGTACGTTGACCACCGCGTTCAACCTGGGCGTCTCCAACCTGAAAAAACGTCCCACCCGGACGCTGCTGACAGGATTTACGGTGACGGTCCTGACCTTTTCCATTGTGACCTTTGTCTCGGTGAAAGGAACCGATACCCTCTTCCTCCGTCCGGTGCCTCTGGATTTGAGGGTTCAGGGCCTGGAGCAGCCTGCGGAGGACATCATGGTCCCGGCCTATGAAGGCGTGCTCTTCCGTGAATATAGCTGGGCGTCCGTGTCAGGAACGTTCATGGATGCGGTGCAGACCGAGTTTGGTTCCCGGTACGAATTAGCCCGCCGGATGCACTACATTGAAGCCGCTGGGGGCAATAACGCGACCAAAGAAGGCAAAAATCAGATTGAGATCCGTCTTCCGGGAAGCGGTTCCGCAATTGTCACGGCATTGATGGGCTTTGAACCGGTTGAAACGGAATTCAGCGGACTGCACCGTGCCGTGTCCAACGGACAATGGTTCCGGGACGGAGACCGGCATCATCTCCTCTTACCTGCCCGGGTAGCCGAGGCTGTGGGAATTGAGGCCGACGATCTGGTGGACGAGGAGGGGAACCGCTTACCGGATGAGGAACTGCCGGAAGTGCTCATGATGAGCCAGACCTGGAAAGTCATCGGCATTGTGGACACGGACAAAGCGGACCGGATCCGGGATGTGAATGGGAAAACCCCGGCTCTGGTGGATTACCTGCGCAGTGCCATCACCCCCTCCACCGGAAGTGGTCGGCTGGAAACCGAGGATGACCTGGTGCACATGAGCTGGGAGGATCTGGCCATCGTGCCGGTTGCCGCCCGTCAGGATGTCCGGGGCGTATGGAATTCCCTGGCGGTGAAATTTCCGGAGGACTTTGACTTTGATGCATTCCGGAATGAACTGGCCCGCCGTTTGGACCGGGCGATGTTTGCCCATGTGGAGGACGAATTGAGTCTTCTTTCCGCACGGAAAGAAAGCAGTGTGGGCGGGCTGGCGAAAGTGCTGGTTCCGATTCTGCTTTGCGTGCTGATCGTGTCCAACACCATGATGGGGACGGTGGATGAACGGGTGGGAGAAGTGCAGATGCTGGGGGCAATCGGACTGTCCCCGTCTCAGATTTCCTTCCTGCTGCTGGCAGAGTCCACCGTGTTCTCGTGTATTGGCATTATTTTCGGAACCTACGCAGGCCTGGTGTTCTCAAAAGTGGCCGGGTTCTTTCCTGACAGCCTCGGGCAGCTCAGTTTCAATTTCACCTCCCTGGCCTCTACGTTTCTGGCCATGGGAACGGGCGGGATTGTCCTGCTGGCCACCCTGCTGCCGGCCAGGAAGGCGGCCGCACTTGCCGCGCCCAGCGGCATGGATAAATGGCAGTTGCCTGACCCTGAGGGGGACGGACGCATTCACTTTGAACTTCCCTTTACCCTGACCCGCGGAAATGCGGTGGGCATGGGCGCTTTCTTCCGGCGGTTCCTCCTGAACCATGTGGACAGCAGTTCGGCCGACTTTATCTCCAAGGGCACGACGTTGCAGAGGAGCGGGGAGGGGTCTGATGCGCTGGATGTCGCCTGTCATATGTGGCTCGCCCCCTATGACCTGGATGTGGCACAGGACCTTCAACTGGAAATTTCCCCCACCGGTAATGAAGGGGTGTTCGGAGTCACGATTCATTTGCACCGTATCAGCGGCAGCGAGGATGCCTGGCTCCGTACGAACTACGCCTTTCTCAACCTGGTACGGAAGCAGTTCCTCCTGTGGCGGAACCTCGAACCCTCCCTTCGTAAACGGTACATTCAAGAAGGGGGCGAAACCCTGGATGCCGGAGCCCCGCGTACATCATGAGTGATTCCACTTCCAACGAGAAAAAGAAAGCAAAAGGCGGCGATGCCGCGTTCTACGATGCCAAGTTCGGTATCGAGGCCATGCAGCACGAACCGTGCGAAAACGGCTTCACATGGCGTGCCCTGATCGGGGCCCTGTTTATCGCCTTTGTGATGTTCCCCGGGATTATTTTCATGGGGTTGATGATCGGGGAGGACATGGGGAATGCGGCAGACTGGGTTGTGATCATTCTGTTTGTGGAGATTGCCCGCCGGTCGTTTATGACCTTGAAGAAACAGGAGCTGTATATCCTCAAATATACGGTGAGCCAGTTGAGCACCTTTGCTGGCGGTACCGCTCTCGGCGGGGGAATTTTTGCCTTCCTCGTGTTTCAGCGTTACATCCGGAATTCGGAGGATTTTCATAACTTCGGGATCGCCCGTCAGGTTCCGGACTGGTGGGCTCCGTACGGGGACGCTGCGTATGAGGGCGGATTTCTCAGCCAGGTGTGGTGGCCGGTGCTGGCTGTGACCATTGGCGGCATGCTGCTGAACAAACTCTGCCAGCTTTCTCTGGGTTTCCTCGCCTACAAAGTCACGGTGGATGTGGAGAAACTCCCGTTCCCGCTGGCACCCATTCAGGCGGAGGGTGCGATTGCCCTCGCGGAAAGCAGTGCGGACAAGGACAAGAAAGGGTTCCGTCAGTACTGTTTCAGCATTGGCGTGATGTGCGGCGCGGTGTTCAGTATTTTCTACACCGGGATTCCGATTCTGACGTCGGCCTTTTTCGGAAAATCCCTGCAGTTAATCCCGATTCCCTTCCTGGATCTCACGCCCCATATCGAATCAGTCCTGCCCGGAGCGATCCTTGGCATCACCCTCAACGCCGCTCTGCTGTTCACCGGATTTGTGATTCCCTGGCGTATCGCGGTGGGGATGTTTACCTCCACCGTCTTTTTCCAGGTTTTCCTGAATACGCTTCTCCAGCAGAATGGTCTGCTTCCGAGCTGGGCACCGGGGAAAGATGCGATTCAGACCCATGTGGCCGCAACCCTCGACTTGTACCTCTCCATCGGCATCGGAACCAGTTTTGCGATTTTTGCGGTGGGGCTGTTTGGCATGATTAAGGCCATCCGGGGGTACTCCAAGAAAAAGAAAGCGGGGGAAGCCTCTTCGGAGGGACCTGATCTGGGCAAATTCTGGTATCATGATAAAGGACGTGGGGATCCCAGTACCAAAGCGATGCTCATCCTGTGGCTCGCGGTTTCGGTGGCCTTCGTGGTGTTGTCGAATCACCTGATTAATCACGGCGCCGCACCGGAAGACCGGTTCCCCATCGGGTGGCTGATCGGATTTGCCTTTATCTGGACCCCGATGAACACCTACATTAACGCCCGGATGAGCGGGATTGCCGGACAGAACGCCGGTGTGCCTTTTGTATTTGAATCCGCGATCTTTGCCTCGGGGTACCGCAAGCTCAACATCTGGTTTGCCCCGATGCCGCTTCACAATTACGGGCATACAGCCGACCTGTTCCGTGTCTGTGAGCTGACCCGGACCAAGATCAGTTCCATCTTTAAAGCAGAACTCCTGATCTTTCCGTTGATGCTCTTTGCCTCGTTTATTTTCTGGAGTTACATCACCGGTCTCGGGCCGATTCCGTCTGACCAGTATGCCTATGTGCAGAAGTTCTGGCCGGTGCATGCGCAGATGAGAGCGGTGTGGGCCTCCTCGATGCAGGATGGTCAGCCGGTGTTGCTGGAGGCACTCAAACCGGGAGTCATTGGCACCGCGTTCGGGGTGGCGGTTGCGGCGTTCAGCTCCTTTTCCTGGCTGGGGATCAGTGCCCAGTATCTCTATGGTGCGATTGCGGCGGTGAACCAGTATCCGCACATGGCGGTCACCATCTTTACCGGGGCCTGTCTGGGACGTTTTGTGCTGGCGAAAAAATTCGGGCGGGAACGATGGCAGAATTTCGCCCCGATTCTGGCGGTCGGCTTTGGGGCCGGTCTCGGACTGGTGGCGATGTTCTGTATCGCGGTGAACTTTCTCTGGGTTTCGATTGGAGTGAATTACTGATGACCGACAGCGAATCCAATACCGTCGCGGAATGGGAGGTCGGCAGCCTGAAGCTGGTGCCGGAGGTGGTGATCTCTCTCGCGGTGAGCAGCCTCAAGCAGCGGATCAGCCGGGCTCTCCTCACACTTCTCACCATCACCACGGCCACATCGTTCATGATGTACCTGCTGACCATGCCCCGGAATGAGGATCCGGTGGAGATGCAGAGCTGGCGGCTGATGATGATCCTTTCGCTGGTGGTGAGCGGGGCCGGGGTGCTAAACACCATGCTGATGTCCGTGACACAGCGCTATCGCGAAATTGGTACCATGAAATGCCTGGGGGCACTCGACAGCTTTATTCTCTACAGTGTGCTGCTCGAGGCGGCCATCCTCGGTCTGGCCGGCGCGCTGGCGGGGGCCGTGGTCGGATTTCTGATCTCCATCCTGCTCGCACTGGCGGACCATGGATCTGCGGTGTTCGGGGCGATGGCACTGGACGGCATGTTTTTGAAATTCCTCTTTGTCTTTGGAATCGGCATGTTGCTGACCACTCTGGGCGCATTTGTTCCGGCGGTGATTGCCGCCCGTATGCCTCCAATGGAAGCGATGCGGGGAGAGAAGTAAGGCGGGAGCTGTTTATGGCCCAGCCGAAACCCGTGTGGCTGAAACAGATGTTTCTGTCTGGGTGAAGTCGGCCATGCCGATAGAGCCTCCTCTGGTCCGTGCGAATCAGGCCGGAGAATGAAACGGGAAAACCGAACGCGCAACATTGAGGTCGCTTCCCCGCCAGTTTCATGACATCTTCCACCGATGAAGCGCATTGCGATCATCGGTTCCGGCGGAGCGGGGAAGTCAACATTCGCAATGGCGTTGGGAGAACGGTTGCACCTTCCAGTCCACCATCTGGACGCTCTGTACTGGAAACCGGGATGGGTGGAATCGGATCGATCGGAATGGACGGCTCTTCAGGACGAGTTATGTGCCGGATCTGAATGGATTCTCGATGGAAACTACGGGAGCACAATGGCCCTTCGGCTTAGGGCGTGCGATACCGTGATCTTTCTCGATATGAACCGTTTTCGCTGCATGTTCAGGGTCATCAAGCGTTACCTCATGTATCGGGGACGGACCCGTCCGGATATGACCGAAGGCTGTCAGGAACGGGTCACCGTCCAGTTTTTACAATGGATCTTTCACGATCCGGATCGGTCCAAGCCCCGGATTTTGGAGCGACTGTCCCAAGTGGATTCCTCTACACAGGTGCTCATTTTCTCCACTCCGAACGAGGTGAACGCCTTTCTCAAAGGGGTATCAGGGTAATGGTACCCCGTCTCCGGATTGCAGCAGCCCAGTTTCCAGTCAGTCATGTTATGGAGCACAATCGGACACATATCCTGGATCTGATTCAGGAGGCGGCAGAACAAGAAGCCGACATCGTTCATTTTCCCGAGATGGCCCTGCCCGGGTATCTGAACCCTGTTCATGAACATGAACAGGTGGAGGACGCGCTGCGTACCGTGTGTTCAGCGGCAAAAAAGCTTGGAATGTGGACCATCCTCGGGACCTGCAGACCCACCGAGGAGGAGCTCCCCCGAAACAGTCTCCTGGTCATCTCTGAGGATGGGCAGATTGTCGGGCAGTATGATAAACAGAGGATCTACAAGACGGAAACGAAGCGTTACCTCCCGGGAAACTCTCCTCTGGTCGTGACAATCAAGGGACATCGATGCGGCTTCCTCCTCTGTTACGATAATTGCTTTCCGGAGCTGTATCAACAGTACCGAACGTTGAACATAGAGGTGTTGTTTCACTCTTTTCACAATGCAGGAAACCCAACCGAAACCAGTATCAAGACCCTGATGTTTGCAAACACTCTGTGTCGGGCCGCGGATCACGGGTTCTACATTTCTGCCAGCAATTCCTCTACCGCCATTTCTCCTTTACCCGCCATGGTCGCCCGGCCGGATGGAAGCTATGTCACTCTGAACCGTCATGAAACAGGCATTGTGGTGGACACGGTTCCCTGCACGGACCTTGGCTGGACTTATCACCAACTGAACAGGTCATGATTCCTATGGATACCTATCTCACCATTCAATCAACGAAACTCTGGGTGACGGTCAACGGGACGGGACCGGTCTGCATCCTGTGCAATGGAGGGCCGGGTTGTGATGATTATCTTGGCCCGGTCTCCGAGATGATGGAGGACCTTTGCACCACCATTCGGTTTGAACCACGGGGATGTGGGAGGTCAGATTATGACGGCAAGTATGATCTCGATACCACGCTTGAAGACATCGATCAGATCCGGAACGCTTTAGACGCAGAGGAGATTCTCATTGGAGGGCATAGTCATGGATCCAATCTCGCGATGGCGTATACCCTTCGTTATCCAGAACATGTAAAAGGCTTTTTCGGGATTACCGGTGCAAGGGTGGTGAATGACCGGGAGTGGAGTAAGGTGTATAAACGCAATTTACAGGAGGTCGGCGAAGACCTGGGAGGGAAGGTCTTTCAGGCTGACCCAGACGTGAATACAATCGGGAATGCCAGTTGGCGTGCATTTATTCAGCAGGACACGCTTCTGCGTGAGATTGCCGGGATCCAATGCCCGGTGGCATTCATCAATGCCAGCCATGATATTCGTCCAAACTGGCCTACTCAGCAACTGGCCCATCTGATTCCTAAGGCTCAGTATCAGGAAATTGCCGGGGCTGCACATACAATTTGGTTAACGCATGCGGATGAGCTGAAGGAGGCCCTCCGAACCTTCATCACCAGGATTGTGGAGCCAGACATCGAATAGGAACCCCCACATCCAGTGTGCCCGCCCCCCTCTACTTAGTCCCCGAAGTGACTGAGCAGATAGTCGCAGGCCTCATCCAGTGAGGGCAGAATTTTAGTGCAGTACCGCACCATCCAGGGGCTGCAGTCCTTAAAATCAAAGGGGCTGAACGCGATGACGAATTTTTTCATGTCCTGGGCGGCGTAGAAGACTTCCATTGAGGTGCCGATGGAGGCCTTGTTGTAATTCACAAGCAGGATGTCCGCATCCCGTACATCCTGCAGGTCAAATTCCACGATCTCGTTTGCGCTGTCGACTTCACGATCCTTGAAGTTTCGGCGCATAGGGTCCAGCAGTTTGAACTGGCTGGACAGTTTTCCTTTTGCGGACTCCCTCCATTCACGGGCAGTTCCGAGATGTTCATCCATGATGGGGCCGCTGAGATAGACTGTTTTCATAGGGTGTTTTCTCCTGAGTATGCTCCTACTTGGACCTCAACCTGCCTGATTGCAAGTCCGGTTGATGCTCTCATGAAAAATTCATCGGATTTCCGCTGACATTCCTATTGCTTTCATTCATGGAATCCTCAGGACATCTTCATAAATATCAATTCGAGGACTCAATATGAACGTCATTGGTGTAATTCTGGGTGGTGGAGCCGGAACCCGGCTTCAACCGTTAACATCTGAACGGTCAAAGCCTGCCGTCCCGATTGCAGGAAAATACCGACTGGTCGATATCCCGATCAGTAACTGTATCAACAATGACATCAAACGGATTTTTGTCCTCACCCAGTTTAACAGCGAGTCCCTTCACCGGCATATTCAGACGTCCTACCGGTTCGATTCATTTTCCCGTAGTTTCGTTCGCATTTTGGCTGCCCAGCAGACCCCGGGGGACGAAAGTTGGTACACAGGAACGGCAGACGCGGTCCGCAAAACTCTGACCCACCTGGCCAATGAAAATGCGGACCATGTGGTCATTCTCAGCGGAGATCAGCTTTATTCCATGGATTTCACCTCCATGATTGAAGAGCATATTAAGCGCGGAGCCGAAGTCACCATTGCCACCAAACCCACCGATCGGCGGGACGCGGGTGCTCTCGGAATTCTCCAGTCAGACGATGACTCCCGGATCGTGAATTTTGTCGAAAAGCCCGGCGACACACCTGAACTGACCGCCCTGCGTGCTCCGATGTACGAGGAGGAAACCTACCTTGCCAGCATGGGCATTTATGTGTTCAACTCCGATGTCCTGCGCCGACTCTTGGACAATGATGATCAGGATTTCGGCAAAGAAGTGATTCCCAAAGCCATCAGCAACACCAAGGTGTATTCGTATATCTACGATGGCTACTGGCGGGATATCGGTACCATCCGCAACTTCTGGGAAAGCAGCCTTCAGTTGACGGATGATGTTCCGGAGTTCTCTCTTTATGAGAACAAATCGCGCATTTACACCCGGATGCGCTACCTGCCCCCTTCCAAGGTTCTGAGTTGTGTGGTGAACCACTGCCTGCTGTCGGAGGGATGTATTCTCTCCGGCCGTGAAGTGACCCGCAGCATCATTGGGATCCGCGGTGTGATCGGTGAAGGGACCATCATGCGGAATACGGTGATGATGGGTGCGGATGTTTACGAGGATGAGTCTGACGAATCCCATACCATCCCGCTGGGAATCGGTAAGGACTGCCATGTTGAGAACGCGATCATCGATAAAAACGTCCGCATCGGAGACCGGGTGGTGATCAGTCCGAAAGGGAAAAAAGATGGCGTCACCGATTTATATACCGTACAGGATGGTGTCATTGTGGTTCCGAAAGGAACGGTCATCGAATCTGACACCGTGCTTTAACCCATTCAAACGCACCTATAGCATAGTGGTAATGCGCCTGCCTCCCACGCAGGATAGGCGAGTTCGATTCTCGCTAGGTGCTCCACATGGATGCCTCTCTGAGTTGGCAGAAGCTCACACTATTGAACAAAGACCACAGCGGAAGAGGTGGCTGGGGAGAGATGGACAGATTGGCCGTGGCCGGTATGCGTCTAAATTATAGGATTGATCGGGACTTTGGTTAGGAAAATATGATAGTTTAACTATGTTACGTTTCCTCCTGAGCTCCCTCTCCTTACCTGCCCCTCCAAAAAGAGGACACCATGACTGTCCATCGAATTTCCGCCGTGCTTCGTTTTTTCCCGTTGGCCCTCTTTCTCGGAGCATCCCTGCCGGCGGCTCATATCGGCGTCACTACGACTGCCGATACCATTAACCCCCACGATGGGCAGCGCAGTTTACGCGAGGCGATCATCGAAGCGGGTCCTGGAGATCACATCGTCCTTGGTCTGAATCTGGATGGGGCGACCTTCGTGCTGAATGCCCTTGAGGACAGTGATTGGGGAAAGTCCTTCGCCACGGTTAATATGCCTCTGAGAATCAGTGCCAGCAATGGGACGACCGTAAACATACGGAGTACAGGAGGGCGCGTCTTTCTCGTCGAAAGTGGAGGCAACCTGACGGTGGAGGGCATCAACTTTGTCAATTGCGGCCAGGTGGGCAATCCATCCGGTGACACGGGCACCGGTGGTCAGGGTGGAGGTTCGGCCGGGATGGGCGGTGCCATTCTGGTGAATGGCGGGGTGGTGAGCATCAATGATTGTACCTTCACCGGCAATACCGCGACCGGGGGAAGCGGCGGGGATGCCGGCGGTGCGGGCTATTTGCCAGGCAGTGGTGGTGCGGCGATGCGGAGTGGCTCAGCTGCGCCCACCGATGACGGTACAATCGGTTCCGGCAGCGCAGGTGGTGGTTCCCATGGGGGTGCGGGCGGAGTTCCGGGCGATCAGCCTAATCCCAACGGCGGACGGTTCGGTGACGGGGGTCACGGTGGCAGCTACAGCGGCGGTGGCGGTGGAGGGTTTAAATTCAATGTCAATGTGGGAGATGGAGGAAATGGTGGTTTCGGCGCTGGCGGCGGCGGGGGTGCGGGTTCATACGGGCAGTCCCAGACCTGGTTTTCCGGGGATGGCGGCAATGGTGGATTTGGCGGCGGCGGCGGCGGCGGTGGCGGCCTCGTGAATGTGCAACACATATTCCCACTCCCTGGAAGTGGCGGCTCCGGCGGTTTTGGTGGGGGCAATGGCGGGGCCGGCAATGGATTGAACGGTGGTGCCGGTGGGGGTGGTGCCGGTTTTGGCGGAGCGATCTTCAATCTGGGCGGAACGGTGAACATCCAGCGTTCCAGTTTCTCGGGCAACAGTGCCGCCGGAGGCACCGGTGCCAGCGCCGGCCAGGGTTTTGGCGGAGCCATTGCCATCTATAATGGCCGGTTGTGGATGGCATACACCACATTCTCGGGCAATACCGCCGACAGTGGTGACGATATCTTTATTCGTTGTGACGGCGCGAATTCGCAGTTGGGGTATGATGGAAACACCGGCAGTTTCGACCTCGCGGAGTCTATCGTCGGCGGCAACTTTATCGACAAGGTCGATACGAGTGAACCGCTGGTGGTCACAACCGCTTTGGACGTCTTCGGTTTTAACGATGGCGTGCTGTCACTGCGCCAGGCCCTCCTCCACGCTCAGTGGTCGGATGACGTGAGTACGATTACCTTCGACCCGAGCCTGAATGGTTCCAGTGTGCTCCTGTGGTACGGCTATGACGAAAACGACCTCGGCAGGAGTGCCTTCCGGATCTCAACCCCGACGGTCATTGAAGGCAATTTCACTATCAATGCCCAAAACTCTTGGCGGCATTTCCGCATCCTCGATGGTGGGGATCTGACCCTGCGGGGTCTGACGCTGACCAACGGCAGGATTGAGGGGGGACATTCCGGCACGTCGAAACATGGTGGAACCGGCGGTGGGGGAGCAGGGATGGGCGGGTCGATCTTCATTTCCGATGGGGGGGGCCTGCTCCTGGAAAATGTTACCCTGAGCAACAATACCGCGGTGGGCGGTTCAGCGGGGGCCCTTAATGCCGGCGCGACCGGCGTCAAAGGGAGTTCTGGTGGAGCAGGGGCTGGGGCCAATTCTGCCAACGCTGTTGGAAGCACGTCCACCCCCGGTGCCGGTCCCCTTGGCGGTGCCGTGGAAGCCCATGGAGGTCTCGTGGATGCCGATGGCGGGCTGTATAGCGGGGGGGGCGGCGGCGATGCCGGACTGCCATACGATCCAATCAATGGGACGGACGGAGGCGACGGCGGTTTCGGTGGCGGTGGCGGCGGCGGAGGCGCCGGTATTGATGACAGCGGTGTTGGTTTTGGTGGCGATGGCGGTCTGGGAGGCTTCGGTGGCGGCGGTGGCGGCGGCGGTGCCGGTTCCTTGGATTGGACCGTCAATCCCGGGAGCGATCCCGGCGGCGGGGATGGCGGCGAAGGGGGGTACGGCGGCGGCCGGGGCAACGATGGTTCCAACGACTCCGGCACCCGGCTGGGAGGCCGGGGTGGGGGTGGCGCCGGCATGGGCGGAGCGATCTTCAACAACGGCGGCACCCTGGTGATAAGAGATTCTGCCTTTACCGACAATGTGGTCGATGGCGGGGATGGCTATCTTTCAGGTCGTTATTACGGCAGCAGTATCTTCAACCGCAACGGGAACGTCACGGTCCTCAACAGCTCCTTCACGGTTTCGTATGTTCCTTTGCCAAACAACGAGGTTTATAATGTGGGCGATGGCAGACCGGCGACGGTGGTTCACAACGGGGGCATCAGCACCGCCCTGCCCGGTGGCAATGCCTGGAGCGAGTTGATCAACGGGGGGAGTGGATCGATCACCTTAAACGCGGCACCGGTCATCGTGGACCAAAGCGCTTCTGTGGAAGAGACCATCCCCGCACAGCAGCCCTTCACCACCACCTTCACCGCCACCGACGGCGAATCCAATCCGCTGAGCTTCTCGATTGTGGGCGGCAATGAAGACGGTCTGTTCGAACTGGTGAACGTGGTTCCCGGCACCGGCACGGGCAGCTTCCAGGTCCAACTTGCCAACGGCCGGGCCCTGGACTACGCGAGCGACACTCAGCACGAGTTCACGGTCCAGGTCGATGACGGCCTGACGGCGAGCACCGCCACGATCACCATCAATGTGAACCTCCTGCCGGTGGCGGATGCGGGGACGGCTCAGACCGTGTATGATAGTGCGGATGATGACGGGTTTGCCGATGTGACCCTGGACGGCAGTGCGTCCTCAGACAGCAACGGGTCGATCAGCAGCTATGCCTGGACGTGGTCCGGCGGCAGTGCCGGGGGAGCCTCTCCCACGGTCAGCCTGCCCGTGGGCGTGAACACGATCACCTTGACGGTGACCGACAATCAGGGGGGCACCGATACGGACACGGTGGAAGTTACCGTGAAGTCCTATGCGGATTCGCTGCCGGTGGCGGATGCGGGGGCTGCGCAAACGGTTCACGACACCAATCGGGATGGGGTGGCCCCTGTGACTTTGGACGGCAGCGGGTCCTCCGACGAAAATGGCACGATCAGCACCTACAATTGGACGTGGTCCGGTGGCAGTGCGACGGGTGTGTCGCCGACCGTGAGTCTTCCTCACGGGGTGACCACCGTGACCCTGACCGTGACCGATAATGACGGTGAAACGGATACCGACACCGTGGACATCAAGGTGAATACACCGCCGGTTGCGGACACCTCTCCGACGGCTTCGTTGTATCATGACTATGATGCGGACGGGCATATCGGTCTGGTTGTGGACGGCCAGCCGTCCTCGGACAGCGACGGGACCATCGTCTCGTGGGAGTGGACCTGGCACGGTGGCAGTGCGACGGGCGATCGGGCGAATATCACTCTGCCTGTCGGGGTGACCACGGTGACCCTGACGGTGACCGACAACGACGGGGGCACCCACAGCGACACGATTTACATTACCGTGAATACGCTGCCGGTGGCGGACGCGGGTGGGGACCGGACGGTTGTGGATCTGGATGATGACGGGTTTGCCGATGTGACCCTGGATGGAAGCGGATCATCGGACGCGGATGGCACGATCGATTCATATGCCTGGACCTGGACCAACGACAGCAAGTTGGGTGTTTCCCCGACATTCAGCCTTCCGGTCGGTATGACGACCCTGACCCTGCATGTGAGTGACAATCATTCGGGCCCCGATACGGACACGGTAACTATAACCGTGGAAGCACTGCCCGAGGGATATTCGGAGGCCAGATTTGACGCATGGGTTGCGGCTGCCTCGGATCCGGGTGGTATCGATAGTACAAAGAAGGGATTTGCCGAGGTGGCTAATGGACGCATCCAGAATGGATTGATTCTTGCGTTGGGAATCCATTCTCTCGATTCGGGGGCACTGAACGGCAAACTTCCCGTAAGCCGGCTTGTGGAAGAGAATGGGAATACCTATGTTGAAATTCACTTCCGACGCCTCCCCGGAGGAAGCGGAACTATGACGGAAGCCAGTGGGTATGTGACCGGCGGCATCCGCTATATTGTGGAATGCAGCACAGATTTAATTCCTTTGTCATGGGTGACCGGAAGCCATTTGCTGGAAGATAAAGGAACGGATGACAACGGGGATGGAACCCTGACGCAAAAGGTCCGGTTAAAACTTCCCGTTGCAGACGATGCAGATGGAATAGAATTTCTGCGGCTCCGGGTGGAGGCCGTGCCCTAAAAATCCTTCTGTTTGCGTTGGTTCGGGGCCACACATGACAGGCGAGTTCGATTCTCGCTAGGTGCTCCATGTTGCTCACGAACGGCTTCGGAGTCCGGAGGGGGGGGGGATTCAGCCTCCACATCCGGATGATATACAGCCGAGAATGGGCTCCGCTTTTGACTATATGTACGGCGTAGCCAGTCGGGCCAGTCCGTTACGCAAGCGGATGGGGAAAGGGAGGGTGGTCAATTCCTCCATGGTGACCCTGTGGGCTTTTTCGATCTTGGCTTCCACAAGCGGGACCAATTTGCCGGCAAAACGCTCATCGTAGCATTCCACATTGTATTCGAAATTGAGGCGCAGACTGCGCGGGTCCCAGTTGGTGGATCCGATCAGAGCCCAGGCACTGTCGACGACCATCAACTTGGTATGATCAAAGGGGGGGGCACTCAGATAGATGTTGCAGCCCTGTTCCAGAAGCTGGTCGAAAAGGGCCGTGGAGGCCCACTGTACCAGTGTCATGTTATTTTTACTTGGAACGACAATATCCACCTGGACCCCGCGCAGGGCGGTGACACTCAGGGCATGGAGTAGGGGGCTCTCCGGCAGAAAATACGGGGTCACAATCAGGATGCGTTCCTTGGCAACCGCCAGGGCTCCGAGCAGGGTGTTCAGCAGGACTTCAAAATCCTCATCCGGCCCGTCCGGAATCCCGCGTGCCCAGACCGGACCATCCGGTTCCGCTTCCGCAAACCAGATCGGGCCTCCCAGTGATTCCCCGGTGGAAAAGGCCCAGTCGACCGCAAAAGCCTCCATGAGGTGAGGGACGACGGGACCTTCCAGCCGGAAGTGCAAACACTGAACCGGGTAGTCCGGTTCGAGGGTGAGCCAGTGGCCTTCGCGGATGTTTGTGCCACCCGTAAACCCGATCTTTCCGTCCACCACCAGGATCTTACGGTGATTGCGCAGATTGGCGTACTTCATGGACCATGGGTTGGACGGCAGAAAAGCATTTGCGTTCAGTCCAGCGTTCCTCAGTTCTGCAATCATCGAGGTCTTGCTGTAACGGGCACCGACCCCGTCGATCAGAATGCGCACTTCAACACCGCGGTTTTGCGCGTTCACCAGGGCCTCCTGGAAGGCGTTACCGGCCCGGTCACAGTCAAAAATGTAACTCAGCAGTGCTACGGACTTTTCCGCTTCTTCAATCGCCTTCAGCATGGCCGGATAGGCTTCATCCCCATGCTGCAGGGGGTCCACCCGGTTACCGGGAATGGCATCCCGTTTAGTGATGTTCCGGCCTAGGCGTGCCAGTGACATCATCGTGGGATGGTGGTCGAGCAGACCTGCAGCCCGGTCAAAGTCCTCCTGCCTTGGTTCAATCTGATTCCGGTGTGACCAGGCCTCGCCTGTCCGAAGGGAGACGGCTTTGCGACGGATGCGGTTGATGCCGAAGCACCAGTAGAAGGTCACTCCCCCAATAGGCACAAGCCAGATCAGCCCGGCCCAGCCGATGACCGCCCGGCTGTCGCGGTTCTTGAGCACCAGATGAATGGTGGCCCAGATGTTCAGCCCAACCGTGACCGCTCCAAACAGGTACGGCCAGGGGGTTTTGATCAATTCGAAGAGGTCTGACATGAACGGGTGCGGGTGCGGATCATTTTTCTTGTGGTCATGGAGGATGCTCTACCTGGGGAGACCCCTGTTGTGAATGGATTTCTTGCTTAGAACTCGGACGCAGTTCTGCACACGGTTGTGAGCAAGGTTGGAATCAACACGGATATCCCACTGGACAAGGGGTTGGAGTCCACCATGATACCTCATGGTTTCTTGGAGAAGGATGAACGAAATGCTATCCGCTGACGCAGTGTGTGATCAGACAGCAAAGACTCAGTGATTTTGCACGCCCGTGGTGGTGGTTCCTGTTAGAATCGTCATGAATGCTGCAATGGTAACAAAACGGGACATTGTAAAACGGCTGGACGAACTGCGTGAGCTTGTTGGAAAAATGAGGTGAAGTAATGAAACGGAACGATCTTAGCCTGTTTGTCCTTGCGGCAGTCAGTTCGCTGATTTTTACCCATGCGAGTGAACCTGATTGGGTTTTGAACCTTCCAGATCTTAAGGGTGATTCCTATCGCAAAGAGCTGAAAACACATAAGCTTGGTTCGGAATTGTCCAATGAAATAAAATTGTTCATTCAGGATCATGAAATCTCTCAATCAGTCAAAACAAACGGAAAGATATTACTGGCTCGTGTTTCGGATCCGGATGTGTTTCAGGAGTTTACGAAACGAACTGAAGATTGGTCACAGATGCAAAAAACGGGAATGTGGCCCCAGAGGCAGGGTGCATTCTCTGCTATGGTGTACTCCTTCGCGACAAAAGGCCCCGAAACTCGGTATGTGTATGAAGCTGATCACGATAAAGATGCAGAGTTTTCACAGAAAGTGGGTGGCACAGGAAACGTGCGGGGACTTTATAAGAAAAAGGTCATCACATACACGGAAGCTGATGTAGCAAAGGGGATCCAACGCAATGCTGCGGCCAGGTGCGCCGTGCTGGAAGCGTTTTTAAAATACGTTGATGAATATGAACCGTTTGAGCAAAAAGATTTGATTGATGTCACGTTGAGGCTGTGGGTTCCAACAAGGAACAAAAATCAGATGAGCCCTGAAGAAAATTATATTTTAGACGAAGTTGCCGCGGTTTTGGATGAGGAAAAGGTTGCCCTTGAAGTGGCAATTCATGCTGCAAAATCCATTTACAGGTACAGACCCAACCAAGCGAATGTCTTCTTTGAGGGTTTTGTAATGGGTGAAGTAGATAGCCATGACTTTAAAAGGAATTTGGAGGAAGTTTTGAACTATCTCGTTGAAAGTAAGAATAAAACGGTACTGAAAAAACTAACGGAATTTCAGTTTAAAGATCGCCGAACGAAGGAAAGGGTTCGGTCTGCATTTGATCTGTTGACGGATTAAGAATGACAGTTTTTAAGTCGGTATTTCCGAGGTAGAGTGGTGGTACGCGCAGGTTTGAGGCATAAAACATGTGCATCCAGGAATGATGGCTGGACATGGGATGGGAACCCTGATGGTGTAGCGGGAGTATTGCGCTGGAAAAATGTCTCCCCCCCAAAAAAATATAAACCGGAACCTCGGTGAGCAGCCGTTTGCGGCTGTGATGGCTTCCCACGGGCTGCGTGCACAGGATCTGGTCAATGCCTTCCCGGATTCGATGACGCATAAGATGGTCAAGAGAGGGTGCAAGGGACGGTGGTGCACGATCCGAACCCGTACCAAACTCCGTGATGCTCTCAATCAGGCCGCTGGTGAATCCTACTCCCTCGACCAGTTGTTTACCTATTGAGTGGACGGGTTGTTATGGAGCTGATTCTGATCCATCTTTCAACCAAGGTCCCGAATCACGCGGATGTGGTTTCCAGTTTGCGTTCATATCGTGATCGGTACCGGCTTCCATGGGAATTTATCGTTGACCCCCGTCCGGAGGACCCTCCACCCCCGGAAGCCTGGCAGGTGATGATCCGTCAGGGCAGTCACCCCCTGGGCAAACGGGGGGTATGCCACCTCTTTTCGGATATTCAATATTTCGGGAGGGTGCCGGAACTGGGCTGTTGCCGATTGGCTCCTGAAAATTTCGGGTTGTTGGCCTGCCGGCATTTCCTGACCCGGGGGTATCGACAACTGGTGGTCTCACATATGAAAGAGACCAGTGACCTCCGACCACGCTGTGATGCGTTTCAGGCGGCCTGCCAGGAGGCCGGACTGCCCGGGGACCAGATGCTTCCGCAAAGAGAGGAGGATCTTCTTCTCTACATAGAGCGTTCCCCCAAACCAATGGGCATTTTCTGCCCGTCTGACGGGACGGCGAGCTGGCTGCGGAACCTGTTGCATGAAGCCTCGGTCCCGCTTCGGAAACGAATCGGGATTCTGGGTTGTGGGGATCATCCCCGGATTACCATTGCGGCTGAACCTGAACTGAGCAGTGTGGCGTTTCCCTGGTATTCCATCGGGCAGGCCGCAGGGCACTGCCTGCAGCATCTCATCCAGGGCACCCCGGAACGGTTTGATGTGCCTGTGCTCCATCCGGTTCGGGTGGTGGATCGGGCGTCAACCCAACAGATTGCAACCCGGGATCCTTTGGTGACGCAGGCGGAGAAATGGCTTCGCCGTCACCCGGAATCTGCTCAACCCCTGGCGGAGGTGGCGGGGGAACTCGGCGTGTCTGTGCACACGGTCTGTCGGCATTTCCGGAACGCCCGTGGCATGAGTCCCAAGGCATTTCATCAGCAGCAACGGCTCGAAAAAAGCTGCAGGCTGATGGAAAAGGAGCCACTGAGCATCGGCGAGATTGCCCGTCGCTGCGGCTTTCGGGACAGCACCGCATACGGTGTGGCGTTTAAACGTCACTATGGCATTCCTCCCCGTGCCTACCGAATGGAACGCATCCGCCACAGGTAGAGGCGTAGGAACCTCTCACTCTATTCTTGGGTCCATCGCGAGTTTACCCGCTCCAACTCAGCCCCTTCCGGCTGGTCGAAGAACATACGGCCCCATTTATCCGGGTGGATGGCGGCTTCGGCACCGAGGTCCGAGGTGGCCTTTACAGACTGCGGGGTGGCCCAGTAGCGTCGTTCGGCTACACCCGTGCCTCCGGAATTGGCCGCCATGACCCCGACATCAAACTGCATCGGGTGAGAAATGCCCAGCAGCTTCCAGGGTAGAATCACTTCCGCCGTCCACCACTTGCGGGGGTCCTCCTCACGGTTCCCCTCCGGATCAAGGCCGTTGAAGTGAGAAGTCATCATGAGCGTTTCCTCCTGCACTTTCAATTCATATTCGTCGGGTTGGAGTTCGCGAACGACATCGATCCAGGTTGTGACCACCGGGGAGCTGTAAGAACGTCCGTCGCTTTTCTTGGCTCCCGGGACAATATAATCATGCAGTACGGCGGTCCACTCCCCCTTTAGTTTCCCGAACACAATCCTGCGGTCCCCGGCCACGACTTCTTTGCGTCTGCGGGCATCCCGATCGGAGCGCCACCGGAAATCAAAGGCAAAGCCGTCTTTGAAGATACCCTCCAGGGTCTCATTGGCAGAGCCCTGGAAATTTTTTCCCGCATACACAAGGTGGAGGCCTCTGGAGGAGCGTGCCACATCAAAATAATAGCGTGGCTCGGGATCCGTACTTTTCAGCCGTGCATCGATGGGGTGCATTTTTTTGATTCCTCCCCAGCTGTCGATGCTGCCGTCAATCCGGGGCTTGTCCTGACCCAGGCGATCCCGCGTGGTTTTCGCCACCAGCCACCGTCCGGTTTGCCGGGCCTGCTGTTGCTCTTTCCATTCCTGGACAAAAAGACTGCGCAGCCCCTGGTTTTTCGCATACTGCGCAGGGGAGATACGGACCGGGATCTCGGTGACCTTGATCTCATCCAGTCCCTCAAGACGGATCAGGGCGTGATAATTTTTTCCTCCTGCAATAAAATGGCGACCATCCGTGGTGGTAACAAAGTGTCCAAAATACGATTCACTTTCGAAGCGGCGGTGAGAAACCTCTGTCCCCCGGGCCCCCGATAAATCCGTGGAGAACTCACCCTCTTGACCATCCAGAATATTGGCCAGCAGTATGCGGTCATGGGCGGATACGATGGACCAGGTACCCAGATTGCCGATCACGGCGGCCACCTCTCCGGCCTCTGAACGGGTGGTGCCCACTCCGGCGTAGCCGTTGGGATGTTCGATTTTTCCGCCGGGGACCTCGGGGCGAAAGCCGTCTCCACCGCCTTCGGTATCCGGAACCCCGCCTACCGCCTCCAGGTTTTGATCCCAGACATAGGGTTGACCCACCATGATGCGGTGGCCGCTGTCGGTGACAATGCTCTGGCCGTTATGCGGGTTGGGGTTGCCGCAGGCTCTGGACCCCCAGGCCTGCAGTCCGCTGTAGCTGGGCAGATCCCGGTATGCAAACCGCTGGAAATTCTCGAGGTCATACCTTGGAACCCCGTCTTGGCTGAATGAGGTGGGCGCCAATCTGCCGGTTCCGGTATTGAGGGCGAGATCTTTCCCCATCTTCTGCCCCCAATACGCCCCGCTGACCGTGGGGTAGATGCCCGTTTCCCTGTCCACTCTGTAAAGAATCACTTCCTCTTTCTGAAAGCGTCCGTCTGCATTCCGGTCGTTCCAAAAATACCGTTTCCCCTTCAGGTCCACGCCGACCCATTCCTCCTTCCACGCTTTGTGCGTGAAGAAGCGGGAGGGACTCCCGCCCTTGGCCGTGGCCCATCCTGCCACCATACAGGGTTGCATGACCCCGTTTTTCAGCAGGGCGACAAACTCACTGTTGTACCCGACGGCATATTTGTGCCCATTCTCATGATGAATCACCCGCCCGCCGGTGGTGTAATTAAAAACACTGTTCACCACAATCGGACTGCTCTCCGCATAGGGCACGTCGGAAAATCCGATGAGGTCGGATGTGCCTGCATCATAGTCGAGATTGTAATGCAGGCCATTGGTATAAAAGTTTTCCAGATCGGGATCAATGTATCCAGTGCCGAACCCTCCGTATCCGGGACCTCCTGTGAGATGCCATTCACATTCGCCCTGAAGGTTGAACCGGGCAACGCGTTTGGGTTGGCGGCGGCTCTCAATGAACCAGACCTTGTCCAGGTCATCCATGGCCATATCACTTCCGCCCCGGCCGACCATGTTTCGGTCAAACGGTCCCGGGGCGTAATCCTGATCCCAGCCCAGGGTGTGCAGGGTCTTCATGGAACCGGGATCCATGACAAAGATCCGATGACCTCCTGAGACCAGCAGACGTCCTTTGGAGCTGCGCACCGCTTGATAGGTCTCGGGACCTTCGTCAGGCTTGAACCGGGTGTGAATCCAGTTGTCTCCCTCCAGTCGGCTTTTGACCAATGGACGGTTGTGACGACCCAGATTCAGGGTGCCGAAGATTTGTCCGTCGTCATGTACGGTGAACTCCCTGAAGGTTGCATCGAAGGTGACGTGCCGGGCGACTTCTTTCCCCGAGTGCAGGTCGTACTGGACATAGTCGTAGGGTTCACGGTCTTCTGCGGCTTTCACTTGTTTGTCCTTCAGTCTCAGGGGCGTGAAGTCCTGAATGGCGACCAGGTGCGGATCCGAGGATCGCCACCGCACCCCGTTTTTCCCCCGGCCAAGACCACTGCGGTAGGTCAGTCGTAAAGCTCTGGTTTCTTCCCGGTGGGTAAGAGAGACGGTCTGCAGCAGGTTGTCCTTCTGAGTCCCATAGCCGGTACGGTGACTGGGTCCAACCCTGTAGCGATAAACCTCCTCCCACAAAGAATCCTTCTCAAGGGAAGGCTCTTCCTCTCCACGCCAGGCCTCGACGATGAAATCGTGATTCCGATTTTGTTTAAGAAGAAAGCCTTCGAATGAGATCGGCTCGCGGTAATCCAGCATCATCTGAAACGGACGTGCGGGTTCGATTTGCTCGGTCGAACGAAACCACCAGCCATTTCCGACAGATGGCGGTGCTCCTTTCTTCAGGCTCCCTTTGTGTACCTGAATTTTCGGGTCCGGGGCCACCTGAATGCGGTCTTGCCAGAAGACACAGTGTTTGAGCAAGACGTCCCCTTTCATTTTGCCCTTTGGCAACACGAATTTCAGCATCACCGCATTGGTTTCCCGGGGTGGATTCTTGCCGACAATCCAGTTCAGCGCCTCTTTGCCATCTGTGCTGCCGAAGAGCTCCCAGTCACGGGAGACCTCATCGATGTCCAGGGAAAGCTCTTCCCCGCCGAAATTGAAATCGCCCATATCTCCCAGGCTGCCGAGGTCGGCGACTTGCCCGCGGTGTCCACCCTTGGGCGAATGTGTCTCCGGGTCGTACTTCAATCCGGATTTCAGGAGATAGACCTCCAGTTTCAGACCGCTTTTGCTGTAGGGCCCCACTGCGAGACTGCCGACCTTTCCCGGTGATCTCAGGGGAACGATGATATAGCCGAGGCCCTTGTGGTAGGTCGCACCAATTCCAAGCAGGGCATGGGATCCCCCTGTAAACACCTGTGTGAAGTTATCCCGGGCACTGATGGACATATGACCGGCTTCGTCACTGAGGTGAAGGGGGACGGTGTTGGCATACTGGATAGGATTCCGGGACAGCGTTTTGTGGAAATGCTCCACTTTGACTGCGCTGCGCGGTTTGTGAATGACATGAATTCTCTCTCCGCTGACATCAATGTTCTGGATCGGATCCTTGAGGGTGAGGAAGTGCGACCTGGTAAAATCCAGGGTGTTAAACCGGGAGAGACGGTTCCCCTCCAGGAGCAGCATTTCTGAATCAGACAGTGCCCACATCCGGCTGGGTCCTTTTCCGCCCATGGCCCCCCCTTTGCCCCAGATTTTCCGGCCCTCTGCATTGAGAGCGATAAAGGGGTCTCCGGCTTCCGCACCGCTGGCGGAGACAAACACGCGGTCTCCCACGACTTCGATGGCTTTTGGGGGGTTGTGATCGGACATCCACCCTCCGCGGAGAGTCGCTTCCCCCGGCTGAATCACCACCCGGTCCCCACTCAGATGGCGGTAGGCGGCTTTTTTGGCCTTGTCTGTGAGATTCCCGTCTTGGTCGAACATTCCCTTGGTCATGCGGTAGGTGACCCCGTCCTTTCGGTACGCGACGGGCTTTCCATTCGGACCGAGAATCTCTCCGTCTTTGCGGTCCGGGAAGGTAATCGCGGTTCTCCAGGGTGGATCCTCCTTGTACCAGTCGCCATATCCCAGGGGGAATTCGTAAAAAGCCCGGATCCCCTGATGGGTAAAGACTTTCGCCTTCAGCCTGGTGCCGGGTTCGATCAGTTTCCCCCACAGGTCCATTCCGTCCCAGGACACGGTATGTGTGCCCTGGGAAATCTCCACAGCCTGAAAAAGCACCCGCTTGAGTTGCCCCCCCTCGGTGTAGATTCCCAGACTGGCGGTGCCATCAACCGGCATCTCAAAGGTGATGGGGATGGCACCTCGAGTGATGGAAAGGGGCTCCTCTGCGGAAAGCAGGCCGGTAAGAAAACAGAGAGAAAACGCAAGAGACAGGATGGATCGTGGCAGTATCATTCGGAACGTCCAGTTTTGTAAATCTAGTCAGTAAATGTCCGTTTTTGGTGGACCACAGATGAGTATAGGCCGAAAACATCTACTCGGAAATAGATGCGGGATTCTTTTCGGATTCTGTTGAGTTTAAAAATGTGTAAAACATTTTAAATAAATAATATACGTAATTAATTACGAACATTTTGTTTCTGGAAAATATAGCAACTAACTCTTGATTAATTAGCAAAAGCATGTGTCGGACCCGCTCGAATGGGGAGAGGAGTGAAAATTTGAATATAAATGTCTGGATTGAGCATAGTATGATCCATCAATTCTGAGTTGAGGACCCTGGAAAAAAGGGGGACAATCCTCTCACTGAACGATGAAAATCTGGTCGCTTATTCCGCTCCGTTGTTTCCGGTATTGGTTCTCATTCTGGCTGTTGTACAGTGGTCATGTACAGAGTTCAGCTCCACGGGTTCATGAGGCTGTTCCCCCGAAGGGAATGCGGATGGAGGTTCAGGAAGGGAGCTACCAGGCCTTCAGTCTGCATTTACGCCAGTTTCCAGTTCCGGGAGTCGGACGAATTCGGGGGGGGCTCCGGAATGGGGTCTACACGATCGTGGGGCCGGCCAGTGTTCGGCAGGAGGCGGGGCGACTGAAGCTGGAAACGGGGAGCCTGAAAGGAAGCTTTGTCTGGGCGAAACAACCCAAGGGGGGTGGTTCGTTTGACATCACGACGAAGATCAACGCGAAGGTCCAACCGGACGGGAGCCTGACAGGGACCTGGAGTGTGAAAGGGACCCAGGAAGAGCGGGGGAAAAAGGAAACGATCCAAACATCCGGAGATCTGGGAGGATGGGTGAAATCCCAGGCACAGCTTCAGCGGGAGAATTCCCTGCACCCCGAGGCGAGTTGGACGAGCTACATGGGGACGCATCACAATATGCAGGCCTTTGACAGCGAGCAGGAGTTGGTGGAGGATCTGCGTCAGGCCCGGCTGGTCTGGCGCAGTGAAGACGCGTCCCCGACGGGTCAGGGGAATGGGGTGCCGTTTGGCCGGCTGGGAAAAGTACCCCGTGCGTTCGACCACTGGAGTATTGGGGGCGGTGCCGGCCCGGTGTTGATCGACGGCAACATCTACCTCTTTTACACCCAGCCGGTGCATGAAGGTCCCTTTCGCGATCAGCATGTCCGCATTCTGGCGGACCTTTATGGCAAGAAGCTGGCGAAAGCGGAAGGGCGCGACAAACCGGAATTCACCTTGAATCCCGATGACATTATGGGCGACCTGGGAGGTCTGGAGCTGGAGGCGGACACCCCGGAAACGCGTGAACGGGAAACGCAGGAACTGATTCGGAAGCTGCCCTGGCCCATCAAGGAGAAGTATTCCATTTATGCGGATGAAGTGCTGGTCTGTATCAATGCCAGTACCGGTCACACGCGTTGGAAAGCCACCTTTCCTCATGCCGGCGTCAACTGGCAGGACCATAAAACCGGGCCTGTCAACCTGACCCCGGTCGTGGATGAGACATCGGTCTATTTCACCGGCAGCACCGGCCGGGTCTATGCGCTGGATCGGGAGTCCGGTGAGCTCCGCTGGACCGCGATCATGCCCACAGCAGGGGATGTGGGAACCAAGAGCCCGTATGTGGGGAATTCACATGCTTACGATGATAATTTCTGTCAGAGCCCGGTCTTGGTGGGGGAGGTGCTGCTGGTACCGGATCACCGTTTCACGCTCTATGCGTTTGATACACAAACAGGTGAAGAGCTGTGGAGGAGAGAGCAGGGGGTTGGGCGGGTGGTGACGCCGATGCCATACCGGGAGGACGGGGAGGACTACGTGGTGACCATGCTCAAGCTGAAAGATCCGGATAATTTAAGAGAGACCATTGGATCGCGCTTTCAGCTGGTCCGGGTGAAAGACGGCAACATCATGTGGACGCAGGAAGGGAAATTCTCACGTGCCATGATGTTGCAGGGGGACACCCTGGTGATTCTCGGGGAGAGTGTGGATGCGATCCGTAAAATCAAAATCGACTATGCAGACATGTACGGGTTTCGCATCAGTGCCGCTGGAGCAGAACCTCTGTGGAAGAGTACCTTCCGGGATGCCCCGTTCCTGTCCATGAATTCGGTTCCGGTGATTCAGGGAAACCGTATCTACACCGCAGACAGCAGGGGATTCCGGGTGCTGGATCTGCAAACAGGGGACACCCTGCACAAGGTGCTGCCCAAAGGTGGGAGCAAAATGTCTGTCTCGGTGTTGGCGAATGGGAAACTGATCAACCGTGTAGACAGTGCGCATGGAGGCAACTCCTTCGTCTGGATGAACGGGGTTGAGGGGGAGCCGACGCTTGCGGATGGGTGGAGCGATAAGGATGGAGCTCCCACCTATGTTTGGAGTCCTCCGCATGAGACCACCAATTCGTATTCCAGCAAACCCATGATGTATATTCTTGCAGACGGCCGTCTCTTCCTGCGTGGGGCCGTCGGTCTGTTTTGTTATGATCTGCGAAAACATCCACAGCGCGAACCGTGACGATTCGTGTGATACAGGATGAAGGGCGCTGGTGGCTGCAGGATGTGGAGGGACATCCCTTTGTCTCCATCGGGATCAACCACCTGCAGTCGGATTGCTGGCTCGCTCCCTATAACCGGCACGTGATGCTGGAGCGGTATGGTCCGGACCTGGCGGATGAACAAGATAACTTTAATGCAGAAGGGAAGGCCTTGCCACAACTGGTGGATGCGACGCTGACCCGATTAGAGTTGATGGGGTTCAACAGTCTGGGCCTGCATACCTATGATGTGCCTTCCGGATTATACGCTGACCGGATGTTTTACTGTCGCGCCATCGAGGTGTTTCCTCTGGGCTCCCGGTTCAAATTCGACGAACAGCGGTTCCCGGATATTTTTTCACAGGACTTTGAGACACAGTTGGACGATCGCATCGCCTCGATGGCCGCGGAGCACGGCGACCATGACCGGTTTATTGGGTATGCCTTCAGTGATATTCCTCGCTGGTACTTTTACGGTAATAACGGCCGGGGCAACCATCGGGTGCATCCCTGGGTGAAGGATCTCTTTGCTCAACCGGAGGAAAGTGCCGGGTATCAGGCCGCGTTTTCTGCACTGGGACACAGGAATCCGGCGACAGAGGAGGACAGCGATACCGTCATGGAAGCAATGATTCGGTGGTGGTATGACCTTCATGTCCGCCTGATCCGCAAACACGATCCGGGTCGCCTGATTCTGGGGGATAAGCTGCACAGTCCCCACCTGATCCCGGACTGGTTCCTGGAGATCCTGAAAGAATATGTGGATGTGGTACTGATTCAGTGGTACACCCCGGTGGAGACACAGCAGGAAACGTTAACCTACATTCACCGCACGACCGGCAAACCGATTCTCAATGGTGACAGTTGTTTCGGATGTGCCAAACCGCCGAAGCAAACCAAGGTGAAGGGGTTTCCTGTGGACAGTCAGGCAGAGGTGGGGGCTCATTATGCGGCCTATCTCGACGGCATCATGGACCTGCCCTTTATGCTGGGCTGGCATCACTGCGGCATGATGGAGCAGTGGGACGGTGGAAAACGGCATGACTGGGAAATCAATGAAAACGGGTTCATGAATCCGTTTGAAGAACTGTATGATGAGATCGCGGGACCGATGAAGGCCGCGAATGAACGGGCTCAAGCGCGTCATGCCCTGTCTGAAAGAGTTGGATGATTGGGTTTTTGACAACAACGGACCACGCGGACAACACGGACCCATGCATGGGGAGATTTTTTCTCTGAAAATAAACCGCGACTGCCAACCTAAGGAACTTGGTGCTGCCGTTCCGTAGGTATCACCACCACAGGACCTCTACCTCTGCCCAGGAGTGCAATTTGTTTGGTCTCAGGATGCAGAATGCAAATTTGATCGGTTCCCAACTGCATGACGACATAATCTCCCTCCAGATGGACGGCATTCCGGGTTACCCAGGCAATGAAGGGTAACTCAAGGGAATAGTGGATATGCATCCCGGTGCTTTTGTTATAACCCTGCAAACCTTCAACTGGCCAAAAACCGGTATTAAACCGCCAGTTCGATTCGTCAGAGAACCGTGGAACGTAGCCAAAATTCATCCATGAACCTTTTACCTCACTCTGTGGATCGAATTGATCTGAGGGTTCGAGCGAAACGTTTTCCGCGAACGCCTCTATAATCCGTTCTTCATGTTCTTCACCGCGAACATCCGAACCGTGAAAGAGTATGAGATCAAAGGCGGAAGTTTCGCCAATCCGGGTAAAGAGACGGTCATCCAGATGCGATGCTTCCACATCTGCAATCTCAGTTGCAGACCCTGTCTGGTTCAGATCCTGTTGTAGGACGTTCTTTCCATCCACAGACAAATAGCAGAGTGCATATGGGGCCGTTGGCCGAAGCTGATCCGCTGACACGACTTCCAGCTCTGTCATCAACGATGTGCCGCTTGCTCCCAGATACCAAAAATAAAGAAGCCCATAACTCATTCCATGGATGATGCAGGTTGCAAGTATCCCCTTTCGGACAGACCTCTCCTTTGGAGCCAGTGAGAACATAAAGAAAGGGAATTCTATGATCAGGGTGAGTACAAATGCAGACACAGCTAAGATACGAAACCATATCTGAATATTTTGAATCATGATATCCGGCGATGTATCGACGTACATTCCTAAAAGAGCCGCACCCCCGAATGCAGATACGTAATTCGCGCTGATGAGAATTAAAACGGATCTCCGGATGGAAGATCGAAAGAGCAGGAAAAGCAAACATGACTCGAGAATCCCAATCAGAGCATTCCCAATAAAGAGGTGAAGCATCGAGGCCCACATCAAGGGTGTTCCGGCATTTGCTGATGCGGTAAGCGGAGAAAGCCCCAGGACAAAAAGGGGAAGAGAGTAAGATGAATTCTTCATGTTCTTGCGGCCAGAATGGCCTTACGGACACCCATGAAGTTGAAGTACTCCTGAATATAATCTGAAGGAACAGACATTTCTACGAGCTTTTGCGACGTATTGAAGGTGTCTACATCATGACGCGGGGAGACCCATTCTGTAAAATCGTTCAGTCTTGGAAGGTTCATACGGGTTTTTTCTAACGGAGTCTCCCTGATTATTCGGCAGGATCCCAATGGGTGCTGAGAGAACCTGCAACTGGATTGTGGCGATCCTCTGTGTGGCTGGAGCCGTTTGCAGTCCGGCATGATCATAGTATTTTTGCGTCAGGTGGCCATCGTTTCTGAGTCGGACCTTAAATATATCCATCCGCGTTTGAGTGTCGTTCTGTCTTTGTGTTCCTATGATGAAGGGTGCGAAGAGGTTGGGTCTCTATCCGGTTAGGATAAGCCCAACCGCTCCCACTGCTCTTCGGGGGCATCCACTTCTTTCATCAAGCGGTCGAGGTGCTGCAACATGCTGGTTTCAACTGAGTCGTCCACAATGGGTGTTTCCTGTCCGGGATCCTGATGAAGGTCAAACAGCAGAGTCCGGTTCCGGTCCGGATGGTCGTTGGTGGAGACCCCCCGCTTGCCGGGAATCTTCATGGGCGTGACCCCCTTGGTGAACGGAAAGGCCTCCGCCAGTTCGACCGACTGCAATTCCTCCACTCCAAACTGAGCCCGCATGTGAGCCGGCATATGGGTGTATTCGTAGAGAGGGGTGTTGTCTGTGTTCGCAGGCGCACGCATGTAGACATACCGCCCGTCGGTTACATTCACCTGTGCGCCGAACATGCCGAACATCGCGGCTTCCCGGATCGGTTGATCCTCTTTCAGAACCGGCAGCAGATCTTTCCCGGTCATGGTGGAGGTGGGCTCCAGGCCGTGTGACCTCAGCAGCGTGGGCCCGAGATCAATGGACGGTTGAATCAGGCTGCTACGCCGTTCTCCCGCGTTGCCGACCCGTGGGTCCCACATGAAGAACGGTGTCCGGGCGACCTCCTCGTAGAATGGCAGCCAACACTTTGCCCAGCAGTCATGTTCCCCCAGGCAGAACCCATGATCGGTCCAGACGATGAGCTGGGTGTCCTTCCACAGATCCAGTTTGTCCATGGCCTCGAGCACCAGTCCGACCTGGAGATCACAGGCACTGAGCAGTGCGGCATAGTTGTGCCGCATTTGGGTGATCTCTGATTCGGATTCCTGCACCGGGCTGTATCCCGGCCAGTCCCAGAGCCGTTCTTTGTTTTGTTCCACCAGATCCTCGTACAGGTTCTGATACTCCGGGAGACTGAAAAAAGGCTCATGCGGATCGAAGGTTTCAATCTGCAGAAACCAGGAATCCAGGTCGGCATGCCGTTCGAGGAACTCCAGTCCGTTGGCGAAGGTTTCCTGAATCGGCATCACCCCTCTGGCTTCGATGTCCGTGCGGTTGGAGCGGTCCTGGGAGGCCCAGGGGCCTGGATCTGCATTCCGGCCTTTGGCGCCTTCCGGCGGCGGGGCAGGAGCAAAGTCCGGATAATAGGGATCACCCTCCTGTCCCCGTACCATCGCGTGAGTCGTGTATTTTGTCAGGTAGTTTCCCCCGGCTCCCTCCTCCCAGTAATGCTGGTGATCTGTCGCCATGTGGGAGGGCACCCCGGCCTGTTTCAACAGTCCCGGCATGGAATCATCCCATGGCTCAAGCGGTCCCCAGGAGCGGTGAAGAAAATTCGGCCGTCCGGTATGCAGGTCGCGTCGGGCAGGCATGCAGGGCATTGAGCAGACATAACTGGTTTCAAAGGTAATGGTCTTCTCTGCCAGCCGCTGAAAATTCGGGGTGTGGGTCCAACGGCATCCATAGGGGGCGAGAAAGTTTCGATTCAGGGAATCGAACATGAGCATGACGGTTTTCACAGGGCGGGGCTCCTTGGGTACTGATGTTTCATCTCAATCCGGATGTCGATCGGGTTCCGGTCTGGAAGTGCGCGTACGGGTAAGAATGGTCGGTTTCTTGGGTCGGATCCGATTCCTCATGAGCCCGGATACTCTACCGTACGCTGGCCACCATGAACCGATGGTGCTGGGAGAATCCTGGCCGGAGGTTCGCCGATGTCCTGCATGCGCTTCAGCAGACGGCCGGCCAGTTGACGGCGCAGGTCCGCATGACTGTCGAGGCACACCAGGTTGGTCAATTCATAGGGATCGGTCCGGAGGTCATACAACTGTGTTTCCGTATACTCAGGCGCATGCGCGTGTCCTGTATGTTCTTCAGAGGCCGTCACCGCATACTTCCACCGGTTGCTCCTCAGGCATCGCCCGGGCGGCAGCCCGCCGTCTCCGAACTGAATAAAGGTGTCATCCGGCCAGTCGGCAGGTGCGGAGCCCTTGGTAAGCGGCAGCAGAGAGCGGCCCTGAACGTCTTCAGGAATCCTGACTCCCGCACAGTCCAGCAGGGTCGGCATCAGATCGACCAGGCTTGCGGCTTCCTCGCGTTGTCCACCGCCGTACCAGCCCGGACCCCAGATGCCCATCGGAACCCGGACGGAACTTTCATGCGGGCTCCGTTTGTATTCGCTGTTCCGGGTTTTGAAATGGCATCCGTGATCGCTGATGTAGATGACAACGGTGTTCTCCGCCAGTCCGGTGGATTCCAGAACATCCATGGTGCGTCCCAGTGCTTCGTCCAGGCGTTTGATCATCCCGCAGTATCCCGCCCAGTGCTGGGAGGAGCTCCCGCCCAGGGCCTGCAGGTCGGGAGGGAGCGGGGCATAACGATACAGGTCCTCATATCCCGGCGGGGCAGGGTAGGAATCGTCGGTGTTCTGATGATGGGGTTCGAGGAAAGAGTGAAAACAGAGGAAGGGCGTGGGGGCCGCCTTCTCCGACTGCCGGGTGAGCCACCGGAGCATGGCATCGGTCTGACCATCAACCCGGTATCCCGGCAGCCGGACTTCATTCCCGTCGTGATCCCAGAGACGGGCGGTGGACGGGCCGCTTGTCAGCTCCACACAGTTTGCCCCCAGCCATTCCTGATACCCCCCGCGGTTTTCCGGGGGAACCGCGCCATTCCCTGTGCCCTCCGAAAGATGCCATTTCCCAAAATACGCAGTATGATATCCCGCGTCACCCAGTATCTCGGCCAACTTCGGGGCATCTGCCTTCAACCCGGGGCCATTCCTCCACACTCCCGTGGTGGTGGCATACTGACCGGTCTGAAGGCAACTGCGGGCGGGACCGCAGACAGGCTGAGGCGTCACGGCATGGCGGAAATAGGTTCCCTGCGTGGCCAGACGATCAAAGTTGGGTGTCAATCCGGCCGGATATCCCTGCAGGCCGGTCGTGTCCCAGCGCTGCTGGTCGACAAAGAAGACGAGGAAATTGGGGGAAGTGGGACTCGGCATGCGCTCACTGAAGCACAACGCGGTGGGGTGTCAATTCCCTCCGGCGTTTGACATTCCCCGGAATTCGACTACAGGGAGCCCATGACCTTCCTGCCCCTGCTTCTGATTGTGCTGTTTGTTCTCGGCCTGTGCGTGGCCGGAATGGCCATTGGGGTTATAAATGGTCGGAAGCCCATTAAGCATTGTGGCGGAGCGGCATTGGACGCCAACGGAAACCGTACGTCCTGTGCACTGTGCGGAAACGGCAGTTGCAAGAACAACCCCGACAACAAAGACGCTTAACCCTTGCCAACGGGCGGGTTTTTTTTCATGGAGAGGGCTGATTTTGATTCAACCCAGGACCCCCCATGCATCCCCCAGGAACCAATCCCTACAATTTTCAAGGTAAAGTCGCGCTCGTAACCGGCGGGACCTCAGGAATCGGCAAAGAAATCGTGGCCGCACTGGCCCGGGCCGGAGCACTTGTCTGCTATTCCGGCCGTCGGTCTGAACTCGGTGAAGACCAGGCCAAAGAGCTTCGGAACGAAGGGTTTCGGGTTGAATATGTCAAAAGCGATATCACCGTGGATGCGGATGTGACCACCTTTATCAATCAGGCGGTGGAACGACATGGCCGCATTGATTTTGTTGTGAATAATGCCGGCGTGGAGTCCGACCCCCATGCGATCCCGGAAGTCAGCATTGAAGATTTTCAGCGGATTGTGGATGTCAATCTCACCGGGACCTTCCGGGTGATGAAGGCGGCCATTCCCGCTCTGCGTGCCTCCGGAGGAGGCAGCATCGTCAACATGGCCTCCGTCCTGGGGGAAATCGCGCTTCCTCAGCTTTCCCCTTATGTGGCGGCCAAGCATGCTGTGATCGGTTTGACCAAAAGCGCCGCCTTGGAGCAGGCGGTTCACAACATCCGGGTGAACGCGGTTGCGCCCGGTGCTGTGAATACGGATATGCTCTGGCGGACCATGCACGATTCCGAAGAGGCGTTTGAGCACATCAAATCGCTTCACCCTATGGGTCGCGTGGCGGAACCCGGTGATATCGCCGAGGCCGTTCTCTGGCTGTGTTCCGAGGCCTCTGCGTTTGTGACGGGTCAGGTGCTGAACGTGGATGGCGGCTACACGGCCCAGTAAGACCATGAGTGACACTCCTCTTATCCGCACCGGACTGGTGTCGATCAGCTTCCGTCCTGAATCACCTGAATCTCTTATTGAGAAAGTGGTGGCTGCCGGGCAGCAGGGGCTGGAGTGGGGAGGGGATGTACATGTTCCTCATGGAGACACCGTCCGGGCCGAGCAGGTGGCGGGATGGACACGGGATGCGGGACTGGACGTGGCTGCGTACGGTTCCTACTATCGACTTGCGGAAACGGAGGACAACCCCGACTTCGAGGCCGTACTTGATGCAGCGTTGGCTCTGGGAACCGATACCATCCGGGTGTGGCCCGGGCGCCGCGGTTCTGCGGATGCGGATGAGGCCTACCGGACACAGGTGAAAGAGGATGCCCGGAGAATCTGTGCCCTTGCGGAACCCCACGGGATCCGGATCGGATTTGAATATCACGGTGGAACCCTCACAGATACCATCGACTCCTCGGTGGAACTGATGACCTCGTTGGAACTGTCCAACCTGGATACGCTCTGGCAGCCGCCGAACGGGCAGCCGGAGGATCATTGCCAAACCAGCCTCCGTTCCGTGCTTTCCAGGGTCTCCAACGTGCATGTGTTTCATTGGGGGGCCGGATTTCGGGAACGCTTCGCGCTCAAAGACGGGGTGGAGCGATGGACCCGGTACTTCCAGATTCTCGCAGAAGAACCGAAGAATCGCTGGGCCCTGCTGGAGTTTGCCAAGGACGATTCGCTCACTCAGTATCATGAGGATGCCCGGGTTCTGGCGGATTTGGTTGCAGGTTTTGGGTGATGCGCGTATCGTTGCTCTTCCTGTTTGAAGCCGGAACCCGATGATGAGCCCATGTCCAAAACCGGACTGACGATATTCCGGTCACCAACCTCTCTGGGGCAGGAAAGCCCTCGCTACTCTCTTTTGACCCCCATCACGAAATATGACCTGGATTAAAGATCTCTTTCACGGATTCGCCTTTGGCGTGGCCAACATCATTCCCGGTGTCTCCGGGGGCACTCTGGCTCTTGTACTGGGTTTTTATGAACGGCTGCTCGGGTTTCTCAACCGACTGAATGTAAAGACCCTTCGGGAACTGATGACCCTGAAGCTGCGCTGGATCACCCGTCCGCTGGACCGTGAGCGGTCTGGAGCGTTTTTCGGTCGTCTGCTGGAGGATGACTGGGGTTTTATGGGACGGTTGATGCTGGGGGCTCTGGTGGCCATTGTCGGCTTGGCCCGGTTAATGGATTATCTGCTGAATGACCACTTCTCGCTGACCTATGCCTTCTTCTTCGGTCTGATCCTGTTGTCGATTCATGTTCCCTGGAAGCTCATGAAATCCAAAAGCGTTTCCGTGTGGATCAGCCTGGTGCTGGGGGTAGCCATCACGGTCGGCATCGCCGCCGCTGTGGACCCCTACGAGAAAACCAAACGGAAATCGGATCTCTATCAGGCACGCGCAGAACAGGGTCTGGAGCAGGTGCAGGCCCCGGATGAAGAGGAGGGGCCGGGAGCCTTCTCGTATACCGGGAAATACACCCCGCTGGAGTACGGGATGATTTTTATCGCCGGGATGGTGGCGATTTCGGCGATGGTGCTTCCCGGCATCAGCGGGTCTCTGATGATGATTCTCCTGGGGCAGTATTTTATTCTCATCCGGGCACTCTCCAGTCTGATTTCCGATTTGTTTCTGGATGACATGCTGTTTCTCGCCTGTTGCGCGCTGGGCATGGTCATTGGACTGCTTCTGACCGCTCGTCTGGTGGAGGCGGCGCTGCGGAAAGCGCACGATGCCACCATGGCCTTTCTTACGGGACTGATTATTGGATCTCTGTACGCGCTCTGGCCTTTTAAACAGATCCATGTCATGGATGAATATCAACGGGATGGAACGATATTGGCGGGGCGGAACATTGCCTCCAATGTGAATCAGTTTCCTGCTGAACTGTCCGTCTGGCTGCCGGCCCTGGGGGTGATGATCCTGGGAGCGGCGGTGATGTGGGGGGTGATGAGACTGGAGGGGGGAAGTGCCGCCGAGGAGCCTGCCACGAGCAGCGGGTCATGAAGCTGATTGTCTACGTGGTATTTGTGCCGTTCCTGGTCCTGCTGGGATTCTGGACGGCCACCCGGTATGGCATGATTTTCGGATATCCATTCTGGCTGATCGCCTCCATCATTATGGCCTTTCCGATTGCATCGGTTCTTGCCGCGCCCTTCGGAACGTTTTTTCTTCCCGGTGACCGATATTCCCGTCCACTACCCATGTACAGTGTTCCGGAAAGCCTACGCAAACAGGATCGTATTCCTGAGGCCATGGCCAAATACCGTGAGATTGCTGAGAAGTATCCCAAAGAAGTGAAACCCTGGGTGCAAATGGTGCGTCTTGCCCATCTGGAGCTGAAAGACCGGACGCTGGCTGACGAGTTGTACGAAGAGGGGATTCAGACTCTGAAAAAGGAAAAGGCCCGGGAGGAACTCAGGCGCATGCACAAAGCCATCATCAGCATGAGGCAGGAAGCTCTGACCGCCGAAGACCGTACCTCGGTTCATTATCGCTCTGATGCCGCGGATGGCTGAGCCGGTTGTCACCCTCAGGGATCTTCGACTTCAAAGCGGAAATACACCGGAGCGGGAACCTCGCTCAGAGGAATGGATATTCGCATCAGGATCGCATCTCCGACGGGGCCCACTTCGGTTTCGGTGATCGTGACCCCGTCCACCACCACATCCTGCCAGTTAGGTGTTTCCAGAGACGTACTTTCTCTGAACCGGTATACGAGGTCAGACGCATCCGGATTTTTCCGGTATTCGAGCCAGAGAGAGCTTCCACTGGATTGAATGGTTGGCAGTGCTCCTGCAACCGCATCGAAAGGGGAGAGCGCAAATCCGAACGCCGCGAGATTGGTTACCGAATCGGAATTGGCATCCTCCAGAGGACCGGAGGGCGCCCCCGACCAATGGATGGTGGAGGCCCATGCATCATAGGACAAGGGCAGAGAGATCTGCACCCATTCACTGGTCACTCCCTGATTCACGCTCCGCACCCGATACACCCACTGTTGGGCGGTGGCACCGGTATCCGTGTATCCGGTTGTATCGGCGGATAAGGTCGCAACCGGGGTCCACGGCCCGACCGGGTCGTCGGCCCGTTCGATTTCATAGGCGGATTCCACATTGGAGGCATCTGTCCAGCTCAGGGTCACCTCGCTTCCGTTGCTCCATGAGGCCAGAAGAAAGGTGGGGGGAAGGGGTTGGTAGACCTCTCCATGCGTGTCGATGGCATCCTGCACATGCGTTGAGTAGTCACCGACTGCGGTGAACCCCGTCGAGGGAGTTCCGGTAATGTACCAGGCAATTCCGACGACCGTGAGAGAATCGTCCGCCTCAACATAGAGAAGAGGTCCGCTGGAATCGCCCCCTTGTCCCATGGTTTCTCCGGCCACGAAATTCCCACTCCCTGAGCTGTTTTGAATGCATTCTACTGTATTTCCCGTGGTACCGCTCACGTCAACATTCAGCCGATGGAGATCGAGTTTGTTCTGTCCGACCGCCATGTCGAGTTCGAGAGCATAAGAGCCGGGTGATTTGCCAATATGAAAATGAGTTTGATTGGCATACCGGTACTGAGTGGTCCAATTTCCGCGGGTGGGGAGTGTTTCCGTCGCAAATCCATAGAACGCCACCTGCTCTGTCACCGGTTCATCCAGGATGCAGATGAGAAGATCGCTGGTGCCTGCCCGGATCCGTCGGCTTACGGTACGTTCCACCACAGGGCCGTTGGGGTTGTTATCCAGACGGAATCGAACCGTTGTCCCCACCCCGGGGCCATAGTGGATGGCAGACAGGGCGACATTGGGATGGATCAGAGTTAGGAAGGGCTCTGCGCCGGATGTGGCGGAGTCGGCGATGGCAATTCCGGATAAATCAAACGTATTCGCAATGAACGATGCGTTGTTGGCAAAGCGATCATGCTTGTCCGGGCTGTAGGAATCAATCAGCATCCCGGAGAGCCGGAGTGCGCAAAGTCCTCCCGTGATCAGGATGGTTCGGAGGGTCGGCATCACAAGAAATCTACCCTCGGTGCCGGGCCCTGTAAACCGGGTTTCTCCTGAGGCCGTTCGGAAGGTCTGTTACACATACTGGACCCGGTTCCGATACTGCCGGGGTGTTTCTCCGGTATGACGTTTGAACAGCAGCCACAGCATGCGGGCTTCCGGCAACCCGACGTCACGGGCGACATGGTCGATCGAATGATCGGTGTTCCGAAGAAGATCTCTCGCACGTTCGATGCGGAGGGTGGCCAGTTCTTTGGCCAGGGTGCGTCCGGTGGCTTTTCGGAAACGGTGCTCCAAGGTTCGACGTGGAATATTCAGATGACGGACCAGGTCGGCGACGTTCGACAACTCCGGCAGATGTTCATCCAGGGTTTCCAGGATCTTCACTGCGAGTTCATCCTCCAGAGCATAGAGATCGGTTGATTGACGGGTATGTACCCTCAGGGGAGGAATTCTGAGCGTCTCAAAGGGAGCGCCGGGGGTGCGGATCCGTTTCAGCAACTGTTCCATCGCGGTGAAACCGACGCTCCTTCCATCGGGTTCGATACTGGAAAGGGGGATCGGGCACAGAGAGCGCTGAATAATATCATTGTCCACGCCCAGAATGGCAACGTGCAGGGGGACACGCTGTATGGGGGAGTCGATGTTCGTCAGAAGCATGCGGGCGAGGATATCATTGGCGACAAACACGCCGGTTTTGGGCTTCAGCCTTTGCAAGTGTTTTACCGGTGCCTCGTCCACACTCAGATCAACGGACCGGACCGATATCCCTGCTGCCTCCGCACGTTCACAGAATCCCTGATGTCGTTCGATGGAATACTGATGCTCGGATTTGCCGAAAAATGCCAGATCCCGGAATCCTCTGCGGATGAAATGTTCTGCCGCCATCCGGCCGACCTCGTGGTCATCTGTGATGACAAAATCAGCGCCTGCGGGGCGTACACGATTCGAAACCGATACCACAACCGGACTCAGGGAATAGACGTGTTGAAGCTCATCCGCCTGGGTAAACGAGAGAATGCCGTCCGGCTGGAAGTCCATATCCTCAGGATGCAGCGGCGTTCCGGATTCTGAAATCATGTTCAGGTTGACTTCCGGATGTGCATACGTCCACTGACTGACACCTTCCAGGATGTTTCTGGCATACTCCAGATGGACGGGAAGGATCAGTCCGATGATCCATTGAGACGTGGAGGTCATGTCCGACGTTACCATTTCCGTTTGAAGGCACGCAAGGGTATTGCGTAAATATGAATATTAAACAGCGCAAAATGAATATCGCGTTCATCGGGTGCCTGTTAGGTTGGATGCATTCACTTCTCAAAAGGAGATTTATGCAGATCAAAACCGCTCCATCCATTCTTTCCGTTCTCTTTGCAGCGACGTCGGTCGATGCCACACTGTTGTTTGAAGACACCTACAGCACGATCCCCAGTGGGCCGAACTACGCCTTCGTGAATGACGGCACCCCGTCGATGAGTTCCGGAACGAATTTGACCTACACGGGTTTGGAGAGCACGGGGTCTTCTCTGGATATTGGGATCTTTCAGACCAACAGCAATGACGCAGACACCACGCTCAGGAATGATGCAGATTTCACTGATACCGCTTCTCTGGTGGGTACAAATCCAACCGTGTATTTTTCAGTGGCGATGCAGGTGCCCGATGTGAGTGTTTTCGGGAATAATGGTGGCAGTGCGTATGCCGGGTTTGGCATGACAGGATCCAATACGGCAGACTACGGGCTTGGGCTAAATGTCTCCGGTGCAGGTGACATCTCCTTCGTGGTGGATAGAGGAACGGGTACGGTGGACCTTGGAGGATCGGTTGCGGAGGGGGAAACCGTGCTGGTGATCGGCCGGATTTCAGGATGGCAGAGTTTCGGAGTCCCCACAACTTTTGAATACACACTGAACCCTGACCTCAGCCTGGATGAATCCAGCCAGACCTGGGCCTCGGTCACCGCGGTAGGGAATATCAGCCCGAATGCCGTGGCATCGACATCTTATCTCAGAGTGAATGCCTTCTCGAATGCATGGAATGATGATAACAATTCTGCGTTTCTCGTGGATGAGCATCGGGTGGGGACCACGTGGTCGGATGTCACGCCGGCCGCGATCCCGGAACCGTCGACCTGCATCCTGGTTTCCGGCGCGCTCCTGTTCAGTGTGGCGACGATTCGCCGGCGTCGATAAGTCCTGAGCCCCCCCCTCAACACGCGACAGACTGGCCCGATTGGGTTGGTTTGTCGTTTTTGTACACGTTTCTGCCAAAAATTGCAGGCTTCATCTCCGGTATGAAGGTGGACAACTCGTAAAGACGTCTGGTAGATTTTGCGTCTATGAAATGTTCGCAGTGGATAGTATGTTCGTATTGGGTCGTGTGTTCGGTGTTCGCGGGAGAGTGGAAGGGGGCTCTTCAACTGGAAGCGGGAGATGGCTGGCAGGCAGGAAACCCGGCTGTGGTTCGGCTTCAGGCCGTTGAAACCCGCAAAAATCAGCAGACACCTCATCCTGCAGCCATGACGGATCGGGACGCTGCCTTCTGGCTGACCCCGCAGCGCTGGAATCTGTTTACCGATGAAGCGGTTCAGGTTCCTTTTTCACGTCGTTCCGACGGTGAGTTCCTGCTGAATCTACCTGAGGAGTTGGATACGGGCTGGTACCGGATCACCGCAGTGGTCGCGGATGATGAAGGCCGTTTGCATTCACCCTTGCAGGTCTTCAAGCAGCAGAAAAATTTTGGGAAGTTTCTCAGGCAGCAGGTGGTGGTGATCCGGAATCCCGCCCGGCCGAAGCCGTTTCTGATTCATACGGAACGGAACCGTTGCGTCTATTCCCGCGGGGAGGAAGTCCGGGTGTTTGTCTCGGTGCGTCATCCCAAGGGGCTTCGCGCACCGGTCACGTTAAAACTTGGGGATCAGGTGCTGTCCACCGATACCCTGGAAGCCCCGCCGGGGGAGGAACGGACCCTGATTGTGGATGTGCCGGCTGCGTTCACACGGGCGGTTCGCCCTGGACGGGTGGATCTGACTCTGGAGGCCGGAGGCCGGGTCTGGGATACCTTCCCGATCGAGTTTGTCAGTCCTGCACCTGCCAGTGGAGGGGGGCGCTGGGCTCACACCATGCCGTATGGATATGGAGGGGGGATCACCTCCTCGCCGGTGATGCCCTGGACCATGGCGGACCGCCAAAAGAGATTTGAACGGGTGGAAAAAGGCATACATCAGGCCTCGTTCTGGAATAATTTCTATTCCGCAAATGTGCCGGTGCGGGAACAGCGACCCGCGCTTCCGGAAGCCGAGGCCGCGGATCTTCCTCCCTCCGTTGCCATCCGTCGACCTGCACTTCCGCATGCGTTGTATCAGGAACTGATGCGGCAGGGAATTGCATTCGGTGTGACCCCCGGATACGGTGAAGATTACAAAGCGGAAGTCTACATGCCGATCCCCACGGTCATCGAAGATCAGATGAAGCAGATGGGGCGAAAGTATGTGAATGCCGCAATGGGGGTTGCACAACATCCAAACTTCGTGGCGCTCTATACGGATTTTTACGGCCACATGGACTTTACCGGTGCAGGGGAAATTGCCTCGGATGAATTAAGGGCGATCCGCGAGCGTCTCTGGACAGAAGGGACTCAGAAAGCGGGAATGCGCGGAGTGCCGAAACCCCGGAAATACCCCACCAGCCGGAAATCACTGTCCAAAGACCTTCAGGCCCGTCTGAAGGAAAAAGCGAAGCAGAAAGCCTGGGACGGATTCTGGCGAAGTCAGGCAGACACCTACAAGGCCGATGGTAAAAAATGGATGGAAAAGCGGAGTGAATCCGAAAAACAGCGCCTCTGGGCCGGAGCCTGGGCTGCGGCGGGTGTCAGTCCTGCTCCCGTGGCTCCTCAGTACGTCCCGTTGCCGGAACTGGACAAGCACAACAAATCACGGGTCAAGGGAGATGAGAACTACCTCTACGCCTCCCATGCGCTTCGGGGAATTGAACGGGCGTACGGAACGTTTACGGCCATGGTGGAGGAGGAGCTTCCCTCCGTGTTCACCATCCATAACCGCCTGGGGATGAATCATTCCAAGGTGAGTCATGCCTGGACCGGGATCCGTACCCCGAATGTGGACCCTGCCTACGCAAAAGGCGCCTCCGCGATTTCAGCCTCAGAATGGAATCTGGACGCCGTGCCCCGCCCGTATTTTCTCTCCACCTTTTACAACCGGACGCTGCTGGATCATGGCATGGCGGTATACCGCTGCGGTTTATGGAAACAGATGGGCATGCCGAACCGGTTCATGCGCGATGCGGTGATGTGGGGAGGGCGACAGATACAGACGTACTTTGATCAAACCGGGAACATGACCTGGTCTCACAAGGGGTCGGATCAGACCACCTATGCCTCCAATGAACGAATGCGCTCGGTGTCTGAATTTCTCGTGACCTACAGTGACCTCTTTAATCATCTGCAGCCGGTCCGTGAAGTCGGGTTGTATGTTCCGCCAGAAGGCGGACCCTGGGGAACCGGGGTGACCCGCGGGCATTATGTCGGTCTGCTCACCGCCCTGATGGGCAATCACCAGGTGCATATGGTCAGTCATGGGGATATTGCCGAGGGTGCCCTGAACCAGTATCCGGTCGTCTATGCTCCGGGTCTTCATGATGCCGATTCCTTTTATCCCTTTGAGAAAAAAGCCTTCCGGGAGTATGTCGCCCAGGGGGGGCAGGTCGTGGGAGCCCCCCCGCCCAACTATTACCATCCGGAAGAGGTGTGGAAAGGTACCGGGATTTCCAACCGCCAGGTACCGGTGCTGGACGACAAGGGCAATCCGCGGAAAAACAAGGACGGATCCACCCGCATGCGCACAGAATGGACCGAGGATTTCCGGACCTGGGCGAAGATCGGCCGGTCGTATGTCTGGGGATGGCTGGACCGGAATGTACAGGTGGCACCGATAGATCTCCACACTCTCTACACCCATGTGGAGGATGGCAAACCCGCTACCTGGTCAGGGTCCCACTGGACCGGCCATCATCAGTGGGCGAAGTACCGCGGCCCCTCTCTGGCGCAGGCTCCGGTTCTGGACCGCATGTTCACCTCTCTTCACGAACCGGCTGTCCTCAAAGACAGGCCGGAGGTATTTGTGAACCTGAATACCCCGGAGGACTCCCAGGCTGAGGGAGCATTTCTGTTTGCGTCGAACTGGACGTTGCCCACACAGGAAGAGCTGTTTGAATACCGCGTGCCTCAGGGCTTCTTCAATTCCGGTGTCCAGCCGGTCAGGGCAGAGTTAAAAGTGAAGGCGGACGGTATCGGGGCCGTGTACGATATTATTTCCGCAAAAGAAGTGCCTCATCGACGGGAAGCCGGACGGGTGGTGTTTGACGCGGATCTGGACAGTGTGGAGGGGCGTATCTACGCGCTGTATCCCGCTCGGGTCGGTGGAGCACGGTTATCCCTTCCGGAAACTCTGACCGCGGGCGAACCGTTGAGGGCCAGGTTTGAACTCCTCGATGCATCCGGTTCCCCTCTCAAGGTCCTCGGATCCGTGAAGATGAGTCTGACAAACCAGGCGGGTGATATGTTGGTTGAGGTGTTTCGGGCACTGCCTTCCTCGGGACGGCTTCCTGCCATCCACCTCCCGGAAGGAGAGAACCTTACTCTGAAGGTGGTGGATACGATCACCGGTCAGGTTGCGTCTGCTCCATTGACACTCTCTCCTGCAAGATCACCGGTGAAGACTGCGGAACCGGTGACGCTGTATCGTGGAGACCGGATGGCCTCGTGGCTGAAGGAGAACCGGCAGAACCGGATCCGGATTCTGGTGGAGGACGGACGCTTTACCTGGTCCAAAGACGGAAAACGCGCTCTTGCCGAAGCGAACCCTCACCTGGATGACCACCGCCGGGTGGCGGAGGCTTTACGCTCCGAACTGATGAAATCCGGGATCGCCGCAGAGGTCACCACCACAGGAGCCGCGATTACCGGTCCGCTGTATGCACATCCCTGGACCGGGAAAATGGCCGGATACCGGAACCGGCATACCGTACCCAATGTGCGGGTGGACGGGCCGGTGATTCTGGTGGGCTCTGCCGACACGCCCGGAGTGCTGCGGGAGATGGACCGGGCCGGAGTGGCTCCGAGGCAATGGGAGGGGGCCCCCACGCGGAATGGTCATGCTGCGGTTTCGTGGCTGCCGAATGCGATGAACCCCGCAGAGCATGCGTTGGCGGTTGTGGCGTCAGATGCGGAGGGGTTCCAGCGTGCGGTTGAGGTCGTGGCCTCTCTGGCAAACGGAACCGGGCCGGAGGATGCGTTCTGGATCGCACGTGAAGAGGTGAGGAACCGTTGGACCCCCTCTGAGATCCATCAACAGAAAGCGGTGAAGTTCGGAACGAAAGCGTCTCCGGAACCTCTCGGGTCTCTGACCCGAATTGTGCAGGCAGAAGGAACCTGGGGGGGGATGAATGACGCACTCGGCACGGCCATCTTCACCATGGATGCCTCTGAAGGAGGTGTGGCGGTGGGGACCAAAAGCTGGGTGAAGCCCGTGGGCCGTCTTTCCCCGGATGGGAAGATTCTTGGGTTTTATGGAGGTGGATCCATGGTGACTCCCCGGGATGTGGGAATCAGTGCTGACGGAAATACCGTGACCGCTGGGTTTTCGTTGATGGGACGTGTCGGGGTCTGGAATGCGGACCGTCTAACCCTCAACAGTCCTTCCGGGATTGTGTATTCAAATCAAAATCCGTTTGGCTGGGACAGCTTCAAGGATTCTGACCGGCAGATGGGGGTCAGTCCGGACAACCAGACCTTTGTGATCAATGCCGGAGTGAAAGGGATTCAGGGGCTGGATGTGAACGGGACCCGGAAATGGACGCTTCCGAATGCGGCAAGGTCCAGTCGTCCCCGGGGCAATCCTTCTGCAGAATTCGGATTCAGTCCGGCTGGAAACTGGGTTCTGGTGAACTCTCTCCGGGAGGAAAAGGGAGTGAAGATCAGGATGACGGTGTCCAAGATGCGGAAGGATAACAAAGGCCGCTGGAACAAACGGGACCGTTATGATGACACTGTATCGGTTCCTGCAACGCTGTATGTGGAGGAATTGAGCTTGGTGAACACCCGGACGGGAACCCCCCGGTGGACCCGGATTACCAACCTCAGTGCGGAACATGCGACTGAAGGCTACCGGCTCTGGACGCCCGGGAAAGAGATGGAGGTGAAAGAGGTCATCGATGGCAAGACCATGACCTGGAAAGGAAAAGGAGAGCCGCTTCGTGCGAATGGCCGTCCGCTACTGACGGGTGACCGGATGAATCTTAACATGTGGCATCTTTACTCCTGTGTGGGACCGGATGGAAACTGGGTGATTACGGGAACCCGGGATGCACAGTTTAACCTTCATGATGAACAGGGGCGGATCCTTCGTCAGTTCCAGCCGGTTGATCTCCCCAAAGCCCTCGACCCCGGACAAATGATTCCCATCGGGTTTGCAACAGGCCGCAGCGGAAACGGTCTGGTCCTGTTCTCTTCGCAAAGCCGGAAAATGTACCGATACGATGTGCATATCGGTTCGGTGGCGGAGCGGAAACGGGCGGAACAGTTACGCGAAGAAAATCAGCGGGTGATCCGAACCATTGAATCCGAACTGAAAAACACCAAGAACTACGGGAATTACGGGAAAAAAGAATACCTTGCGGCTTTTGAAGCAAAAATTGCCCCCGTGCCCAGTGATCTCCGCAGAGAATTGATGGACAAAATGTCGCGGATCCCTGGCGAACGCCGGGCAAAACGGAAACGCGATTACCGTTTCTTTCAGGAGTTGGTGGGGCGGATTAAACTTCGGCTGATTGAACAGGATCGACCTGCAATGGATGCGGCAGTGGGCCTGAAGCTGATGAAAGAAATCACCTTGCCGGCGTTGATCTGCGATGCGGAAGTGTCTGCGGATCTCCGTACGGCATATGTGGGCTGTTGGGATGGGACCGTCCGGGCGGTGGATCTGACAAGCGGCGAGGAGATTTGGGTATCCGAGGTCGTGGGGGGAAGTCAGATTGCCCTGGCCCAGACGTCATCCGGCAGCGTGGAGGCCGTATATGCGGGGGGATCCAGAGGGGATGTGACCCGTCTCAACCCCAAAACGGGGGAGAGGATCTGGACCCGGAATATCACCCGTGCCACAAATGCGCTCTGATTTCAGGAACGGAGGATAGGCCTCCGGCCTGTCAGCAGCATGCAGGACTGGATTCTCAGGCCGGAGGCCTAAGCTCCATAGGTTTGGCTTCTGTCGGAAGGAGGATAGGCCTCCGGCCTGTCAGCAGCATGCAGCACTCGAACCTCAGGCCGAAAGCCCAAGCACGCTTCCTGGGGAAATTTTCCACAGCCCTGGCTTCTCTGCCGACGCCCTCACATCCCCTTCGCCTGAAAAGGTACAAGATATTTCTTGCGGGGGACCGGGACTGGTCGGAGAATCAGGTATGCGGCATGTGTTTCACTCTCTGTTCTTCAGTCTCGTACTGCTGATCACTCCTGTACTGGGAGAGATGAATGCCTTGGTGATTTTGGAGGCGAAGGACTCTTCCGGAAGCGGGTTTCTGGTGGAGCAGGATGGCAAAACCTACGTCTTTACAAACCTCCATGTCCTGATGGGAGGAAAACCAACCCTGAAATTGCTGGACGGCACCAAGTTGAGGGCGGGTAAGCTGTCGATGGCCCGTGACCGGGATCTTGCCCGTATTGAGGTGGAAGGACGAGGTCTGAAAACGATTCCCATCCGGACGGAGCTTCCCGCGGTATCGGACCCGGTTCAGGTTCTGGGGAACAGTGACGGTGCAGGCGTTGCGACGGTGCTGCGGGGGAAGGTGTTGGGGGTGGGACCGGAACTGGTGGAGATTGATGCCCCCTTTGTGCAGGGAAACAGTGGCAGTCCGATTCTGGATGCACGAGGACGTTTGCTGGGAGTTGCATCCTTTGCCACCCTGAATGTGGAACCGGAAAACTGGTTGAAATCCGATACCCGTTTTCGGGGAATCCGCCGGTTTGGCTACAGGGTGAACGGAGTCGACTGGCAGGAAATTTCCTGGCAGGGACTCGGTAAACGTGTCCGGATGCTGGAGGATTTGGAACGCCTCTGTTTTGACCTCTTCCTGATGAAGTATACGACCACGTACCGGGGCGAGAATGGGTTTCTGGCCTTCAAGGCCGCAAAGGGACGGACAGAATACCGGGAGTACAAGGTATTTGCGACTTGGATGGAATCGCTGTCGAAGGGGCTGAACCGGGCCTCGGAGGATTACCTCAGCAAAGCCCTGGAGGAGGACCCCAATCTGCGGGCGATGCAGAACACCCGTATGCTGAGGCGGGGCTCCGGTCTGGGGGTTTCTCAGGGGGAACGGGCAGCCTGGCAGCGGGAAAAGGAGCGGTATGACCGTTGGCGATCCACTCAGAGGGTGCAGGCGCTGAATTATTTTCTTCTCAATGACCCTGGATTCTTCCAGGATCTGCCGGAAATGCAGCGGTTGGGACGGAATGTCCGGTCCCGGCTGATACATGATCACTGGGGAAGTGAGTTTCTGGAAGATCAGGCGAAAGACATTTATGAGACCTTTCTGATCATTTCGAACGGAGAGATTCTCGATAAACTCCCCCAGCGCTGAGGAAGTTTCTAAGGTTCCGGCATGCACAGGCGTCTTCCGGGTAAATACCTCCTTGGAGAAGCTTCATGAAAAACAGCCTGATTGCCTTGTTACTCCTCACCTCCACTGCTTCCCTGGAGGCCAGAGTCATGTCCCCTGAACTGCAGTATCATACTTCCGTGATCAAAACCCGGGATATGGTGTCGGATAAGAAAGCCCTGAAGCTGGTGGAGGAGGCAGGCCTGCATATTCTGAATGTCACCTGGGAGGATACCGGACGCTATCAGAATTCCGCAGTGGGTCCGAATATCAGTGACATGACGATACAGGTGCAGTCCAGGAACCGGGCTGGCCGGAAGACGGTTCATTGTATGCCGGTGATCCGGTTTCCGAATTTTTCCGATAAAACGGCAGATGTGGACCCGGACCACTTTTTTCTTCAGGTTGGCAATGAAAAGGGCAATCCCCTGCGCCGGATTACGCTCACAGAGTTTCTGAAACATCCCACGCTGTATCTGCACGATGCCGGATCCTGGACCGGACCTGGTCTTCGGAGCCTGCATGCCCCCAAGCGGGATTCGCGTGTCCTGGTCAGTGCGCAGGCCTGTTTTTTGCCGGTACCCCTGCAGGGAAAAGCCACCTTCAACCCGGTCCTTTTCAATTATCAGTCGATGCAAAAAGATCCTGCGGTACTGACTGTGTTGGTGACACCGCAAGGGACCAGTGTGACCGTGATCGACAACACCCGGGATGCCTTTGAAAGCGGGTCTGTCTGGGGGCAGCGTCTGTTCTTCAACCAGAACGGAAAACGTGCATCTCTGACCGGGGAACGGGAGGTGAAGGCTGTCCAGGAGCCTGTGGTTTCTGTCGAACCCACGGTTGAGGAGTCAGAGCCTGAGATGCATCGGGTCCTGCTGATACAGGTTCCGTTGAAACAGAAAAACCCACCCCGGTTCGGATTTGGGGGAGGCGGAGGAGGGATGCTTCTGTTTTCTGGGGTTGCTCCCAGAGCTCGGGTAGACACCACTGTAAGTGATGTGGAAAATGCCGTCATTGGTCATGGAGACCTCGAGGGGCCTTTCACTGAAATTGATCAGCTCCACATCGAACGCGATGATCGGTTTCCCGTCAGAGTGACGGTGCAGTTTTACAAAGCCACCTCCAATGGAGTGCTGGCCGCCAAAGATCTCGAGGTGATCAAATCAGAGATTGCTTCCGTATATGAGAAAGGGGATGCCATCGGCAGTCTGGTGACGGAAGGGGATACCGGCCGCGTGACCGAATATGACGGTCCCAAAGTCCAGCCCGCCGGCTGGTGGGACGACTTCTGGATCCAGCATGAGAAAAACACGGGCGACAACCGCAAGGAGGCGATTCGAAAGCTCAAAAAACTACTTGGGCCCGACTACAGAGCCCTGCCGGTGGATGAGTCGTTTCTCCTTCAGACGATCGAAAGTGCGAGGATCCCCGAGGCACGGAACGTGAATACGCCCGGTTTCTGCGAAAAACTTCTCGGAGGGTCTGACATCGGAGGATAGGCCTCCGGCCTGTCATCTGGAGTGGGATGCCGTTCTCAGGCCGGAGGCCTAAGCTCCATAGGTTTGGCTGCAGCAGAACGGAGGATAGGCCTCCGGCCTGTCATCTGGAGTTGGATGCCGTTCTCAGGCCGTAGGCCTAAGCTCCATAGGATTGGCTGCAGGAGAACGGAGGATAAGCCTCTGACCTGTCATCTGGAGTAGGATGCCATTCTCAGGCCCGAGGTCCGCGGTAGTCCTCTCCGTACTCGAACGGAGCGTCCTTGGGATGCAGGGACTCATGCGTATTGGTCATACCCGTCGGGCTGAGAGGGATCTCCCCGTTCAGAAGCGGATCATGGGAGTCGGTCATCCATCGATCCAGACGTGAGGCCATGTCCGCTTTGATTTCGGCATACTCCGGGAGGGCCGCGAGGTTCCGGCGTTCCTGTGGATCAAATACCAGGTCATAAAGTTCTTCCTGTTCCACCCCCCGTTCCGGCCAGCCGTGGTCCATGAGAATGTCTTTGGTGATGGTATGGTCACAGTTGGCCAAAGGCGGATGCGGGTGTGTGTACCAGGAACGAATGTAGTTCCAGCGAAGGGTCCGCACGGACCGTTTGGGCTCATACGCGCCGTGATACGTCACTTCGGCAAAGGTGTCTTCCCGTACGGACTCCCGGGTTCCCTCCAGCAGAGGCCGGAGCGAGGTCCCGTGAAGCCCCTGCGGAATGGGGGCACCCAGCAGGTCCAGAACTGTGGGGACGAGATCCAAATGAGAGACCAGTGCATCGGTGCACCGGTCGCGACCCGGATTCCGGGGATCGCGCAGCATGAAGGTGATCCCGGTGCCATGCTGGGTAAGGTTGCATTTCATATGAGGGAAGGGCACACCATGGTCGGTGGTGATAATCACGATCGTATCCTCTGCATGGCCACTCTCCTCCAATGCATTCAGGATCCGGCCGAAGCATAAGTCGGTGTTCCCAACGGACGCTGCATATCCTGCCCAGTCCTCCCGGCTGCGTTTCTGATCCGGCAGGGGGCTAGGAGGGTGTTGCTGACTTCGGGGGTAGAGGTCCTCGTCCGCATAGGCAAAGGGTTCATGAGGCCAGAAGAAGCCGCACCAGAGGAAAAAAGGTTTCTCGTCCTCCCGGGCACGCAGCCAGGTTGCCGCCTTCTGCGCGGTATCCAGGTCCCGCTCCGGCAGTTCCCAGCTTCCCCGGTCGACATGCTCGTCATAGGGACAGCCGCACTTTTCGCCAAATTCATGCTGGTCACCAATCCAGGTGGTGTGCCAACCAGCCTCAGACAAGAGAGACGCCAGATGGCTGGAGCGGTCATTCAGGTCCCAGCCCCGGTGGACCAGTCCGAACATTCCCACCTCGTGAGCCGTTTTCCCTGTCAGCATGGCGGCCCGGCTGGGGGAACAGGTCGGGGCGGCGCAGTGGGCATTTCGGAACAGCATGCTTTCCCGGCCAAAACGAGCCATATTCGGGGTGGGAAGGGCGTGTCCATAGGCGGAATTATAACGCCCCATGTCGTGGCAGTGCAGAAGGAGTAGATTCATAACAATAAGAAATTGTACACACAATACCTCTATTTCAGTTGAAGCGGAATGTAAATCAACCTTCAAAAAAGTGGTCGGGGAAGGACCCCGGGTTTCGATTTCTGTAGCGGGTTATGGCTGGGCTGCGGACTCGATGGCCTGAATCACTCTCTCGGCCCGCATGCGGACTTCCGGATCCTCATGGTTGCGCAAGGTCTTCAGCGTATCCAATGCATCGGCTCCGAGATCAAACAGCTTCTTCTCTGCCGCATTCCGGGTCGCGAAGGCATCGGCACCTAACTCTGCGGACAGTGTTTTTAATTCATGTTTGAGGCGAAAGGTCGTCTCAAACGTGAAGGTCATCACCTTGCTTTTGCGGAAGTCCTGCGTGTTGAAATACTGAATATGTAGTGTGTGAACCCCGGGATCCAACGGACCCAGTTCAAAGGGGGAGGTCAGCGGATGGTCTTGCCAGATGCCGTCGTTCAGTTGTATCTGACGCATAAGAATTCCGGGTGAGGGATCCTCGATATCATAGTCGGGTTGAAGGGTGACGTTGCGTGTCGGATAGACCCCCAGGTCTTTTTTGATGAGGTTGCTCCTGAGAACTCCCGGAGAAAACAAGGCATAGCGGTCATTTGACCGGTTCCCGGGTCCATCCAATGCAAACAGCATGGTGCCATCCGCGAGGTCGTAAACGGGATAAAAGTTCTCCTCCTGATACAAGGGCGTATTCTCAAGGTTTACCTGCTGCCAATAATTTCCGATAATCCGGTGTGCGGTGCCTGTCTTCATCAACAGCCAGTATCCGGATCCGCTACTGAACCTTCTTCCGATCTTGTGGCTGGGAAAGGGCAGACGCTTTGGCAGGGTGGGGCTGTAAATGTCTTTACGGCTGAATGATTTTGCATGCAGAGGCAGGGGACGGTCCAATTTTTCCCAGGGAATCGGTTCTTCTGTTTTCCAGGCGGAAAGCGGGCTGCGAAACCACCCGTTCTCAAATTCGACCACAAGGTGGTCGCCCTCAAACTGAGGCTGCCCTGCGATTCGTTTTGCGTCAGGATTCCCTGAACGGCCCGGTTTCCGCCAGACATCATCCTCGAACACATACAGCCGATCCAGATACGCATAGTAGGCCATTTCCCCGTTCTCACCGTGTACCGGTGCAAACCAGTCGAACATGTAATCATTGAGGGTCGAGCGATGTTGTTTCCCTGTGGGCAGGAGAAGCTTCGGATGTTTCGTTGTGAAATGGTTCAAGGCCTCCTGAAAGGGGGTTCTTCCTCTTCGCATATGGGGCCACGATTCGCTGGCAGCTCTGCCAAAAAACGTCCACTCCGTCCCATCCCAGACAAGAATTCCAAGCCCTCCCATCAGCCAGACGTTGTGTTTACTGTCGAGCATGATCAGCCTTACGGTATCGGGGGCAATACTTCCGGGTTGTTCCCGGTCCTGCTCCGGGAGCGGGATGATGTCTTTCGCACCGTCCTGTCGGATGATGTTCAGTGTGCCGCCCGCCTGGCTGTCCAGGAAATAGAACGTGCCGTCTGCAGCCCGGATAGGAGGAAGTTCAAGGACCAGTTGTTCCCATTTCGGATCGGCGGTTTTCCGCTCTGCGTCTAATTTCGCAGGATCAAAAACGATTCCGTTCGCCCACAGGTATCCATTCTGGAAATGAAGATCCCTGAAATGGTTCTGGGGGATTTTCGCCCGCCAATCATATGTCACCCACTGGCCATCGGGATGCCGCCGGACGAGTCCTTCTCCATTGCTGTGGGTCCAGATCTCTCCTCGGTCACTTTCCTCCACCTTCCTGACCCAGCGGTAAGGTGACCGCTTATGGCTATCCACCCTGTGTGGAACCAGGGTCCATTTCCCATCCTGAAGTTCTGCGAGTTGGGTATATCCTCCTGAGGGAAACCGTGTCCCTCCCTGACGGCAGAAAAAGAGCAGCCGGGTTCCATCACCTAGAAGATGGCTCTGGAACGGGCGGGCATCCCATTGGCGTAATTCCTCCGGGAATGGAATCTCTGTGGTGACGGCACGTTTTTCGATGTTCCAGATTTCCAGGCCGCGGCTGCTGCCGATGAGAAGTTGTGTTTCATCCAGAAATTCCACAAATCCGATCCGGTCATGGTTGATTGCCAGATGCTGGAGCTCCCCGTTTTTCCACAGCAGGACTCCCTCCGGCGGTGAAAACTGATCGTGAATGGTGATCTGTGGGTAGATCAACACCTGACCGTCTGGAGATTCACAGAGGTCAAGGCGGTGTTCGAATCTCTTGTTTTTTTGCTGTTTCAGCATGAGGTCCTTTGCATTCCAGGACGTCACCTTGTTCTCATGCAGACGGTGGATGTTTCCTTGTGCCGCCAGAAACCATAGCGCGCCATCCTGGGTTTGCCTGCAATGGGCTCCTGTCATTTCGGAGTCCATTTCGAGTTCGATGGGGTCGGCATCAAACAGATCAGGACCGGACCAGACGGTGGCCTTTTTCCATGTCCAATCCACTGCGGCCGTGATTCGTTCCCGTTCGGGATCCAGAAACACCTGGTTGACCCCTTTTGGTGTCTCAAGAGTCTCAACCGTAAAATCCGGTTTGATCCTCTTAAGCTGGGCTTTCTGGACACCTTCTTTGGTCAGAAGCAACGCCGTTCCGTCTTCCAGGATCTGCTGATTCAGCGTGGGTGCGGGGTTCTTCCACAGAACCGCCGCATTCGGCTCTTCACCCGAAATCCGCTTACCCCCCGTCAGGAAGAGGATCAGAAAACACCCAATGAGTGGTGGAGTTTTGATCATGATCGTTCCTGGCTCGTGAGTGGCATGCGTGAAATTCAAAACTAGGATGAATCGACCCTGGAAATGTGACGCAGACTTTCCTGTCTCCCGCCTCAGGGTGCTGGCAGGAAACCTGCATCATTGGGGGTGAGGGTTCAACCCTGATGTTTTCAGAATTGAGCTTTGATGCTCAGCGTCTAGGGGGAGTGGATGAACGCGAAGAACGATATTCCATGTGCGGACGTTTTACATTAGCCAAGGATGCGTCTGCTCTCCGGAAGACGTTTGCGAATTTTCCCATGGATCCCCGCATTCAGGCCCGGTACAACATTGCTCCCGGTCAGCCGGTTACCGCTTGGCTCGCGGATCCATCCCCCCGCATGGAGATTTTCACCTGGGGACTGATCCCTCCATGGGCAAAAGACCCGGCTTTCGGTCTGAAGTGCATCAATGCCCGGGGGGAAACCCTGGAGGAAAAAGCCTCGTTTCGAACTCCCTTCCGCCGTAAGCGCTGCCTGATTCCGGCAGACGGCTGGTACGAATGGAAAGCGGAACCTTCCGGCAAGCAGCCCTACCGGTTTCACCGCAGAGATAACGCCGCATTTGCCTTTGCCGGTTTATGGGAGGAATGGCATGACCGCGAAGGAGGACTGATTCTCAGTTGTACCGTGATTACAACCCGCCCGAACCGGCTGGCCCGGAAAATTCATCCCCGGATGCCTGCCGTGCTGCGGGAAGAGGATTGGACAGACTGGCTGGATCCACATGCCCCACCGTCCGACCTCAAGCGGATGCTTGAACCCGTTGCGTCCGACCCCTTTGTCGTGGAGCCTGTTTCACCTCGTGTAAACCGGTCAACGGAAGAGGGGCCCGAACTGATCGAGCCCTATGCCGCCCCTGACCGCCCCCGACAGCAGGAGCTGTTTTAACGATCGTTCACTGGAGCGTGATGCGTGATCACGTCCTCTTCCGCCGCAATGAGGATCTCCAGCATCTCATGTTCATCCTCAGCGTCCGTCAGTTTCTCAAGCGCATCGCTCCGATAGCAGATCATGCTGATCCGGGCCAGGAGATGAAGGTGGATCCGGTCCTCCTGGCTGCAGATGAGAAAAAAGAACCGGGTGGAGGATCCATCCTCGGCTCCGAACAGAATGGGTTGCTGGCTCCGGCCCAGACAGATGAAACTGTCCTCGAACATGTAGGGCTCGTGGTGGGGAGGGTGGAGAAGCGCTGCCTGACCGGACAAAGCCGTGCTGCATAGTTCTTCACGCTCTTTCACCCCCTCCAGCAATCCTTCCGCATCCCAGACCATTCCCGTCTGCTCTGCCAGATCCACCATGTTGTGAATCACTTTGGATTTGGTTTTCCCCTCCAGTTGAGGGGCAATGAATCCTGGTTTCATCAGTTCGGGGATCAGAGCGTGCCGGGCACTCAGGTCATGCACCTTGGCTGTGGACTGCTGATGAAAGGCATGTACGTCCTCATCACTCATGCCCAGTAAACGGTGCGACGCCCACCGGTCCACCTCCATCCGGGGAAAGACAATCTCATTGCCCTGATGACGGAACGGGATTTCATGCCGTTTGACCAGATGCAGCAAATCCCGTTCCGAGAGATGCAGGTACTCGGTGGCTTCCGAAAGAGTGAGGATGCGGTGAGGCATGATCCAATGGGGGAGGGGGTGGAGCCGAGAAAATGGAGCTCAGAAAATGGAGTCCAAAAAATGGAGCCAAAGGCCGGAATCGAACCGGCGACCTATTCATTACGAGTGAATTGCTCTACCAACTGAGCTACTTTGGCCTGTGTGTTCAGGCCCGCATATACCTGCGAATCCCTCTTTTTGTCAAGTGTTTGCTGCACGTCGCTGAGTGGTGTCATTCGGAATTTCCTTGTAACCCGACTCCCGACGCGCAATGTCCCGGCATGCGAATTTCATTTCTAATTTTCAGGGGGGTGCTGGGAGCATTGCTTCTGGTTGCCGGCCTGGGTTCGGGGCGGAAACCCTCCGATGCCACCCCGGTTCCCCCCAAGCGTTCGTCATGGGTGATGGTAAAAGAATTTGCCAAGGAACACGGGTTCACAAGCGTGAAGGTGCTTGAGGATGAAGTCCGGTTAAAGGGCCGGGTTCATGCTCTTCATTTGCGGAAAGACAGCCGGAAAGCGGAGCTGAATGGCACGCTGATCTGGCTGAACCAGCCCATGACGGTCCGGAAAAAACGCTGGCATCTCTCCAGGCTGGATGTGGACAAAACCCTGCTGCCTTTGATCCATCCCACGGATGCGTTGAAGGGACAGGGATATCATGTCGTGGTGCTCGATGCCGGACATGGTGGCGAAGACCCCGGTGCACTTTCCGCCAAAGGCAGGAAAGAGAAGGAGGTCGCGCTGGATGTGACCCGGAGAGTGAGAGGCAGGCTCATGAAAGCGGGGTATAAAGTCTACCTGACCCGACATGATGACTCGTTTGTGGAATTAAAAGAACGGGCCAGAAGAGCGAAATCGTGGAAGGCGGACCTGTTCGTCAGTCTGCATGCGAACTCGGGCCCCAAAACAGCGAAGGGACTTGAAACCTTTGTCCTTTCCCTGCCTGGACAGCGCTCCACCAACCAGAAATTCGGATCGACGGTCTCCAAACAGACGCATCCAGGGAACAAGTACGATCAGGCGAGCATGGCCCTCGGATATGCGATCCACCATCAAGTGCGCTCCAGTCCGGGAGGGCTGGACCGGGGGGTGAAACGGGCCCGGTTTCTGGTGTTGAAAGAGGCCCCCTGTCCATCTGCGCTGGTGGAGATCGGATTCCTGTCCAACAAAGAGGAAGCGGCAAAACTGGCGACCTCGGCTCACCGTGAGAAACTTGCGGCCTCCATTGCCCTCGGAATTGAAAACTACCTCCGGGGCGTTAGGAAGGCGGTTGTTGATCAGACGAAAACCAAAACACCGTCAACCAGGAACGCAGAATGAAAACCGTGAAAATTGTGGGTGCAGGGGGCTATGGAGGCGTGGGCCTGATGGAGCTGCTCTCCCGTCATCCTGAGGTGGAGATCAAATGCCTGGTGGCCAAGGACGATGTGAACAAACCGGCAACGGAGTTGTATCCCCATCTGCGGGGGATCCTCGACTTGGAGATTGTCTCCCCGGATGCACCGGAAGCCCAGCAAGACTTTGATGTCGTGTTCTTTTCCACACCCGACAAGGTGGGGATGCAGTTCGCCGCGGATGAACGGAAGCGGGGAGCCCGGGTCATCGACTTCAGCGGCGACTTCCGGTTCACCTCAGAGGATCTTTATGCAGAGTATGCCCGTCGGATCCGTCTCGACCCGGCGCATGGTGCTCCGGAACTGCTGCCGGAAACCCGGTATGGATTGCCCGAACTGGGACTTGGCGGGTCATTTGAAGACGCGCGGGTGATCGGGAATCCCGGATGTTTTGCCGTCAGTGTGCTGCTGGGTCTTGCTCCGGCGGTGAAGGCGGGGCTTGTCGATCCTGCGCACCTGATTGCCGACTGCAAAACCGGTGTGTCCGGTGCAGGGAAAAAACCGAATCCAGCGTTTCATTTTCCCGCCCGGCATGACCATATGAATGCCTACCGGCTGACCGGTCATCAGCATGTGTGTGAAGTCGAACAGAATTTAACCGCTCTGGGCGGGAAAGAGGCGGTACTGACGTTTACGGCTCAAGTGGTTCCGGCAAGCAGGGGAATCTTATCCACGTTGTACGGACGCCTGGAATCCGGTGTCACCCTGGATCAGGTCCTGGAGACCTTTAGGGCCTTTTACGAGCACGCCACCTTTGTCGAGGTGTTTGACCGTTCGGCGGCGACAGGCCTCGGTACCGCCCATGTCCGGGGGAGCAACCGGTGTTTCCTGATTGTGGATGTGGATGAACGGACCGGGACACTCCGGGTGGTGAGTCAGATTGACAACCTGATGAAGGGACAGGCGGGAAGTGCGGTTCAGAACATGAATCTGCTGTTTGGTTTTCCCGAGGACCTGGGCCTCGCAGGACTTGGCAGTTACCCGTGATCTTCACGGAGTTCAGGGTTCCGGTCACCGAACTCGCCCGTTTTGCGGGCCGGACCGGTGACCTTGGCCGTCAGGAATTCGGATATCTCCGGGGTGCGGAAGGCATAGAAGTCCATCAGCGTCTGCAGAGAGGGCGGGGGGCTGAGTATCGGGCAGAGGTACCTCTCAAGGCGGTATGGGAACAGAATGGAAAACGTCTCGAAATCACCGGGCGGATCGATGGCGTGGAGCAGACCCCCGATGGAGCCTGTCTTGAGGAGATTAAGACGACCCTGTTGCAGGATGCACTTCCGCTGGATTGGAAGGTTCATGAACTCCAGGTTCAGATCTATGGATGGATGTGGAAGCAGACGCAGGGACCGGTACGGGAACTTCGGGTTCGCTATGCCCATCCGGATCCATCTGTGGAGGTGCGGGACCGGATCCTCGAACTGGACGAGGAGTGGGTGGACCGGGCCTGCAGCGCATGGGCGGACCTCCAGGAGCAGCTCACGCAATGGCGTGAAGACCGGAATACCTCTCTTCGGAGTCTGGACTTTCCGTTTGCGGACATGCGACCGGGCCAGGAGGCGATGGTCCGGGAAGTATTTGATACGCTGCAGCAGGGGAACCGGCTGCTGATTGAAGCGCCAACCGGGATTGGCAAAACCTTAGCGGTCCTCTGGCCGGCTTTGCGCTCCCTGGGTGCCGGTCAGGCTGACCGCGTCTTGATCACTACCTCGAGGAACAGTGGAAAAACCGTGGTCATGGAGGCCCTGCAGCGGCTGGAGGAGGCCGGGGCACGGGTGCATGCCATCCCATTGGAAGCCCGGGAGCGTATCTGCACCTGGACCGGTATACCCTGTGATGTTGGAGCCTGTCCCAAAGCCATCGGCTTTTTCGACCGTCTTCCGGATGCGCTGGCCGCACTTCGTACTCACCTGCTATGGACCCGGGAGGTGTGGCGGGACATTGCGGACCGGCACATGCTGTGTCCGTATGCCTTTCAGATGCTGGCCGCCCGCGAAGCGGATGTGTTGGTCGGCGATATGAATTATGCGCTGTCACCCGGATCACGCCTGGAATTTCTGTTCACGGGTGATCACCGTACTCTATTACTGGTTGACGAGGCCCATCATCTTCCGGACCGCTGCCGTGCCATGATTTCCGCCGATCTGCCGCTCGCCCATTTTCGCGCAACAGGTGGCGCACTTCCTCCGGATGTTCAGTCTGAACTCAGGGAACCGGTACGTCGGGTGGGACGGGAGGCAAGAGCCCTGGTTCGGGAACAGGAGGAATCACAGGATCCGGCTGTGGCGTATGCGTCACCCGACAGGGTGGGTCAGGCCTGCCGGAATCTCCTGGAGGCCCTGGAAAGCACCTTTGCGGTAACCCCTGCCGGAGACGAGGATGTCCGCCTGGATCTGCATCGTTTCTGTGCCAGCTTCTGTATCAGTCTCGATCATCGACAGGAGTCGCATGTCACGTTTCAGGAGGGCACTGTTTTCCGCCATGTCTGTCTGGATGCATCCAACTGGCTTTCTGAACGAATGGATGCGTTTTCCGCAGTGGTGATGTTCTCTGCCACCCTCTCACCGGTTGAAGAGTTTCAGCACCTCGTCGGCCTCAGACCTCAGGACCGACGCGTTGCACTGGACAGTCCTTTTGATCCCTCCCGCTTTCCTGTCAGAATCGACTCGTCGATCCCGATCGTCTGGCGGGAACGGACAGATGCGATGTATCAGAAACTGACCAATCTCCTGGTCGACTTCATTACCGCTCATGCCGGCCGGACACTGGTGTTTTTTCCCTCCTACGCCCTGATGGCGGAAGTCGCGGAAAGGTTCCCTGCCGGTGATCTCTGGACAGGGGATCTGTTTGTTCAGCCAAAGGGTATGCAGGAATCGGATACCGATGCCTTTCTCAAACCCTTCCGGTCTGCAAAAGGCGTGTTGACGGGATTCGCCGTGTTGGGTGGGGCATTGAATGAGGGAATTGATTTGCCGGGCGAGGCTCTGACGGCGGTCGCGGTCGTGTCGATCGGTCTTCCTTCAGTCAGTCGGGAGAACGAATGGATTCGCGGATGGCATCAGTCGCAGGGACGGGAGGGGTTTTTCCTCGCGTACACGCTTCCCGGATGGATCCGCGTCCGCCAGGCTCTTGGACGGGTGATTCGGGGACCGGAAGACCGAGGGACGGGGCTTCTGATTGACCCGCGGTTTAACCACCCGTTTTACCAGGAGCAGTTGACCTCCTTTGAGGTCTCGCGGTAAGGCAAACACCTCTCTATCATCATCCTAGTCCTTGTCCTTGTCCTTGTTTCGCGGTTCGTTTGGTCAGACAAAGACAAAGACAAAGATAAAGATAAAGGGGAAGGGGAAGAGCTCCGGATTATGTCCACTGGGGATAGGTTGCCTCAAGCGCCTCTGCCCGGTGAGCCCGGTCCGTTTCACGCAATCGTGCCATGTAACGGGGTCCGTAGTCCCGAACGTGCAAAGGTCCGCCTTCCTGAAGAACCGTATCCAACGGATCCTCTTTCACATGCGCGGTCTGCATACATTGGTCTTTCCATTCCTTCAGGAGGGCTTTCCCTTTTTCGAGAAGTTCAGGACGTTGTTCTGACAGGTCGAACTGCTCATGCGGATCTGCGTCGAGATCGAACACCATGAATTCGGGGAAGCCGTGGAACCCATCATGGAAGGATTGAATACAGAGATAGGAGTCCCAACGGGCAGAGCGCTGTGCACACCATGCCATCTGGCTCAGCACCAGTGACTCACGATGTGGCGTTCCCGATGTCAGGTGATCTGCGAATGACCTGCCGTCCCAGTGGTCCAGCCAGCCTCCTCCCGCCCACTCCAGGGTCGTGGCCGCCATATCGATGTTGTACATCAGTCGCGGATCTTCGGTTCCGGCATGGTCATCGGTGATGCCCGGCCATTTCACCACCATGGGGATATTGTGGGTGATCTGGTCTGCGGTCTGATGGTCCCCGTAAATCCAGAGTTCCCCCAGGTTTTCCCCGTGATCCGCAGAGACGATGATCGCAGTGTCCTCATACAGACCTTTGTCTTTCAGTTTCTGGATGATCGCTCCCACATGCATATCCGCATAGGCGACTCCCCGATCATATCCATCGAACATTTTCCGGGCTTCCTCCATCGAGTCGATCTGAAACGGCTGATACTCCCGAATGGTGGGATACTGGTCCAGCGGACCACCGGGCCTGTTCATCCAGGATCCTTCCCCTTCCAGGCCGAACCCCAACACCTCCTGAGGGGAATGGGGACCGGCTTTGTCCCAATGCTGCTTACGGACATCCTCTGTATACCATTCGGGAATCGGGTCGTCTGCAAATGGATTCCCGAATTCTTTCGGGGTGCGGTAGGGGGTATGTGGATCCCAGACATTCACCCACATGAAGAAGGGGGTCTCGTCTCCTCCCTTCCGCTCCAGCCAGTCATTGACCTGCGGCGAAATTTCATCTGCCGTTTCCATCCCGTCTCCACCGGTATTGTGGATTTCCATAAAACCGGCATACCAGTGCCAGGCACCGTGACGTTGGGCAAAGGGCGAGAAGGCAACAGTGTGATACCCCTTGTTCTGAAACTGACTGGCCCAGTTGGAATCGGTCCAGGTATCGGAGAATCCCCGGTCCCGCCCGTAATTAAACATGACCGCTCGTTCTCCACCGTGATTCACCACCCCGGTGTGAATGCCGAATCGACCGGTGGTCATGGCACTGCGACTGGGCAGACAGGGAGCGTCCGGTGTGTAACAGTTCCGAAAGCGGATGCCTTCTTTCGCCAGGGCATCTATATTCGGGCTGGTGTTCCGGTGGTAGCCGTAACAGCCAAGGTGGTCCGGACGCAGAGAATCGATGTCGATGTAAAGGATGTTCATGGTGTTGAGGTCAGAGCTTGCCGCGCAGAAGGCGTGGGTGAGCAGATAAGGTGATTTACGGAGCGGGGACACTCCTTAGGATATCGGTGAAAGGGTAGGGGTTGGGGTAAAGGTATGAAGAACGGCCTGAATCCGTTCCGCGTCGGCGCGGAACCCCGGTGTCAGGCGTTGGGCAACCGCAAGGATACCCACCAGTGCATCGTCTTCGAGAAGGGGAACGGCAAAGCGGCGGATGCCATGTTGATTAAATGCGTGGTCGATACCCACGCCGTTTTCGCGGACCCGGTACAGGATACGGTCGGGCTGCCCCTCCGGTACCGGGACCGGCTGGCCTTCCGACCAATACCATAGGGATTCGGGAGGCGGGGTTGGGGTGTAGGCAAACACCACACTCGCGGTGGCGTCCAGTTCATGCAGGTCACGGGTCGAGCCAATCCGGGCCTGCACCACAATTTGGCTGCCTTCAGGGTCGGTACGGTCCACCAACGTGACGTCCCGGCCCTGAACCTCATAGAGTTCCACACAATGACCGGTCTGCTCTGCCAGGCCGGGAAGTTGTTCCGTACATTTCCTCAGAATCACTGCACGTGGAGAGTCCAGAGGAGTGAGTTTGGCCAGTGCGCGCCAATGACGGGAGCCGGGGTCCTGTTCCACCAGGTGAAGGGACTCCAGAGTCTTCAGACATCGCAAAACACTTGATTTGGGCCACTGATTTCGAGCTGCCAACTGCTCCAGTGGCTGCTGGCCATCCTGGGTTAACTGCTCCAAAAGCGCTATTCCCCGGGCTAATGCCGGTGCTGGGGAAGTTTGTTCCATATATAGAACATAGTTCTTTATATAGAATTGTCAACTACGATGCGGTGGTGGATATGTTCCGACTCTCAGCGGAAAGGGACTGTCGGCCTTCAGACCAGTATGAAGGTCCTGTGAGGGGGGGGGCGGGCCGGGAACGGTTTCGGCCGCATTGTTCACGCTAAACCGTTTAGTCCAAATTTCGGGTCAGCTCTTTCCACAGGTTGATCAGACCCCGCTGGATTTCCTGTTCACGGATTTGGTCCCGGTTTCCTTTGACCTGATACTCATACACGCTGGACCCCTGAGGACCGGCCACCCCGATGAAGAAGAGTCCGATGGGCTTTTCCGGACTGCCTCCTCCCGGACCCGCAATCCCGGTGACACTGACTCCCCAGTCCGTATTCAGCAGATTTCGCACCCCCTGCGCCATTTGCATGGCGACCGTTTTGCTCACCGCACCTTCGGTTTCGAGAAGATCCGGATTGACCCCTAATTGCCGAAATTTCACGTCATTGGAATACGAGATCACCCCTCCGGCAAAATAGGAAGAGGCTCCGGCAACATCGGTGAGGCGTTTTCCCATTCCTCCGGCAGTACAGGATTCGGCTACGGACAGTGTCTGCGTCCGTTCTGTCATGATACGTGCGATTTCCAGTTCCACCGGGTCACCGGTTTCATTCAGCACATCCTCCCGGAAGGTCTGTAGCACCTGGGCCCTGAGCTCATTCACATCCTCTTCTTTCCCGGTGAAACGGAGTTCGACACTGCCCGGAGTGGCACAATAGGCGGTTTCCACCTCCCGATGGTTGCGGAAGGCTTTGACCTTATCCTGTACCGTGGATTCGGATTGATTCACGATGCGAAAGATGCGCTGGTGATGATCGTCCCGGGTGATTGCCCGGTCAAGCCAGGGCTGAACGGCGGAATCCAGGAGTCCGTTGAGCTCCCGGGGAGGGCCTGGCAGGAGCCACAGGTGACGTGAATTGCTAAGGGTCAGTCGCTGACCGGGGGCAATCCCAACCGGATTCATATAGACAGCGGCTCCGTCCAGGACCCGTGCCTGCCGTTTCTGCTGCGCAGAGGGGGTCCGTCTCAGGGTGATAAAAAAATCGGTGAGGTGCTGATCCGCCTTCTCATTTGAAACGATGTCCCGGCGGAGTGCTTTTCCGACCGCTTCCAGTGTGCGGTCATCATCGGTGGGACCCAGTCCACCGGTCACAATCACCAGATCACTGCGGCTCACGGCCTCCAGAACCGCCTGCTCAATTGCATAGGCGTCATCCGGTATAATGGATTCCCGGACCAGAGGGAGCCCAAAGGAGGTCAGCAATCCCCCCAGCGTGAACCCATGACGGTTGAGTATCCGTCCCTGGAGAAGCTCACTTCCTGTGGTGATGAGTTCCGCACTGCGCAGAACCAGCGGGGCATCCGGATCTGATTCATGCAGCCGTTCAATCCATCCGGAGATAAACCGTTTCTGGTCGACCGTGATGTTGGTTTCCATGTGGTTTTTCACATGTTCAATGCATTCATCGAGACGCATGTGTTCAATCACCGCCACCAGACAGGCCACCACCACAGAGGAGCGGCCCACACCCGCATGGCAGTGAACCACAATCCGTTCCCCTTCCCGAAGCCGTTCGGTCAGTTCGGGGATGAGTTTGTCCATGTCCCCATGCCCGGGCTGCAGGAAATCCACCATGGGGAACTGTGTCACCTCCATCCGGTTCCGGGCGTAGAGCTTTTTCAGATCTTTCCGGCATCGTTTTCGGATCTCCTGATCACTCAGCAACATGACCACCCGTTGAATTTCCTCCTGTTTAAAAAACCGGAATACCCGATGGGTATCATACCTCCCATACGGCATGGGGCTGACGTAGAGCTCCCCGGGGACATTCAGGGGGATTCGGTTAAAGCTGTTCTGATCCAGCGGGTGGGTGGTCATCCGTCCTCCGTTCAAGGGACCAGGGGTCAGGGGGTGGAGGGCCCGGGTGCCGGAGTCGCGGTGGATACGGGAGCGGCGGTTGCGGAATTCTCCTCTTCATTCAGTCCCACCAGAAAAATCACGTCTTTAAATCCCAACCACAGCATGAGGGAGATGAGCAGCACCACCACCACGTTGGCCGTGACGGTAATCAGTTTCTTGGGAGCCCGTTTTCCGGTGATCCATTCAAAGGTGGCCAGGGTGATGTGACCTCCGTCCAGGATCAGCAGGGGCATCAGGTTCAGAATGGCCAGATTGACATTGATCAAGGCGGTAAACCACAGGCCGTTGATCACGCTTTCACTCAACTCAGAGTGCATGCCTTTAAAGATCAGGACCGCACTGCCGATATTCCCGCTGGCCTGTTTGATTTCAGTCGTGCGGGTAAACGCAATCAGGGTTCGGAAGATCTGTCCCGAGAAATAGCGGACCTGACGAAACGGATTGGGGTGAATCGGCTCATACACCTGATCCATGGTGATGCCGATAATCCAGCGCCCGAGCGGGGTTTCCGTCTCGAGTTCCGCGGGGGCTGTTTCCGGTGCAGGAGCCGGGGTCACCTGTGCGGTCACGTTTTCCTGTCTGCGTCGAAGTGTCAGTTCCAGTTCCTGGCCGTCATGTTTCTCCATGGCAGAGGTGAATTCCGCAATGGAGGTCACCTTCGACCCATTCACCGCTGTAATAAGGTCGCCAGCGTTCACGCCCTTCTCATACACGGGGGATCCTTTAAGGAAATTGATCACATGTACACCCCGGGGGCCTTCCGGATCGCTACGCTGTTTCAGCTTGTCAATCTCGGCCATGAGGATCCCAAGCCGGAATTCGGTGGTTTCGGTTTCCGTTTTTCCTTCGAAGAAACGCTTCCATTCGGCTGTAACCTCGAACTGGAGCGTTTTGGATCCTCTGAGCACCTCGATGGTCTGAGGGGCGCCGTCCGCACCCCGGACCGCCTCCACCAGCTCTGTTGTTTCCCGGATCGGGTTGCCGTCAATTGCGGTGATGATATCCCCCGGTCTCATGCCGGCGGCAAAGGCGGTGGAACCTTCGCGGAAGTTGCTGATGCGGACCCCTGTCTCCTCCGGCATCATGGGGCCGATTCCCGCCAGCATTCTGAAGGTGCGGTTGCCGACTTTGAGCTGTTCCGTTTTGAGGGTCGGAATGTTCACCGGTTTCCCGTCACGCTCCACCTCAAGATCGAGCTGAGTATTCAGCATGGCGGCAATCTGCACGTCCATCCAGAAGTTGACATCATCGCCATTCACCCGGAGGATTTTGTCCTGTTCCCGAATGCCGGCCGCATACACCGGACTGTTTTCAGAGACCCAGCCCACCGTCGGTTCCTGAAACCCCTCTGTGGGCTGTTTCCCGGCCCCCCACACGAGGGTCCCGATGACCAACGCGGCGATGACATTCATAAAAGGGCCTGCCGCTGCGATGATGATCCGCTTCCAGGGTTCCACCGGTTCCAGTTTCCCGGCTTTTGCATCCTCATTCTCAAATGCCGAGCCGGTAATGTCCATCTGGGGCAGGGCCACATATCCGCCGATGGGAAGCCAGCAGAGCTTGTAGACCACATCTCCGACTTTTTTCTGCCAGAAGGCAGGCCCCATCCCGATGGCAAACACGTCAATGCGGAGGCCGAACCACTTGGCTGTCATGAAGTGTCCGAGTTCGTGGATAAAAACCGTCCCCGCAAACAAAAGGATGACAGCCGCAATGGAGACGAGGTTATCGAGAAAAGCCAGAATCATGGAGAGAGGAATGACAAATGAAATGTAAACATCCATTCATTTCGGGGAAAATCAATGCCGGGGACAGGGCGGGGGCTATGGGACACACGTTCGGATATGGAATGTCTTGCGCAGTGAGTACGGAGATGGGGCTTTCCAGCCCCTCTTTGATCCAGGGGCCGGGGTAGGACTTGTGCGCCGGAGGCGTAAAACCCCGGCGCCATTCATAGGACTCAATAGGTCCCACATCTACCGGGGGGGCTTGGGAGCCTCTTGAGTTGTGTTCCGCGTCTTGACAGGTTAGGGATGAACGATGATGCCCCACTCAGCCCTTCCCCCTTTTCTGTCCAATGGCGTTCAGTTCAGTTGCACGGATTGCGGGGCGTGCTGCACCGGAGCACCCGGCCGGGTTCGCGTTTCGGAGACGGAACTTGAGGTGATCGCGGAGCACCAGAGCATGACCGTGGAGGAGCTGGCATCCGGATATGCCCGGAGGGAGGAGGGGGAATGGCTCTTACGCGAACACGCCAACGGAGACTGTGTGTTTTTCCGTGAGGGCCGCTGTTCCATCCACGCCGTAAAGCCCACCCAATGCAGGCTGTACCCGTTCTGGTTCAAGAATGTGCGGAGTGAGGATGCCTGGCACAAAACCTGTGAGGAATGCCCGGGTATCGGGCAGGGGAAATGGGTGTCACCGGAGGAGATCCTGCGACAGGTGGAGGAGGATCTGGAGAGCCGCCAGATGTGAAGGATCGACCCTCATGAAGGTGTCCGTCCTGAAGTGGAATTCCGACCCTTCAGGCCTGAGCTGGCCATCCTGAAATCACCCGGGTTCAGACGATGAGGTGACCCCCCTTTTCTGTCTTGTCATCCACAACAGTGAACCTTTGCTATTCGTGATCCTCCTGCAAAAACCGGCATCCTATTGGCATCATGCCGATTCTAGAGCATTTTAAATAAAACTA
>DIYN01000014.1 GCA_002429065.1 Verrucomicrobia bacterium UBA6053 | reverse complement strand
GGGGGGGGGCAGAACATTGTAACATACAGATAATTAAAAGCGTTGGCTGGAGGGTCACCCATCAAAGGCAGGAGGTCAATACACAAATTTCCCCTGTACCCCTTTGAACCAACATCACCTGTTTGGCCGGGGCCACGTTTGGCTAGCGAGAAGACGTTTGGCCTCTTGGTTTTCGCCGATGATTGCTTCAGTCACCCGTATGGTTTTCAGCGGCGGGTCCAGTCCGAAGACCGGATGATCCGACGCCACATCCTGCAGTTGCAGAACCCGAAAATGCTATGTACCCGGTTCGCTTCCATATGATGGTTTCAGCCCCGTGGTTCTCCTGGTTCCGATCTCGGAGAGGATTCCAACCCTTTGCTGGTTCACGCCGGGGGCGCATCGGTTTTCTCGTTCGCGTTAAAATGGCGCGGCGGAGTCCGGTTCCAATCAGCCCGGTGGTTTTTCCCACCCCTTTACTGGCTCCCGGACCCCGCCGCATGATCAGCCGAACAGCAGTTGTTCGTTGAAATCGACTCCATCCCTGCGCATGTGATAACTCGCTTTGCTCAGTTTCGATGCCAGGGATTTTAATGCGATGTTCCGGCAGGTTCTTCGCATCTTTCTCTGAAACCATCGTTGGATCTTGGGGTGGTGCTGTTGTTGCCATCGGGGTCTTAGGGAAATCGCGGAGGTTGACGCACCGAGTACCCGGCACATGATTCAGGCACCTGGAGCAGGAGAGTGTTGACGGCTAGTATCTCCTGGTCCTTACGCGTTTCTGTTACCGGGGCCACAGATTTGATGAGATTTTGAACAGAGTTAAAAAGATATGCTTTTGGCTCTCTTTACCACCCGATTCTGTTTTTCTTCACTAGGATGAAACACATCAAGAAGCTGGATAGGTATTCCGCATTTATCTCATACAGCCATGACGGTGATCATCATGTGGCAAAGGCCGTTCAAAATCTGCTTGGGCGAATCGCTCGTCCCTGGTATCGCAGGAGACAACTGGCGATATTTCGGGATGAAAGCGATCTGGCAGCGGATCCCGATGCCTGGGGAGTGATCTCACAGGGTTTGGATCAATCTGAATTTCTTCTCTTGCTTGCATCACCGGAAGCGAAGGGCTCCAAATGGGTAAACAAAGAAGTTCAATACTGGCTGGAAAAACATGAGGGGTCACCCAAGAATATTCTGATTGGGTTGACAGATGGTGTCCTCGAATGGAATGAAGATGTCCAGGATTTTAATCGCCTCAAGTCCACCGCGCTTCCGGATGCGCTCTATGACGTGTTTCCAAATGAACCTCTCTGGGTTGACTTTCGAGGGTTTCGACTGCGAAAGGAACTGACGAAACGCAACCCTGTATTTTTCCATGGTTGTGCCCGCATTGCCTCCACCCTGGTTGACTGTCCGTTACACGACCTGATCAGCGAGGATGTCCGCCAACATCGCAGAACCATGATTCTGGCCTGGTCCACGGGTCTTTCATTGATGGTGCTTTCTCTAGCGACAACCTTTGCAACCATCCGGGCCGTTCAGAAGACCAAAGAAGCCCTGGTAGCCCGTGAATTGTCAGATGCAAATGCGTGGTCTGCGAATTTACGCCGCGTGGCGATCCAACTGAGAACCAGTCCTCAGGAGGCCCTCGATACGCTGGGATCTGAAACGGATTTTCCACCCGGCAGGAGGGGGTTGGCCTGGGACATTCTCTACTCCCGCAGTCAGCATACCCTGGGTCGCTTCACGTTTCCTTCTCCTGTGAAGGCCATGGGAATCCGTGAAACACCTCAAGAAAGGAGTGACGCTCTGTTCATCACCCAAGACGGCAGCGTGTGGTCTTGGAACACAACCCGCAGCGTGCCCACCCGAATTCATAAGATGACGGTTCCCTTGGACAGGAACGTCCAGTTCGGCCCAGACGGTGGGCAAGTCGCCGTTCAACTGGAAAAGTCTGTCGCCATGTTTAAGATGCACGGTCCCAACATGGCTCGGGTCTTTGACATACCTGTGGCCTGTGATGCCTGGGCGTTTGACCCAGCCAATCACGGTTTTCTCACCTACGGTGACAAGGAAGTGCGGTGGTGGAACTTACGGGATGGTTCGGAGAACCTCTCTCTGAGATATCCCTTTGATGTTGCCCGTGAAAATGAAGAATATGACGGGAATCTTTATAAAGAGGGGTTCCTTGACGTCTTTTCTGCAACGTCGCAGCGACATGTACTCCTGACAATGTCTATGGAAATCGACGGGGGAGAGTTTCACGAGACCTCTGGTTATGAGATAAACCTTGTAGATCAGACTGAATCCATTCTTGGGTTTTTGCCATACTCTTCCACCGTGCTGCAGATGATACCGTTTCATGATTCAGGAAGAGTTTTACTCCGTTCTCAATTTGACGACCGGGCCACACATGTGCCGTCAAAAATCACATTGGGCACTGTTCAGTCGGGTTCAAAGATTGAGTATACGCCGCAATCAGGAGAAGCGACATGCATTGGCTCGAATGGAACCCGACATGTCATCGTGATCGATGGGAAGAGACTTGAGCTTATGGATCAGAACCTCTCTACGGTACTGAAAGTCATATCGCAAAGCGGAAAGAGTCATTCGGAAGTCAGCGACGTGATGATATCCAAGGCTTCCGACCGGGTGTATGTGCTTGATGAATCCGATACCGTGACGGTTTACAGTGGACTGCAGGAATCCTTGCGCCGGAATCCTGGGGTTCCGGGATCATATGTCGCTGATATGAATTTCCTGACGAACACTAACAGACTGGTGGTGAACCGTTTTGGCCCGGGTTCAGAAGACCATGAAACCGTTCAGTGGGATCCTGAAGTAGATGTAACCTATGATGAATACATTGAGATCCAGGACCCCGAGAGTCTGGACCCGTATCAGGACAATCCGAATTGGGTTGAAATTTCGCAATTAAACGACGGTCGTTTTGTGGAAGATGATCTTCTCCAGAGTGTTGGTGAAGGCAGAGTCCTCTATGTTTCCCCGGATACGACAAAGTCCATTGCCTATGTAGAGAATGAGGGCGGATTTGACCTTCTCTCCATCGCAAATGTGAGTGGTACTTCTCCTCAAAGTAGAACCTTCAAACGCCAGGAGGACGAGGAGTTTCCTGTAGATCTTTGCAATCAAGCGGCCTTACTAGGAGATCGGGACGGACAGATCGATCTTTATCGCTTTACGGAAAAGGGAGGTGTTTCAGATTCAGTGAAATCGCGGTTACCCGGTGAAATCGTCGGCGTGAAACTTTCTTCAAATGGCGAGTATGCAGCGGCCCTCGTGGTTCCGGCTCGCGAAACAACGGACCGCACGTCTCTTGGTGAGCTGGAAGGACCCGGCGTTTCCCTTTACTTCGCGCATTTGCCCCCCACATTGAAACACGTTGTATGGCGGAAGGTTCGTGAAAACGTGTCAGATAATATAGACGCCGTCTGCTTCCACCCCGGGAGCGAGGATTATTCCCCGAAGCTTCTATTTCACCAGGGCAATGGTCACATCGGAATGTACGACCTGCTCGACAAAAACACCGATGTGTTCAACACTGGATATCGGGAAACGATAGATACCATATTCCCCGGCTCCAGCAGACAAATGTTGGTCACCGGAAGTGTGAAAGGTCAGCAGGTGGCAACCAAACTATTTGATTTGAAAACCCGGACTCTTTTATACGAACTTCGCATTTCAGGAATGGCGGTCGTAAAGGTTAGTATCGATACCCAGAGGAAGAATGTAGTGCTCGCGACTACAGATGCATCTGTGTGGTGGTTACCTCTCCATCCCCCGGTGCCTTAAAGGAGGGATTCCGATCCTGTTCAGGAAAGAACCTTGATGTACCCATCTTCAGGATCCGGCCTGCCACTGATCCTTATTTCGAGTTTGTCCAGGTCAGGGTCGTTGTCCAGTCTGTTTCTTGATCTGTCATGTCTGTTTCCCTGATTCAGGGATGATGGGAAAGCAAACTCAAGTGCGGGTTTTTCTTTCAGGTAGGGGCTGGGCTGGGTGCAGGATTCTCCGGGATTCGAGTGCAAATGGCTTGGTTTCTTGAAAGAATCCCATCAGAGAATGCAAGGTGTCACGGGATGGAGACATGCCTCATGTCGTTGTCTTTTAACGTCCTTTAGGCTCTGACCCTGAGATTGATATGCGTGAATCCCTTAAAGCAGCATTAACGAACTCCCCGGATAATCTTCCTCTGCTCATTCTTTATGCACAGGCCTGTGAGGAGGATCTGGAGTTTCAGGAACTGCAGGAAACCTGGGAACATGTGCTGACGCTTTCGCCCATGCATGAGCAGGCCCGATGTGGGTTGATCAACAGCTTTTATCTGGCCGGCAAGCTCTCGGAGGCGGCGGTCCGATTGGAAGCCTGGTTGGCAGAAGGTCCCGATTATGCACCAGCCTACATTCTGGCCAGCCGTATTGCCCTGGCCGACGGTACTCTGGAAGAGGCTCGGGTGTATTATGATGAGGGTCTGAAGCGGGATGCCTCTGTATCAGACCCCGGCTTGGAACAGACACTGTATCCGGAGGGGCGGAATACGGAGGAAGACGACCCCATGACACCAGAGGAGCCGCAGCGGATGACGCCGTTTGGGCCTATTTCCATGGATCGGGAGGGTGACGAACCCCCCTTTCCGGATTTTGAGGCTCCGAAACTCAACTTTCAGGATGTGGGGGGGATGGAGGCCCTGAAAGAGGAGATCCGGATGAAAGTTCTCTATCCGATGGAGAACCCGAAACTGTTTGAGGCCTACGGAAAATCTGTTGGAGGAGGGGTGCTCTTGTATGGACCTCCCGGTTGTGGAAAAACACTCATCAGCAGAGCCACTGCCGGGGAAATCAATGCCAATTTTCTCACCCTGAGTCTGCATGAAGTACTGAACATGTGGATTGGCTCCAGTGAAAAACAGCTGCACGCTCTGTTTGAACTGGCAAGACAGCATAAACCCTGTGTCCTGTTTATCGATGAAGTGGATGCTTTGGCCGCAGACCGTCGTGATATGCGTCAAAGTGCCGGACGAACGCTGATCAATCAATTCCTTGCGGAAATGGATTCAAGCCATGAGGAAAATGACGGGGTTCTGATTCTCGGGGCTACGAATTCACCCTGGCATATTGATCCCGCATTTCGCCGGCCCGGTCGGTTTGACCGGATCGTGTTCGTTCCGCCACCGGATGAGGGGGCCCGTGAGGCGATTCTGAACGTCATGGCCAGGGAGAAGCCCGTGGAAAAGATGAATTTCCGAACGTTGGCAAAAGTGACCAAAGAGTTTTCCGGAGCGGATTTGAAAGCGCTGTTTGATGTTGCGACCGAAGAAGCACTTACGGAAGCCATGAAATCCGGCCGGGTAGTGCCCATCACCGGAAAGCAGTTGGTGAAGGCGGCGAAAAAGGTCAAACCGAGTACCTCCGACTGGTTTGCCAGTGCAAAAAATTATGCCATGTATGCGAATCAAAGCGGGCTGTATGATCAGGTACTGGAGTACATGGGATTAAAATCATGACAGACTCGGCAGCGGCGTCCATTGGCCGGATGATGATAGAGAGGGGGCGTTGGCAGGATGCGGAATCGCATCTGCGGGAAGCCTTGGAATCCGATCCGGAATCCTGGGAAACGCTCATGCTTCTGACCTGGAGCCTGTACATGCAGGAAGGAAAAGAGAAAGAAGCTCTCACCATCAGTGAGGAGGTGATCCGGTTGGCCCCGGATGAACCCAGCGCGCTGCAGGTCCGTGCACGTGTTCTGTTACGGATGGGAAACGTGGAGGCAGCCCGTTCCTTATTTCAACGGATTTTGGAGATCGATCCGGATGATGAGGATGCCTTGTGCGGAATGGCGCAGTATCATGCGCATCGAACCGAATGGAAACAGGTTGAAACCTTTGCCCGACAGGTCCTGGAGCGGAACCCCGAGGAGAGCGAGGCGCTGAATTTATTCAACCACTCCCTCCGTATGCAGGGAAAACAACAGGAGTCGGAGGAACATGCCGCACGGCTTCTCATGCTGGATGCCGGTGATGCTGATCACCATGAGTTGGCCGGTTGGAATGCGCTGCACAAAGGGGATGTCAAAACAGCGGAAACGCATTTTCTAGAAAGCCTCCGAATTCACCCCCGTTCCGAAGGGGCCCGGGAAGGACTCAAAGAAGCATATCGGAGCCGCAGCCTCTTCTACCGCACCTATTTCCGTCATCTCATGTGGATGTCCTCTTTCTCCGGTAAAAAGAGGTGGATGATTGTTCTGGGTATGTATCTCTGTGCGAGAGTGATCCCCTCGTTCCTCGATCGGTTGGGACTGGGCACGTTAAGTTTAGCCATCGTCTTCGGGTACCTTGGATTCGTCATCTGGCTGTATATCAGCCGTCCTATGGGGAATGTCCTGCTTCTCATGGATTCCAAGGCCCGTCATGCCTTGAATCTTCACGACAAGGCATCCGGAATCACGGTGACAGTGCTGGTCCTGACCGGAATCGCCGGGTTGGTGATGGGGATGGTGATGTCGGGTCTCATCAGTTTTCTTGCCGCCCACATTGGATTTCTTTTTCTGGGCAGCGGGATGCTGATGACCTTTGCCTTCAGCGCAAAATCCCCGTTCCATTTTGGCTGGATCACCCTGCACAGTATCGGATTGGTCACGGTTGCGTTGCTCACGTTCCTGATTCCTTCCGGAACCTGGAGCATCCTGCCGGAACCCTACGAAGAGCTTTTCCGGAAACTGATGATCTCAGTCCTGATCGGAACATTTGTGTATCAGACGAATCTATTTTCCAGGGAGTAGATCCTCTCCCGGATAGAGGAGATCACGCAACTTTGCTTCGCAGGATGAGAACCTGAATCGGTCGTCCGACCAACATGCCGAGAATACAGACAATCGACCCTATGTAGAGGTGGAGCATGAGCCAATTCCATAGGGTGTGGTGTACGACACCTCCCAGTGGAGGGAAAAGCAATTGCCAGAGAAAACAGCCCGCGAAGAGGATGAGGCAGTATTTGAAGGCCGTGATTGCGGGGAGAGGAGCCAATAGCAGATAGACCCAAACCCCTGCGGCGAAGATACTCATTGCCGAGAGGACGATTGCGGTTTTCTCCCACCAGATCAAATGGGGTGGGGTGACTGCCGGGTTGAATGTCGATGGGAGATCATCACGGGTTCCGGCCCGTCCGTCTTCACCAACCGAAAAGACCTCATACCCCGGTGAGTTTGATGGGGTGGTGCGGTATTGAAACGGGTGTCCCCAGCCGTCAACAGTTTGCATGGGGTTTACCAGGGGCAGGGGGCGTCGGTATGCCTTTTGATACAAATTGGCCCGGTGAAGAAGGTTGTCTTGAAACGCTTCCGGGTCCGTAGGGATTTCTTTCTCAAACCGGATGGTTTTTTCGAGAATCTGTTGGGCATTCTCCAGGGGAAGGCTCGTCTCATAGGCCGCTTTCCGCCAGGGAGTGTATCGTTCCAGGTATGCCTGGCTGAGCAAAAAAGAAACGATGAAGAGGCCCAGGCTGCACCAGCCGATGACAGAGGTGCGGTGGCGTCTCCAGGAGGGGGGCTTCTTTTTCATTCCGATGGGTGCCCCTGGTGAAGAAGGGAACACAGACCAGTGTACACCATCCTCGAGAAGGAACTCAAATCCCGATTTGACGTCTGGGCGGAGAAAAGAATGTCTACCCCTCGCTGGGAACCCGGCTTTTCACTCCCTCTTTCTCGAAAGCGTTGAGGCTGATCCATCACGTTTGTTTATGACAATAAAATTGACATAAAAGATGTGGTGAACTACAAGGAATCGTTGAGAGCAAATCCTGAGGTGTCGTCATGATCAATAGAATCGCGTTTGGATGTTTGGTTTTTGTCTACGGAACTGTGTTTGCTGCGGACCGGTTTATCCGGGTGAACGTGGATGAACCCGGAAATGTGGTGGTGATAGAAGAGAAGAGCCATGATCAGGGAATCAGCCTGGTGGAGGTGGACATTATCGATCCCGATGCTCAAGGAACCGCGTTTGCCGTTGTCTCCGCACTTTGCGGAATCGCGTTGCGTGAGGAGCAAACGCATTTCTGCATCATCCGGACGGACAGGAAGAACGGCAAATACCTGAAGAAGGTTTACTTCACGTCGGATCCCAAGGAGAATCCAGTAGAAAGGTTCAAGGGCGACATGGACGAGGAGTCACAGGCGAATTTCAACTCCCATGGATGGGTATCGGTAAAACGTTTTGCGATCTTCTGGACAAAAATGATCGAAAACCAAAGCGAGTAGGGAGGGGGGAGCGTAGCCGGTAGCGACCGAAGGCACTTCAGGAGATGATTCTGCCGGTGACGCCTACCTGATGTAGCCCCTTCAGGGTAGAGGTTCCCACTGCCAGCCATTCCCGGTTTGCGTCTTTTTCTTCCGGGAACGCTTTGAAGTAGGCGTGGACGGTGCTGCCGGCGGTGAAGAGGACCCGGTCGAAGGGCTGTGTGGGGAGCTGCTCTGGTGCGGTGGGTGTATTGTGGTAAAACACCACGCCGTCCAGCTCGATCCCTGAAGGTGCTAGTGCCGCAGCCCGTTGTTCCAGAGGGGAGTGGTCGGAGGTCGGGTATCCGTAACGACCTGGAACCAGCCCCGGCAGGTTGGCCAGGGCGGCGGCCCCGCCAAAACCCTCTGGAGCTCCATCTGCTTGGATGCCGAAATCCAGCAGGGTTGCAGCGGTAAGGGGGCCTACGGCCAGGATCTGTTTTCCGGCGAGCAGACGGGTATCACCGAGTTCCAGCAGGGCATCCATAAAACAGGAGACTGCCGGGCTGGAGGGAAAAATGATGCCGTCCCAGTCCGCGAGTTTCTCACGGAGAACCTGAACCCGGTCTTCCAGTGGAAGCGGGGTCAGCTGGATGAACGGCACATGCAGCAGGGGACCGTGTTTGAGAAATTTGCTTGGGTTCGTCCCGGTGAACAGGGTGGCGGATTGGTCATGTGGTCGGGGACCGACCAGAAAGACGGCCGGTGATTTCAGAGGCAGGGTCGGCAGGGTCTCCAGCGTGGTGTCCTGTACCTGTTCTTCCGGAGAGCCGAGTTTGTGTCCAATGGTCACTGGGGCCTCCGGGTTCCATCCCGCCTCCAGCAATCTCTGCTGGATTGCCTTCACATCCCGCACACCCATATAGACTGCAAGATGACCGTGCTCGGGAGTCAGTGCTTCGGGTGCGTGATCAGACAGTCCTTTGTGTCCGCTGAGAAAGGTGATGCTGCGCCCTTCGTACCGATGGGTCAGACTGCAGCGTCCGCGGGCAGCGGTGACCTGGGCGGCCGAGACCGCCGGGACCACTTCGGTACGCAAATTCCAGGAGGCGCAGTAGTCCAGGGTTTCCCCCAGATGGCCGAGAACACCCGGCTCACCACCATGCAGTCGAACCACCAGCTTTCCGGCTTCCGCCTCATGCAGGATCCGACGGTGAATATGGGCCTGAGTGGTGGAGTGGGAATGGCCGATTTTTCCGACATATTCTCCACGGTTTCCCATCCGCTGGAGGACTTCCTGCGGAATCAAGCGGTCGTGCAGGATGACGTCGGCCGCATCCATCAGTTCAAGCGCCTGTCCGCCTAAGAGACGTGCGTCAGCTGGGCAGCCGACCAGTGCGACCAGGCCGGCAGTACGGCGTACGTCAATGGCTGCCAGAGCCTGACGGAGTTCGTGATCGGATTCCCGAACGGTGATGGCCAGCCGTCCCTGAAGCGGCGTGGTTTCGTAATCGAGCCACTCATCAATCCGGTCCTCCATCCCAAGGCGTTGCAGGGCGCAGCCGGCAATGATCACGGCATCGTAGTCACCGGCATCGGTTTGATCGACGCGTTGGCCAATGCTCCCGCGGATGGCTTTGCAGGTGATGTCCGGATACAGCGTTTTGATCGCGGCTTCCCGTACCGGACTGCTGGTGCCGATCACTCCACCTGCAGAGAGATCCACCCCATCCCGCAGAACCAGTGCATCCCGGGTGTCCTGGGCCGGGAGCATGGCGGCAATCACCAGGCCTTCCGTCATGGGATCCGGTAGATCTTTTGCACTGTGGATGACGAGATCCACCCGTCCCTCCATCTGAGCCTGATCCAATTCCCGGGTAAAAAAATCTGTGGGAATCGAGGGATCCGTTAAAGGTGTGGTCAGGTCCCGGTCGCCCACCGTTTCCAGAATATCGACCTCAAAAGTTCTGCCGGGGAGTGCGTGTTCCAGGGCCGGCATGGCTTCGTCTACCTGCAGCCGCGCGAGAGGACTCCCGCGGGAAAGGATCCGGAGCTGTTGCCGTTCGGTCACGTAGCCACTCAGATCATGTAGTCGGTGAATTCGGGCACCGGCTGTGCTTTTTCAGGAGAGCGGAGCATACCGGCTGCGACGGTGTCATTGGTGGCTTCGTCGATAATCACGAACCCGCCAACATAGCGGTTTTTCTTATACGCATCGTATACGAGAGGGGCCATGGTACGGAATTTCACCCGTCCCAAGTCGTTCAGCTTCATCTCGGTGACCTCAAATTTTTCTTCCAAGGTCTGCACATCCACTTTGCTGTGGAGTTCGCGGAATACGACTTTGGTACTGCGCGCACCATGTTTGATCAGGTATTTTTTGCCTAGCACCAAAGGTTTTTCATGCATCCAGCAGAGGTGGGCATCATGGTCTTTGGTGGTGTAGGGAAGGTTTTCCATGGTGGTGAGGGTATCGCCACGGCTGATATCGATATCGTGCTCGAGTTCAATGGACACAGACTGTGGGCAGAACGCCTCTTCAACCGACCCACCCGCTTCATGAATGGCTTTCACCTTGCTGCGGGTGCCGGAGGGAAGGATGCCGATCTCATCACCGACTTTCACCCGTCCCGCGGTGATCTGGCCCGCGAATCCACGGTAATCGTGATACTCATCGGTCAGAGGACGGATGACGTACTGCACCGGCATGCGGAAATCTTTCAGGTTCCAGTCACTGGCGATGTACACATCCTCAAGGTGACTCAACAGGGTGGGGCCGTGGTACCAGGGCATGTTCTCGGAGTCCGAAACGACATTATCCCCTTTCAACGCACTGATGGGAATGAAGGTAATGTCCCGGATTTCCAAATGGGGAACAAATTCATAGAATTCTTCCCGGATCTCCCGGAACCGCTCTTCGTTGTAGTCCACCAGGTCCATTTTGTTAATGCAGACCACCATGTGGGGAATGCCCAGCAGGCTGCTGATGTAGGCATGCCGCTTGGACTGCTCCACCACACCGTTCCGGGCGTCGATGAGAACCAGTGCCATGTTTGCGGTGGAAGCACCGGTCACCATGTTCCGGGTGTATTGCACGTGTCCGGGTGTGTCGGCGATGATGAATTTCCGTTTGGGGGTGGCGAAATAACGGTAGGCCACATCAATGGTGATGCCCTGTTCACGTTCGGACCGGAGTCCGTCGGTCAGGTTGGCCAGGTTGACTTCACTGCCGCCTGCGAGGTCAGCGGATTTCTGCAGAGAGTCCCACTGGTCCTCGAAGATGGACTTGGAGTCGTGCAGCAGGCGGCCGATGAGAGTGCTTTTGCCGTCATCCACACTGCCGGCCGTGGTGAAGCGGAGAAGTTGAGTATTTGTCGTAGTCATGAGAAAGAAGAGGTCAGAAGTCAGAGAAAGATGAGGTCAGGATCAGTAGGCATAGGTCCAGGTTAAAGGTGAAATACATCTCGATCTGACCTCTATCCTCTGACCTCTATTTACTAGAAATATCCTTCGCGTTTACGGTCTTCCATAGAGCTTTCAGATACTTTGTCATCCGCACGGCCTCCGCGTTCGGTGACCCGGGCGGCGGAGACTTCGGCGATGATGTCGTCGATGGTGGTTGCCTCGGATTCAATGCAGCCGGTGGTCATGATGTCCCCAATGGTGCGGACACGCACTCTCAGGTTCTGGACTTCTTCTCCTTCTTTCGGAGGCTGGAGGTCATTCACCGGGAGCCACTGGCCTCCACGCCGGACCACGTCACGGTCATGGGCATAGTAGATGGAGGGGAGTTCAAGCTCTTCGAGTTTGATGTACTCCCAGACATCCATTTCCGTCCAGTTGGACAGAGGGAAGACCCGCATGTTCTGCCCGGGATGTACCCGGCCGTTGTAGATGTTCCACAGTTCGGGACGCTGGCGTTTCGGTTCCCACTGACCGAATTCATCCCGGAAGGAGAAGAAACGCTCTTTCGCACGGGCTTTTTCCTCGTCACGGCGGGCGCCTCCCAGTGCGGCATCAAATTCGAATTCCTCAATGGCCGCCAGAAGGGTCGGGATCTGCAGCCGGTTCCGGCTGATTTCACCCGGGACCTGAGTGGCAATGCCTTTCTCCAGAGCGTCCTCCACAGTGCGGACAATGAGTTTGGCCCCGAGTGCCTCAGCCCGACGGTCCCTGAAATCGTTCAACTCCGGAAAATTGTGTCCGGTGTCAACATTCAGCAGGGGGAAGGGGAGACGGGCAGGGCGGAAGGCTTTTTCTGCAAGTCGCAGCATGACCACAGAGTCTTTGCCGCCGCTGAACATCAGGGTGGGACGCTCGAATTCGGCGGCAACCTCACGCATGACGTGAATGGCCTCCGTTTCCAGCAATTGAAGGTGGGAGAGTTTATACTGGCTCATGAGAGATAGGGAAAACGTGTCTTAGAAATAGGCGTCCGGGCCTTATAGCTTTGCCGAATCGAGGTGCAAGCCGCATTCCCGACTTTCCAGAACCTTGGTTGGATCGTAGTAGTTGTCTTCATTCGGAAGGTTGTGCTGCTCGATGTAGGCCTGCATCTGTTCGTCTGTCCAGGAGAGGACGGGGCACAGTTTGACCACTCCGTCAGGCGTCAATGACGCGATGTCCATGGTTTCACGGTTGGGATTCTGTACCCGACGGAGAGCCGTCAGCCACACCACCGGTTTCAATTCGGCCATGCCGCGGCGGAAGGGCTCCAGTTTCACCTCTTCGGTGAACACATCATGGGTCGCTTCGTCATCCAGGGTCGGAATTCCGCCGAGAACCGTGTCCCGGTGCGCGGCGGTGCGGGCGGGAATGTAAAGGTGGACATTGAGGCTGAGGTTTTCGCGGCAGGCTTCCGCGCAGCGATAGGTGGCGGGGGTGTTGTATCCGTGGTCCACCCAGAGAACCGGGATGTCCGGAATCTGCTGTACCGCCATGTGAAGCAGAACCGCTTCATAGGGGCGGAAGTTGGTGGAGATGATGATACGCCCACCGGACACCTCATGTCCCCAGCGGAGAATGTCTTCCGGGGAGGCGGTTTCGAGGTGCGAATTGGCGTCGTGTAAATCAGGGAGTGTGCTCATGGGATGACCGCTCAGATGTTGTAATGGATAATATCGGAACGGCGTAAATCTTCCTGTTCCGCGACAAGGGTTTGGAAATGTTTTGTGTTCAGCACGTCGGCCAGTTTGTCCCGGGCCTCTTCCCAGACCGGGTCGAACACGTTTTCTTTTTCGTGCTCCGGGGGGAGAAACCAGGGACCGTCCATTAAGCGGACGATCTGGCCCACACTTATTTCCCGGGGAGGGATGGCCAGTAAATAGCCTCCATCCTTCCCGCGGACGGAATCGGTGAGTCCGTTCTGTTTCAGATCACGCAGAATCGCTTCCAGAAACCGGGCCGGAATCTGTTCCGATTCCGCGATTTGATGGATGGTCATCGGCTTCCCACCCGTGTTCCGGGCCAGAGCCAATACCGCCTTTAAGGCATACATGCACTTCTTCGAGATCATAGTCCACTATCTCTATGAGTTTAGTAGGGTATGTCAAGGACATACAGGATAAAGTGGCTACTGTGGACATACCCCCCTCATACAATAGGCCATAGTGAGTAGATTCTTATGCAAAATCAGGAGCAAACCATTTATTCCGCATCCCGGTTGAGTCCTGTCACGTATAGGAAATTCCATAAGAATTGGTATTTATCCATAAGTTATGATTGACTGCAAATGATTTGCATATATAACAAATGAATGGTAAAGATAAAAATTGTTCTCATTACTATCCTCTTGTTCGCAGGAATTTCTTATGCAGAAACCAGAGTTGTGTCTCTTGGTTCGGTTGTAACGGAAACGCTTCAGGCACTTGACGCAACCGATTCATTGGTCGCAGTGGACGCCTCCAGTGAATTGTCCGATGAGCAGTCTAGCCTGCCCCGCGTTGGGTATTACCGAATGGTATCAACGGAAGGCGTGCTTTCCACCCGGCCGGACCTGGTTCTGGGAACGGAGGACGCGGGTCCTCCTCATGTGATCAAACAGTTACGTCAGGCAGGTGTCGATGTGGAACTGGTCACGGCGGAAAAATCCCTCGAAGGTGCCGTGACCCGTATTGTGGACATCGGAAAGAAAGTGGGCAAACAGGAACAGGCCCTTGCCTTAGCCCAGCCTCTGAAAGAACGGGCTGAGAACCCCGTTGAGGTCTTACCCTCCGCTCCCAAAGTCCTGTTTCTCTATGCCAGAGGTGCCGGAGCCCCGATGGTATCGGGTACCAAGACAGGTGCAGCCGAAATGATCCGGCTGGCTGGAGCCGAAAACAGTGTGGCTGGATTTGAAGGATACCGTCCTCTCACAGCAGAGTCACTCGTAGCTTCCAAACCTGAGGTCATTCTTGTCACCACTAACGGTCTGGAAGCGATGGGAGGAAAAGACGGGGTGTGGTCACTTCCAGGAATGTCGCACACACCCGCTGGGAAGGAAAAAAAGATCGTGGTCATGGAGGATACCTTCCTGCTGAATTTTGGCCCTCGTACAGTGGACGCTGTCGATCAATTACGGTCACGACTCACGGAATGACGCATGAGAGCAATCGAACCCAGATTCCCCCTTTGGACATGGGGTCTCCCGCTCCTGCTCGTTGTTTCGTGGGGCATGTCTCTTTCTTTGGGTGCGTTTAAAATCCCACCTCTTGAAATGGTACGGATCCTGTGGGAGGCTTTTCGGGGTCAACCGGGGGATGACGTTGCCTCCTCTGTTTTATTGTCACTTCGTTTATCCCGGGTAGGATTTGGGGCACTGGCCGGAGCCGGGCTTGCGTTGGGCGGGGTCTGTATGCAGGCCCTGTTCAGGAACCCACTGGCAGATCCTGGTCTGATGGGATTGTCGAGTGGGGCGGCACTGGCGGCAGCAGCCCTTACGATAAGTGCGGGATCTTTACCTGAAGTGATGGTCCACCCGCTGGCGATTCCTGCAACAGCCTTCCTGGGAGGGCTTTTCACCACCGGATTGGTCTATCGCGTCTCGAATCGCGGAGGACGGATCCGGGTGGAGTCCATGCTGTTAATGGGAATTGCGGTGAATGCATTGTGCGGTGCGCTGATCGGGGTGTTGCTGCTGGTTGCGGATGACGCACAGCTCCGCAACATCACTTTCTGGAGTTTTGGCAGCCTCGGCCGGGTGGGCGGAACTGCAATGGCAGGATTGGGTGTGGCACTTTTACCGGCCTTTGTTCTGGTCTGGATGCTGCGGCACCCCATGAACCTGCTCCTGAGTGGAGAGGCGGATGCCGCCTCTCTGGGTGTCCATGTGGAACGGACAAAGGCTTTGTTGGTGGGATGTTCCTGTTGGATGGTCTCACTGGTGGTCGCCTGGTCCGGACTCATCGGCTTCGTCGGATTAGTGATCCCTCATATCACCCGCCTGATATTCGGCCCTTCTCATCGGACGCTCGTTCCTGCGAGCCTCATGCTGGGTGCGATGTTTCTTCCGTTGGCTGATGGACTGTGCAGGACCGTGATTGCGCCCGCAGAACTGCCGATCGGGATGGTGACAGCGCTGATGGGAACTCCCTTTTTCATCTATCTGCTGATCCGAAGGGGAGTGAGGGCATGATGTTCTTTGAAGACGTCCGGGTGGTGAAAGGGACCCGCCATATTCTGGACGGGGTGACCCTGCAAACGGAACCCGGTACGGTTACGGTCGTCCTTGGGGTCAATGGTGCGGGGAAGAGTTCATTGGTGCGCCTGATGTCCGGTGAATGGACTCCGACGTCAGGATCCGTGTGCTGGAACGCAACTCCAATTGCGCACCTCACCCCCCGATTGTTGGCTCAACAGCGAGCAATCGTGAACCAGCAGACGGAGTTGTCCTTCGATTTTAGCGTGAGGGATGTCGTGGAAATGGGACGCTACCCACATCGGGAACGCGGAGCGTCTCTCATCGTGGAGCAGGCCCTTGAGGAAATGGAGCTGACACGTCTGGCGTCCATGGCGGTGACTAGCCTGTCCGGAGGAGAGCGTCGGAGGGTATGGCTTGCCCGGGCTCTTGCCCAGTTGGCAGAGGCGAGGAAGGAGGGGAAGGGCCTTTTGGTATTGGATGAGCCCACTGCCCATCTCGACTTGCGTCATCAGGAGCGCCTGATGGCCCAGGTACGGACGCTGGCTGATGAGGGTGTCTCCGTCTTTATCGTGCTTCATGAATTGAATCATGCTGCCCGGATTGCGGATCGGGTGGTGCTGATGGACCGGGGGCGAGTGGTTCGGCAGGGTCCAACCGCGGAGGTGATGACGCCGGATCTTCTCTCCCGTGTCTTTGGCCTGCGGCTGCGGCAAATATCCGGATTTTCTCCACGCTGGCAACCCGAAGATGTCCCGGCTGAACTCCCTTTTTTTGAACCAGAATCCCTTACGCTATCATCAGGAGCCCCCTATGGCCTCATCTCTAACCCCTGAACTCACCATGCACCCTCTCCGTCAGAAATGGCTGGATGAACCTGAACGTTTCACCGGAAAGCGCCAAATCGATGTCGCTCATTTGATGGGTGTCACGGAAGGCGAATGGGTCGATGCGTGTTGTGGTTTTGAAAGCACGGCCCTTCGATCCGATCCAAAAGCCTTTCTTGAAGGTCTCCCCGCATTGGGTGACGTCATGGCCCTGACGCGGAATCCCTCCGCTGTCCATGAAAAGACCGGGCAGTTCGATCACCTGAATTTCTTTGAACGAATGGGAATGGCCCAGGTGGTGAATCATGACATTGATCTCCGGATTTTTCTCAGACACTGGCACCGGCTCTATGCCGTAACCGTGGAAAAAAACGGTGCTCCCCAGCACAGTCTTCAGGTCTTTAACGGGGCCGGGCAGGCGGTACACAAAATCTTTATGCGCGAAGGGACGGATGCTGCAGCCTGGCAAGCCTTCGTAACCGAACATACAGATCCCGAACCAACAGCGTTCGTGGTAGAAGAGATCCCCAAACCCAAGACTGGGTCGGCGGATGAGCTCGATCTGGACGCGTTTCGCTCCGATTGGGACGGGATGAAAGACACGCACGAGTTTTTTCCTCTGCTGAAACGCCATCATATTGCACGGTTGGATGCGTTGCGCATGGCCGGTGAGTCCCGTGCACGAGAGGTTCCGGTCGGGAACCTGGAGGACATGCTCCAGACAGCCTCCACGCAGCAGGTTCCCATCATGGTGTTTGTCGGAAACCGGGGTTGTATTCAAATCCATACCGGTCCGGTGAATAAGATTATCCGCTATGGAGACTGGCTCAACATCATGGACCCTGGGTTTAATCTTCACTTGCGGGAAGATCTGGTGGCAGAGGCCTGGGTGGTTCGCAAGCCCACCCGGGACGGAACCGTGACCTCCCTCGAACTCTATGACGCCGAAGGCACTGAAATCGCTCTGTTCTTTGGTGAACGCAAACCCGGTCAGCAGGAACTGGAATCCTGGCGTGGTCTAACCGACCGAATGTCTCCTTCTCTCTAACTCGAAACCTCTCCAAAAAATGAAACACACTCTTGTTGTCCTTCTATTCACTCCGACGATCATCTTTGGCAGTCCGGCAACCTTCTCAACCCCGGACCTCGACCGCTGGATGTATCCGTTTAACGGTACACCCGGCACCCGGTCATCTGGTTCTACTTTTGGCGCACCGGGCAGCCCCGGATTCGATGAACGGGATGCGCAGTTCCTCATTGGTTTTGATACCACCGGACAAATTTCTTCCGGGCAGGGTGCTGCAAATTATCAGATCAATTCTGCCACCCTGACGCTACGTCACAGTGGGGGTGATTTCACCTATGATCCCACACAGGATTCCTACACGACCTATCAGTCAGGCGGAGTGGATGGCGATGCCGGTCGTCCAATGGAATTGTTTGGTGCCGGGTATCGAAACGGTTTCGACTCCAGCTCCTTCACCGAAAGCAGCGCATTCAGTCCTCCGGGCCCTCCAGGACCTCCCATGTTTTCCGGCGTGCGGAATGTGTTCGCACTCGGATTTGATGGGGGCGGGAACTCGGTGGATGTCTCCAACTCACTCGATTTTGGCAACAATGGCGCTTCCGGTTTCGATCCTGTTTTATTTGGGCTTGGTACGGTTACAGGTTTGAATCCCGGCGATACGGTGGAAGCGGGAATGGACATTACATTCCAGCTCAACCTGACATCCCCTCACGTACGTGGATTTCTTCAACAGCAGTTGGATGAAGGGTGGGTTGGATTGGTGGCCACGTCCTTCCATGCAGCGAGTCAGGGAGGCCCGGCAGTCTATCCATCTTATGACACCAAAGAAAACCTTGTCGGCCAACCAGGCTCACTCTCTCTGGATGTGAATGTGATCCCGGAACCTTCCGCCGTCGGACTCCTTTTCATCGGAGTCTTGGTGATGCGTAGCGTCTTTCGGAGGATTCGAAGATGAAACGATCCGGGTTTACCCTGATTGAAATGCTCGTAGTGATCGCGATCATTGCGCTGCTCAGTTCCCTGATTGTTCCTGCCATTGGTAAAACGCTGACCCGGGCGGAACGCCTGAAGGAAATGAATGCGGGCCGTACCCTGGGCCAGGCACTGATGATGTATGCGCAAGATCATCAGGGCCGGCTCCCAGGGGGTTATGCAGACGAACCTGCCAGGGACCGGAATGGAAATGCCATCCCTCACCCCGTGAATGCCCGGTATCCATGGCGGTTGGCACCGTATGTGAACTACGCGATCGAGGATGTGTTTCTGATTGGGAAAGACGCCGGTGCCAGGGCCGACGAGGATCAGGAGTCTTATTGGTACCGTGTCAGCGTGTTTCCTGCATTGGGGATGAATGTATTCTTTGTCGGAGGAGATGATTCGGGTCAAAGCGGCCAGGGGGTTCGTCCCATTCCGGCACATGAGGAACTCTTTGGTGCATTCTGTGTAACCGGTCTGGGACAGGCGGTCTCTCCCTCCAGTCTGATCTCATTTGCCTCCGCTCGCCACACTCATAATGGCGAAGCCGGACCGGGCTATTTCAAGGTAACCTCTCCCAGATTCACTGGAGAAAGGTGGACGGATGAGTGGGATCCCGACCTTCCAGCCGACGCATTCGGATTTGTTGACTTCCGGTGGGACGGGAAAGCCGTCGTCACCAAATTAGACGGGAGCGTACATCTCATGGGTCTTTTGGAGATGCGGGACATGCGTCTTTGGTCGGATCAGGCGGCCCGGGCCAATGATCCTGACTGGGTATTGACGCGCAGGTAACCGTTTTTTCAGTCCAGAAGTCCGGGAAGAGGTTGGAAAGGGTCGTGACGACCCGAAGGTGGTGCGGAGGGTTTACAAATAGGGTTTTTCCGATGCGAATCCTCTGCGCATGAAAGCCTCTGGCATGCGAGTGATTAAGATAAAGAAGTCGGGGACGACTTCTTCTACGCGTGCAGCGGGACTCGTCCCGAGTTCCGAAAAAAATAAAAGAGTCATGAGCGACTTCTTCTACGGTTTGCCCATAACACAAAAAAGCCCCGGACAGATCCGGGGCCTTTTCATGAAGAAGGGAGAGGACTTACACCCGGGTGCCTTCTGCGTTCAATTCGCGGCAGGCGCGTTTGATCCGCTCTTTCATGCTTTCCACGCCCAGCTTCAGATAGGAGCGGGGGTCGTAGACTTTCTTGTTGCCCATTTCGCCTTCGATGCGGAGCACGCCGTCGTAGTTCTGCATCATGTGGCCGACGATCGGACGGGTGAACGCGTACTGGGTGTCGGTATCGACGTTCATTTTGATCACCCCGTATCCAAGGGTCTCGGCGATTTCCGCGGGATCGGATCCGGATCCGCCGTGGAACACGAGGTCCAGGGGATTGTCGTCGGTGCCGAACTTGGCTTTGACCGCGTCCTGTCCGTCTTTGAGGATCTTCGGTGTCAGTTTGACGTTCCCCGGTTTGTAGACACCGTGAACATTTCCGAAAGTGGCTGCGTACATGAAGGTTTCGAGTTCTTTCAGCGTATCGTACACCAGACACATGTCTTCGGGAGTGGTGTAGAGCTTCTCTGCTTTCACATCAGAGTTGTCGATGCCGTCCTCTTCACCGCCGACGATGCCGGACTCCACTTCGATAAACATGCCGATTTTCTGCAGGCGACGTCCAAGTTCCAGGCCGGTTTCGAGGTTTTCCTCCAGAGGAAGAGCGGAACCGTCAAACATGTGGCTGTTGAACAGAGGTTTTTTGCCGGCGCTCACGCGCTCTTCCGACCATTCGATCAGCGGGACCATGAACGGGTCCACTTTTTCTTTAATACAGTGGTCTGTATGCAGCACCACGAGGTTGTCATATTTTTCTGCAAGTTCGTGGGCCGCCTCGGCCAGCACTTTCGCACCTAAAGCGGAATCTTTGAGGCCGCCGGTTGCGTGAGCACCACCACCGGTGGAGACCTGGATCATCCCGTCACATTCGCATTCGTCGAATGCCTGAAGGGCGGCGTTGATGCCTTCGAGGTTCACAATGTTGATGGCGGGGTATGCAAAGCCCTTCGCTTTCGCATTGGCCAGCATCTCTTTGTATTGTTCCGTTGTCGCAATTGGCATGGGAGATTCCCTTGGTTTGTAGGTTTTTTCTTTACGGAATGGGTTTCCCCTACTCCTCGAATCCACCATGTCAATGCGGATCGAATGAAATCGGACATCTGATGGCCGATTAATGAAATTTTAACCCCAGCCTGCAGCTTTCATCGCTTTCTCATGCTTTCCTGACAGGAAGGTTACAGGCAGGGGGCAGGTTTCATTTATGGACCCAACTTTCCCTTTGGAGCTTGAGGAACACTGCCCGTGTACACCGGGAGCCTGGACATTGGCTGTCCTGCCGGATACACAGTTTTATTCCGATAATCACAGCCGCTCCTCCATCTGGTTTACCATGATGGACTGGCTGGTGGCAGAGCGTGAACGGCGCAACATCCGCATGATGGTGCATGTCGGGGACCTGGTGAACCGGAATCTCCACGGACAGTGGGAAATTGCCCGCGAAGCGATGAAACGGATCCGCGGCCGAATTCCGGCCATGGTCACCACTGGAAACCATGATATTGGCGTAACCGCGGTCGGCAGCGATCGGAGCACCCTGCTGAACGAGTACATCTCCCACCGGGACCTGGCCCCGCTTTACGGAGGCTTCGTGGAAGGCCGGGCGGAAAACAATTTTTCCTGTTTCAATGCCATCGGCGAATCATTCCTGGTCATGACCCTCGAGTTTGGACCACGGGACGCGGTGGTGGCCTGGGCGGATGATGTTCTCTCCCGTCATCCGAACCACCGCGTCCTGCTGGTCACGCATGAATACATTGATCACGAATCCGGTATGCTCCGTCCGGATGGATGTTCGCTGCATACCACTCGTGACACCGTCAACTCTCCTCATGACTACGGAATTTCCAAACTGCCCGGTGGGGTGAATACGGGCCGCGATGTTTGGGAGAAACTGGTGAAACCGCATGCCAATGTGGAAATGGTGTTCAATGGCCATTACAAAGGGGTCCATCAGAACGAGGAGGGAGAGTGGGAACGGCTTGATGACATTGCATCAGGATATCGCTGCGATGAACGTCCGGAAGGAGGCCGTGTCCACCAGCTTCTGTTTAATGCCCAATGGGCGCCGAATGGAGGGAACGGCTGGCTCCGGCTCCTCGAGTTTCAGCCCGACGGCGCCACCGTCCGTGTCCACACCGTCTCCCCCTGGCTGGCAAAACAGGGTGTCCCCCCCTGGAGAACCGGACCCCGTCATCAGTTTGTGCTCAAACGTGGACGTTTCCGCCAGAAGCAGCCGGCAAGTTTGGTCTAAGCGGCCACAGTAGGGGAGGTTGTCATGAAACGTCCTCTACCTCCTCATTCCCTTCCATATCTGCCACCTGCGGGTCCGTGAAGTCCGCAGGGTCTGCGGTCGGAACTTAAAGCGTCTTGTCTAAGGCGGAGGAGATGGACGCGAGAACAGAGTCAAAGTCTTCTTCTGACCCCGCGGCAAAGCGGAACAGGGTTTTGGAGAGGTTGCAGTCCTTCAGGTATTCCTCCGACTTGTCGTAATAGGCGAGTAGCACATATGGACAAAAAAGAGTCTGGTCGCTGCCGAGAGATGGAGCTTTCACCACTCCGGGGAGGGGATCGTCAAAAAAGGTTGCGACTTTTTCCAGACTCGGAGTTTTCAATTCGCAGCTCACGACACTGCCCAAACCGCCCAGCCACTCCGGGCCCCCCTCATTTGCGAAGTAGACCGTCTCGACTGCAGGATGCTTTCTCAGCATGTCTGCCAGTACCTTCCCGTTGGCATTAAAGCGGGGCATGCGTTTGGAAAATGTCTCGAGCCCCTGTTTCAAGGGAGTGAACTCGGCAGGGGACAAGTGATTGTTCCATGCGGCCTGGGAGTCCGCGAACGCTTCTGCCCACTGGGAGTGGTTGGTCAGCACCACTCCGCCCCCATGGCTGTTGTGCCCGCTCAGGTATTTACTGGTACTGTGGATGACAACCGTGGCCCCGAGTTCCAAGGGATGGACATTAAACGGAGAGGCCATGGTGGAATCGACCAGCAGTGCTTTTCCGGCCCGGCTGCACAGATCCGCAATCGCAGGGAGGTTGGGAATCTCAATGAGAGGGTTGGTGATCGTTTCCATGAACACACCGGCGACCTTCGGATCCTGAAGATGACGCGAAAGCCCATCCAGGTCGTCGGTATCCAGAAAGATGCCCTCGACGTCCCGTCCGGCCCATGCCTGTTCCTCCAGCAGGAGGTGGGTGTCCCGGTATACATTTCCCAGAACCACCATGCGCGGGGTTTCCAGTGTCAGCACTTCATCCAGAACTGCCGTCACCGCCCCCATTCCTGAAGGGTAAAACAGGATAGACTCGGCTGGTTCCAGGCGGTTCATCAGATCGACACATGCGTTCCGGTCCGAGGATTCAAACGGTTCCGCATCCGATTCCCCTAAAAGATGTGCCACTCCTCTTGCAGACAGGGACCCGCCCCGCCGCCGGTTGCGCTCGTGAAGAACGGCGGCAAGATCCGGGTCCTCCATAAGGGTAAACCCTGCCGGCATGTCATGTTCCTCTACCGACACCACATGCAAGGCTCCGGACTCAAGCCCACCAGGAAGGACGTCGTGAAGCATAAGGGATTCCGGCCTGCCCAATACCTCGATGAGATCCCCTGTTTCTTTCTCCGCCATCTTCCCGGATGTGAACAGCACGGCAGTCCATCCGGGGTACCGGGATTCCAGACAGGCTTTCAGGCGCTGCAGGCGAGGGGGGTGGATCAGACGATAGTACCCCTGCGTCAGGTCGCGGGTGTGCTCCTGCCAGTCGATGACTTCCGCAAAGTCCCTTACCGAGGCGGTAATCCCGAACGGTCCGGTGACACTGGCGGAATGAATCCACGAAGACTCCGGACGGTTCAGGTGAACCGAAGGTAATTGTTCTGACAATGACGTAGAGGAGGACATGGGCGTGGGGCCTATCGGAAAAACAACCGGGGGAAAAGAAGAATTCCTGTAATCGATATCGAGTCTGTGGTGCCGGTCGTGGGTGCAAAGACGCAGTTCTTTTTGGCCTTCTTCCTGTGACATCTGCTAGGTGGAAAGCTCATGCGGACTTAGACGTCGATGTTGATTTGGCCTGGATGTTCCAATGCCAGGAGACGCTCGTTTAGATTTGTCTCGGGATAAAATACCCATGCCTTGCCTACTTTGAACTGTTGAAGAAGGTGTTGCTTTGTCAAATCCAGCAAATCTGTACGGGCAGTCTGGTACGCGACGTTGTGGCTCTGCCGGTGACCGGTGATCGTATACCGCTGGCCAGGATGCGTGAGTGCATGCTTCAAAAGTGCGGCCTGACGATGATTCATCAGCCGGAGGGCTTTCAGATGAGACTCCACTTTGCGTGTTTCATCCACCTTCCGTTCCAGATATGCAACCAGGTTGTTCATTGCGTTCCGAATCACGCGAATTTCGTCCAACAGAAAATATGTGAGATCGTTCTCATCTGTTTCGGTGTACAGAAAAGACCGTTCATACTTTGCGGGAGAGGCTTTTATGACGCTTGAGATGGAAACAAATTCGAACAACCAGTAGTCGTTTCGTAACATGCACCAGTAAAAAAGAGCGCGGGCCGTTCTCCCGTTTCCATTGACGAATGGTTGGTCATAGGCCAGCCAGAAATGGAGAATAATCGCACGAAGCGCGGGGTGTATGAAGGAGGCCGGAGTTTGCCCGTTGGCAAAATCACACATCGAACGGAGCCTTTCTTCCAGTGATTCCGGGGGAGGGGGAATATGGTAGATTTGGCCTTCACCGTTCGCGACCTGTACGTCTTCTCCCGGGTTTCGAATGCGGCCTGCGGTATCTGGAGTATCCAGGGTTCGCTGGGTCACCAGCCGATGCAGCTTGAACACCAAGTCCGGGGTTAAGGGTTTGGTGCGCAATTTCTGAATTTCCCGCATCGTCTCGTAGTTGTTGAGAATCATTTGCTCACTTTTATCGCGTGGCTTCCTCCCCTGCCGGATCATCTCCTTCGCGACCTCCCGGGTGGTGGCGGCCCCTTCCAACTGACTGGAGGTAATGGCCTCTTCCATAAGGGAATTAATGACATACCGATCCCGTGTGTCGGGGTTGGTGATGGGCTCGGGAAATTCGACTCTCCCTCCGCCTCCCAGGTCGATTTCATGTAAAGCCTTATGGATGGTTTCTGGAATCGAAAACCAGAAGGCGTCTCCTTCACAATCCAGTAAGGGGATTCTGATGGCATTCTGCTTCCTGCCTGCTTTCAGGAAATGGCACCATTCCTTCAGGTTCAGGCCTTCCGGAGGCGTCCGGAGCCGCAGTTGATCCCAATGATGATATTCACGGTCATCCAGCCCTTTTGAGAGGATGTGTTGAATCTCAAGGTATCGATCTAAGCCGCTGGGAGTGAGGAAGGATTCCCCTATATCAGGTGGTGTAGGTGGAATTCCCATGACATTATCTACTAATCTAAGATAATTTAGTAGATGTCAGCAATCCAAAATCTACTAAAAAAAGATGTTTCAGTAGATTTTACGAGCATGAAAACGTTCACCTTCGGTTGATAACCCCTATAGCTGGTGATCCGTTTGGCATCGAGTTCTGTTTATCCCAGTACATGCTTCAGGAAATATCCAAGGGCAGTGCCAATCAGGATGAGAGTAGCAGTTCGTTTCACGGGCAGATTTGTTTTCACCCAGCGCTGAATTCTGGCCCGGTAGGTGGTCGGCATAACCGTGACGGTTGCCCCGCGTCGAAACCGCTGCAGATCCGAGACAAATGTGTTCATATCCGCATAGCGGTCCTCCCGGTTTTTTTCCAGAGCCTTCATCACGATCGCATCCAGTTCCGGTGCGATCATCCGGTAGGGTTCTTTGTTGGCGGGAGACACAAACGGTTCTTCACAGATTTTCCTCAGCAGCTCCTCCCGGCTGTTTCCGAACACCAGCGGGCGGTGGATCAGGCATTCATAGAGAACCGCTCCTAAGCTGAAAATATCCACCCGTTCATCCACATCTGTGTGACCGCGAGCCTGTTCCGGAGCCATGTATCGCGGGGTGCCATAGACTTTGCCGGAAAGCGTGTGATCCAGATCTCCATCCTCGACCAGGGACGGGATGTTATGAATTTCATCATGCTCCTCGTCATGATCATCCATAATTTTGGCCACTCCCCAGTCCATGACCATGACCTCTCCAAAGGCTCCGATCATAATATTGTCCGGTTTAATGTCCCGGTGGACCACGCCACAGGCATGGGCATAGGCCAGGGCCTGGCCGACCTGAATCAGCAGGTCGATCAGCATTTCCCGCGATTTATAGGCTTCAAACGTGCGGTCTTTGGCCGCAATCCCCTTCAAAATCCGTCCCAGGGAGTTTCCCCGGATCTCTTTCATGGTGAAATAGGGGTTGTCGTCCTCATCCCGACCCATTTGATAAATGGGCACCGTGGCCGGGTGCTGGATCAGTGCGGTTACACGCGCTTCCCGCAGAAACCGTTTGGTCACGTCCGGGTTGTCGCGGTGCTCAGATTTTAAGGTCTTCAGAATGACATTCCGGTTCAGAAACCGGTCCTGGACCCGGGTGAGAATTCCCCCGCCTCCCTCGGTGAAGGGTTCCGGTTCTCCAAAACAGGACGTTTCCTCTTCGTTCGACGGGAGAGGCGTGTCGGTAATCTGACGGGTTAACCGTTCCTGAGGGTGAGGAATGTCGTCTGAGCTGTCCATGAAACCACCTGTGTTTATTCTGCTGCAATACCGGGATGCAATCTAAAACCGCGGATCCTCTGACTTTGGTACAAAAGTGTGATGCCTGGGTAGGCGTGTTACATTAATGTTTGGTCAGGCTTGTCCCGTCTGTCTGGCCCGATTGGCTGATATTATAAATTATTTCCTTTATTATAAGGGGTTTAAAAAAAGTTTGCCGAAGTTGGCACACACGTTGCTAACGATTCTCCCGCCTCGAAAAAAGAGAGAGAAGAACAGTTTAAACCCAAGCGTCTGAGGCAGACGCCCAAAACCCAAGAACGAATAAGGAATGAACATGAAGAAAAGATATTTGATCCCTTTGATGGGACTTATGATGGCCGGTTTGATGGCCTTTGGTCAGGAAGAGGCTGCCCCTGAGGTAGTCGAGGAAATTGTCGAAACTGTGGAGGAAGTCGTTGTGGCTCCCACTGACGAACTTGCGTTTGTCATCGACAACATGTTCCTCCTGATTGCGGCAGTCCTCGTGATTTTCATGCAGGCTGGTTTTGCAATCCTGGAATCCGGACTGAACCACTCCAAGAACACCGTCAACATCCTGATGAAGAACCTGATGGACTTCTCTCTGGGTGTGACACTGTATTTCTTCCTCGGTTACGGCCTGATGTACCCGGGCGATGCCGGTAACGGATACTTCGGATACGCCGGACCTGCCGGTTCCGACCCCATTGCCGCTGCTGACATTGGTGCCGGTGCACTGACGGTCCAGGTTGACTTCCTCTTCCAGGCCGCGTTTGCCGCTACGGCTGCCACCATCGTTTCCGGTGCAGTTGCCGGACGTATGAAATTCTCTGCTTACTTGATCTACACGGTGGTTCTCACCGGTATCATCTACCCGATCTCCGGTTACTGGAAATGGGGCGGAGGCTGGTTGGATGCTAAAGGCTTCTATGACTTCGCCGGATCGATTCTGGTGCACGCGGTGGGTGGTTTCGCTGGTCTGGCCGGTGCAATCGTCCTCGGACCCCGGATTGGCCGCTTTGGCAAAGACAAAAAAGCCATGCCGGGTCACAACATCACCTTCGCCGCTCTGGGTGTCTTCATCCTCCTCATCGGCTGGTACGGATTCAACCCCGGTTCTCAGCTGGCCATCTCCAGTGCCTCTGACACCGAAGCGGTCATGCTGATCGCCGTCAACACCACTCTGGCTGCTGCACTGGGTGCAATCTTCGCCATGCTGGCCTCCTGGATTGTGGACAAAAAACCGGATCTCGGAATGGCTCTGAACGGTATCCTCGCCGGTCTGGTAGGGATTACGGCTCTTCCCGATGGCGTGACCAACATCGAAGCCATGATTATCGGTGCGGTTGCCGGTGCTCTCGTCTTCGGCGGAACCAAACTGCTTGAAGCTCTCAAAATCGACGACCCCGTTGGTGCATGGCCCGTTCACGGTCTCTGCGGTGTATGGGGCGGTATCGCAGTTGCCATCTTCGGTGACTACGGTGAAGAGACTGGCGGCTTCGGAATCCAGCTCATTGGTTCCATCGTTGTACCTCTGTATGCCTTCGTCACCATGTTCATCGTCTTCTTCATCCTGAAAGCTGTTGGCTGTCTCCGGGTGAGCGAAGAAGAAGAAATGGTCGGTCTGGACCTGTCCGAGCACGGATCCAGCGCCTACGGCGAATAATGTGAATTGTGTCTCCTAAACATCGGACTCGGCGTGGGACCCGAGTCCACCCCGCCCCCCTCTTCCTTTGTCTCCGGAAGAGGGGGGCTTTTTTTGGGCTTTTCGTTTTCGTTCACTTGTCGAGGATGTGAACCCGGGTTCTCTTCAGCGAGAACCACCGGAAGCAGCCAAAGGAGAGATTAGCCGGGAGGCGGCCCGGAAAGACGCGCACAGTTGTTGCGGTGATCAGGAGTGAGCGGGGATGGAGAAGGGTAAATTCGAATTGTTAGGTAAAAGTAAAAAATAGGCTGAACTAATGGAATTCCCTTTCAACTAGAGGAAAAAAAGAGTAGGCTGGGCGCTCAAATCTTCACTGAAGGAGAGTGTGATGAAAGGAAAACTTTGTACCTTGGTTGTGGTTTGCTCTGCGCCATTTGTGATGGCCCAGAATCTTGACGACGGTGCCACCGCCAGTTGGAATGAAATCTACAACACCACTATCAATGATAGCGACTTTCAGTCGGTTTCTGACTTTAACACGGCGAATCAAAACGAAACCGGGACCTTCAATCTTTCCGGTGGAGCCTTTCAGGCCACGGCCTGGGGGCAGGCAACTGCTCTCACCGAGCTGAAAGCATTTGCTCATACCGCCATCACGACAACCGGAACCGGGCTGACAGCAGGGCCGGACCGCATCAATTCCGCTGCCAGCGCCTTCATTGGGGAAAAATGGGTGACGTCTTCGGCCACATTGGAAAATGGGGATACCTTCAGCTCTGTAGTCGATATTAACTGGGATGGATCCCTCGTGGTGAATGTCCCCGGCCATAACCCGAACCTCGGGGTCCCCAACTTTAATGAAGTCGGTGTTTCTGTGGATGTCAGTGTCTACCAAATCAACGATCAGGAGGAATTCGGCGAACCTCTTCCGGTCTTCAGTTATGTGTCCAATTCTCTGGTGCTCCGGGCAGATGGTACTTCGTTTGGCACCACCGATTTTGTCGATGCGGCATCTGTTTTCGGGGTAAGTGTCGATGTGTTTGATCCTACGGCCCTGGATCCCTACAGTCCCATTGGGTCCCAGGATCTCGTTCTTGATGTGCAGGCAACTGCAGGCCTGCCCAATGGAGCGGTGGGATTCGACATTGATCTTGGGGGGGAACTCGAATTCACCGCCATCATGGGTCAGTCCTACATCGTCAATTATGGCTTGTCCGTGTACTCAAATGTCACGGGGGCCCTGGGCTCTGCTACGGCAGACTTCACCAATACCGGCAGTGTGAGCCTGCTTCCCGAATCTCCGGGAACCGGCACCTTTGCCATCATTCCGGAACCGGGGAGCCTGACCCTCGCCGGACTCTGTGTGCTGGGAGGGCTGGTGGCCTGTCTGAGGACCCGGAGAAAGTAAAGGGAACACCGTCTGACGATGTTCAACCTGTAGGGGTGATCTCTTCTCTCGGTGGCTGTGGGGAAACGGGCACGGTACCTTCTCCCTTGTTTACTGTGACCGAATCGTTATGGGTTCCGGATGATCCTGATCACTCCCAGCCCAGATTCACGACGCGGTTCTGCGCTGCTGTTGGTACTGGTCGTGCTGATCGTCTGTTCAGCACTCACTCTTGCCACCCAGCAGCGGCTGATGTCCCGCGGTCGTCTGCTGGAACAGGAACGACAGGAAGTGGAGCTTCGGGGCGCTCTGCTGCTGGGATTGAAGGAAGGGATGTCGCTATGGGCCGGGGACGAAGACCTCACCGTGGATCATTCCGCCGAGAACTGGACTCAGCCCCGTTCCTGGCTGACATCCTCCGGGGTTCGTCTCGACCTTCAGGTGAGAGATGCGCAGGACCGGTGGAACCTAAACCACCTTACTCTTCCGGTCAGACCGGGCATGGTCCGAACACCCCGGATGATGATGCAGGATTTGCTTCGGTTCAGCGGCGAACAGGTCGGAGACTGGACGGACGTTCTCGATCAGATTGAACAGGTAGAGCCCTGGTTTTCCGATCCTGGAGTTCTCCTGGCCCTTCACCCGGAACGAACCGACGCGCCGGCTCTGATGAACCGGGTTGTCGCCCTTCCGCATCCCCACAGCCGTTTTTTACCCTTGAATTTGAATACCGCTCAGCCTGAGGTGCTCAAGGCATTGGTCGGCGATTCACTTGCGGCCTGGGTGGACCGGGTGGAAGGAGCCCGGGCGGATCGGCCCATCCGGACGGTGGAGTCCCAGACCCGGTTTCTTCCGGGTCCTGCCCGGATTCTGCTGTCTCAGGTCGTGAGCGTCACCAGTTCGTATGCAGAAGTGACGGTGACGGCGGAAACGGAGTCCACCCGGCGTGAACTGACGGCAATTCTGTACCGGAGTACCGGCGGAGAGGTGGAGGTGGTACAATGTCATTGGTGACATCGGACTGGCAAAACCCCTCCTCTTGGCTTGGTGCGCGTGCGGCGTGGGGGGCGGTGTTGGATGGAACCACCCTGCGGGTTGTCCGCATGTCCGCCTCCGGGAAAACGGAATCCTTCCAAGAGGCCCTGGAAACGTTTCGTTCCGGATCGGAACTCCGAAAGCGGATCGAAAAAGACCGTGCGAAGGGTAGTCCGGTGGTGGTGGGGATAGAACCCCACCGCTTGATGATCCGTGAGCTGACTTCTCCCATTTCTGATCCACGCAAAGCGGATGAAATCTGGCTGACCCTGTTTGATGCTGCCGTTCCTTTTCCGTTGGAGGCCTGCCGGGTGGCCCTGCTTCTGCGGGAACCTGGAGAGGAAGGGAGGCAGTGCCTCGCGGTGGGCGTCCGTCGTCAGGATGTGGAAGCCCTGCGCGAAGAATGGCGGGCTCGTGGACTGGAACCCGATCTGGCTGTTCCGGAGCCCCTGTGTGCGTCGCCGGACCGGAAGAGCCGCGTCTGGTGCGGCGAACAGCGAACCGTTTGGGCGATGTGGAAAGGTCGGCAGTTTCTGGGAGCAGGCGGAGCAGAGACCCCTGAACTCCGGGAAAAAACCCTGATCCGTCAGGCGGCCGCCCATGATCTGCAGACGGAACATTTTGACCGGGTCGGCCCCGCATCCGATCAGGAATCTCTGTGGCTGGAGCACCGCCTTGCCAAAACCGCTCTCAAACCTGATGAACTGACGGTAAACCTGCTGGAAGGTGATCTGGTATCTGGAGGTGTCCGCACCCGCTGGGAGAGGCGGGTGAGGCAGGTTCGTGTGCTGGGGGTGCTGGCAGTGGCTCTGGTGTGGATTCTTCCTTTTCTTCCTGCGCATTTGGTGAAAATGCAGCGGCTCCAGCAGTCGCAGGAACTGGGGCCTGCTTTCGAAAAAATCGCAGGCTATCCTGCTCCTCCCGGTCCACCGGGGTATCTTCTGGCAACGGCTCGTCAGGTCGTGAATCAGGAATGGGTGCCTCTGCAGGACACTCTCTCCCGGCTGCATCAGGCCGGTCCGACTGTGGTGCTGGCCAGAGGACTGGATCTGGCCCGGGAGATGAACCTGGAGGTGCGCAAGGTCGACCTGGGCATCGCGACCTTTTCGGTGGAAGTGCAGGGGCGTAAGGAGGATGTGGACCGTTTTGCCTCTGCACTGCAGCAGGAAGGATGGACGGTTGGCGTCCCCACAGCCAAAGGGGATGCCTGGGTCCTGAAAGGAGAACGGTCATGAAGCTCCGGAGCGTTTTCGTTTCCCCGTTCTGGGTGATGTTCCTGCTGACGGTGAATATTCTCACCTCGTTCTCGTTCGCCTACCGCCAACTGAAAGATGAACTTCAGATCACCCGCAGAACCCGCACAACTCTGACCGAGTTGACACAGTTGGCCGGGGAGATGTCCGCGGAACGTTCGATGCTGGAAACCCGATACGGGTTCCCGGCCCAAGAACTCGAACAGGTGATTGGAGAAGACCTGCTTCAGAACGTGGAGCATGAGGTCGCGGAACCGGTCTCTCTTGCCAATGGATGGGCCCTGAGAACGGCCCGCCTGCGGTTCCGTCATTTGCGCTGGGACCAGATTCGTGACCTTATGAGCCGGTTGGAAACAGGAACTCCGCCCTGGCGGATTGAAGCCCTGTCCATTGAAGCCGGCATGACGGATTTATCTGGCTCTCTCGATCTGGTGGTGCTGGAACGGCCTGAAGCAGAATGAAGCTCCTGAACCGACACACTCGCGGCACTCCATCGCTCAAGCGCTGGGGATTTCGTTTCCTAGGTGTTTTCATACTGGGTCTGGCAGGCTTGAATGTGCTGGCGTTTCTCCATGCGCGGTCCATGACCCATTTCCGGAGGGATGTCACCCGCACCCTGCCCCCCGAAGAACTGTCATGGGTTCAAAAAGGAACCGTTTTGCTGACCGGGGTGTCGTTGCCACGTCCTGAAAGCGCCCTGGAACCGGAATCCCTCCACCCAGATTGTGAAGAACGTTTTATTTCCGGAGACAATGTTACCCTCGCCGCCTGGTGGGTCGGACTTGGAGGTGAACGCCCTCTCGTGGTGTGGTTCCATGGGTATGGGTCGCAGAAAACGTCTCTTTTGAAACAAGCCTCTGCCATGATCGAGGAGGGAGTGTCGGTGATGCTGGTTGATTTCCGCGGTTCCGGCGGTTCCTCGGAAAGCTACACGACCATGGGGGTCAAGGAAGCGGAAGATGTCAGGCTGGTGGTGGCGTATGTCCGGGAACACCTTCCTCACTCCCATCTGATTCTGGCGGGAACCAGCATGGGAGGGGCGGCCATTCTGCGGGCTATCAGTGAAGAGGGGGTTGAGGTGGAGGGCGTCCTGATTCAAGCGGTGTTCGACTCCTTGGTGGTCACGACCCGGAACCGATTCCGGGCAATGGGAGTTCCCTCCTTCCCGTCTGCCGAACTGCTGGTATTCTGGGGAGGGATTCAGTGGGGGTATAATGGATTCCGGCATAACCCCGCCCGGTTTGCGGAGAAGGTGAATTGCCCTGCGCTGTTTCTTCACGGCAAACGCGACCCCCGGGCCACCTGGGAGGAAGTCAACCGGGTGTTTGCACAGGTCCCCGGTCCGAAAACACTGGTTGGTTTTGCTGACTCCGGACATGAATCCCTCCTGGCAAGGGATCCCGAAAAATGGCGGAAATCCGTACGGGTGTTTCTCGAACAGGTACAAACTCCTGCAGATCCGGAAGTGGTCGTTGAAAAGTGATCCGGCTTTTGGTTTCATGGACACATGAGCAGAATGTTGTTTCGTAAAGGCCTTGTACCCCTGGTGTCATTCACCGTACTCCTCACGCTGTCCGGGTGCTGCGCGCCTTCTTCCATGGTGCCGTCTCAGGCGGAGTCACCCTGGCGGTCTCTGGATCTGCAGGCTCTGATCGAGGAAACCCCCGATGGAGGTGAACTTTTCATTCCGTATGGCCGTTACCGCCTGGCGGAGGGTCTGTTGATCAAGGGCCGTAAACATCTCACGATCACCGCCCGGACCGGCACCTGGATTTACGTGGAGGATCCGAATGCGCATGTGATTGCGGTTCAGGATTCTCAGGACATTGAGATCCGGAACCTGTCGCTTCAACATTGGGAGCCTCTGGAGGAATATGAGTGTCATGGCTCCGTGGTGCAGGTGGAGAATTCGGTGGCGGTCCGCATCCATAACTCCGTTTTGGATGGATGCGGAGCGATTGGGGTGAACGCACGTGAATCCCGGGACCTGCAGGTGACGCATTGCCTGATTCGGAACAACAGTTTTAATGCCTTCTACCTGTCAGGGGTCGATGACGTGAAGGTATTCTCCAACGTCATCCGGGACAATGCGAATTTCATGCAGGCTCATGAAGTGGAGGGGATGGAGATGCGGGAAAACCGGATTCAGGACAATTTCGGATACTGGGCCCGGCGTTCTTCCCGCGCTCCCGGACCCATGGAGGATCATCCGGCTGCGTCTGCGAACAAGCCCAACGAGGAGATCACGGCTGCCGACCGCTATCGCATGCGGGGAGAGTACGCGGATCTCAAAGAGGTGGTGGATCGCCGGTTTGTGAAAGGAACCACGACCCGGGAGGAGCTCCGCCTCTGGCTGGGCAAAGGAGGAGACAACGGGGCGGAAGCCGGAGGTCAGCCGGATGCGAATTATGTGTATCCCGGGGTGGGCAAACACCGCTGGGTCTATTTTTCCAAACGCAAAGAGCCCTATGGATCGATTCTGCTGGTGGAGTTCGATGCTCAGGATCGCGTGAGTGATTTTTTCTGGGTTTCGGAATAGGGGGGCGGCATTTTTTACCCGTCCGGACTTTGCCAGGCGGTAAACGGCACCTGCCACAGCCTGGATTGCGGTGGTGTACGCCCCGCCCCATCTGACCGGATCCACACGCCTTTATGACGGCGGAGCAGAGCGCGAGATCAGATCGACATTATCTCTGTTTGACCATACGAAGTTGCTGTTTGCGCAGGGCCAGCAGGGCTTCTGCTTCCGCCAAAACGTCGGTACGCGCCATGTGCCGCCGGTGCCGCCGCCTCCAGGAGGCAACGGCTTTGTTGAGCTCATGGGCTTCGGCACGGGTTTTGGTGACAGCAAAGGTTTTGTCCTGATATTTCTGTTCCAGGTCCCGTTGCCAAGCGTGTAGACGGGCTTTTTCCTGCGTCAGGTATTGTTCTTCGGTCCGGATGTTTTCCTTCATTTCCTGAATGCGGGCATCCATCATGATTACCGTGTTCTGCATGGCGACGAGGTCCGGTTCCCGTGTCGCCACCGGTTGCTCAGGTGCGGTGTCTTCCTCAACATGTTCCTCCACGTTCTCCACGGCGAGTTCCTCTTCGGGAAGCGGAGCCGTCGCTTCCGGGTCCACGACCGGTTCGGGTTCGGAAACCTCAACAATCTCGGGCGGATTCTCTTTCATGTCCGCTTGAAGTTCCGCCAGAATTTCATTTCGAAGTTCTTCCTTCAGGGCCTCCATGTCCACGACCGGCACTGGATCCTCTGCAGGCTCCGGAATCGGCAGGGCCCCCTGAGCCACCTCCGGAGCCGCTTCGGGTTCCTCTCCCCATCCCTGTCCCTCTAAGGCGGGTTCATCCGGCGCGGGGTCCCCCCGGCTCAGGACATCCACGATAAAGGTCATCAGCCCTACCGCCAGCAGCAGAAAGATCACCGTGTTCTGGAAGTCCTTGTTCATGTCGCCATTATGTTCAAAACCCCGGTTTCTGCACGCTTATAACGTTCCTACCCGGTGCCCACCTCCAATACCTCATTCAGCCGGGTGGTGTAGCACGGACTCAGGCGTTGCTGACGAAGTTTCCATTGAGACCGACGGAATCCGACAGATGCAGTACGCAGGGTGCCTTTGCCGTATTGAGTGTTGATGCGGTCGATCACCTGCATCAGATGAGGCCGCAGGGGCTGCGGATCTGGATCAAACAGATGCTGCTGAACCGCGGAGGCCACCACGAGATCAGACAGCCAGATCCCGACTTTTTTATACCGGTATCCCGGCCGGAAGATCCGGTCAAAGGCAACCCGTGCATGGTGGGCCAGCTCCGGGGTGTCATCGGTGGGGACTGGGAGGCGTACCCGTGTCTGATTGGTATACTGGGGATCACCGGGCCGGAAGCGGTTGGTTTCCACAAACACGGTCATGCTGCCGGCGATTCGTTTCTGCCGCCTTAATTTTTCCGCGACTTCAGCCACATACCACGCCAGAGCCTCCCGGATGAGGTGTGGATCCTCCAGGTTATGACCGAAGCTTTTGGCTGTGCCGATCATTTGCTTGGCCGCAGGTACGATCTCCAGATCGAGCTGGGGTACACCCTCCAGTTCCCGCTTCAGTCGGAGTCCCACCACGGTGAGCTCCTGCCGGACCCACACGTCTGATAGCTGCGTGAAGTCCCACGCGGTGTGGACACCCCGCTTGCGGAGACGGCGCGCGGTTCGTTTGCCGATTCCCCAGACGTCCTCAACCGGACATTCCTGCAGAGAGGCCCGCCGGGTGTCCTCATCTCCGATGACAAAGGTGTTTCGGGAGCGTTCCCGATTCCGTTTGGCCAGTTTGCTGGCCACTTTGGTGAGTGCTTTGGTGGGGGCGATGCCGACTCCGACCGGAAGGCCGGTCCATTGGCGGACGCGGGCTCTCACCTGTTGCGCGTAGGCGGAAAGATCGGCGACGGTGGACTCCGGAACGTCAAGAAAGGCCTCGTCAATGCTGTAGACTTCGAGAGCAGGGGTGAGAAGGGACAGCGTTTCCATGACCCGCTGGCTCATATCGCCATAAAGAGCATAGTTGGAGGAGAACACGGTCACATGATGCTTCTCCAGAAGAGGAATGCTTTGGAATGCGGGTTTCCACATGGCGATGCCGAGGGATTTTGCTTCCCGGTTGGCCGCAATGACACAGCCGTCATTGTTGCTGAGCACCACAACCGGTTTGCCCCAGAGGTCCGGCCGGAAGACCTGTTCGCAACTGACGTAGAAACTGTTGACATCGACGAGGGCAAGCATTCAATAACTATACGTACGTATAAATCATATGCAATGGGAAAATCGCATGGGGCGTCCCCCGTTTCCACAGTGTGTTCCAGAAGGGGCTTCCGTTCCTTTGTTTCGGAAAAGAATATTCCGCTGTGTGGACGAATCGGGAACGCCTGCCCCGGAACTCCGCAGCTCCTCCCTGCATCGGGTCCATTCGGGACTGGGAACCGGACACAAAAAAACGCGCACCCCCTCAGGGGTACGCGTGGAGAGAAAAGCGTGTGGAACCTTATTCCATGGGCATGCCGCCCATGGGATCGGCAGCGGCATCCTGCATTGCTTTCATATCTTCCTCGGTCAGGCTCAGCGTGGCGCTGATGTAGTTCTGATCGGGAGCGATTTTCAGTTTCTGCATAATGCCCTGGGCTCCGGGAGCCATTTGCCCGGCCTGCATCATGACCATCGGGAGCATATTGGTGGCCATCATGGAGAGATTGTTTGCGCTCTCTGCATTACCCATGTCCAGACGTAGGTCCATATCCAGAGTTTTGGTGGCGTGGGCACTGAACATTACGCCTTGTATGGTGGAGAACATGGCTCCCATGGGGTTGCCTCCGCCCTGGGCCTGAGCGGCAATCTGATCTTTCATGGACTGGGTCAGCAGAAAAGCGATGCGCATCTGCTTTTTGTTCATGGCGCGGAGTGCACCGGCCATTGCTTTGGTGGGCTGAGCAGGCTGGCCTGCTTTCATGCGCGCAGCCGCTTTTTCCAGCGAAGTCAGGTTGAAGGTGGCGAGTACCGTTTTTCCGTCAGGAGACAGAGAGGCCAGAATCTCAGAGGGGCCTTCCTCCTCCGGATTTTTCGGTTTTACGGACAGAAGTTCCACACCGTTGCGGGTTTCTTTCTGCATGAGGATTTCATCGGCCCCGTCATGCTCTTCCGCGAGCATCTGAATGCCGGCCTGGAGCTGTTCCAGAGTAATCGCTTTTTTCAGGCTGACGGCCATGGCGGCGGGAAGGGTGTTGAAATCGGTTTCTTCGGGTTTGTCCATGTTGATGGCGTCGAAGTCCATGGAGAAGACCATCGAGTCCATATCATCTTCAGCCAGTCCGGTGGCCTGTTCGAATTTTTTTACCAACTCCTGCTGACCCGCAATGGGGTTGCCCGCCTGCATGTCCTGCATGGCTTTCACCACAGGGGCTTGGTTCATCTGATCGGAGTCCATGTAAACAAAGAAATCGGCTCCGTCCACAAAGCCACCGAGAAGAGCCTGTTGTTGAGCGGAAAGGATGCCGGCGAGGCTGAAGAGGGCCGCGGCGAGAATTCGGAAGAAGGAAGAATGCATGTCGGTTCCCGAGAAAGGTTGGAATGAGAATGAGCCCTCAAAAAATCACGAAAGCGGTGGGTGTGCAATGCAAGAATGCTGAAATCGAATAAAACCGGAAACATACGGATTTCTTGTTGCCACGTTCCCCGGGTAGGCTTAGGGATTCCGCAAACACCGCTTTCCACCTGGAGCCCCTTACATGAACGTCCTCACCCGATTTTTTCCCTTGAGTGGCCTGCTGGCCGTCCTGCTTGCCGCTGCCCCCTCCCTCCAGGCTCAGGAGGACCTGTTTGACCGAGCTCCCTGGAGCTACAGCGTTGGATTGGGTCAGATTAATTTTGAGGGGGATCAGCAGATTGAAGACGGTACGTTTATCACTCTCCGGGCGATGTACAACGTCGATCCCCGCTGGGGCTGGGAGTTCATTCTGGACCTGTTTCCCTCGCTGGACGGATCCAGCGGGGAAAACCCCGACCGGAAACGGCTGGGGGGGAACATCGGCACCGAACCCGCGGTATCCGACACGTCCGGGTTCCGCCTGGGGGCCGACCTAAATTATCACCTGCGCACAATCGAAAATCTCCGCTGGGACCCTTATCTCTCTCTGGGAGTCGGGTACCTCTATTTTGATGAAGAGGTTCCCACCGGATCCAGCAGTGTGCAGCTCTACGGCGGTGGCGGCATGATGTATCACTTCAGCGATGCCTGGGCCGTCCGGGCAGATTTCCAGACCACGTTGGTGGGGGACAACACTGAATTTAACGCCATGTACAGCATTGGCGTCAACTTCCGCCCCGGCACCGAACTTCCGGCTGACTATCAGGTGTCCGGTGAACCCAATAATCTGGACACAGATGGAGACGGTCTCCGCGATGGATACGAACGTGAAATCGGGACGGACCCGCTTAACCCGGATACGGATGGAGACGGCCTTACGGACGGAGAAGAAGTCCTGAAATACAAGACGGATCCTCTGAACCCAGATACCGACGGAGACGGACTCAAAGACGGTGAGGAGGTGAAGACCTACTCGACCGACCCTCTGGATCCTGATTCGGACGATGATGAATTGAAAGACGGGACAGAGGTTCTGGAAACCACAACCGACCCCTTGAATCCGGATACCGACGGGGATGGACTTGAGGATGGAGCCGAGGTTCTGACTCATAAAACGGATCCCCTGAATCCGGACACGGACCTGGACCGTCTCACCGATGGTGACGAGGTGCTGAAATACAAGACGGATCCCCTGGATCAGGATACCGATGATGGCGGTGTACATGATGGACATGAAGTCCTGACTGATAAAACCGACCCGCTTGTGGCAGAGGATGATTTCATCCGGATTGAGCTGAAAATCGAATTCGATACCGACAAGGCGACCATTCGGAGTGCGGATTATGACGAACTCGCACATGTCATCAAACTGATGGAATCGGTTCCGACCTCCACGGCTGTGGTGGAAGGGCATGCGGACAAACGCAAAACGTCGAAACGTCAGTACAACCTGGACCTGTCCCAGCGCCGGGCCAATACCGTCCGGCAATACCTGTTGAACAACAGCAACATTGGTCCCGGACGCATCACCGCCAAAGGGTACGGATTTGATGTGCCGCTGGTGCCCAACACCACCGAAGAGAACATGCAGCGGAACCGCCGCGTGGAAATCTACATCAAGCGGAACAGTCCGCAGGAGTAAAATCCGCACAAGCGGATGGTGAAAACGGCGTTGCCTTTCGAGGCAACGTCTTTTTTTACCTGCGATGTGCCAGGGTGTCGGATCAAAAAGGAGGGGAAAGAGAGCACCACGACCGCTGGCGTCCCGCCAGCAGAACGTATGCACCCAGAATGCGTGCAGTCAGTCCCGGGGGCGATAGGGCAGAGCAAACAGCTCCATTCCTACTGACCCACGCGTTCCGCGTGGACTACGCATGACGACTGACCTGCCGAATCGCCTCATACAGGGTGACGGCGACACTGCTGGCCAGATTCAGGGAGCGGACATGTGTTTCCTGCATGGGGATTCGGAGGGCCTGAGCCCCAACCGCTTCGAGCAGATCTTCCGGCAAGCCCCGGGTTTCGGGACCGAACACCAATGCGTCACCCGCTTGAAAGTCGGCGTCATACACCGACCGGGTGGCTTTTTTACTCAGGTACCAGATTCGTCCGGCAGGCTGATCGGCAAGACAGGCTTCCAGAGAGTCATGCTCCCTGATGGTGACATAGGGCCAGTAGTCCAGCCCCGCCCGTTTGAGCTGTTTGTCATTGATCTCAAATCCCAGCGGATGAATCAGGTCCAGATGGGTGCCGGTGGCCGCGCAGGTACGGGCGATGTTGCCCGTATTCGGCGGAATCTCCGGTTCAACCAGCACGACCCGCAAGGGTGGGGCGGGCCAGCGGAACTGCATTATTCCTCGCCGCCCATTCCGACAGAAAGGTGAACAATGCCTGCCTGCCCGCAGGCGCTCATGACGTCAATCACCCGTTGATGTCGGGTGTCATCCGCCGCCTGGATGGTGATCATGGCTTTGTTCCCGGTTGCTTCAGCCGCCGCTTTGTAGTTGCGCAGAGTGTCGATCAGATCGGTCATGTCCGCGCCTTCATCCCACAAGCGGTTGTTGAGGTTCACCCCGCCTTCTGCGCTGATTTCGATAATCTGCTCGTCAGGCATCTGTAGCTGAGTGGACTGCTGGACATTTCCGGGCAGCCGGATGCCGAGGTCGCCCTCAGGTTCTTTCAGACTACTGGTGACAATAAAGTAAATCAGCAGCAGGAAGACCACGTCAATGAGAGGACCAATCTGCAGGCCCTCATCCGCATTCTCCATTTCTTCTTTCAGATCCATCAGTTTTCCTCGTAGGCGGCAAACAGGATATCCAGGATTCCGGATTCTGCAGCAATGCGCATCACCCGGCGGACTTCCTTGTGGTCCTCGGCAACGTGAGCCCGGAGAAACAGTTTCAGCCGTTCTCCGTTTCCATCTGTGGCCATGTACTCATCATTGGCCTGTGTCAGGTATTCTTTAAGGGCGTCCTCATCCATGGAAGTGGAACCGATAAAGAGCTGACTCTTCACGGCGGGATCCTGATTATAGACAATCGAGATCACCATACGGCCGGAACGTTCCTCCGGAACTTTCGCGGCCGCAGCTTTGGGAATCTCCATTTCGATGAACTCCTCCGACTGAAGGTGGGAGGAGACCATGAAGAACACCAACAGGAGGAAGACCATGTCGATCATGGGAGCCATGTCGACTTCTTCGTCCCGGGGGTTATTGGGAAGGCTAAGCGCCATGGCTTATACCTCCTCCTCGTATTCGTCTTCCTCTTCCATGTCACCCATGTCATCGCTGGGGACGTACATCACGGCACCGGTTTCCAGTGCGTTCAGCAGGCGGCCCACTTCGGCATTGATGGTGGTCATGGTTTCGGCAAAGTTGCTCTTGAAGTAGAAATAAAAGAGCATGGCGGGAATGGCGATGACCAGTCCACTCGCGGTGGTGACCAGCGCTTCCGAAATATTCGCCGCCATTGCGGCTGCGTCAGACCCACGGCCGGCACCCAAGCCCTGGAAGGCTTTGATCATACCGGATACCGTACCGAGCAGTCCCACCATGGGAGACACAGAGGCGATGTTGGTGAGATAGTTGACCGGTTTGATGAGGTTGGCCATTTGGGCCTGTCCGGTTTCCTCGATCCCCTGGCGGATGTTGGCCGGAAGAATTTCATCCGTGGTGATACGGGCGAGACCGCCCTCGAGGATGTTGGTGAACAGGCAGGGGTTTGCAGAGCACACCTGCAGCGCACCGTCAATGTCCCGGTTGGCCAACTGCTGCAGCAGTCCGGGAAGGAGTTCCTCCCGGGTGAGTTTCTTCCGTTGCAGCATCATGAAGTTGTTGACGATCAGACCCACCGCACCGACGGACAAGGCGGCAAGGGGCAGCATCCAGATCCCACCCATTTTCAGCACTTCAAACAAGCTTGCCGTTTCCTCTGGCGCCACTTCGGTAGTACCGGCAGCCGGAGCACCTTCATCCTGGGCCTGAACCGTGCTCAGGGGCAACGTGAACAGAAACAGCAGGAACATTGCAGCGATCAGGACGTAGGAGCCCTGTGAGACTTTGGTGTGAATCAACAGTTTTTTCATAAAGGGAGTTCTCTCCGGAGTGGGAAGGGGGGTTGGGAGTGGGTGCAAGGGGTTACAGCGGATTTTCTTCCGCGTTGTCAAGTTCCTGGCGAAGGCGCTCGGCCTCCTCCTCTTTCAGTTTCCGCTGACGTTCGCGGTAATCGATTTTTGAATCTCCCTCCTCACGTTCCCGTTCACGGAGCCCTCCGAATTCCACCAGGGTGATGCCTATTTCCTCCGCCTGCGTGCGGATGGTCTCCTCCAGCTCAATGGCTTTCTCGGGCCAATCCGTCAGAGGGGCCACAATCTGGATTTCCTGGCAAATCTGATTCGCCACCACAAGGTTGGTCCGGCTGTGGTGATAGGTGGCACTCAGGAAAAGTGCTTCTGCGGACCAGTCGGTTTCCATAGGAAATTCCGTGATGATTTTTGCCAGGTAGGTGTTGGCGTCCTTCCAGTTGTTTTTGACGATTTCCTGCCTGGCTTTTCCGTACCAGATTGGTGCGGCGAAGGGGTGCTTGTAATCCGCCTCTTTAAACAGTTCCTCATAGGGTTTGAACCCTTCCAGATCCCCCAGCTTGAGGTAGGCAAGGCCCCGGTAGATGTCGGCGAATTCCCGCATCTCCCCCGTGGCGGCATATTTTTCGATTTCGTTGGCGAACAGCGTCATCGGCTCATATTTTTCGCTCTTGTACAGGGAGCGGACAAACAACTGGATGAGCTCATTGCTGTTGGATTTTTTGTCTACAAATCCAAGATACGGATTCACTCTGCGGGCAAGGCTTTTGATGACATCCTCGTATTTGCCCATGTAATAGAGCTGGCTGACCACATCGGGTTTGAATTCCTTGAGATCAAACCGGATTTCCTCCACGTCATTTAATGACAGAGTGAGAACCCCCTCTTTATCGACCAGCTCATAGCGGATATTGGTGGTACCGGCTTTGCGGGGGGCAATCAGCACCACATCGAGGACATCCTGGGAATTCAGGAGGACTTTTGCCCTGAGACGCTGGGCCTGAACCGGCATCAGGGCGGACAGCATCACACTGCCCAGGAGAAACAGAGGGAGTTTTTTTACATTCATCATGGGAGTTTCAGCATAAAGATCCGCGCATCCGCCGCAACCGGCTGGCTGGCGAGTACATCGTTTTCCAGCATTTCTTCAATGGTTTTCTTGGCTTCGGATTCACGGCCGAGTTTGGTCAGCATCTGGGCACTCTTGTAATACGCCTCCGCCGCATAGGAGGAGTATCCCTGATACATGAGATACACGCGCTGATAGAATCCAAAGGCTTTATCAAATTCCTCCCGTTCGGAGTGGGTATCCCCGATTTTCACCAGAGCCTGTGGCCACAATTCTCCCCGCCATTCCTTCACCGTGAGGATCAGCGTATACATTTCCAGTGCTTTCTGAGTTTCGTCGAGGAGTCTGTAGACATCCCCCAGACGGATATACGCATCTGCTGCCTGCGGAAGGGTGGGGTACCGGTCCGTAATGGCCTGCAGCAGGTCCACCGCCTCACCGTATTTCTGTTCAAGGATCCGGTTTTCCGACAGCCCGACCAGGGCATCGAGAATGAGATCGGAATCTTCGTACTCCTCGAGAAAGTGTTCATAGACCTTGCTGGTCAAGTCGGTGTTGCCGTCCGCAGCCGCCAGTCGGCCCATCTGCTGAAGGGTGAAGGGGGACGCGATGTCAATGGTCTCTTCCCGGATCAGCAGTTCTTTGACCAGCTTTTTGATCTCCTCATTGTCGGTGGTCTCATACTGCAGTCCACGGAGGCGGAGAAGAAGGGTTTGCTGGTCGGCTTCAATGGCTTTGCCGATCTCAGAGTTCAGGCGTTCTTTCAGTTCCACCTGAAGCTCCTGATTCCCTTCCGCGTAATTCAACTCTTCCGCCAGATCCCGCATCATGAAGTCGATCCCGTACGCTTTTTTCTCATCACCATGAGAGACAATGGTGTCGTAGTACAACTGGAGGGCTTTGTTTTTGTCACCCAGTTTTTTCAGTGCATTTCCTTTCCAGTATGTGGACTCGGTGTAATTCAGCTCCTGTTCGGCAAAGCGTTCATTGTAGGCGTCGAACAGGTCAATAATTTCCTGCCAGCGCCCTTCCAGCTCGAAGGTGCGGGCCTGCTGGAAGGTGGCGTAATCCACCTGCACCATATTGAGTTTCCCGTCCTCACCCATATGGGCGGTATCGACGGCCCGGGAATACCGGGCAATGGCCTCATCAAGCTGTGAATCACTGGCGAGGATATCTCCGATCATGGCATGGGCCTCGGAGGCCAGATGGGAATCGGGATACTGTTCCAGGAAGCGGTCAAAGGTGGATTTGGCCTCCGCGAAGTCACCATCGCCGTAACATGCCACCCCCAGGCGGTAGAAGCCGTCTTCCCGGAGCGGGCCGCCCTGGGCCTGGTCAACCAGATTGCCAAACCAGGTGCGGGCGTCCGGGTACTCCTGGTTGAAGAGGTGACCAAGGGCTTTCCAGTAGGTGGCGGGTATGCGGAAGGCACTGGCGGGGAAGTCATTGATCACGGAGCCCATGGTGGCAATGGACGCATCGATTTTGCTTTGCATGAACATGGCATACCCCTGCAGGTACAGCATGTTGTCCTTCATGACGTGATCCGGACTCACTTCCAGAGCTTTGTTCACCAGTTCCTCGGTTTCAAACCAGCGCTCGAGATTTACCAGCAGGCCGGCTGCGTGAAGTGTGACATCGTCCCAGAATTCTCCGCCGGGGTAGGATTCCATGTAGCGCTGGGCGATTTCCCAGGCGCGGATTTTTTCATCCGCATTGAACGCGGTCATATAGGCGGCATACATTGCACGTTCCGCCAGTTCGGATTCCGGCCGACGCTGGTAGATGGAAAGGTAGAGCTGAATGGCCTCCTCCCAGCGCTCCAGAGCGTAGTACACATCGCCCAACCGGATCCGGAGCTCCATGTCGTAATCGGGATATCCGGAGAGCTCCTCCCGGTCGGATTCAATGTCCTCGAGACGCCGTTCCAGCCCGCGGATCTGTTTGGTGACCGTCCCCATTCCGCCGGAGGTCATGCTCTGGAGACGCTCCAGCCGTTCCTCCGCAACGAATTTCCGGGATTCGATTTTTTCCTGAAGCTGGGTGTAGGGGACCACCATGCGGAACATGAGAAGGGCCAGATCGGGTTTTTCATCCCGCAGGAATTCATCCCCCTCCTCCAGAATGGTGAGATTCAGACGAATGTCATATTTGGCATCGGTCCGGTGCAGGTGCGGCATCACTTTGTAGAGCTCTTCAAACTCACGCAGACGAATCATGCAGACGGCTAACTGTCCGGCGGCGGCAAATTTAATCTCCCGGTCACTTGCCCGCTGATACAGCCATCCAAGATGAGGTTTGGCTTTTTCCCACATTTCGAGCTGAAAATAGGCTTCCGCCAGCAACTGGTGGGCAAACATGCGTTCAGGAAAGGTGGCGGACCTCGAAGCGATCACTCCGGGGAGTGCGCGGATGATCCCTTCCCAGTCTTCCTGATATAAATAGGCTTCCCCGAGGAGAAGCCGTGCCTTCATGGCGTTCACATGTGCGGGGAATCCACTGATGAACTGCGTGAAGGTGGTTTCGGCAGCTCCGTAATCCTCCAGTTCCAGTTCGCACAGACCCTTCATGTACAGACCGTAGCCATAGGCCATTTTCATGGAGGGGTCTTCGGAAATCAGGCCGCGGACAACGGGAAGGGCCTCGTCCAGAATGGTCAGGGCCTCGCGGTACTTCTGCTCGGTCACCATCATCGGGACATCGCGCAGGGATCGGAAGAGGCGGGCCTGTTCCGGCCCTGTCATCCCCTGGCCGTTAACGTGTGAAAAAAGGAGGACGTAAACAGCAAGGATCAAAAAGAGTTTTTTCATACCGGAAAGACAGGTGCGGTCAGTTGGCGACACAGCCATTGCCATTGTATTCGAGATGGAACTGCATGAGACCCCTTGTTATCGCTCCCGCCCGTATGTCCTGTCCAGCACGGATTCAGCGATATGGAGCCTTTTTTTACATGTAAACCGACCCAATCCCGGGATTTGGTTTATTTTGTCTGATCTGTCAGTCCTTTTCCGGCTCCCTGCCCGGTATCTCTTGACAATACGGAAATGGATTTGGAAAGTGCTCTCATGCAGACCCCATTCGCGTTGCGATCACGTTTCCGTCTTTCTCTTGCTTTGGCCGGACTCATTTTTGCGGGATGCTCACCGGATGAGCTTCTCGATCCTTCTCCTGAAAGGGCAACCCCCACGCCGGTTCCGCCGAGTGCCACGGCGGTTGCTTTACCTCCGATTCCGACGGCAACTCCGACCCCGGTTCCAACTCCCACGCCCCCCTACCGTGACACGCATTACGAAAAATTCCGCCGCGACCTCCAGGAGAAAACCCTGGCTGGCGTAAAACGGATTGAGGCAGAAGTGGAGGAATTGTATCCACGTGTCAACATTGGTGACACCGCCCTGATCCGTACCCGTGGAGGGGTCCAGGTGGAGGGACGCCTTCAGTTTATTGTGGATGGGGATGTCATGATCGCCACACCCTCCGGCAGTCGCACCTTCAATGCAGATGATCTGGATGCCTACACCCGGTTGCGGATTGATGGAGGGTTCCGGACAAACATTATCGGGGTGGAAGCGGCCTACGAAGCCTTTTATGCGCTTTCGGAGGAGTACGATCTGGAACAGTTTGATCTCGAAGGCACACTCTCCGAACGGGAACGGGCCGAGATGGGACAACCGGAACCATTGCTGGCTCTCGCGGCAAAAGCCTCCGCGGAGGGGAAACGGCCCGAAGCCTTCCACTTAAACCGCATCCTGGCCGCGTATGGTCATGCAGCGGCAAAACGCGACCTGGCACTGCTGTTTTTTCAGGGGGAAGTGGTGGAGCGGGATACGCGACAGGGGGAAGCGCTGTTGATGGATGCGGCTGATCAGGGGGATGAGAAGGCCATTGAACTCCTGGCCGAACTTCGTCGCCGTATGGAGACGGCACAGTCTCATGCTCAGGACGCGCGGGATTCCACACCGAAGTACAAGACCGTTTATGTGTCTGACACCTGCCCTCACTGTGATGGAAAAGGATACCGGACCCCGGGATTCTCGAAAACAGCCGGATCCAAGAAGCTTCCCTGCAAATGCGGGGGGACCGGGAAGATCCGGGTCCCCAAAACGATGAAAGTGCAATAGAGGGGAGTGCAGGCTTAGGGTAATGCGTGGTCCGGACGTATGGAGGCGTTCGGACAGATGGGGTCTGAATCGAAGGTTTCCGGTTTCGGGTAGGCTTCAGATCCAAGAGGGCACATCAGGTTGGGATCATCCAGATAGCCCAGGATGGTCTCCCAATCTCCTTCCGTGACCGTATCCCGCGCGGCCTTGTTGTATTCAACCGCATACATCTGGGTGGCACCTTTGATCTGTCTCAGGTTATTGATGCACACATTCTCTCTCGCCGCGTCTCTCGCCCCGACAAATGCCGGCAATGCGATTGCGACGATGAGGCCGAGAAGACCGAAGGACATGATGACATATCCCATAATCACTCCTGTCATCGCCATCCATCTTCCCTGCAGCCCCGGCAGGTTCCGGAACCGACCCAGTGCGATATGACCGCAAATGATCGCGGGGACGGCGGTAAAGATCCCGCCAATCAGTGAAAGCAGGCCCAGAATGAAACTGGCGATGGCCACTCCGGGCGTACCCGCACTCTGATGCGCCGCCGGCGTGGTCGTGGTGTAGGCCGGGGTGTGCGGGGGGCCCGGAGGAGGGTGAGGAGGAGACCCTCCTGCGTGAAACTCCGGAATGTTGCTGATAGGAGTCCATTCAGCCAGTCCCTCTTTCCAGACCAGATCCTGAGGCCCGGCTTCCCCACGTTTGACGTAGGTGCGAATCTGTTCCGCTTGAAACGGGCCCCGTTGTTCGCCCTGGATCAGGATGTACCAGCTCATTGCAACTCCTTCCGCGGGTGAAAGAGGTTAGAGTTCAATCCGGAACATGGCGCCGAGTGTCACCGTGTCTGTGTCGATGTCATCCACATCAAAGGCGCCTGCATCGCTGAACAGGTAACTGGCGTGGAAATCAATCTGAACCGGCCCGAGTCCGATGAGGGATAATCCGGCGCGTAAAAGGAAATAGGGTTCATCGGCAAATTCACCATCCGAGTACTGGATGCCGGCACCGGCAGCCACAAACAGGCTTTCACCCAGAATCAGGAGAGCCTGGGGGCTGAGCACATTTTTCGGGGCACCGGCATAATCCTCAGGGAAGACCTCCACTTCCGTCTGCAGGGCGAGAAGGCCGGCGTCATAGCGATAGGCGGCAATGTAGGAGAACCCTTCTTCTTCGATGTCGTCCACATCGATATCATCAATCACCTGCCAGTAATTGACGCCCAGTCCAAGATAGTGATTTCCATCCTCCGCACGGAGGGCGCCGAGGCTCAGCAGGAGACAGGAAAGTGCAAACAGTAGGGTGTGTTTCATCATGAGGTTCCTTTGGAGGTGATCACAGACCTCTATGAAGAGAAATGCGGAAGTTTTGTCGATCATGATTTGCGAATGTTTTGATCCTTTTTCTGTAAAACAGGTGCCGCGATTCCTCGGGGAGTCCCTCTCTACAAAATCGAATGAAACGATATGGGTGCGTACATTATTGTTTGGCAACAGGGGTATTTCTTCCCACCTGCCTGTTCTAACTGCCGTAAATTCGGGCATTCTTCTTTTTGGCACTTTTATTGCTACTCCCTGCAAACATGCCCGCCCACTTTGAGAATGCGCTTCTGAATCACTATGATCCGGAAGGGTTTTACGATGAACTATTCACCTCCTCCGGAGAGGTCCGTTCTGACTTTGCCCTCCTGGGAGACTGGTTGAATCGGATGCCGGCAGAGGAGCTTCGGCGTCGCCAGGAGGCCGCGGAACGGTCTTTGATGCGGATGGGCATCACCTTTCAGGTTTATGGAGAGGCCTCCAAAACGGAGCGTGTGCTTCCCTTTGATATTTTACCCCGGGCCATTTCCGCTGATGAATGGAAGCAGGTGGATGAAGGCCTCCGCCAACGCATCACGGCTCTGAATCTCTTTATTCAGGATGTGTACGGGGAAAAGAAAATCATCAAGGACAAGGTGGTTCCGGACTGGGTGGTGTACTCCTCATCCGGTTACATGCAGCCCTGTGAAGGTCTGACCCCCCCGCATGGGATCTGGTGTCATATCAGCGGATCGGATCTGGTCCGCGATGAACAGGGAGCCTTTCACGTGCTGGAGGACAACCTCCGGTGTCCGTCCGGTGTGTCTTACGTACTCGCCAACCGGCTGGTGATGAAGCGTACCTTTCCCGAACTGTTTACGCAGATGCGGGTCCGCCCGGTTTCGGATTATCCCGATATGCTGCAGCAGACGCTGTGTGATGTCAGCCCCCGTCCCACGTCCTCGCCGTCGCTGGTCGTGCTGACCCCCGGCATCTATAACTCCGCCTACTTTGAACATGCGTTTCTGGCCCAGCAGATCGGGGCCGAGTTGGTCGAGGGCCGGGATCTGGTGGTCTCGGAGGGTTATGTGTGCATGAAAACCACGCAGGGGCTGAAGCGGGTGGATGTGATTTACCGCCGTATCAATGCGGAATATCTGGACCCGGGAATGTTCCGTCCGGACTCCATGCTGGGGGTGCGGGGGTTGATGGATGTGTTCCGGGCCGGCCGGGTGGCGATTGCCAATATGCCGGGTCCGGGGGTGGCGGATGACAAAGTGGTTTATGCCTTTGTCCCCGAGATGATCCGGTATTACCTGAAGGAGGATCCAATCCTCCCGAATGTGCCCACCTGGTTGTGCAGCCGCGAGGACGAACGGGCTCACGTACTGGAGAATCTGGAAAAACTCGTGGTCAAGGAGGCGGATGGTGCCGGTGGATACGGGATGCTGATCGGTCCAAAATCCACCGAGAAGGAACGGGAGGAATTCCGGGCCCGCATTCAGGCCAATCCCCGCGGATACATCGCACAGCCGACCCTGGCTCTGTCCCGTGCTCCTGTGCTGCTAGAGGACGAGGAGAAAATGGAAGGGCGTCATTTGGATCTCCGTCCGTTTGTCCTGTACGGGAAAGACCGCATCCGGGTCCTTCCGGGGGGCTTGACCCGGGTGGCCATGAAGAAAGGATCGCTGGTGGTGAATTCCTCGCAGGGCGGAGGGAGCAAGGATACCTGGGTGCTGCACAAGCAATGGGGGATGTCATGAGTGACCATTTCCTGCTCAGCCGGGTCGCGGAATCGGTGTATTGGATGAGCCGCTATCTGGAACGGGTGGAGAATACGGTCCGCCTGATGGATGTGAACTGGCACCTCATGCTGGACCTGCCCAATGTGCAGACCAATGAATGGGAATCTCTGCTGCATGTGAGCGGGGACTACGATTTGTTCAAATCCACCTCTGAGGAGATCAACGCCCGGAATGTGATGCGGTTCATGACCTTTGATCCCCTGAATCCCAATTCCATGCTGTCCTGCCTCACGGCGTCCCGGGAAAATGCCCGTTCGGTCCGGGATGTGGTTACCCCGGATCTGTGGGAAATTCTGAATGGTCTCTACCTGATGGTCAAATCCTACGACAGCGATGCGTCCGGCTTTTACCAGAACCCGTATCAGTTTTATCATGAGATTCAGTCGGGGGTTCACCATTTTAACGGGGTGGCGTCCGCCGGCATGTTCCGGGGGCAGAACTGGTCGTTTTACCGGCTGGGCAATTTGCTGGAACGTGCGGATAAAACCACCCGGATTCTCGATGTCCGCTATTTTCTGCTGCTGCCCAGTCTGAAAGAAGTCGGTACCGCCTTGGACGACCTTCAGTGGTCCGCCCTGTTGCGATCTGTGAGCAGTATGGAGCCGTTTGCAAAAAAATACGGTCCGGTGGAAGCGAGGGCGATTATTGAATACCTGATTCTTGATGTTCAGAATCCACGCTCCGTCCGGTACTGCCTGCGGGAAGGGGATGAAGCCCTGCGTGATATCAACAACACGCCCACCGGGATGTTTTCCAATGATGCGGAGCGTCGATCAGGCCAACTGGCCTCTGATTTAAGTTATCTCACGGTGGAGGACATCGTCCGCACGGGTCTTCACGAGACACTGGACGACTTACAGGTGCGGATGAATCAGCTCCATACCGCCATCAGTGAACGTTATTTTAATCCTGAGCCCGAAGCCCCTGCCCGGGGGGGAACATGAATCGGCACGGAATCAGGATCGTACTTGTTGGCCGGATGTGTGGGAGTTCCCCGAGTTGCCCGGGAACCTTCGTGTTCGAACTTGGGTGGGATCAAGACCAGGCGTCTTTGGGTTCTCACCGCACATCCGGCCTCTTTGCCCTTGCCCCATCCGATGCAGGGCTGTCAAGGTTGACAGCATGATTGCATCGGGAACTGAGAACGAGCGCTATGTGCGGATGATCCCGGGCTACGACGAGGCCGTAGCATCCGACGGGCGGCTGTTACGTGGGTGGGACCAGTTTCTGCAGGGGGTGGCGGATACGCCCCCGGACATTCGGAGAACCTGGCGGGACACTATACGACGCGACCTGAAAGAGGACGGTCTGACGTTTACAGTTCGTCAGGATGATGCCCCGGCCCAACGCCTGGAGGATCTGGATCCCGTCCCCTGGATTCTGCCCCCGCATCAGTGGAATGAACTGGAAACGGGCCTTCGTCAGCGTGCCCGTCTGCTGGAAGAGGTGGTCCGGGATTTGACCGGGCCCAAACGGCTGATCCGCAAACGCCTTCTACCCGCAGAACTGATTTTCACCGATCCGGCCTACCTGCGGCCCGCAGTCGATCTGCCTGCGAATATGGGGGCCTGTCTGTTTCAATATGCTGCGGATATGGCCCGGGGCCCGGATGGACGCATGTGGGTATTGGAGGACCGGACCCAGGCTCCCTCCGGGGCAGGGTATGCCCTGGAAAGCCGTACCATTCTGGGGCGTATTTTTCCTCAGTGGATTTCCCAGCTCAACGTCCGCCGCCTGGCGCCGTATTTCCGGCAGTTCCGGGATTCCATGATGCAGATGTATGAGGGGCGGCGGCTTGAACCCCGGGTGGTCCTGATGACCCCGGGGCCCTACAGCTCGACCTATTTTGAGCATGCCTATCTGGCGGCCTATCTGGGGTATACCCTGGTTCAGGGGGATGATTTGGTGGTGCGGGACGGGGCCCTGAAGCTGAAAACCCTGGAGGGCTTGCAGCCGGTGGACATTCTGCTTCGGCGGGTGGATGCGGATTTCATGGACCCTCTCGAACTTCGGAGAGACAGTTTCCTCGGCGTTCCGGGACTGCTGGGGGCGATGCGTGCGAAACGGGTGGCGTCGATCAACCATCCGGGTTGCGGACTGCTGGAGAACCGCGGGCTGCTTCCGTTCCTGCCGGTCCTCTGCAAAGAACTCCTCGGTGAAGAGCTGCTTCTGCCGTCGGCGGCGACCTGGTGGTGCGGCCAGGAGCGGGAGAGGGGGTATGTCCTCGATCATCTGGAAGAGTTGGTGATCAAACCGATCCAGCACAACACGGCCGAACGGAGCGTGTATGGCTGGCAGTGTTCGAAATCCGAGCTGGAAGTTCTCCGTCAGCGCATCCTCTCCCATCCGGAGGGATATGTCGGGCAGCAGCGGATTGGCTTCAGCACCGTACCCATGCTGGTCGGGGGAGGACTGGAACCGAGGGCATCTGTGCTTCGGGTATTTGCAGCGGCGTCCCCGGATGGATATCAGGTCATGCCGGGTGCGTTGGCACGCTGTGCGCCACAGGCCGGATCTCAACGGGTATCCATGCGGTCCGGCGGGGTGATCAAAGATGTATGGGTGCTGGGGGAAGCTCCCGAGGAACATCGGAGTATCTGGATCCAGAACCGGGAGGAGCGCAACAGCGACTGGTTTACCGGTGTGTTCACCAGCCGGAGTGCAGAAAATCTTTTCTGGGTGGGACGGTATGCGGAACGGCTCACCCGGCAGGCCCGCCTGCTCCGTGGTATGATTCAGCTGGAGGATGTGAAACTGGATCTGGAACAGGATCCGCCACCTGAACTGCTGGGCATGGTTTCGCAGCTCGAGTCACTCTGCGACTGGCCCAAGGAGGAGGAAGGAACGGAGCCCCGCAGTTTACTGGAGCGTCTGCGGATGCTGGTTCAGTCCGAGGACCTTCCCGGCGGGCTGCAATGGAATCTTCGGTCCCTGATGGTGGCGGCGTATGCGGTGCGTGACATCTGGTCTCAGGATTCCTGGCGGACCTTGACGTCGATTGAATCCCTGGGGATTTCCTGTCGGGCCGAGGAGGTGCATCCCTTCTCGCTGGAAAAGGAGCTGGATGGACTGCTGGAGGGGTTGTACGCGTTCTACGGGCTCAATGCCTGCGGAATGACCCGGGAATCCGGATGGAATATGCTCATGCTGGGACGGGCCCTGGAATCCGGAATTGGGCTTTGTGACCTGATTCACACCATGCTCCTTCCCGAGGAGGGGTCCGGACCCGACTACAACCTGATGGAGATTGCGCTGCGTCAGAACGAAAACCTGATTACGTATCGGCGTCACTACCGGACCACTCCTGATCTTCTTGCGGTTCTCGACCTCATGCTTACGCTTGAGATCAACCCGCGCAGTCTGGCCTTCCATCTCCGTCAGGCGGCGGAACAGCTCCATCAGCTTCCGCCCCCGACGATTCCCAGCGGGCTGGATGCGTCGCTGATCCATTTGAAGCAGGTGCGGAATCCGCTGCTGGAGAAAACCTGGCAGTCAGAAGAAGACCTGTTTCCGGCAGTCCGCAAAGTGCTGGACGACGTACGTCAGGCGATGGAGCAGGCCTCGAATGCGGTTTCATCGGCTTACTTCCATCATGTACCCGTCCGGACACTGGAGAAGTATTAATGAGTGCCTATCTTGTCCGCCATTTGACCCGGTATCAGTATGAGGAACCTGCTCTGGTGTCTCATAACCTCACCTGCTTAAAGCCCCGAACCTTTGAGGGGCAGGTGGTGGAAGAGGTGCGGATCCAGATAGATCCCGAACCGGATTGGGAGGACCATTGGGGAGATGTGTACGGCAATCTGCGGGATTCATTCAGCCTTTCCAGCGCTCACGAAACGCTGACCATTCAGGTGATGGCCAAAATTGAAAGGCTGCAGGTGCCGCAACCCGCCTCCTCGCTTACCTGGGAACAGGCCATTCTTCCAAATGGAAATGCATGGATAGAGGCCCCGCCGCTGATGCGCGAATTCCGCTGCCCCAGTCCGTTGCTTCCTCTTCCGGAAGGGCCGATGATTGAGCTGGGGGACTGCCTGGCCCCGGGGAGAAATGTGATGGAGGTTCTCCAGGAGATGATGGGACTGATTCATGATCAGTATGAATACGACCCCAAAGCCACCACGACCTTCACTCCGCTTGAGGAGGTTCGGGAAAAGAAAGCGGGGGTGTGTCAGGATTTTGCCCATGCGGCAATCGCGGAACTCAGACGGCTGGGGTTTGCGGCCGGATATGTGAGTGGATATCTGGAAACGGATCCCCCGCCGGGGCGCGAAAAGCTGAGAGGTGCGGATGCCACCCATGCCTGGTATGCGGTGTATGTTCCCGACTGCGGATGGGTGCACTACGATCCCACCAACAATGTGATTCCCGGGGACCGGCATCTGGTGTCCGCGTGGGGACGGGATTACGGCGATGTGGCTCCCGTGAAAGGAGTACTGTTCGGAGGAGGGGAGCACAATCTGGATGTCGAAGTCGATGTCTGGTCCTGGCCCGACCGCATACCCGAGGATGTGATGCAGATGTGGGGATAGACCGCTGCTCATCATCAGTTGGATGGCAAAACGAGAAGAACCGACATCAGAATCAACCGGGAACATTGGACCGGACATAAAAGATGAATCACGTAGAATGACGGCAGCGAAAAACAAAGCACGATCATTCTGGGCAAAAGCGGAGGCTGCTGGCGAAGGGATGGAGGTCGCACTGCGTGCGTTCCTTGGATTGATGTTTGCAATTGGTTTTGCGTCTTTTGGGTTCTGGCTCGGATCTCAGGTGCACGCAGGAATCGGACTCATCATCGCCTTGATTCTGATTCCGATCGGGTTCCTGATCGGATTCTTTTGGGTGGAAGTGAAGTTCGTGATGAAACTGATACTAGGATCAATGTTTGAGTAGGATTGGCAATGCGGAACCTTCCATGTGGACGTAACCGTCCGGAGACAGGCTGCGTGAATCGTTGACATGAAAAAATAAATGATGATATAATATCACTTAATTGGATTTAATAAAATTTAAGTGATGCTATGATCGTATTTACTGCAACGAGAGCGCAAAAACAACTGGCGGAGTACCTGACCCGGAGACGCCTGGACATGAATCTGACCCAGGTAGGCCTTTCAAAGCGATCAGGTGTTCCGGTAGGGACACTGCGCGACTTCGAACGGAAGGGGAAAATCTCGCTCGAATCGTTCCTCAAACTGCTGAATGTGCTGGGGGGGCTGGAAGAAATTGTGGAGGCGGTGAAGCCGGTACCTGTACAATTCAACAGCATTGACGAGGTGTTGAGCTCGAAACAGAAAGCTCCACGTCAACGGGGGCATCGCACATGAATGTGCTTACATCCGTAGAGGAAATCAAAGTAGCCCTGGATTTTGGTGATGAAATTCTCCCGGTCGGTCGATTGGCGATCAGGGATCAGGCCATCTATTTTGGGTATGAAGACTCCTTCTTGCGTCATGGCCTGGAAATCTCTCCATTCAGACTGCCGCTTGCATCCGGTGTATCGACGGCCGCAACACCCTTCGAGGGGTTGCATGGGGTATTTGATGACAGCCTACCCGATGGTTGGGGGAGGCTGCTGTTTGATCGGCTCATCCGTTCGCATGGGCGAATGCCGGGTGACATCACCCCGTTGGACCGCCTAGCCCATGTGGGGCAGCATGCAATGGGTGCGCTGACCTATGAACCGGATTGCAGCCTGCAAGAGGAGCGAACGCCCATCAACCTGGATGAGTTGGCACATGATGCGCGGGAGGTAATGGAAGGGAGTGCGACCGGTGTTTTGCAGAAGCTCCTGGATTTAAATGGGTCCTCGGCCGGTGCCCGTCCCAAAGCCTTGATTGGAGTGGATGCAAACCGAGAACATCTGATTCACGGGATGGGGTCTCTGCAGCATGGATTTGAGCCTTGGATTGTGAAATTCCCCAACACGCAAGACGGCATGGATGCCGGGGCGATTGAATATGTGTATGCCTTGATGGCAAAACAAGCGGGCATCACCGTTCCGGAGGTGCATCTGTTCCCGGCTGAACAGGGGCCCGGATATTTTGCGGTGAAGAGGTTTGATCGGGAAGGGGCGCAACGTTTGCACATGCATACGGCGGGTGGGCTGCTGCACTCGAATTTCCGTACACCCTCATTGGACTATCAGGATTTGATTGCGGTTACGGTGAAATTGACCCGGGATGTACGGCACGGAGAAGAGATGTTCCGGAGAGCGGTGTTTAATGTGTTGGCACATAACCGGGATGACCATGCCAAGAACTTCAGCTACTTGATGGACAGGGAAGGACAGTGGAGATTGTCACCGGCCTATGACGTGACCTTCTCGATGGGGCCTGGCGGAGAGCAAAGCACGATGGTGATGGGGGAGGGGAAAAAACCAGGCAAAGTACATCTGATACAGCTTGGGCAGGATGCCGGCCTTTCAACCACGAAAATCAATGAAGTCGTCGAGCAGACAGAGACAGCATTGCGATCATGGAGGGAGTTTGCGGAAACCTATGGTGTGGGTAGAGAGAATATGCGGCATATTTCTGATAGGATTGATATCGCCGGGCAAGGTTAAGCCACCCAACTCGTTGGCTTTGGTGATAAGCGACTCGTCACCCGACCTTGCAAACGAGGGTTTGGTCAGCGATAGTCGTCTCTCATGAAAAGGCTGAAAAAAGAGTTAGTAACCGAATTTATTGAGGCTTTTGAACAGGTGTTCCATAAAGACTGGGCCTACACAAAGGACATGCTCGGCATGCATGACAACACCCAAGCGCAACATGCAGCGGGGGAGATGATGGGACTCGAAACGATCCCAGTGGTTGCGGAGGATGGCACATTTCTACAGCCGAGAGTCGAAGACGAAAAGGAGAACTGGGGATATCGCGGTCGGCTGTTAGAACTGTACCGAGAACTCAAACAGACACTTTGACGGTAAGGAAAAAGTCAGAAACACGCATGTAGTCCTTTAAGCGGTCCCGGACACCCTGGCAGATAGAGCACATGAGTATGAAACACCATATCCAGAGGCTCCCACCGTTCCGGCTAGCCGTTTTCCGGCCCGTTCAATCGTTTAGGACGACATGAACGTTTTGATTCGGTATGATCTGGCAACCACCTTCCCGGCAGAGGAAACTGTATCGGCCGATGACGTGATCCGTCTTGTGAAGGAGGTAGACTGGGAGAATGAACTTCGTGCATCTGATACACAGGGGTCCATTTCCAGCTTGGACATTCTCGATCTTGAAAACGAACGGATCCTCACGCTTTCCGTCATGGAACAAAAGGAGGACCTCCTGTTCACCGTCGAAAGCCTGAGAACAGGCAAAAAGCAAAGAGGGAAGGCGGGGACACTGATCAATGATCTGCCATATCCCACATGTGTGGAGGTGGTCACACGGTTCTGCAGTGGAGAGTACGCATCCATAGATGCGTTGGATAACTCAGGCCTGATCAGCAAATTCCTTCGCAAACTCACCTATTCATTCGTAGGCGAGGATTGGCATACCTAAATCAGCCAGCTGCTGAGAGTATTGCCAATGTCGAGAGGTATGACCCGAATGTGTAACCGTCATATCGCTTGAGGTCAGAGCCGTTGATTCCGGCATCGTGTTGAATCTCCCGGTTCAACCTGCATGAAGATCCCGTATCTGAGTATGGGTTGCATCTGAACGTGCGGGTCAGGAATTCCATACCAGACAAGAGTGGGAGGCCATTCTGTTTTCGAACTACGCCTGTCTGCTGACTGAATCGACTGGCTTTGATTCTGCCAGTATGATTGTGAACGGATGAGGGAGATTGATCATGACGACTGCAGACAACCATCACACCCGGTCCGTTGTAACAAGGTACCGCCAACTTTTGGGACTCAGTTTTGCCCTGGTGATGGTTTCGGTGGGTCTTGGCCTTGCATTGAACAGGATTCATGAACTGAACGGCGAAATGTCGAAGCTGAGCAACGACCTCGCCAAGGCTGAACGTCTGTATGAAGAATCCGAGGTGAGCCGCCTGCTGCACGATTTATCGATTCCACCGTATTTGCTGTTGGGGAATAGCTACAGGCATCTGGACCACATCCAAAAGGAGCATCTGCACCACCTTCGTATGCAAGGGCATGAAACCGTCCTCATGGTGCACAATGCTGAGTATTATGCGAACAACTGGCAGACGTATAAGCAGGCCCCCCTCCGTGAGGTGGAGATCAACAGATCGGGTGTCGGTCAATTGAATTGGCAATCCTATGAGAAGACAATCGATACCCTGCGTCAGATCCGTTGGAGACAACGTGAAGGCCGGATTGTCGTCGAGAACCCGGAGCTCTATCGGAACCACGTTCGCCCCCTTGTGTATCGTCTGCTTCATCAGCTTCCCGACGAGGATGTCAGCGAGGCCGCAGGGGTGCTCCTCGCCATGGGGGAGCAGGATGACGAACTGAAACAGGCGATCCGGCGTCTGTTCATCAATCCGGGACTGCGGAGCTTCCAGCTTGATGACATCACTCGGTATCTCAAAGACTCCGGGTATGAGGAGTGGCTGGCAGAGTTTCAGCAGGAACGGGTGGCCCTGAACGAGTTGTGGGAAGGAAAGGTTCCGGAACTCCAGGCCGCCGCGGTTTTCACCGGCCAGGACAGCAGGGAGGATGCTGAGGGAAATCCTTTGCCCTCCGGAGCACTCGCCCGACTTGGCACCACACGGTTCCGCCATTCGATCGGACAGATTCATGATGTGCGGTTTGTGGAGGATGGCCGCGTCATCCGTGCCAGAAAACGCTACCACGGGAGTGGGCACACCACCCTTTGGTTTGACCGGGAGACTGGAAAGCTCCTGCGCGAATTTTCCGAGGAACACAGCACGAGCATTGAGCCGAAGGGAAACAGGGTCCTGATCGTGGAACAGAAACACGAGGCCTCGTATTATGTCAAAGATCTGGAAACAGGAGAGAGATTTCTTACGTCTCCCAAGAAAGCGGGAGACCATCGGTTTGTAAAAGGGCAGTTGAGCCCTGACGGGACCCTCCTCAGCACCTTCAAGGTCAATCAGGTCGATGGAGTGATGGAAGTATGGGATGTGGTGTCCGGGAGAAAAGTGGTTGCTCATCAGGTTCCCGTCAATCCGAATAGTCATCCCCAGATCCGGGACCTGGCCTACTCCCCCTCCGGAACATATCTCGCCGTGTTTACCAACCAGGGGAATCTCATCGTATGGGATACGCAAAAGTGGGAACAACAGGTTGGGGGATACCTTCTTCCCAAGGACTTTGACCACCGCAAACTCCTCTTCGCTGAGCCGGATGATGCTGTGTATGTGTACGACCGTGACGGCGTTCACGGGTTCGGGTTGACCACCGGAAAAAAACTCGGTTCCATCAAAGGATTTCCCTGCGTGATCTCGCAGAAAGGGGACCGTGTCCTTTCCTGTGTAAAAAACGATCAAAAGAAAAAAACGGTGTATTCGCTTCCCGATTTTCAACCGATCGCTTCCTTTGAAGCGGTGGGGAGAGCCAGGTCGGTCGAGAAAAAGTGGGTGTCGTTGTCCTTCAAATCGAGTGTCAGGGTATTGGATATCCACGATCAGCGGGTGGTGGCGGAATTCCGCTGCGGCATCAATCCGGATTTTCTCCTCCTGAGCCCGGATGGTAAACAGCTCGTGGAAGCGGATCACGGGGCGGCGTTGCTGGTCAGGGACGTGAATTCTCTCTCGGACCCGGTGGGCCATATCAGCCATTCCGGACCGGTTTCCGAGCTGATGTTTGCAGACTCCCCGGATACATTTCTTTCCCGTAGCCGGTACGACATCATTCGGTGGGAACGGCAGGATGGATCGTATGTGGCGAAATCATTTACCCCATTTGATTACGACACCCTCCGCCCATACGGAATCGGATTCTCACAACAGGGGCATTCACTCATGGCCTACCGTGGACGTGGACGAGATCCGGAGATATTCGTCCGTGATTCCACGAATGAGACCCTCCTTCAGTCATTTCCACATGAACTCCTCCATTCCTCGCCGGGCAGGCTGCTGTTTCATCCTCAGCACCCCCAACTGGTCGCTGCATTTGGTAAGGGCCGAATCCATTTTCTGGATCTTGAATCCGGAAGCATCATGCAGACGTTTCAGGCGGACGATTCAATTTTCGACATGACCATCAGCCGTGACGGAAGCCGGTTGGCCTGCCGGACAGACGATGATGTGTTTGCATGGTCCACCCGCACAACGGAGTCGGAAGCGAAAGCGAGCGAATTCAAACGCCGTGCACCTTCTGTACAGGATATTGCCCTCACGTCGACCGGAGACACGCTTGTCACCCTTCGGGCACCCCATGAATATGATAAAAACAACCAGTACAGAGGAACGATCATCTGCATCGACCCCGATACCGGCAAGACGCTGCATTCGTTCTGGGTGGGGAAGAATCCGAGAGACATTGCGCTTAGTCCGGATGATAGACTGGTGGCGGTGAGCTTCAAGGATGGACGGATACAGGTCCATTCCCTGAAAACCGGACAACTTCATGTGGTATACCGCGGACCCTACCCTTTCTGGAACAAACCGTTCTTCAGTCCGGACGGTCAAACCCTGTTTACGGCCTCAAGTGACACCACGATTCTGCAGTGGGAGCTTCCCCCCGCCGTTCTGGACATGTCAGAGATCCGCAACGAGGATGTTTCCCCCTGATGTCAAAGACCGAACCGGAATACCCGAAGTAAAACCCTTTCTCCCGGAAGACATGTTTTTTCTAACATCTGACCCCAGCAGAAACTGGAAACCCCAGGAGCCCACCCCCCTTAGGCTGACCCCTGACAAAGGAAGTTTGAATGGTGTGAAACTGGGTGGAGATCCGGATTCTTTGCAATCGTTCGGGAAACCTTCCAACCGCAACCCGTTCACGTCAGAGTCCTTTTCGTTCAACCAGATGGGTCTCATCGTCGAACTGGAACATGCCCGGATTTGCTACTTTGGTCTCGTCATCTGTCCGGAAGATGGGGAGACAATTCGGTCATGTGAACTGACACTGACTCTTCCTGATGGACACGACGTGCCAGTATCGAAAGGAACGACAATCGAACCCATCCTCTCCGCTTTAGGCCAACCCTCCCGACTGGACCGCGATGAAACAGAACACATCTATACCTATTCACGTTCGGGTTATACTCTGGAACTGGAATGCACTCCTCTGGGAAAAATATCCCGGATCAACACTTGGGGTGATTTCTAAGCGGCAGAATGCTGTTGGTTTTCATGCATTCTATTCTATAGGTTTCAGGTGATGTACTGGGACAGACCGCAGGACAAGTTTAAAGGAGACCCCTCTGTATTGCGTGAATTTCTCCGACTCGCCCGGTCCCCGATCCGAAGCGAAGAAAGGGAAATGGAATTGGAACGGTGGCGTCGGTATAAGACCTCCAAAGCACTGGAGCTCTATCAGGCCCAACATTCGGATACGTTACATAAAGGGTGGCATAACTGTGCATGGAGGGATCATCTCATTGATTTGTCCGGAATCAATCTGGATGGAGCCGTGATCGGCTACGCGGATCTCCGAGGTGTCAGGATGGATGGGGCTTCGATGCGCGGCACCTGGATGAAAGGGGCGGAATTCGAGCAGGCCAGTCTGGTTGGAGTGGATTTTTCTCCTCTCTTTCCGGGAGAAACGGGGGATCTGTCCTGCCAACAATCGACCAGACTGCTCCAGTCGGATTTTACCGGCGCGGATCTCCGCGACGCCAATTTAGCCGGAGCCGATCTCTCCGACACCACATTCCGCAATGCGAATTTAACCGGCACCGATCTTTCCGGGGCGGATCTTACCCGATCGGTTTTGGTGGAAGCGGATGTATCTGGAGCCACCCTTTGCGGGAACCGGATCTATGGTGTCGCAGCCTGGAACGTCAGGGGGACGGCAGAGGCCACGTTTCGGGATTTGATCATCACCGGTGAAGGTGATCCTGCGATCACCGTTGATCATCTGGAGGTCGCCCAGTTCATTTATCTGCTTTTGGACAATGAAAACCTGCGGAATGTCCTCGATACGGTCACTTCGACCGTGGTGCTGATTCTCGGCCGGTTCACAGCCGAACGGAAACCGGTCCTGGACGCAATGCGGGTGAAGCTGAAGAGCTCCGGTTACACGCCCGTTCTCTTCGATTTTGAACGGCCGGGCAGCAAGAGTTTTATCGGGACCATCAAAACCCTTGCCGGACTTTCCCGCTTCGTCGTGGCCGATATGACCGACGCAAAAGTTGTGCTACAGGAGCTGCAGGTCATTCTGGACCAGTTCCCGGGTCTTCCGGTGAAACCGTTGCTTCTGGAGGAAGCGAGTCCGCCCGGGGTCCTGCTGGATTTTATGGAATATCAGAATTGCCTTTCGCTTGCCCGATATTCCAGTCAGGAGCATCTCGTCACCGAGTTTGAACACATTGTGCTTCAGGAGGCGGAGTCAAAAGTAGCCGAAATTCAAGCTAAGCGACGCAATGCACAACAGATCCTGAACGAACTGTAGACTTGGGGTCATTTTCATCAGACCAGGTCTTTGAACCCCCTGACACCTCTCCGTCTGTCGCCATCATGATATTCACAACAGTAGGTCTCCGGTCACTTGCATTCACAATTCTATGCGCAGGATGCAGGATGGATACATTGGATCGTGATCCGACCGGGAACACGAAAGCTGAACACGTAATACAGGGAGAGCGCTTCGATGAGGAGTACGTAAAACAAAACATACTCCGTTTTTTCGAGGGGGCCGAAGTCGAGGCGATCAACCACTTACGATCTGCTCTGATGCATCGAACAGTATCTGGAGAGGCACAGAACCAGTGCATGGCATTTCTCGAGTCATTAGGTTGCGTGGGATTCGGATGCATCCAGAAGCAAGAGACGCTGACAGAACTTCGAAACACCATGACCGCGGAAGAATTTTATGTATTCGTCCTCGAACAAGAGTATGAGTGGTGGTGATCGTCCATGTAGGCGTTTTTTTAATACGGAACCTATCGTTTTCCTGGTATCTAAACTCGTAACCCATGAAATCAAACGAACTGACAGCGTACTGTGATACCCTGAAGCGTATCGCGGAGAACTATCCGGCAGAATCCGATGAAGCCCACACGTTACGGAGAGCGGCCTGTGGATTGCAGCTACTCTTCGAGAAAAAACTTGGCGAGGAACTCGACGAGTTGATTCAATCTGTCGGGCAGCCCTTAACGTCCGTGCAGAAAGAGCATTTGAGGGAGTTGGGGATCCTTGCGGAAGGATCAGACACTCCCTAATCAGGGTCTGCTGCAGAATTCGCTTTCGCACGTCCGGCAATCGCTTAGGCTGTGTCGTATGAGTGAAGGTGAGTTACCGGATATCTTTGACTGCATCGGCCGTGATATGGAGCGATATGTCCTCCCATCCCCCTGGCATCATATTCGACACCTGGGGAAGTCGAAAGCGGTCAACAGTTCCTATGTCTGGATCTTCCTCCTGCCCACGATCACGAAACTCTATGAATTCTTTGCACGCGCGTACCCTACGGTGGATCAAGAGTATCTCAGACTCCCCTTTTCCTGGCAGCTTCTCTTTCTCAGTGCTCTGTTGTTTTCAATCGGGCTGGCCATCTATCATCTACGCTGCCCAACTCTGATTAAGGAGTTTTCATCCTTTGGTGACTACAAGGCCAAGGGGGGGACGTTTCTGGACTTACTGGAGCGATGGGAGGATTACATTCGTGAGGATCGGGGCCCTTTCGACAGTGTAGATAATATGATTCAGAATTTTTATTATTGGTCAGTCGGCACATATCCAAGAGAGATCAAAGAGGGGAGCGGATTTCCGGGTGACTGTTGGCGGGCAGAAATGAAAGATATGCCAGAGCCCAGTAACAGCCGGTTCGGGAAGGCATTTTCAGAGGTCTATGCGACCTTGGACCGGCGTCATCCGCGAAGCCGGCTTGCATCTTCGGTCTTCTTTTTGCTCGGTTTCATGACAATCGGAGTTGTCCTCATACAAAATATTGCGAGTGTACTCACATATTCCGTTCAGACATTCTAAGCTCGATCCCCGCATGTCCCCATTGACGTGGCAGTGAGTCGGACGGGAAGCTTTACAATCTCTCTCCAGCTACGAACAGAATCCATGAACATCGTCCTGACCATCAACATGGGAGTCTGACCTATGAAGCACCGTGCCAAGATCGAAATCGCGAGATTCACCTCACAGGTCGAGGTCGTGACCCGTTTTTATACCGATGTTTTGGGACAGCCACCGGATTCTGCTCATGCAGGGTTGGCCGTGTTCACAACGGATCACTTCGTGCTTCTGATCCATGCTCTTCCGGAAGCGGACCCGGAGAATCCACCCTCAGAGGACCACATCGCCTTCTCATCCCAAAGCTTGGATCGGGATTTCCATGAGCTCTCGACACGATATGACGTAATCGCTCCTCCGAAGGAGTATCCATGGGGCAGGTCGGCCTACCTTCGCGATCCAGATGGAAGACTGATCGAAATGTCGCAAGAATCTTGAATCTTCTCACTTCAATTCACACGGTACTCTCCGCAACGGATGGTGCGCCTCTCCTTCAGTGGAATTCAAAATCAGGACTCAACAATATGAATAATCAAGAAAGGTTTGCGGAACTCGGAAAAGCAAGACTCAACGCACTGGCCAAGCTGACCACCCCTCAGGACATGGAGACATATTGGCCTGAACCTTCGGGTGCCGTCACGCCGGTCTGGGGAGATTGTTGGAAAGCCTGTGTTGAATACGCGGTACCGAATCTACATGCCGAAGTCGGTTTCTACATCGAAGTGTTTAATTTCACTGTCAATGCAGCGTGGGAGAATCATGTGATGCTCATTTCGTCGGACCGGGAGGTGTCGTTCACATTGTTTGAAGAGAAAGAAGCCAAACCGTCAACCGTGTTGAACATGCAGTTCATGGTTTCGAACATTCAGGAGATCGAAACCGCAATGAGGAACGCTGAGATTCCGTTTCTGCAAGATCTGGATTACCCTTGGGGGAAAGACGCGAAGATGCAGACCATGATCGTTGAAACACCTTGCGGGATCTCCCTCACCCTTTGGGGGATGGAGTAGTCCGCCAACCGTATGAGCGCCCCCCGAACACCGCGTTCCCTGGTTGAGACGATGAGAATCAACCACCCTTCCCTCGTACGGCTCACCGTGTATGTCCTGCTGACGTCGCTCCTGTCGTTGGTCGTGCAGAGTATGGCTCAGATGGTCGGGCAGTTCCTGATTTTTCCCGTCATGCTTCCCCTGCTATTCATTCCCCAGGGGAATGCGACAACGTATCTGGACGTCGATACCGGGTCGATAGCTGCGTATTTGTTTCGGGGACTCGTCACAGGCCTTTTTTGGGGAGGGCTCATCCTGTTCCCGTTCGATATGTTTCACCGCACGAAGCAGGTCCGATACAAGGTGCTTCTGATCGTGATGAGTGTTTATGCACTGGTGGTGGTTTTTGCTGCAACGGTATTCTTCCTGATGTTGGCAACCTCGGGATGGACGGATTGATGGTGACGATGAGTATGCGGTTCCTTATGAAAGATCACCCGTGCACCCGCTTTCTGCCCACCACCCGAATCAGCTTTCTTCTCTGACCTGCCTGGTTTATGACGGGGACAGCACATGCAGGTTTGAACATGATTATCATCTCCTATGAATACTTCTGAAGCCATACACAGCTTGCGCCGCCTCTCAGATGAAGAATTCGTTGAAGCTGATGGGTATCTCTGTGGTCGCGGCACCCCGCTTAGTGAGGTCCTCTATGGAGGACGGTCCCATCATACCTCCTGAACCACACAATCCATCACCGTACTTTCCCGGGCAAACCGACACTGAATGGATCCTCACCTCTTTCAGGACACAACATGACCGTAGAAGACTTCATGACGATCACGATCCTGTTTGGCGGGTTCATCACCTCTGCCTGTCTCGCCGTTCTCCTTCTGGTTCCCTGGTTTCGGAAACACCCGGCCCGATGGACCCTGATGGTTTCCGGCCTCACCCCCCTGGCATTGGTCCTCATCCTGGGCATGGCGGATCTCCTTGTCGCAGGTCGCGATCCCGTGGTTCTGGCTGTACTGTTTCCCATGGTGCCCGCCCTGTTGTTCCCCCTGATCGCTCTCCGAACCCATCAGAGAAACGGAGCCCTCACCCGGAAAACCCGCATTCTCTTTCTCGTGTATCATCTAGTCCTCACGGCATCAAACTTCTGGGCAGCCTGGATCCTGTGGCTCATGACGGACAGTGGGTTTATGGGGGCTCACTGCTAATCGCTTCGGGAGGAACGCAAACAGTTCTGAGAGGTGTTGTTCATACGGGCGAACCGAGCGTATTCCACAAAACGGGTACCGGCTATTGGAGAAACCTCGGCTGCTTCCCGCATTCATGCTAAGGTGGTGATCGATAGAGTCTACCATGAAAAGATGCATCCTCCTTCCGGTCCTTCTGCTTGCCATGCCTTCCTGGGCACGGTGGATTTCCGAATCGTGGGACCACCGGAAACTCACTTCTGAAGCGGATCTGATTCTCATCGCCACTCCAATCAGAGTTGCACAGACAGATCAGGTGGAACACGTTCCCAGTAATTTCATTGGAAAAGCGCAGCCTCTTCAGGCAAACGTCACCCTCACGACATTCGTCATCCGGAAGCATTTCAAAGGGCCCAAACAAGATGGGAAGGTCGTGTTGAGACATTTGCGCGTACCGGAAACCCTTTATCCTCCAATCGAGACGATGTTCCTATTTAAGAACCATGGCTTTGTGTCATTCGATCCCGCCGCAAAAAAGAGCTACCTGTTGTTTCTCAAGAAACTCCCCAACGGGGAATACGCCTCCGTATCCGGACAAATCGATCCGGGGTATGGCATTGAGGAGGTCGATACATCCCGCCCGTTTCATTTCCCTCAACCTGAGAACGAATAATGCAACACCCGGAGTCCGTTTCCCGATTCCCTTCACGTATGGAGGGTGTTTCCGGACCCCGGAACCTATTCGGACTCTATCCCGCTGAATGAGGAGATTGACTGGAGATTCAACGGCCTCGATGCTCCACATTCTTTTCCGAGCACGGAGTTTATTTTAACCCGATTTCCCGTTACAGGACAGGTAATGGGAGTTAAGGTATTGGGAGAATATCTTCCCCCTGAAACGGAGGTGGACGCGATGAGAAAAGAATTCAGATTCCGACAGTCAGAAGTGGTATCCGGTTCTCTGGAACGACTTCCAGAGGTCCTTCAACATGCCCACCGGGTGAACACCCATCAGACTCATACGTCTCCGATCCTGGACCCGGTCCGCTAGCCTGTTGGAGGAATCTTATGCACAATTCTTCATGGAATTCTCTACCCGAACTTGCCGGCCTGTCCCGGCAAGAACGAGATCGGGTGCTTGCAGTCTGTTCGTGGCAGAGCCTCAAACACTGGGATCTTTGGGCGATGATCGCGGTCGCTCCTTTCCTGGTGTTCACGGCGAGTAGGTTGTTGATCACCTCCGGGATTCATTCACCGTTGATCGGGCTTACGGCCTTCCTTGCACTTCCGGTTCAATGGGCGGCGACGTGGATGAGAACCCGCCATGTTCGGAAACATATCCGAGACTGGCTGTCCCAGCGGGAATCCCGCGGGTTACCCTCCGCAGGCTCCACAACGGTTTAACCGGGTTTCCGCCACCTCTCCGTACGGAGCCCACCTACATGCAGAACCGACAGGGAGGGTGGGGGCGTGATCTGAGGTGGCAGACACCTCATCCCCAGATTCTTGGAACACATAGATGAAACTATCCGCTCACGAGCAGAAATACATTGCGAGACTCCTGCGAAACCGAAGGAACCATGTTTGGTTGAGGTGGGTGAAGCTTCTCCTCGCCGGACTGCTATTCACGGTCGGTCTGTGGTCGCTTACGTTGATTGGGGACGCTACCGAAGCTTTCTTCCTCGAAGGCAACCAACATGCATGCTTGGTTGTGGCGCTGATTTCCCCGGTCTGCATGTTGTTGATTGCTCTGTCAGCCGTAATGGCTGCCTACACTCTTCACACCTGGAACGGTGAGATCGGAAAGGAATTGTTGCTCCGACTGGTTCAGCTGCATGAAGACGGTTCGCCATCCTCTTCCCCCTTCCGGCAGGGAATGGCGGATGCATATGAAGCCTAACGCGGTTGGAAGTATTCTATTGGGAGAAGACATGAACCCGTTTACGATAATCAGCGTTTCCACCCCGATCACGTTCCACCTTTACACCCCCTCAGCGGCACCCCGCTTGTATCCAGATGATGAATGAGAAAGACACCATGGATATCGTTCTCAGGAGAGCCACCCAGACGGATGCGCCGGAGATCAAGACCCTGGATACCAGGGTGCCGAGTGATCCCTCCCGGGCAGAAAACATTGATAGATGGCTTGGCGAGGAGGTCGTGATCGTGGCGGACATGAATGGCACACTCTTAGGATATGGTGTGTTTGATCACGGTTTCTTCCAGCAAAGCAATGTCGCCATGCTGATGATCCATCCGGATCACCGGGGTTGTGGAATCGGTGAACAGATATTGCGTTCATTGGAAGAGTTCGGGGATACACCGAAATTCTACGTCACCACGAATCAGTCCAATCACAGGATGCAGAGATTACTGACCCGAATGGGATACCGGCCTGGCGGATACATCCATGAACTGGACCCTGGGGATCCGGAACTCGTTTTTGTCAAAGAGATCCCGTGAACGCTGAACGCCGGCCTTCGATCGCCGTTCGCAGAGAAAACCCATCCCACCCGTCCGGTCATGCCGGCGATCGGCAGCAACGAACAAAAGATGTGGAAAGGGGATGTTTTGACTTTCCAATCGCCATCCCCATTGTCTGAGCGTCCTTCATTAGACTGTAACGAGATGGACTGTCAGGATCTGGTGATGGTCATCGTATCCTGTGGAAGAAAACCATGCCAAACATTGCCCTTTTCAAACTGCTGTCGAAAAGCCTCCGTACCCTGGACGCCTATTTAATGGGGTATGATGTCTTTATTTCCTATACCTGGTCAGATGGCCGGGATTACGCCCAGACTCTCGAGAAGAGGTTGCGAAAAAAACACTACCGCTGCTTCCTTGATTCATCCGACTATCAGGTTGGAGATGATTTAAAACGGGATGCGAGCCGTGCGGTCAAATGGTCCCGTGCCGCCGTGGTCGTTGCCACGAAGCAGGCGTTGGCATCAAAACATGTACGGAAAGAAATCAATCTATTTGAAGCGGCATGTAAACCAATTGTTCCCATTGATGTCGATGGTGCGTTGTATGAGAAAATGGAGATGGAAAATGGAGCGGTCTCCTATCAGCGGTCAACCGCTCTTCAAGAGCTGTTGACGGAAGCGGATGAGCAGGGCCGGCAGGAGATTGAACAGACATTCGGTTTCATTAACCGGGATGTGAAACTGCAGATTGAGGAGCCCAGAACAAATGCTCCGTCGGAGGAGACCATCGACCGGTTATCCGCACGTTTTACCTTCACGCGAAAAGTAGCCCGCAGGCTTAGAATCATTGGCGCAACCTGCCTGTTGCTCGTGACGCTGGCGATCCTTGCGCTGCTGGCGCGTCACGAGGCCGAAAAACAAAGGGACCATGCTGAAAAAAATCTCGTGGAGGCCATCGGTGTGGCGAGAACGATCACCGATGGCATCGACCGGGAGCTGGAGGATGTTCCGGGGGCCGAAACCGTGCGGGACGACCTTCTCGAATCTGCATATGAGCTGCTGGAGAGACTGTTAAAGCGTGCTCCCCGTCACCCTGAACTGAAGGAAGCACAGGCAGATACCGCCCAGAGTTTTGGGAGTTTGCATTTCCGGCACCGGTCCCTTGCAGATGCGAAAGAATACTTTGAAAAAGCGCTGGCCCTCTACGAGATCGAAGGTGGGGACGAGGAGAAGGTGATCCAATGTTTCCTTAATCTTGCCAGAACACACCGGGACCTTGGGAACCCTGACGATGCCAAGCAGAATTATGACAAGGCTCTTCAGAGGTCTGAGTCTTTCAAACCTGAGAACAAAGCATTGGGGTTCAAGGCCCAGGCGCTTTACGGTTTAGGTGACCTGTCCCACGATGCGGCAGATTTGGAGCAAGCATTAAATATCCACCTGGAAGCCGAGAACATACGCCGGAGACTGGTTGAATCGCCGCCTTCACCTCTCAGTGATGAGGAACAGTTGGAGGCCCTGCTGGAACTCGCAACCAGTACGGATCGGGTGGGGCATATCTATGACCAGAGTCAGAACCTTGAGAAGGCGTTCGAGTATCACCAGGAGAGTTACAGAATTGCCAGCCTCCTGTTAACTGCCCGTCCGGGCAACGGCCAATACAGGAGAGATTTTGCCCTGGCGGCATCAAGGCTGGGTTATGACTTCCTGCGTAAAAATGATTCAGAAAAGGCGCTGTTTTATTACAGGCAAGGAGAGTCCACCCTGCGTGATCTTGTCAAACTGGCTCCTACCAGCAAGCGGTATCGTTACAATTGGGCCATCGCTCTTTCGGATCTTGGCGACGTTTACACCATGATCAAACAGTTTGCCGAAGCGGAAAGGTATTACCTGGAAAGTCTGACAGAGCTGGCAACCGTTATCCGCCTCGATACGGAGAATCCCACCACGCTTGGTCAGAGGATGGTCACCGAGAATTCACTTGCAGAAATGTATGCAGCCGCACAGGACCCCCTGAAGGCCATTGAGTGGTATCAGTCAGCGCTGAAGATTGCGGAAGAGAAAATCCGTCGTTGGCCCGGTGTGCCGAATCAGCACTATGCAAAGTCAATTCTGCTTCGCAATCTTGGGGAGGTACTGTATTCAATCGATCAACATGAATCCAAACGTTCTTTTGATCTGGCATTACAGGAGTTGAGTCAGTTGGTGGAAACCTATGGAAATGATGGCCGGTTCCAAAGCGATCTGAATGCGTTAAAAAAACAGATACACTCTCAGTTCCAGTCCTCGAAGTAACCGGTAGAGGAATCGACCCCCCATCCGCACGCTCTTACATGTTCCCCCGATCTTTCGGAACGTGAGAGTCAAACTAGAGCCCCCCTCAGGTTGGATCTTCCTGATTTTCGGCGTATGCATGGGTATGCTCTCATCCCCAGCCACGTATCTCGATTTGCCTGAACCTTTCTGGTATCGCCAGTCCCCGGAGCCGGTGCGGGATCCACACATGCTGATATGGAATGAGGACCTGGCGAAAGAACTTGGGATTGCCGCTCTCCCGGATGCGGTGTGGGCTGGATCGGAGACGGTTCCTCATTCGGTTCCGTTTGCTCAGGCTTATGCAGGCCATCAGTTCGGTCATTTTACCATGTTGGGAGACGGTCGGGCTCTGGTGCTTGGAGAACATGTCACCCCGGGAGGGGACAGGGTGGATGTGCAGCTAAAAGGCTCCGGACGCACTCCGTTTTCCCGTCGGGGTGATGGCCGGGCCGCGCTCGAACCTATGTTGAGGGAGTATCTCATCAGCGAAGCCATGCACGCACTGGGTGTTCCCACCACCCGCAGTCTGGCCGTTGTGACCACAGGTGAACCCGTGATGCGGGAACAGCCGTTGCCCGGTGCTGTACTTACCCGGATTGCCGGCAGTCATATCCGGGTGGGCACCTTCGAATATGCCGCGCAGTTAGAAGGGACGGAGGCGCTGCGAGCCCTGCTGATGTACGCAATCCAGCGTCATGCCCCACACTGCGCGTCAGCCAGGAGTCCGGCCTTGGCCTTTCTCAAACACTGCCTGCACAGTCAGGCGGCTTTGATGGCGCACTGGATGTCCGTGGGCTTCGTACATGGCGTCATGAACACAGATAACATGGCCCTGTCAGGGGAGACCATCGATTACGGCCCCTGTGCGTTCATGGATCACTATGATCCGGATACCGTTTTCAGTTCGATCGACACCCAGGGGCGATATGCATATGGCAATCAGCCCCGTATTGCGCATTGGAACCTTGCGGTCCTTGCCTCCGCTTTACTGCCGTTACTTGAAGGGGAGAAGGAAGCGGAAGCCAGGGCGGTCCTGGACCTCTATCCCGAACGCTTTCAGTCCGCATGGCGACAGAAGATGGCCGCCAAGATCGGAATTGAGGATGCTGTGGAGGAAGACGATGGCCTCATTCAGTCACTCCTCAGCCGGATGCAGGAGGAAAACCTGGATTACACGAGGACCTTTTTGGATCTGGAACAAGGGATCCCGGACCACCTGGAGGACTGGGCGGACTCCTGGCAGAAACGGGTCGGCTCACTCGGGGAGGCGCGTAAACGCATGCAAACCGTGAATCCGGTAATCATCCCCCGTAACCACAAGGTCGAATCGGCCCTCCATGCGGCGGGTGGTGGGGACCTTCAGCCTTTCACGGACATGCTGCTTGCGGTGCGGCAGCCCTTTGACCGGTCGCTCCTCGGGAGCCCGTATTCGGAAGCCCCACCCCCCGGGACACCGAGGACGGTGACCTTCTGCGGAACCTGACGCACACGTTTCCACCCCGTAGCGGAACACTTGCACCAAACGGAATCCTGGGGGATACTCCGACATGCTCGTGACGGAAACACCAAAGGGTCTCTATTGTCCGGCGGGGAATTTCTATATCGATCCCTGGCAGGGGGTGGACCGTGCCCTGGTGACGCATGGACATGCCGATCATGCCCGATGGGGATCCAAGCGGATCCTCACCTCAGAAAGTGGCCGGGAGCTGGTGCGGGCCCGGGTGGGAGCCGACCCCATCATCGACACCATGGCGTGGGGAGAAACCCGCTCCATACATGGGGTTCGGGTCTCGTTTCATCCAGCCGGGCATATTCTGGGGTCTGCGCAAATCCGTCTGGAAGTGAAGGGAGAGGTGACCGTGGTCAGCGGTGATTACAATACGCGTCCGGATCCTACCTGTGAAGCATTTGAACCTGTCCGCTGTCATGGATTTATCACCGAATCCACGTTTGGATTGCCGATCTACCGGTGGCCTGACTCTCAACAGGTGTTCTCCGAGATCAATGACTGGTGGAGATCGTGTCAGGAGGCTGGAAAGACAGCCGTGATCTATGCGTATGCTCTTGGCAAAGCACAGCGCATTCTTGGCGGAGTCAATGCGGCCATTGGTCCGATTCTGGCTCACGGGGCCGTGTACAATTTTCTTCAGCCTTATCGGGACCAGGGCATCGCCCTGCCTCTTGTGGAAAAAGCCACCGTGGAACATGCCAAGGCGACCAAAGGACGTGCCCTGTTGGTGGCTCCCCCCTCGGCTCAGGGAACTCCCTGGCTGAAAAAATTTCAGCCGGTCTCCCATGCCTTTGCGTCTGGGTGGATGACGGTCCGGGGAGGCCGGCGGCGGCGGGCGATGGACCGGGGGTTTGTGCTGTCGGATCATGCGGACTGGCCGGGGCTTCTGATGGCGATTGAAGCCACAGGCGCACAGGAAGTCGGAGTGACCCACGGCAATGGGGCTCCGCTTGCGCGATGGCTGAAGGACCACGGGAAACAGGCCCGGGTGTTACAGACCCAGTTCCTGGGGGAAGGGGCGGAGGAGACAGAGCCCGGGGGAGACGACTGAGATGCATGCCTTCACGTCTTTGTTTACCCAGTTGGACCGGACCACAAAAACACTGGAGAAGATCCGCTTTCTGGTCCGATATTTCGAACAGTCCGCTCCGGAAGACGCGGCCTGGACAGTGTTTTTTCTCACGGGAAAAAAAATCCCCAGGGTGGTGAACACCCGGCTGCTCCGTGAGGCCGTGGCGGAGGTGGCGGACGTACCCCTGTGGCTGGTGGAGGAGTGTTATGATGTCGTCGGGGATCTGGCAGAAACCGTTGCCCTGCTGCACCCGGAAACGACGGCTCACTCCAGCCTTCCCCTTCATCGAATGATTCAGGAGGAACTGAAACCGCTCCGCGGACTGGAGGACGAAGAGAAGAAAGCCCGCCTGAAAGTGGGTTGGTCCACTTTGTCCCGCGAGGAACGGTTCGTCTGGAACAAACTGATTACCGGAGGGTTCCGTGTCGGGGTTTCACGTGGAATCGTCGCCCGTGCACTCGCACAAACCGCCGGAGTCGAACCGGCAGTGATGGCCCATCGGCTGATGGGGGACTGGGATCCGTCGGAAAGGTGGTGGAAACAACTGCTGCAGGGGGAGGGAGAAGCGGAACCCGGGAAACCATATCCGTTTTATTTGGCGTCCCCCCTGGAGGAGGGACCTGAGCCGTTGGGAGCCATCTCCGGCTGGCAGTTGGAATGGAAATGGGACGGGATCCGGGCACAGGTCATCAAACGGCAGGGGACGGTCATGATCTGGTCCCGGGGAGAGGATGTCATCACCGATCGGTTCCCGGAAGTGGTGGAGGCACTTCAGGCCCTGCCCGATGGCACCGTCCTCGATGGAGAGCTTCTCGGATGGAAGCAGGACCGTCCTTTGCCCTTTCTCGACCTTCAACGCAGAATCGGCAGAAAGAAGGTGGGCAAGACCTTGTTAGCGGATGTTCCCGTGATCCTGATGGCGTATGACGTGCTTGAGGCAGGGGGAGGAGAACTCCGGAGTTTGCCGCTTGAGGAGCGACGCACTCACCTGGAGAACGTGGTGACAGGGGTAGGCTCTCCGAACATTATCATGTCCGAGCCTGTCCAGGCTGCTGGCTGGGATGAGGCGGCCTCGCTGCGTGAGCAGTCCCGTGCACGGGGAGTGGAGGGGCTGATGCTGAAACGGCTGGGATCCCCGTATCTGGATGGCCGGAAACGCGGAGACTGGTGGAAATGGAAGGTGGACCCGTTTGAAGTGGATGCGGTCCTCACCTATGCCCAGAAAGGGCATGGTCGCAGAGCCGGCCTGTTTACAGATTATACCTTCGGCTGCTGGAAAGACGGGGAGCTGGTGACCTTTGCCAAAGCGTATTCCGGACTGACAGATGCGGAGATCCAGCAAGTGGACCGGTTTGTGAAAGCCAACACACTCGACCGGTTCGGGCCGGTCCGGCAGGTGAAACCGGAACTGGTGTTTCAACTCGCCTGTGAGGGGATTCAGAAATCCTCCCGTCACAAATCCGGCATCGCGGTTCGGTTTCCGAGGATTGCCCGGTGGCGAAAAGACAAAAAACCTGAGGATGCGGATCGGCTTGAGGATCTGCTGCGCTGGATACCCTGACAGAGGTTCTGGGACCAGAGCCCTTCAGCAAAACAGGGACCTGGCCTGTGTTGCCGTCATAGCGGTGATGTTTGATGTCTGGAGGGGGGTGATTCTGCTGATCCCGTAAGAGACAGGATGAAAAAATCAGGGGTTTCATAGTGAACCTGCAACGTCTGGATCAGGTGTTGAATATGGTTCTGTTTGGCGTGTTTTCTCTGCACAAAAAGGTAGTCCGCCCCGAGTGCTTTTGCGACCTCCATTTGTGCGGGAGAACCGAGGCCGGCAGACACCTCCGCCTTCAATAGCTTCTTGTAATCGTCCGGTACTCTCCCGGAGTATCCGTTCACCAACTCCAGTTCCGGAACCTGCTGAAACAAAAACATGTACAGGGCAGATCGATGATAGGGGGACATCGGCAGAATGAGCAAGGGGCCATCCAGATCTGATAATACGGCCTGGTCTTGAGAGGAGAACACCTGACGTTTTCCCATGTCGGTCCTCGGGGGGGTGGCATGCCGCATGTCGAGGAGTTGAATGCCCATCAATCCCCAGCACACCCACTTCAGGAGTCCCCGGTCATGTTTGAAGTGTGGCAGGAACCCATACAGCCAAATCGCGATTACGAGCAATACCTGGCCCGTGGGCGTGAATCGCATCAGATCCCGCATCGAATCAAATCCCGGAATGATCAGCCGGAACCAGCCGTAAACACCTGGATCCAGAACCTGGTTTTCGAAGTACAGGCTGGGTCCGAAGGTGATGGCATAGACAAGTCCTGCACTCAGGAAGATGAAAAAGACGATTCGGATGCTTCGGTCTGCGTGTCGGGTTCGCAATGTGTTCCAGATCCATCCCAGTACGAGGAGGGGAGGCAGAAACCGCAGCCACACCGTAAGGGGTTTGAGTTCCTTCACATCCAGGAAGCTGATTCCAAACAGGCAGGCCACCATCCAGAACCGTTTGGTTGTGACCATTTGCAGCAGCCAGGAGCGGTTTTGTATACTGGAATGCACAACCAACAGACCGAGGGCTCCCAGGAGTCCCGCACCTAGATACCCTCCTTTCGCCAGGGAATGCGATCCGCGGTCAGAGAGAGGAACCCAGAAATTTGCGAACTGCATCGACAGCTTGTTCACATCGGTCACGGAGTAGGTGACGGGCTCCTGGCTCGCATACTGCCATGTGATCCAGATCACGGGAAGAGCCAGCACCAGAGCGGCAGGAAGAGCCTGACGGAAAAGGGTGAAGGGACGGAAGGCTGGATCTGTACTCAGAACCACCAACCAGGCAATGGCCAGGACGACACCGATCAATGCCTGATAGGGAGAGGAGAACAACAGAAGGCATTGGCAGATCCCCACACCCGCGAGGTCCCGTGCACGGCGGGTCTCCTCGTAGCGGATGAACCCATACAGTAAAAGGATTACAAACAGGGCAGAGACATTCTGAAAGTGATTGTAGCTTTGCAGCCGGGTCTCGGAAAAGGTCAGGAGGTACGCGATCACCGGTACACTCCAGGTCCAGTGCAGGGACTCCATCCGGGTTGTCGTCCCGATGCGAAGCAGGAGGACAATCAAAGAGGGGTATACCAGAATGGCGAACAGCGTCCCTGTCCAGAAACTGCTGCCGACGGGGTCCATCCCCAGGATTCTGAAAAGGCTGAATACCGTTCCGGGGACAAGGAGATTGTCTGACCACCAGAAGGTCTCCCGGTGTGCAGGACCGAAGATCCGGCCGTCTGAAAGCGTGCCTTCCCCCCGGTAGACGCTCTGGTACACGTGTTCCATGACCCAGATATTGAACAGCCCGTCTCCCTTGTCTCCATACAGTGACTGGCCTGCGAAGGTGTCGGATGTGGGCAGGAGGTGAGTATATGTTCCCCATAAGAACCCGAACAGGCACACACTGATCCAGAGTGGATTCCGGTAGACTGTCAGGTGTTTCATAGAGGCAGATTCTTCAGGCGATAGGGTGGGTGAGCTGAACGGTACCCCGATTACGCATCAGGTTTCGGCGAATATTCAAGTCTGAGGAGTTCTTTTCCGGGCAAAGGGGTGGGGATTTCTTCCTTTCACCGAGCGCGCTCATGCCTTGACCCCTGCAATTTAAGCGGGTAGCGGCGAGGTCATGAGTGAACACACACCCGATTTGGATCATGTCGACATCCATTATGTCGCGAATCTTGCCCGGATTGAGTTGGGAGAGGAGGAGGCCGTACGCCTTCAGGAGGAACTCGACTCCACCCTGGCCTATATCCGCAAGCTGAATGAGCTGGACCTGGAAGGGTTGGAACCGATGTCGCATCCGCATCCTCAAGTGAATGTACTCCGGGAGGATGTGCCCACGCAGGAGAATGACTCGGAAGCACTGCTGCAAAATGCCCCGTCCCGGGTTCAGGATCTGGTTCGGGTTCCTCAGATGATGGAGGACACATGAGTCTTGCCGCAAAAACGCTGGCGGACCTGCGGTCCGACCTCGAAAACGGGTCCTGCACCTCGGTGGAAATCGTTCGTTCTCTTGAACAGCGAATTCAAGCGGTCGATGGCAGGTTGAATGCATATCTGGAACGGGATTTCGAAGACGCACTCACACAGGCGGAGCAGGCGGATGCCCGCCGGGCTGCGGGTGAAACCGGTGCTCTGCTTGGCATTCCCGTCGCGGTGAAAGACCTGCTGAATGTCAAAGGGCAGTCCTGTCGGTGCGCCTCCAGGATTCTTGAAGGGTACATCTCTCCCTACGATGCCACGTCGGTGGCCAAACTCCGTGACGCAGGTGCGATTCTATTCGGCCGGCTGAACATGGACGAGTTTGCCATGGGGGCTTCCACGGAACATTCCGCCTATGGGGTCTGCCGGAATCCCTGGAATACGGATCATGTGGCGGGGGGATCCAGTGGCGGCAGTGCGGCGGCTGTCGCCGCGGATACGGCTGTGGTCACGCTGGGCAGTGACACCGGAGGCAGTGTTCGCCAGCCGGCCTCCTTTTGCGGCTGCGTCGGCCTGAAGCCCAGTTACGGGCGGATCAGCCGGTACGGCTTAACCGCGTTTGCCAGTTCCCTGGATCAGATCGGTGTCCTGTCGAAAACCGTGTCGGATGCGGCGGAGGTTCTTGGCGTGATTGCCGGTCATGACCCCATGGATACCACCAGTCTGCCCGAGCCGGTGCCGGACTACCTGTCTGCACTTGGCGGAGATCTCAAGGGGCTCAAAATCGGGGTTGCGGATGAATTCTTCGGTGTGGGCGTGGAGCCGGAAGTGGCTCAGCAGGTGCAGGCGGCGATTGATCAGCTCCGCGAACTTGGAGCCGAACCGGTCAAGGTCTCCTTTCCCCACCTCGAATATGCCGTGAGTGTGTACTACATTCTCGCTCCGGCGGAAGCCTCGGCCAATCTGTCCCGCTTTGACGGGGTCCGGTACGGAAACCGCGTAGAGGCCGAGGACCCGGTTGCGCTGATGAAAGCGACGCGGGAGGCCGGGTTCGGGGATGAGGTCAAACGGCGGATTCTGCTGGGGACCTACATGCTCAGTTCCGGATACTACGACGCGTATTATGTGAAAGCGCTCAAAGCCCGGGCTTTGATCAAGAAAGATGCCGATGCGGCCTTCGCCCAGTGCGACCTTCTGGCGACCCCTGTGGCCCCTTCGGCGGCCTACCGTGTCGGAGAGGAAGCGGAGGATCCCCTCAAACTCTACCTTGGCGACATCTGCACCATCCCGGCCAACCTCACCGGAGGCTGCGGGATTTCTGTTCCCTGCGGATTTTCTTCCACCGGACTGCCAATCGGGCTTCAGCTTCTCGGACCCGCCTTCGCCGAAGAGCGACTGTTGAACGCGGCGCATGTCTACGAGCAAAGCACCGACTGGCATAACCGGAAACCGTCTTTGTAATGTGAAACCACTGATGACACAGATATCCACTGATGAAGAACCTCTTTATAAAGAGGAATCAAAAACTCTCATTGGCTGTGCAATGGAAGTGCACAATCAGGTTGGGTATGGGTTTCATGAGAAACCGTATGAGAATGCGATCGTGGTGGAATGCAGAAAGCGCGGCATCCAATTAGAGCAGCAGAAGAGGTTTCCGCTTTGGTACAAGGGAGAAAAGATCGGGGAGTACATCCCAGACCTGATTGCATTTGAAAAAATTATTGTGGATACAAAAGTGATCGAACGAATTGGGCGTGTGGAAATCGGTCAAATGATGAACTACCTAAAAATGACAGGCCTGAAACTAGGGTACATTCTTAATTTTAAACACCCTCGTTTGGAATGGAAGCGAGTGATTGTATAGCGGCCTACCATCAGTGAATATCAGTGAAATCTGTGGTTAAAAATTTATGACGAATCTTCTCCCCACCATCGGTCTCGAAACGCATGTGCAGCTGAACACCCGCACCAAAATCTGGTGTGGATGCAAAGTGGAAGCCACGGCGGAGCCGAATACAAATGTCTGTCCCGTCTGCATGGGCTACCCGGGATCCCTTCCGGTTCTGAACAAGGAGGCGGTGCGGAAAACCGTGCAGTCCGGTCTGTTGCTTGGATGTACAATTGCGCACCGCAGTAAACATGACCGGAAGAGTTACTTTTACCCGGACATGCCCAAGAACTATCAGATTACCCAGTACGATCAGCCGCTCTGTCTGGGTGGGGGAATCGAAATTGAGGTGGAGGGTACGAAACGCTTTATCCGGATCAACCGCATTCATCTCGAGGAGGACGTCGGGAAATCCACCCACCTCCGCGGTGCCAGTGGAATCGACTACAACCGGGCGGGAACACCGCTGATGGAAATTGTCACCGAACCGGATCTGCACAGCGCGGATGAGGCCTTCGCATACCTGACGGCCCTGAAGCAGATCCTTCAGTATGGAGGGGTGAGCAACTGCAACCTCGAACTCGGCAATATCCGGTGTGACGTCAACATCAGTGTGGCGCCGGAGGGCAGCGACACACTGGGAACCAAAGCGGAAATCAAAAATATGAACACCTTCCGGGGCGTTCACCGGGCTCTGGGATATGAAATCCGCAGGCAGACCAAGGCCCTGGAGGAGGGGACGCCTCTGATCCAGGAAACCCGCCGCTGGGATGACGCCCAGGGGTCCACGTCCAGCATGCGCACAAAAGAGGATGCTCACGATTACCGGTATTTCCCCTGTCCGGATTTGGCCGCAGTCGAACTGGAGCCGGAACAGATTGCCGCCTGGGAGGCGGACCTCCCCGAACTTCCCGCAGCACGACGGGAGCGGTTTAGGGTGGAGCTTGGGCTCCCGGAGTACGATGCCGGGGTTCTGGTGGGTGACAAAGAGTTGGCGGACTATTTCGAAGCCGTGGTGGCATCCGCGGACGGGGATGCCAAAGCGGCGAGTAACTGGGTGATGACCGAAGTGATGCGGGTGCTGTCTGAATCCGGTGACACCCCCTCAGACCTCAACCTCACTCCTGAAAGCCTGGGCGGTTTGATCCTGCTGGTGACGAAAAAAGTCGTGAACCGCAATAAAGCGAAGGACGTTTTCGACATTCTGATAAAAGAGGGCGGGGACCCTGAGTCGATTGTCAAAGAAAAAGGATGGGGTCAGGTGTCGGATTCGGGGGCCATTGAAGGCTTTGTGAAAGAGGCGGTGGAGTCGAATCCCAAAGCGGTTGAGGAGTATAAATCCGGAAGAACCGCGGCACTCCAGTTCCTCATGGGGCAGGTCATGCGCCTGAGCAAAGGAAAAGCGGATCCAAAAATGGTATTGGAACTGCTGAAAGAAATGCTTGCCTAGCCAAGCATCGCTGTTTTAGCGTGAGCGATACCCCCCCGGAGCTTTTGACGAAGGACTCAATGCCTTGACACCCAAAGACGAATACACCTTGGAGACCCTGCGGTCTGCTGGTTTAATTGACCAGTCGATTGCCGAGAAAGCAGCGTACCTCGCGGACGAACGCGGGATGGATGTGGTGGAGGTGCTGGAAGAGTCCGGCATGATCACATCCGAGGAGATTACCCAGGCCATTGCCGAACAGTACGGCATGGAAACCGTGTCCCTCCGTGAGCTGGATATCGATCAGGACGTGATCGACGCCTTGCCGGCGGATCTGGCCCGGCGATACACCGTGGTACCCGTATTCAAGCGGGGGAATGAGCTGACGGTCGCGATTTCGGATCCGCATGACATGGATACCATCGACAGTCTGCGGTACAGCCTCAGTCTGGATGTGGTGCCGGTCGTGGCACCGGAAAAAGAAATCAAGTCCTCCATTAACCTGTTTTACAGTGGCGGGGGAGGCCGGGTCGGCAGCGCGCTTCAGGAACTGACCGAGGCCACCATTACCGGGATTGCCACGGATGAGACGGCGGAACTTTTCGGGGACGTGGAGGATGCAACTGAAGAGGATGCGCCGATCATCAAACTCGTGAGTTTGATCATCATTGAGGCCTTCCGAAGCCGGGCATCGGATATTCACATTGAGCCCATGGAGAAAAAACTCCGTGTCCGGTATCGGATCGACGGCGTGCTCCATGAAGTGGAAAGTCCGCCGAAACGGCTTCAGTCCGCGATTCTCCAGCGGATCAAGATCATGTCCAACATGAAGATTGCGGAGAAGCGGGTGTGTCAGGACGGCCGGATTCAGATCAGCGTCATGGGCCGGGAACTCGACCTTCGGGTGTCCGTGGTTCCGTCCAACCACGGCGAATCCGTGGTCATGCGTATTCTGGACAAGGACAGCCTTCGCCTCGGTTTGCCGGAGCTTGGGTTCTTCACCGATGACCAGCAGGTGTTCCGGGGGCTGATTGGTCTTGCGGACGGGATTGTGCTGGTGACCGGACCCACCGGTTCCGGTAAAACCACGACCCTGTATTCCTGTCTCAATGAAATCAACAAGCCCGACCGGAAGATCATCACGGTTGAGGATCCGGTCGAGTATCAGCTGGCGGGTATCAACCAGGTGCATGTGCGTGCGGACATCGGCCTGACCTTCGCGGCTGCGCTTCGTTCGATTCTGCGTCAGGCCCCGAACATTGTGATGATCGGTGAAATCCGCGACCTTGAAACAGCTGAAATCGCCGTGAACGCCTCACTGACGGGTCACCTGGTGTTCAGTACCCTGCACACCAATGATGCCCCCAGTGCGGTCACCCGTCTGATTGACATCGGGGTAAAACCCTTCCTGGTCGCCTCCTCGCTGCGCGGGATCATGGCCCAGCGTCTGGTGCGGAAAGTCTGCTCCAAATGCGCTGAGACGTATACCCCGTCCGACCGGGAGCTTCGGTCGCTGGGGACCCTGGCCGGTCAGGTGCAGGATGTGGAACTGACCCGGGGAGCGGGTTGTGCCGACTGCGCCTACACCGGGTATTCCGGCCGTATTGGAATTTTCGAAATTTTTGTGATCAATGAGGAGGTTCAGCACCTGATTTACGAACAGGTTGGCTCCGGTGAGTTGCGCAACAAAGCCCGGGAACTGGGTATGCGCACACTGCGGGAGGATGGCCTCCGCAAGGTGATCGCAGGCCAAACCACCCTGGAGGAAGTCTTCCGGGTCACCATGGGAGATGCTGACTGATGACCACACCCGCTTCTGAAGTGACGATGGAGGACCTCCTGGCCATTGTGGTCGAGGAAGGTGCGTCTGACCTCCATATCGAGACCAAGACCCCTCCTGTCCTCCGGATCAACGGCGGGCTTCATCCCCTGGATACCGAACCGCTGAAGCCGGAGGACACGGACCGCTTGATGCGTGCGGTGACCAGTGAGGACTATATCCGGCAGATGATGGAAACCGGGGGAGCGGATTTCGGTTTCGGGTTTAAAGACCTTTCCCGCTTCCGTGTCAGTATCTTCAAACAGAAAGGGTCTGTGGGCATGGTGCTCCGTCAGATTCCCAATACCCTGTTGACGCTGGAGCAAATCGGCCTCCCTCCTCAGACCAAAGAATTGCTGTACAAACCCAAAGGTCTTGTGCTGGTGACCGGCCCCACCGGTTCCGGGAAATCCACCACCCTGGCCAGTATGCTCAACATCATCAACGAGGAGCGGGACTGCCACATTATTACGGTGGAAGACCCCATTGAGTTCTTCCATCAGCACAAACGCAGCGTGGTGATCCAGCGTGAAGTCGGTGTGGATGTTGGGTCCTTCAGTGGTGCTCTCCGTTCTGCCCTCCGCCAGGACCCCGATGTGATACTGGTGGGGGAAATGCGGGATCTGGAAACCATGGAAGCCGCCATCAGTGCGGCAGAGACCGGACACCTGGTTTTCGCCACCCTGCATACGACGGGTGCCGCGCGAACGGTGGACCGGATTGTGGATGCCTTTCCCACCAATCAGCAGGAACAGATCCGGACGCAGCTTGCCTCTACCCTCCAGGCGGTGATTTCACAGGTTCTGATGCCGCGTGCGGACCGTGAAGGACGGGTGGCCGCATTTGAAGTCATGCTGACGACGCCGGGAATTCAGGCCCTGATCCGCGACAACAAAACCTTCCGAATCACCTCCGATATCCAGACGGGAGCCCGCAAGGGGATGATCACTCTGGACGCCTCTTTGCTGAATCTTTACCGACAGGGTGTGATCAGCTTCGAGAATATGATCCTGAAATCCAACGATCCTGAATCGCTCGCTGAAAAGGTGCAGCAGGAAGGATAACTCTGAATCTCCGCTATGTCTGACACTACCAATACTGATTTCCTTCTCGAGCACCTCATCGAACACGGTTACGTCTCCCAGGAGCAGGGAACGGAGGCCATGGATGAGCACACCCGGACAGGACGGGCCATCCGCCAGATTCTGCTGGATATGGAGGTGATGGATGAGGATGCGCTGCTGGAACAGCAGGCACTGCTGATGGGAGTGCGGGTGTTGGATCTGGACCGTCACACGGTCAGTACGGACATCGCGAGGCGACTACCGGGATCGATGGCCCGGATGTACAATCTCATTCCGGTGAATGCGGACGCGGTGTCGATTGAGCTGGCCACCTGTGACTTCATTACCTCGGAAATTGTCGACGAACTGCGGTTTGTCCTCGGGATGGACGTCACCTTTGTCGTGGCCCGGGAAAAAACCATTCAGGAGCACTTGCTCAAGTTTTACGCGGACGAGACGGATGACTCCGTCGGCAGCATGCTGTCTGAGCTGGAAAGCGAACTGGAGGATGCCGGGGATATCGGTGCGGGGGCCACCAACCTCACGGAGGAGGATCTCAGCACGGCTGCCAACGATGCGCCGGTGATCCGGTTTGTGAACCTGGTCCTCTATCAGGCGGTGCAGGACCGGGCATCGGATATTCACTTCGAGCCCTTCGAGCACGAATTCAAGATCCGCTACCGTGTGGACGGGGCGTTGTATGAAATGGCACCGCCACCCAAACACCTGGCCCTGCCCGTAATCTCCCGTGTGAAAGTCATGTCCGGTCTGGATATTTCCGAACGCCGCCTGCCTCAGGACGGCCGGATTCAGCTGAACATCGCCGGACGACCGGTTGACTTCCGTGTTTCCACGCTGCCGACCCAGTTTGGGGAAAGTGTGGTGCTTCGTGTTCTCGACCAGAGCGCTGTCGGTCTGGAGCTGGAGCGACTGGGTATGCCGGATGATGTCTACAAAAACTTCAGTGATGACATCACCATGCCCAACGGGATTATTCTCGTGACCGGACCCACCGGCTCGGGTAAAACCACGACCCTGTATGCCGCACTGGGCCGGAGGAATGAGGTCGGGGTGAAAATTCTGACCGCCGAGGAGCCGGTCGAGTATGACATCGACGGCATTGTGCAGGTGAATGCGAATCACCGCATTGGGCTGACTTTCGGCAGTATTCTGCGCGCGTACCTCCGTCAGGATCCGGATGTGATTCTGGTGGGGGAAATCCGGGACCTGGAAACAGCTCAGATCGCCATTCAGGCTTCCCTCACCGGTCACCTGGTGTTCAGTACCCTGCATACAAATGACAGTGCCGGTGCGGTGACCCGTATGGTGGACATGGGACTGGAGCCCTTCCTGATTGCCTCCACCCTTCAGTCTGTGATGGGAACCCGTCTGGTGCGGACGATCTGCAATGAATGCAGGACCGGGTTTGATCCGGATGATCTGCAGGTGAAATCACTCGGATTGACCCGGGAGGATATCGGCACCAATCAGTTTTACTTCGGTTCCGGCTGCCAAAACTGCCATGATACCGGGTATCACGGTCGTCGCGGGATTTACGAATACTTGAAAATCACGGACCCACTCCGGACGCTGATTACAGAAAGACGTCCGACGGTCGTGCTGCGTGACCGTGCCCGCGAACTGGGCATGCGCACCCTGAGGGAGGATGGGATCCGCTGTATTCTGGATGGGTTCACAACCATTGAAGAAGTTGTGAAATACACGTAATTCCCCTTGCCTAGGATAGGAGCCCTGTCGTAGTCTGAATTTCCTTCGCTTGTCCTGACCCCAAGGAATGCTACTATGCCCAAGTACCGATTTGAAGCTGTTGATCAAAAAGGAAAAAAATATTCCGGTAATGTGGATGCCGCGGATGAGGCCACAGCCCAGGGAATGCTGCGTGAAAAAGGATTGTTTCCAACCTCTGTGATCCCTGCAGACGGTGCCGCACCCGGAGATGCCGGGGGCAAAAAGAAGAAGTCGGCCAAATCGGCTGCCGGGGGTGGTGAGGGGATGAAAAAAGACATTCAGCTTCCCAGTTTCATGCAGCGGGTCAAACCGAAGGAATTGATGGGATTCACCCGTCAGCTGGCCACGCTGGTGAATGCGGGTCTTCCCCTGGTGCGGGGATTGAAGGTGCTGGGCCGTCAGGAGAAAAACCCCATGCTCAAGCAGGCGGTGACCGACATGACGGATGCCATCGAAAGCGGAAGCAACTTTGCCGAGGCGATGGTGCAGCACCCCCGGATTTTTGACAAACTCTTCGTGAACATGGTGAAAGCCGGTGAGGTCGGCGGGGTGCTGGACAAGGTCCTCCTCAGTCTGGCCGAGTTCATGGAGAAGGTTCAGAAGATCAAGAACAAGGTCAAGGGCGCCATGATCTACCCGATTGTGGTATTGAGTATGGCGGTGATCATTCTGGTGTTCCTGATGGTCTTCATCATTCCCCGGTTCGAAGAAATCTTTGACAACATCATGAAAGGGGAGCCGCTACCCGGTCTGACCCGGGCGGTAATGGCCGTTTCCAGAAACATGTTCAGCCTCCAGTCCATTCTGACCACCGTGGTGGTGATTGTTCTGCTTGTGGTTGGCATGACCTTAATCAAGCGTAACCCGAAAGGTGCGTATGGGATTGACTGGCTGAAACTGAAAATGCCGTTGTTTGGCCCTCTTTTCCGAAAAAGTGCAATTGGCCGTTTCTGCCGCACGCTGGGTGAGCTCATGGACTCCGGTGTGCCTGTTCTTCAGGCGCTGACCATCGTGGGGGAAACGTCAGGAAACAATGTCATTGAGTCTGCGGTACATGATGTACACGATGCGGTGAAGGAAGGGGAGAACATCGCCCCGACCATGAACTCCACCGGCATTTTCCCGCCCATGGTGATTTCCATGGTGGAAGTGGGTGAGGAAACCGGTGAACTGCCCCAGATGCTCCGGCGGATTGCGGATAACTATGACGATGAAGTGGACAATGCGGTGGAGGGTCTGACCTCCACGATTGAACCGCTGTTGATTGTGATGCTCGCAATTATCGTGGGTGTGATTGTGGTCGCGCTTTTCCTGCCGCTGATCGGCATCATCGACAACCTGCAGCAGGGATAAGATCATGTCACTTAGGCTCTTCCCCGAGCACCGGATCCGCTCTTCGGTGTCCCTGGATGGTGTATGGGAATTTTTACCGGAATGTGACCGTTCCCCGGAACCGGGACAGCTTCCGTCCTCGTATTCCAGAAGACTTGCGGTTCCCCAGGTATGGGAGTCCATTCCGGATCTCAAAGCGTATCGCGGCACCGGATGGTACCGCCGTTCGTTTACGCTGGAGCGGGAAACCGCCGTCCGGCTGGTGTTCGGCGGGGTTAGCCATACTGCGACGGTGTGGGTGGATGGACAGGAGGTCGGAGGGCACTACGATGCGTTTACCCCCTGGGATCTTGTGCTTCCGCATCTCTCGGCCGGAACTCATGACGTGGTGGTTCGGGTGGACAACTCGTTTGGCGACCACAGTACGCTGCACATTCCCAATGATTATTACACGTTTGGCGGGATCACCCGTCCGGTTGAGCTGCAGGAAATCTCCGGTGTGTTCATCGACAAGATTCTGGCACAGCCTGTGTCCGTCCGGGGCGCCTGGAAGCTTGTCATCCGGGTGAGGATCTCCAACACGACCTCAGACGCTGTGACCGGATCCGTGGTGGTGACTGCGGCTGGAGCGGAAGAGACGGTGGAAGTGACCGTGCCCGCCGGTGAGGTTCTGGAGGTTCCGCTTACGCTGAAGCCTGCCCGGGTGAAACCCTGGAGCGAAAAGAAACCGCACCTCTACGACCTTGAAGCCTTTTGGGTGGAGGAAGGAGAGGTGGTGGATGACAAACGGGATCGTGTCGGGTTTCGCGAGGTCAAGGTCCGGGGGAAAAAGTTGCTGCTGAATGGCGAACCCCTCCACCTTCGCGGATTTAACCGTCATGAGGATCATCCTTCCTTCGGGTATGCGGTGCCACCCGGGCAGATGTATCAGGATCTGGCGATTTTCCGGGACCTGAACTGTAATTTTCTCCGCACCTGCCATTATCCCAATGACATGCGGATTCTGGACCTCTGTGATGAGCTGGGGATCTACGTGTGGGAGGAGAGCCACTCCCGGCAAACGCCCTTTGATACCCCCCGGTTTCTGGAGCAGATCCGCACCAGCACCATCGAAATGGTGGAGAATCACTTTAATCACCCCAGCATTGTGATCTGGGGCAGTCTGAATGAATGTGACACCCGTTCGCAGGAAGGGTATGAGGTGCACAAAGAGGTGATGGGACTGCTGAAGGAACTGGATGCCTCCCGCCCGGTCACCTACGCCGCCAATCACCGGAAACAGGACCTCTGTCTCGGGCTGGTGGATATTGTGTCCTGGAACCTGTACACCGGATGGTACGGGGATCCGCCGGAGAAAACCGGTGAGGTGCTACAGGATCTGATCAAGTGGCTGGACAGCGACGAAAGCAAAGGCGGCAAAGGCAAGCCGGTGATCATGAGTGAATTCGGCGGGGGAGCCATTCCCGGTGTTCGCAGTCCTCAGGCCGATTTCTGGAGCGAGGACTATCAGGATGTGCTACTGGATGCCAACCTGGAGGCGTACCTGACGAATCCCCGGGTGGTGGGGGCGGCGATCTGGCAGTTCTGTGATGTCAGGGTCAGCCGCGAGAAAAATACTTCCCGCTTCAATTCCTATGGCCCGATGGGCCGCCCCCGCACCATGAACAACAAGGGTGTGGTGGATGAATTCCGTCGGCCCAAAGTGGCCTACGACACGGTCAAACGACACATGGCCAAAGCCGTCCGGGCCCGCGGGCGAGTATAACGAGAACTCGTTGATCTTAAGGGAGGAGCGATGCTGTTACTGATTCCGATTCAGACACAGGTCGTCTTTACCCGGTGGCCGTGGATGAACTTCATTTGGATGGGCCTGTGTTTCCTTTCCTTCGGGTTTTTCAACATTGCCGGGGAAGGATATAACCTCTTCGAACTGTTGGTACTGGACGGTTGGAATCCAATTGGATTGCTGGGGTATCAGTTCCTGCATGCGGATGCATTCCACCTCTTGGGAAACATGTTGTTCCTCTGGGTGTTCGGCAATGCCGTGAATGAGCGGTTTGGTCAGTGGAAGTATGCCCTGTTTATGATGGGTGGCTCTGCTATTTCCGGAATGACCCATCACCTGTTTACCGGTGAACCCGCCATTGGTGCCAGCGGGGTGGTAAATGCGGTGGTAGGTGCGTATCTTGTTCTCTATCCCATGAACCGGGTCAGCATGTTCTGGTTGTTTTTCATTAGAGGAGGGACCTTTGAGCTGTCGGGGTACATTCTGATACTGTTTTGGTTTGTGCAGGATGTCTGGGGAGCATTTGCCGGAGCCGAACACGGGATTGCCTACTGGGCACATCTCGGGGGCTTTGCCTATGGAGTCGGTGTGATGGCCTGGTTGGTTCACAAAGAACACATCACCCTGATGTCCTACGATAACCCCCATTTGCTGGAGTATCTACGACCCCGGAAAAAACCTAAGCGGAAGCAGGACATTCAATTCGATGAACCTTCGGTACCGAGGCAAATTACCTTCAACTGCCCTGAATGCGGACATGAAATGTCGGTGGCGGAAACGCGTTTGGGTCAGCAAGTATTCTGTGATCGCTGTCGAACTTCCTTACTTCTCGTAGAGGAATGACCATGGCCGAAAAGTTTTCGGAGTTAAGATGTTGGTGTACAGTACCTACTAAATATTTCTGCAGGTATGTTTCGTTATCGAAATCGCCATCGTCATTTGCCTCTCGATCGCGATTTCGATGCCGATTGCGATATCGATTTGTATTCTTAAGGTCCAATCACTACAAATTTTTGTATCACCGCTTATAACAAAGACGGATTATGAAACGGTATGACACATTGTCTGGTATGACATTCCTAAAGTTTCTCACTTGCACTGTGATCTGAGGGGTGTATACGGGCGTATAGAAACCAACCGGAGAATCATATGGCTGCGAAAAAGAAACAAGAGGAAGCTGCAAAAGGTGGAACAGGGCTCGATACCCTGATTTCCCAGATCACCAAACAGTTCGGGGAAGGCTCCATTATGAAGCTGGGCGAAGAAGAACGCGCAGCGAGGGAAGTGCCGAGTATCAGCACCGGCGCGTTTACGCTGGACCTGGCTCTGGGGGTTGGCGGTGTGCCCCGCGGGCGTGTCGTGGAGATTTACGGTCCGGAGTCCTCCGGGAAAACCACGTTGATGTTGCACATTGTAGCCAACGCGATGAAAGAGGGGGGAACCTGTGCGTTCATTGATACGGAACACGCGCTGGATCCGGGGTATGCCCAGAAAATTGGGGTTGATCTGGATCAACTGTTGGTGTCCCAGCCGGATTCGGGTGAAGAAGCCATGAACATTTGCGAAGCCCTGGTCAAATCCGGGGAGCTGGATGTGGTGGTGGTCGACTCTGTGGCCGCTCTGGCACCGAAAGCGGAACTGGAAGGGGAAATGGGGCAGAGTCACGTCGGACTGCAGGCCCGTCTGATGTCACAGGCCCTGCGGAAACTCACGGGTTCGATCAACAAATCCAGGACCTGTCTGCTGTTTACCAACCAGATTCGCGAAAAAGTGGGTGTGATGTTCGGCAGTCCGGAGACGACCCCGGGCGGGCGCGCTTTGAAGTTCTATGCCTCGGTCCGCATGGACATCCGCCGGATTTCCACCATCAAAGACAACAGTGGAACTGCGGTAGGAAGCCGCGCACGGGTGAAAGTGGTGAAAAACAAAGTGGCACCGCCGTTTACCGAAGGAGAATTCGATATTCTGTACGCAGAGGGCATTAGCTGGGAGGGGTCGATTCTCGACGCGGCGATGGACCATAACCTCATTCAACGCCGTGGGTCCTGGCTGTCGATGGATGGAACGCAGTTAGGTCAGGGGCGAGATGCCGCGAGGGAAGTGCTCAAGAGCAATCCCGAGATGCAGCAGGAGCTCATCACGAAAATTCAGGCGGCGATTGAAGAGAAAAAGAGTGGTTCGAAGAAAGAAAGAACCTGACACAGAATCCAGACAGTTGTTCGATGTTTCTCCCTATGGGATGCGTGGGTGTGCGGTGACGGTATGGCGTGAAGCCCCGATGAATGCCCCCTGGATCGATGGGGTGGATGAGGAGTCACTGCGTGCGAATAACACAGAAATTCTTCGCTTCTCACTTTTGAAAAAGAGGCATGAAATTCCCTATATATTAACATAAATAAGTTAATATATAAGGCCTGTTTTTCATGGCACTCCCTATGCTTTTACAGCGGTAATGTCGCCTGATCCCACCAGTTGTATGTTGCCCCCCTCGTGTTTCCCCCGCAAACGGAGCGGGAAAGAGGGGTTAACCTTGATCGAAGTGATGATCGCCACCTTCGTGTTTGCCATTGTCATGGGGGCAACCATTGGCTGTATGTTGTTGGCGCAAAGCATGGGACAGGCTGCGCGTAACCGGTTGGAGGCACTGCATGAAGGCCGGGGGGTGTTGGAAGACCTGATGACCGGGAGTTACAATGGGACTGGGATGGCAGCCGGTTCTCACTCCGTCAGCAGTGGCGGGTTCTCAGGCAGTTACACGGTCACAGAGTTGGATCCGGGTCCCATCAAACAGGTCCAGTTAACCATGAACTATCCTGCGTTTGGCCGCACGGCACAGGTATCGTTGGAAATGAGGATCAGTGATGCACTCCATTAACGCGCAGCATTCCCCTGAGCCTGGGGAAGGGTTCAACCAGCGTAAAGCCGGGATTTCCATGGTCGAGGTCTTGATGGCGACGGTAATCCTGATGTTTATCAGCATGGGCATCTGGGCCAATGTGTTTCTTCAGAACCGGAGCTTTCAATACAACCGCATCAGCAACCGTACGGTGAATCAGGCCAGTCTTGGGATGATGCGGATGATCAAAGGTTCCGGTACGTATTGGGGATTAAGAGCCTGTTCCCGAGCAGATACCAGTGTGGTGCCGACTGGCGTCGTTGGATCCGAGGGACAGACAGGCTGGGCCGCGACGTGCAATCATGGCATTGACGATGTGTCCGGACTTCCTTCTGTGCTGGCCGCAGGTGAAATGGTGTGGACGTATGATCCGGTGGACAGAGAAATCGATGTGAACGGCACGGTTGTCATTGAAGATGTGGAAGAAAGTTATTTTACGATCCAGAATGGGTATATCCTGCTTGGGATACGAACCCTTCCTGAAGAGGGAGGAAGCGAAGCGATGATGGAAAGCAGAATTCGAATGAGGAATCCGTAATGAAACATCCCGAACAAACTCCCGAATCGGCCGCATCCACCCCCAAGCAGGGAAGTGCATTGTTAATGGTCGTGATCGTGATCCTGATTGTGACCACGATTTGCACCGTTTCTCTGTCCAATTCCATCGCTCAGATGAAGCTAAGCCGACAGCAGACCTGGATGGAACAGGCTCATTTTGCGGCCGAGGCAGGGGTTGAAGAGGCGGCAAGATTAATCACACAAACCACCTACATGGGAGCAAGTGAAACAACATTTTCAATGACCTTGGCCAGTGGTGCGACGGCGTCTGTTGTGATCACGCCCAAAAACAACCGGGGCCGGGAATTTGCGATCTATTCTGTGGGGACGCAAAACGGAGTGCAACGCGAAGTGGGAATCGCCCGATTGTATAAGCCCAGTTACTTGGATTATGGGCATTTTCATGAAGACTTTGCGGATTTATGGTGGATTTACGGACGGTACATTGATGGAAAAACCTGGACCGGAAACACGCAGAACATTTACGGCTATACACTTCCGAGTGGTGAAAAATGGGGACCCATTTTCAGTGCAACCAATGAAACGGCTGTGGATGCATTCGGAGGGTACCCCGAGTATGCTGCCAAGCTGGATCCTTCGATTTCTTTTGCAGATTATGCGTATGAAGATCTCGAATTCTGGAATGACAACCCCGATGGGTACGAGACAGATGTGTCCAAGCCTGCACTGTTAACCGTCGATTTTGAAGAGACCGCCACCATAGCGGCCGCTCTCAATATTGACCCCGCACTGATTGACCCGGATACCGTTTCCGCCAATAACATGCCCAAAGGAAAAGCGCTTCTGCTGAAGGGGCAAACCGAGTTGCGGTTCTCAACCGTGACGGAAGGTGGAGAGGAGGTGGGGATTATGGAAATCCGGAACTATGACAAGTTTGGAAATTTCGACTGGAATCCCGTCTACTCGGAAGCCATTGATTTGGTGTATGTAGAGCAACTTGACTCCGGCCCGGAAGAACATCAGGGAGCAGACCTGATGCTCGGTGACTGGGACAACCGCACCGCAAATATTATCAAAGGCAACCTGACCATTTGGGCGGAGGACGATATCACAATCCCGACTCATCTGGTCTACTCCGACCAGAACCTGGAAACCTCGAATGATAAACTGGGAGTCATTTCGCGTGATGATATCTGGTTTGAACAAACCTATGCCGGGGATTTAGTCATTCAGGGTGGGTTTATCGCGACGGGTGTTGAAGAGGGGACTCTTGGTGAATTCGGTCTCAAGGAATATGATCAACATGGAGTGCGTGGGAAACTGTACATTACAGGCAGCCGCGTCTCTCAGCGTGTATATCCAACAGGGGTTTTCAGTGGAAGTTCGTTCCTTCACGGGTTCATTACCGAGCACCAGTATGATGAACGCTTTTTGGAGGATCCCCCGCCATTTACACCTGCGCTTGATTTCGAGATGCGATACGAGGATTGGTATTGATGAACCAGGACGATTCAGGTCTGTTTTTCCGTATTGGCGTGTTTGCGATCGGTCTGTTGTTTCTCACCTCACCGCTCTGGAAGCCGAAGGCAGAGGCAGAGGAGCGTGCCTCTGAAAAGCCCGTACGATCTGCCGCACCTGGCGAATCACTCCAATTCAGGCACATGCGGGAAGATGTGACCCTGACCAATCGCGAGGAGGATGAAAAGGTGTTGCGCCGGCAGCTCCACCGTCACGCGATGAATACTCGGAATGGGTTTTATCAGAATGTCGTGGAGAACCCTGACATGCCGATTGAGGTCCGCGAACGTTTTGCCGTGGAGAAAAAACGCCTCGAACAGCTTGCCCGTGAGCATCCGGAACTGGCGACCTCCATCAAGGAATCGATGCCGCCTCAGCAGGTGGATGAAAACGGTGCGTTCACCGAAGAGTTTAAGAAAGCGGTTCATAACATGAAAACCTATGGGGTTTGGGACCAGATGGTGGATGATCATGTGGAGAACCTGATTCGTGATGCCAACAATCCCGATATTCCTGAGGCGGAGCGCCCGACCCCGGAGCAGATCGAACGATTCCGCAGTCAACGACTCGTCCCGGTGCTCTAGACGTCTTTCTTCCAATGGATCTGGACAAGGTCCACCGCTTCTTTCATGAGGAGGGCATGGAACACTTAACCGAACATGTGTCAGTGGAACTGGGGGAACGGTCGTACGCAATTTCGATTGGATCCGGTCTGTTAGAACTCCTGGGCACGATCTGCCTCGACGTCGCTGCAAAGGGGACGCGGGTGTTTGTGGTTACCGATTCCCATGTCGGTCCCCTCTATCTGGAAACGGCCTGCGAGAGCCTGAGAGCCGCGGGATTTCAGGTGAGTTCTCATGAAGTGGAGGCAGGTGAGCCCTCCAAATCCGTTGAACCGCTGGGCGAAATCTGGCAGCAGGCCATTCAGGCACGACTGGACCGGAAGAGTCTGTTTGTCGCTCTTGGAGGAGGGGTTGTAGGGGATTTATGTGGCTTTGCTGCGGCCAGTACGCTCCGGGGCATCCCCTTTGTGCAGGTTCCCACTTCACTGTTGGCCATGGTGGACTCTGCAGTGGGGGGCAAGACGGGCATCAACCTTCCCCAGGGAAAAAACCTGGTGGGCGCGTTTTATCAACCACAGGCGGTAGTGGCCGATCTTGAGGTTCTCACCAGTTTGCCCAGCCGTGAGTTTCATGCCGGGCTTGCGGAGGTCATCAAATATGGCGTGATTTGGGATGAGGCCCTTTTCCGGTTTCTGGAGGAACGTGCGGATGAGATTGAAGCACTCGATCCCGCCTGCCTGAGTCATCTCGTTAAACGGTCCTGCGAAATCAAAGCAGAGGTGGTACGGCAGGATGAACGGGAAGGGGGGCTTCGCGCCATTTTGAACTTCGGCCACACCCTGGGTCATGCGATTGAAAACGTACTTGGCTATGGAGAGTGGCTGCACGGCGAGGCGATTGCCGCGGGTATGGTCTACGCCGCCCGGGTGTCGGAGAGGGTGAAAGGGTTCCCGCCCGAGGAAACTGACCGCTTGATCCGTCTGTTCCAGCGGTATGAGTTGCCAGTGGACTGGAGCGGCCTGGAGTGGGACGCGGTCTTTCGTGCCATGACTGCAGACAAAAAAGCCGAGAATGCGGTTCCGCGGTTTGTCTTGGCGGAGAAAATGGGAAAAGTGGGGCTGCCGGAAGAGGTGGCAAAAGACATTCTAGAACCTGCATTTCATTATGGAACGCGTCCACAACCCATGGGTCTGAAACCGGGATTGACTGTGGACAAACCGGAAGCCTTACTGGATGAAGTTGAAGGAGAGGATCGACTCTAAATGAATAGGGGAGGAGCTGATATGACCGATCGAGAGGCGCTGATTGCGTTTAACATGGTGGAGGGAATCGGCCCGGTCCGTGTTCGGGAACTTCAAGCGGTGTTGGGCTCTCTTTCAGAGGTGGCAGCGGCATCGGTTGAAGACTGGACCCGGGCAAAAGGAGTGGGGCGGGTATTGGCCGAAAAAGTCCGGACCCGGCTTCGGGAGGTGGATGTGATCGAAGAGGAGAAGCGGGCCGGTAAAGTCGGCGCCCGGATTGTCACTCAAGTGGATGAGGAATACCCTGAGGCCCTGAAATCCATCCATGATCCTCCATTGGCCCTGTATGTCAAAGGGACGCTGGACGCGGCAGACCGGCATGCCATCGCAGTTGTCGGCTCCCGCCGTTGTACCCATTACGGAACCCAGGTGGCGGATCGGTTGAGTTTTCAACTCGCGAAGCAGGGCTATACCGTGGTGAGCGGGCTGGCCCGGGGAATTGATGCGGCCGCCCATCAGGGAGCCCTGAAAGGAGGAGGGCGGACGCTGGCCGTTCTGGGAACAGGTATTGATCAGATCTATCCCGCAGAACATGCGGGGCTGGCCGAGGAGATTATGGATCAGGGGGCGGTGTTGACCGAATTCCCGGTGGGCTTCCGGCCAACCCGGCAGTCGTTTCCTCAGCGCAACCGGGTCGTCGCGGGACTGGTGCAGGGGATTCTGGTGGCCGAGGCGGCCCGGGGATCTGGAGCTTTGATGACCGTTGATTTTGCTAACGAATTCGGCCGTCAGGTATTTGCCATTCCCGGCCGTATCGACAATCCCAGTGCCGGAGGATGCAACGAGCTCATCCAGAATGGGGCCAAACTGGTCACGGATATCGATGACATTCTCGAGGAGTTTGAATACCTGATTCCTCCAAAACCGGATGGTCGCGTTGACTTTTTGCAATCTTTTCTAAAGCTGGATGGTAGAGTAGCTTAAAGGTAATCCGCTTTTCGTGAATGATGATTTGGTCCACTGTGCTTTCGACGATAAGCATCTTATGCTCATCATCCAGGTTAGGCCAACGGTTGTATAAGGAGGTGATGTCCTCCTTGATTTGTTCTGTCGAAATCTCCTGAACCTTGAGAGCGGACAATGCGGATTCAATTCGAGGAATCTCTTCATTGATTTGGGATACCCGTCCGGAAAGCGGTGTGTGACGGTCCGCAAATTCGTCCCCGGTGAGGTGGCCCTGATTAAAAAGTTGGAAAACGGAATCTATCTCCCGTTTGAGACTCTGGCCTTCTTTCCGGAGATTTTGCAACTGAGCCTCCAGGGATTTCTGTTCCTCTTGTGCGTCATTGAGGTATTCAGCAATCCTTTCCGGATCAAGCATCCGTTCGGAAAGTTTCTTATAGAAGAGCTGGTCCAGGTCATCCTTGTGGATCTTATTCCGGCATTTCTGACAGACGTACTTGGGGGAGTTGGACAGGACATACATTTTGTGCCCGCAGTGGCAGTACACATACCCGGCAAAGACATGAACCGCCTTTTTACCTTTGCGCGTACGCTTGTTGGATTGCTTGATCCCGTCAAGGATGGCATTGCATTGGTCCCACAGTTCTGCCGTGATGATGGCGGGAACCTCAGAGGTCACCCACTCCGACCTTGGTTTCGGAACCCATGATTTCCCCCCATCAACACTTGTGGTATGGTTGGCCGTTCGTACCCCCTTGGCCGTCGTGTCCCGTATGAGGCGTTCTACAGATACATCCGTAAACTTTGCCCCCCTTCTAGTTCGGTACCCCCGTTCGTTGAGGATACGGGCGACAGTGGCCTTGCGTTTGTGCTCCCGGAACAACTCATACATGAGCTTCCGGACGGGGGCCTCCTCCGGGTTAGGGATCAGGTGGTTGTCTTTCCACTGGTACCCCAAGGGTGCCTGTCCTCCGATGGATTTCCCCAACTTGGCCCGGATGGGGATAGAGGCTTTGACGCGGTCGGAAATCTCCTCACGTTCCCACTGAGCCATTGCCCCGATAAGGGTGTAGAACAGGCGGCCTGCCGGGCTGCTGGTATCGATCTTCTCTTGTAGGGAAACCAGGTTGGCATCGTGCTCCTCGAAATACTCCGCGAAATCCAATAATTCGCGAGTGCTCCTGGCCAACCGGGCCAGCTTGGAGAAAATGAGGGTATCAATGTGACCCTTGGCCACATCGTTGCGCATACGAACCGCCTCGGGGTGGTCCCAGACGGCTTTCCCGCTTACTCCATCGAGGCGGTAGACTTCAACCACGGTCCAGTCATTGAAACCGGCATAGCCCCTGGCCCGTTCCTCATGATGTTTAAGGCTTTCACCTTTTGCCTGATCTTCAGTGGAAACGCGTAACCAGATGCCAATTCTTGCGGATGCTGTTGCTTTCATTGCAATACATCACGACATTTATATAATATTTGCAACTCCCGATTCTACTCTCAGCTCTTTTTCTTTCTATGAGTGGATTTCCGCGCCATTTGCTTGGCCAATTTACCAATGGAGGCTTCCTGGGACGCCTGTCGTTCAGCCCCCAGTTTCTCGGAGCTGGTGTAGACCGTTTCTACCTCCCATCCCATGATTTCCTCAACACCCGAGGCAGACTGGGCCTCCAAATCCACGAGGTGGGATGAAATGTCGTCTGGAGAGAGGAACACCACCTGGGAGAGCTGAGATTCATCCAGAGTGGCCTTCGCTTTACTGCGTACTGAAGAGAGTACCTTGGGATTCGGGCTCGTCATGATGACGGTATCATATCCGGCCTTGAGGCTTTTACGGATGTTTTGAACTTCTTTGGCCGGTGGAGTGGTGACAGAAACCTCAATGGCAATCCGTTTCTCCCCCTTTTCAAGCGCTACATCCACCAGCTTCCCGTCAGAAATCTGCTTCTCAATCGTGGCACGGTACCCGAAACCTTCCGCCATTTTCTTTAACCGGGCTTGGAGTCTCCGGTGTTCATCTCCACCAAGACCCTGTGATGCCTCTATCGGCTTTGAGTGCTTCGGAGGGGATGTTTCCTGCGGTGATTCTGATTTAGCCGTTTGTGGTGTGGGTACTACAAGTACAGTCGGTTCCGGGGGTGGTAAGGAGGGTTCTGGTGTTTTGACGGGAATTGGGTCTGGAGCGGGTGGAGGTGTTTCTTTGGTCTTTCGCTTGGCTTCTTTTGCGGGACGCTCCCGGGGAAGGGTTGTTGAGAGGACACGTTCCACCTCCGTCCGTGGGGTTGCATATTCCCGTCGGCAGTATTCGATGATAGAGGATGCGGTGTCTTTGCCGGCTTCCGCTTGAGAAAGAAATTTTTCTGTCCGTAGATTAAAATCCTGATCGGATTGTCCGAACCGGCAAATCGCATGGCCGATTGGAAGGCTCTGTAAGTCTGAGGCCTCAAAATGAGAAAACCCTTTCTCAAGGGTACGGGCGTCCCGGTCACCCAGACGGAAGCAGATCCGGGCGTATGCATTTGAGAGAACGGATTCCGCAAGCTCCGGATCCCGGCTTTCCACCTGCTTCATGTCCTGATGAGCAAGAATCAATCCCAGTTGATACTTCCGTGCACCCGAGAGAATGGTGCTCATGCTCTGACAGGCAAAATGATGAAACTCATCGATATAGAGCCAGAAGGGTGTTCTTTCTGCTTCTGACTTGGCTTGCCGTGCCATGACCGCCTGATTGATCTTGCTCACCAGAAGAGCTCCCAGAAGGTGAGCGTTGGATTCACCGATGAGGCCATGAGAGAGTTTCACCAAGAGGATCTTTCTGCTGTCCATGATGGACTCAAAATCCAAGGCGTTCTCAGGTTGCAGCAGCATGTTTCGGATAGACCGGGGACGCAGAAACATGGATAGGCGGGTCAGGATGGAGGCTTGAGGCTGCCCTCGAAGCAAGGGAAATTCAACCTCCCAGTAATAGCGCACCTGTTCGTCCGTGAGCTCCTTGAGTAGTTGATCACGAAACGGACGCTCAAGCAGAAAGCGTTGCAGATCCCGGAGGGTGCCGCCGCGAGGATGGTGTAAGATCGCAAGCACGGCATTATCCAACACCGCCGTCATTTGGTCGCCCCAACTGGTGGCAAACCGACGGAAGATAGAGGTGAGGTCCGAGGCCAGGAGGGTTTTTTCCAGCTCTGAATGAGCCTGTAGAATGTTGAAAGGAAGGGGGTAGTCCTCATCAGAGGGATCGACCAGAATGACGTCTTGTATCCGTTCTTCCGGGATCGTCTGTAGGATGTGGTCAATGAGGTCGCCATGTGGATCAAGCACCCCCACGCCCTGCCCGCGTTGAATGTCCTCATGGATACAGTGGAGCAGAAGGTTGGATTTCCCACTCCCGGTTGATCCAATGAGATGCATGTGCCTGGACCGCAGGGTGTCCGGAAGGATCACCTCGTTCGTTTCGCCTCTATGCTCATTCGTGCCCAGTGTGAGGCCGTTGGTCTGAGGAAGAGGTGCTGCCTGGGTGGAATGATCAAGTACGGTCAATCGCTCAAGTTGAATGCTGGCAGCCGGCAGATGGGCCAGCAGGATGACTTCTTCTTCATTGAGGATCATTCCGCTGCGGTGAGTCGTGCGGGTGATGAGATTGACCTGCTTTTCAATTTCGTCATCCCGTTCACTTTCTAGGGGAATGAGGCGGTTGGTGCCCGGGGCCTGTATCGCATACAGGGACTGGGCAAGCTCCTGGGTCAGATCGAAACAGGAGTTGAGGTCCAGAGCGCGGACAGCGGTACGGATCACCACGGAATAGAGAGGAGTGCGGACTTTCTCTTTCACCAGGTGAAACAGGTCCTCATCATTGAGGAAAAATGGGGTTCCGTCAGGTGTTTGGGTCACCCGGACCATGGAACTCGCCCAGGGAGCTTGAGCCGGGGCAATGAGAACCTGGAAAACGGCAATCTCATGTTCTTGAAGGTGATCCAGTATAGAAAAGACCCTTGCCAAAGGTTCTGCTCCTTTGGGGCAGGAGCAGAGCGGATTTAAAAACTCGTCGTTTAATCCGAACTCAACCAGTTCGCAGTAGGCGGAATCGATGGAGAGCCAGGCATTTTGCAAGGCATTGGGAGAGGAGCGGATGTCCAGTTCTGGGAAGTTATTCTTCAGGTAGCCGCTAACCTGATGCTCGAATGCTTCGGGAAATGAAACCAGGATGGAAAGAGTTTCAGAGGTTCCGACCACCTCGAAAGAGAGCGGCGAAACGACATGCGACAAAGAGGGGATCAGTCTGGTGATGAGATTTGAATGAAGGGAAGCGTCGGAAGGGAACAGGATCTCTAATTCAGCCAAGTCACACGCAAAGTCAGTAAGGGCTTCCGGGACTTCTTCCGGATATTCTAATATGGAAGAGGGGGTGGCAGGAGTATCTTGTTTTATGGGTTTTTTGAATCTAGCCGCAAGTCGATCCACCCAACTTGGAATGATGCCATCGTCCTCATGAGGGGCGTCAAGATAGTAGCCATGCCCCCAAAAGGGGACAAAATATGGTTCCAGGACGACTCGTTCTTTCCACTCCTTATAGCCGCGGCCTCGATGCTCCCATTGATAAAAGATGTCAGTCAGATGCTGGGCTCGGACGTCCATTTTCTATTTTTCAAAGCCTTTTGCTGATAAATGTATCACCGATTACTGTGGCTCCTTGATTAAGGCTGCTTTCTTAACCTGTTTTACTTGCGCCTCTTTTCGATCCCATTTTGAACCCCATGACTCAGATTCGCTTGGAAAGCCCTTGAGTAGGCTTTTCATTATGGGTTTCCGTTGATCATTTTCAATGGGTTTCAGCCCATGTGAGGCGGTCGCCTCGTCTAGCCACTCCAGTAATGTGGAGTGTACCATTTCCATGAAGGTCATAAGACTGTCGCATTGAAAGTAGGTTTTGGCTTCGTAGTTGCGTTTGACGATAGGACCGACAATAGGGAGCAGACAGAGGAGATTTCGAAGGAATCCCGGGGTTCGTTCCCCAAGCCAGGACGAGACGAAGGTGGAGGTACCGAAGGGGCATACACAGATATCATAGCTCAGGTTCCGGTACATCACTCGGATGTACCCGCGTTTCCTGCTGAAAACAGACTCGTGCTCTTTGAAGCGGGCAGGTCCTATGCGTACCTCGGGGATTTTAAGTTCACTGAACAACTCCTCCAGGCGTTCGTATGCTTGCGAAACGGGAAAGACGGCCCCCTCAATGGTGACGTGCCAGTGGGAGTGGATGATGGTAGGGAGGCGGGTCCTGGGGCGTTTTGGACTGGATGTTGTCATAAATTCTCTTTCTTCTTGTTAAGAAGATATCGAAAAAGGCAACATGAATGCAAGTTATATGATGTTTCTATTTGAAAAAGTTTTAAAAAGCTGATTGATTGAGGTATGAATGGGTCGGCATGGCGTATACTTTAAACACCATTAAGCGTTTGTATGCAAAATCGGGCAACCAGTGTGCTTACCCTGAATGCACCTCTCAGATTATTGTGCAAGATGTGCAGGTTGGAGAAGTTTGTCACATTAAAGCCAGGAATAAGAAAGGGCCACGATACGATCCAAACCTCTCTCAGAAAGAAAAAGATAGCTTCTCGAATTTGATATTACTTTGCAGAACCTGCCACAAACTTATCGACTCCAAACCGGAAACTTACACTGTTGATTTGCTGAAAGAAATTAAAGAAATGCATGAGCGAAAGGGGGATTCTGAGATAACACCTCAAATCGCAAAAGAAGCCTTGTTGCTGATGCCAGTTCGTAAGACAAAGAATGTCAAAGCTGTATCCGGTGAAGGTGGTGTATCTATTGCGATTGGAGGAGACTCAAATGGCCCCATTACTGTCCAGAAAACTGCACCTAAGCGCGAGCCCAAATCAAAGTATCCTGATAACGCAATAGGTTCAGACGCAAATTTGTCTGGTTATGTAGATTACTTATTCGGGAAAGCTGTTGATTACTGGAAAAATGTTGAGGCTATGACCCCCGGGCGATTGGGTAAGAAACTTAAAAAACATTTTGGGTTAAAAACCCGCACCCGAAACTACATACCGATTGAGCGATTTGATGAGCTTGTTTCTTTTATCATAACTGAGCAAATTGCCTCTTCACCTGTGGGTAAAAGGCATATAAGAAACGGAACCAAGATGGTTAAATCTTTCGAGGAATGGCGGCAAAGAAGTTAAAAAAACTTTGATAAACCGAGGTCTTCTTGTAGTCATTGAATTCGTAATTGCTAGGATAATGAGAAAAAGCGGAGGCAATCCTGGAAAAAACCTTGCCTTAATAAAAGCACCCCATGACGAACATAGGGTGCAACCTGGCACTAACTTCAGTTATAGCTTCACTCAATCGCCCGGGAATCCAAAGCCGGCATTGTCGATCCTCTATCTGTTCAAATTGGCCAAAGAGCAGATAGAGTTCCTTCGCGGAGTTCGTCGCATGACAGGTAGGCTACCAAACTTATGGTAATTTTTTATAGTGTCTGGTTGATCTCTTGCCTAAGGAGCAGATACACTCTTTTCTTATCATATCATTATTATTAAAAAAACAAAATATGAATCGAGATAAAAAATGATTAGATCAAAGAATGAGTTGAAGGAGTTGTTTTTATCAAAGTTAAATGATAATAATTCAGATATTATTACCGAGTTTTCGAAAAGACTGACAAAAATATCTAATGAAGTTGATGTTATGATGTTTATGGCAAGAAAATCTGTTTGCCTTGCCGAAAGTTTAAAAGTAATAGGTCTTTCTAGGTATAATTGTCTGACGACCTCACAAAGAGTTCTCGATATGAAAGCCGATTGGCTTAAAGGGAAGCGAGTTGCGTTGATCGATGACGCCGTTATAACAGGAACTTCAATTGCTAAGGCGAAAAAAAGTTTAGAAGATCTGGGTTGTTCGGTAGAAATACATGTAGTTTGTGTAAACTTAAAGTATTGGTGCAAAAAGCTAGTTGATCCTATTTTACCTTATTACCGTTTGACTGATGCAGAATGCGCAGAATTTTGCTCGGAGTTAGTGGAGGCCATGGCGATGATACCGCTTGCTTATACTACTGACTTCCCGACATTTACTAATATCAACTTGACTGATAATCAGATGGAGAGGCTATTGATATCAGGGCGGTGGTCTTTTGTTGATCATGCAACAAATGAACAACGAAAATTTAATGTTGATTCGAAAACATTTTATGTAGACCCTTACTGGCAAACATCAGATTTTGAATTTGAAAAATCTACTTTTACTAAAGTAAGAATGTTTAGCCGAAAAAAATATTCTGGCAAAGGATGTTGGGTTAGTGTTGTTCCAATAAAGATAGTTCCTCCAATATCGTCACTTTCGTTAAATATTCGATTTGAATTAATGATGGAAGAGTTTTCAAATTTTGGTTTTTCTGATGTAAATGATTATTTTAGAAATTTAGATTGCCGACTTACAGAGGAGGAGGTTCTTAAGTCAAAATTACGGTTTGTTCATTATTATGAGTCGTACTATTTAGGTATATTTTTTCTGAAAGAGGTTGAACAATTATTGGGTGTAAAGATAACACCAAAATTAAGTGAATATTCTTTAGGATATCTTTTCCCCCCTTTAGTTGGCAGGTGTATGGAAAATTATATCAAGGTGAAGGAAAAAGGACGTATTTTTCATAAAACAAAGATTGTGGCTGATGATATAAATACTACTGATTATTTTAAGAGAAAAATAATTAATGCGTTGTCGCTTGAAAATAGTTTTAACGAAATATTTTATAAGCTATACACTGATCTTGAGATACCAGCCAGAAAAATTGCCAAAAAATATAGCAATCTGTCAAAAAATGTTTTCGAAGCGGCTTCGAGGGATGAATTAGATATTCTTAATAGGCTCGATAAAGGATTGTCTTACGATGATCTTGTCTCATCGGTTCAAAAATTTGGAGTTGAAAATGAAGATGCTCCTAGAGTGGTTTCAATTTTATTGGACCGTTCTATTGATCGAGGCATTGTAGTTCCTACAACTTGTTACGATGGCGAAGTCGCATATAGAGGATTTAGGCATGGCGAGGATGTGCCATTTGGACGCTCAGAAAAAGTTTTGCTTCATAAAATGTTAGAGTCTTATCAGTTGGCAAAAAATGGAACGCTAGATGGGTCTATTCCAGGCATTGAGGTGGAAAAATCATGTGTTTTGACAGTTCAATCACTAATAAAAACAGGTCATTATAAAAAAACAAATTACAATATTTTAGGAGAAAGTAATACTATTGGGATTCGGTATTCATTGCATGGTGCTGTTTTGGCTGTCAAATCTGAGTATATATATGAGGCTTTTTCTGAGAATTGTATAAGAAATATTCTTGTTGAGGCAAAAGTTTTAAAGCCTTTAAAAAAATCAAAAAACGAATACGGTCGATTTCAGGTAAGGCCATGGAAAAGTGAATTTAATATTTCCTCTCAGAAAATCGCTTTGTCTGAGGCTGGTGAATTAGGTGCCCTCTTTGGGTATCTAAGATTTCGTGCAGCAAAAAGATCAAATAAGTTAAAGATATCTCAAAACGATTTTATTGTGTTAACAACTTGCAGTTCAACTAGAGATGTTTGCGGTGCATTGGCTGGAGAGTTGAATATCATATCAAGTAAGTTTGATGATTATAAACCAGATTTAATAAAATACTTGGATGGTTCGGAAAAGTATCCTGATTTTGTGAGAGCTAATCGAAATTTATTACAAGTGGCTTTAAATAGTGGTTATTTTAAACTTAGTTCGTGGAAAAATAATATTTATTCTAAAATTATAAATAGATTGAGTAAGGATTTTAACCTGGTCTATTCTCAGATTCGTAGTGATGTAAGCCAACCTAAAGAAATTGCGGATTTGGTTTATGTTAAAGAAAATTCTTTTAAGAAATTTTTCGGTGACTTTGATATAAACAACTATTATTCAGCTCCTGTGGCGGTCATGGGCTTACTGTTGGAAGTTGCGAGTTTATTATTGCGTATGAGAATTGATTATATCGCTTATGAAATTTGCTTATATATGATATACGAAAAGAAGCTGTATTGGAGGAATGAAGATGATAAAATTGTATTATCTAATCCTCTTAATGATTATATAAAAACTTGTAAATTGTGGAGGAAAGTGGGGGCGGATGGAAATCCGGATATATATAAATTCCAAAACTATATAAGCGATGATGTCTATATTGATCCTTATATAGTGGCGCGAAGCGCTTTGGAAAATATATCGCATATTATAAGGTCAGTAGATCCTGTTTTGTGGAAAGTTAATGCTGTGATTCCGGATTTTGGAAAACATAGTGACCCTATAAGCTATCCATTCATTATGGTTATTGATTTTGACTTTAAAGATATTAGTTGCTCTAAGACAAGGTATGAAATTGTAAATGCTATTGAGAAGCGAATTTTTGAGTTTGTTTCTCGTAGAAATAAGACAGTGCGACCAGAGAATATAAGGGTTCTGCCAATTGATTCTCAGTACAAAGATGAGTCACTCGTGACGATATGTTGCACCAATGCGGTTGCATTTGAATTCTTGCTGATGGTATTTTCATCAATCGAAAGAAATATTGACTTTGGTTTTCGTTCATATTTAGCAGTAAATTTAGATGACCCTTTTAAAATATTGTCTGTGGCCAACTCAAGTGAATGCTATGGGAGAGGTTTCTGGTTGCTTTTCAAAGAACTTCGCAGTGAAATACGAAAGAATTATGGTTCTCAATGGGCTGGAAAGTGTTTTTTTACTATGCAAAGTGATAAGCCTATACCTAAATCGGCTTTAAATTATTTAAAGGAAGTTTCGGGAAAAAATGATAAGAAAATTCTTCTTGGAACTGATGTAGGGCAAGCTGACTGTGCCGTGTCTGTAATTAAAACGAACTCTGGAGTGATGTCAATGAATCGTATTAATGTTGATGTAGCTGTCATAACAGTAGTTCCGACAGAAACAAGGGCATTAACAGATGTTCTAAAGCAGTATCCTGGGGTCTCTTTAGATAAAAATTTGCCTGGTACTGTTTTAACTGTCAATGTTGGGAGTTTACCATCTTCTGATGGTCATTATCATTCCGTGGTCAATTTTTATTGTCTTGATCAGGGGCAAGCAAATATTGGCGCTACAGTAAAGAACTGTCTTACATATTACAATCCTTCTTTGATTGTTCTTCTCGGCATGAGCGGGAAAATTCATGAAAAAGGGAAGCTTGGTGACGTGAATGTTAGTTCATGGGTTTTAGATTCAGACAGGAAATCTGAAGAAGGCTTGGGTGTTAAACATAACCCAGTGCCATTACCGCCAATGCAAAGATGGATAAGGAATATATGGACACGATTACAAAATATGCATGGTGAAGAGTTGCAGGTGATTAATGATGTTATAGAAGAAAATAATACATTTAACATCTATATAAGGCCGACGTTAAGTGGTTCATCAGTTGTGAAAGATGAATGTTCTGAATCAAAACTATATGCCGAAAAAGTCGATCGAAAGTTAATAAATGTAGAGACTGAGGCTACTGTTTTTATCACAATGGTTGATGACGAATCACTTGTGAGGGATTCTAGGCTTTCTGGATATTTGCATATTCGTGGTTTTCAGGATAGTGCCGGTTCTAAAAAAGAAGAAGAGCGCATAAACAGATATCGATCATCATCAAACGCAGCTGTTGCGCTTAAGTTTTTTTTAAAAAGCTGCACAAAGAATTTTGTGAATGAGTGTCCAGTTGAAATTAACATGGAAAATGAATGGGAAATATAATGTTGTTTTGGTTAATAGAACTTTGATTAATTTATTATCGGCCGTTCGTTAGGTCTTAGTATTTTCAATGGTTTGATTTGAAAGCATAAAGCGAAGGTCCGCTATAAGAGACATGTCCTATGGATAACTCAGAATTCCCCACAGAGTAGGGTATTTATTGTCTGTAGACATATGCGTACAAAAAATAAAATTTTTAATTATATATCGAAATATATATTTTGTGCAAAAATATGACGTCGCAAAGTATATGGCTGCATATCTTCATATTTAACGACATCAACCCTTTTGACCCTTATTCTTGAACAAGTTATAGGGTCGCAAAAGGTTAGATTTGCGAATGAATTGTGCGAACCAATATTCAGCGTGGGGACTTTCTGTGAGTTGCACGTTTCTTTTTTTATGTTAGGCTGTTTTCGTTATTAGTTAAATAAGTCCCATTGCCTCTTTTGAGGTCTGCTGTTTGGATAGCATGATTCGACTGATGGGTTTTCTACCGCAAACGTACCGCCAAAAGATAAATGTTTGTTGTTCAAAACGCCCACCTGAGTCGAATCGGGTGGGCATTTTGGATTATATGAAAAAAGAATATACAGAATATCTTAAAGTGAGGAAAAATTTTATTAGTAAGAGTTCATATGTAACATATCGAAGATGTCTTGAAATTGCAGACCATTTTTTTGATAAGCCATTGTGTGAGATTACGGATTCAGATATCTCTGATTTCAAGAACTGGTTGGATAGGGTTTATTCACCAAAATATACTAAGACGGTTTTTATTGTCCTAAAAACCTTTTTCAAATTTTGGCATGGCGACGTTGACTGTTTGAACCCCGCAAGAATTCCTGTTCCTAAAGGAATGTCTAAAAGACGATACACCATCAAGGAGTATGAATACGATAAGCTTCTTGAATCATTATCGCCTCAATATCCTATTGAGTTACAACGGACGATTATCTTACGGCTACTATGGGAAACGGGAGCAAGAATTAATGAAATATGCGCAATGAAATTTGAGGATATCGCTAAACGGAAAGCAACCGTAAACACAGAAAAGAGTCTATATCAGAGATATATTTTTTGGAGTGAGGAGACGGATAAGCTTTTGAAAAGATATTTGGCATTGAGGGAGAATGTTCGTCGTGGGGAATACATATTTATTGGTTTTGGAAAACATGGGAAAAGGTTCACAACTTCTTCTCGTCGCTTAACATCAAGAACTCTTGAAAGGTGGTTAAAAAACCAATGTGGTAAAGCGGGGGTGAGTTGTCAAATCGTACCGCACAGCTTTCGTCATGCTTGTATTCAACGATGGCTGGATGCGGGTATGAACCCCTATGAAGTTATACAGCTATCGGGTCATACTAACACCCTGTCATTACATCATTATCTCAGATATGGTGTCAAAAAGAATGAGGTCAATGCAATGAAAGCAATGGGATAAATACAATAATTTCATGGTGTAATAATGAAAGCTCTCTTCAAATGCTTTATCGAAAATTGGTATTGATTCTTAAGTATTCTTATCATCCAGTATCGTCTTCTTTCGTTTCGCTTCCACTTCTTTCCATTCCCCTGTTTCTTCATCAACCTCAACACATGACAAGCTTTTGTACTTTTTATGTGATATGGGCTTAATGATGCTCCACCAATACGGAGAGTGACTACTAACTCTTCGATGCCAATCTGCAATGTACTCAAGGATTCCTATCGAATCGCCTTCTGCTCGGTTCTGAGCTTCTTCAAGTATCTCAGAACGTAATTGCTCCATCTCCATGCTAATTCGGTCGAGCTCCAAAGCAGGCTTCCAGTGTCCGAGTTCTTTCAATACCAATCCAGTCTGTGTGAGCTTCCAGGATATGTTATTTGTAGAAAGAGCCTTTGACATGAATACGGTTCGTTTACCAGAAGGACTATCTGTATCAGGTATCGCCTTATCTAAATAGCGAAACTCCCATTCCTGCTCAAGATTCAGGATGATTGCTCTGGCTTCATTAACGGCAATATCGTACGATAAGTAACGAGCTACGATTACGCCCGCATAAATTGAGAGGGGAAACCCAACCCCGAATGTGATAATCACTGAGATAACGACGTTCTCAACCATTGCTAGAACCCATCCTTTGTTGAACACATGCCAATAGATTGTATTTAAGATACATTCAGTCTTGTAGGTTGATTATGGGTTATGCAACACAAATTTCTCTGGTCTCGAGAAAATGAAGCCCATTCATCAGGCTTCCCTGAGCAAACACGCCCGACCTATGAGAGTGGCAGGTTTCGATAGGCGTCTGTCGTATGGTTTGCTCCAAGTATTGATTGCCAATCCCTAACCCTAAAGGTTATGAGTGTGAAAAGAGGTTTTGAACAAGTAAAGATGACGCACTACTTTTATCGGCACACCTAATATTATTCCAGCATGAGTAACTGAGGAAAATAAATGAGCATGGAGACAAATTTAAGCGGACGGCTTCGAAATACCAGCCTACCTAAAAGTCATGGTTTGATGCCGTTATTTGAGGCGGTTGTGAATTCAATTCACTCAATTGAGGAGCTGGGGATTGATTCTGAGGGTGGCAAGATATCTGTGGAAGTAATTAGAAGGCCTCAGGGTCATTTACAGCTAGAGGATGATAAAAAAACTCGAGGACGGGATGCGCTGGAGAATATTATTGGTTTCAAAATTACCGATAACGGAATTGGGTTTAACGATATAAATATGGAATCCTTCCAAACATTAGATAGTGAACATAAAGCCGATAAAGGATGTCGTGGTGTGGGTCGATTACTATGGCTCAAAGCTTTTACCACCGTATCAGTATCAAGTACCTACCGAGAAGATGGGTTGTCCAAATCAAGAAGTTTTGTCTTTGACGCAAAACATGGAGTCGATTCCTTGGATTCTAGTGATTGTAGTGAGCAGGTTTCCAGGAACACCTTGGTTCATTTGGATGGATTTATTGAAAAGTATCGTGATGCTTCATTTAAGACCACAGATTTGATTGCAAGTAGTTTGCTTGAACATTGCTTATGGTATTTTGTGAGAGATGGTGGCGCACCTCAAATTATACTTCGAGATGACGATACAGTAATTGACTTGAATCATATTTTTGACGGGCACATGTGCACATCGGCTCAACAAGAATTATTTAAAATAAAAGAGTATGATTTTGATATAACACATTTAAAGCTTCGCGCTCACTCGCATCAAACACATCACATAGCATATTGTGCAGCCAACCGCTTGGTAAAGGAAGAAGGGGTTGTTGGGAAAATTCCAGGATTGCATGGAAGCATTAGTGATGAAGAAGGCGATTTTGTGTATGTCTGCTATATTTGTTCCACGTTTCTTGATGAAAACGTACGCTCCGAAAGAACGGGATTTAATATAATTGAGGAGCAAGAAGATTTGTTAGCAGATGTCGAAATCTCCTTTAAGGATATTCGTAATGCCGTAATCGAAAGAGCCTCTAAACATTTGGAGGGTTATCTTGAGGACAGTAAAAAACGAGGTCGTGACCGCGTGGATAATTTTATTGCAAATAATGCACCACGATACAGACCGATTATATCTCGAATTCCCGAGTCCGAGTTGATGGTTGACCCTAATATATCTGATAAACAACTTGATTTAATGTTGCATCAGCATTTGTCTAGCGTTGAAGCAAAGTTATTGTCAGATGGTCATGACTTCATGAATCCTACAGTGACGGATAACATGGATGCCTATAAAGAAAAACTGACCGAATATTTGAAGACGGCAGAAGACATCAAAAAATCTGACTTGGCTAACTATGTTTCCCATAGAAAAGTAATCCTAGACTTGCTTACTAAGGCGATAGAGAGACAGGCTGACGGTAGTTATGCCCGAGAAGATTTGATTCATAATCTTATTATACCTATGGGAAATGAATCCAATGATTTAATGCCAAGTAGCTGTAACTTATGGTTAATTGACGAAAGACTGGCTTTTCATGACTACCTGGTCTCAGACAAAACACTTCGATCAATACCTATCACTGGGAATGACGAAACTAAAGAACCTGATATTTGCGCACTGAATGTTTTTGACAACCCTATTCTAGTCTCCGAAGACCAGACACCTCCGCTTGCATCTATTGAAGTCATCGAAATCAAAAGACCGCTTCGGAATGATGCTTCACAAGGGGAGACAAAAGACCCAATTGAGCAAGCGCTAGGATATTTAGAGCGCATTCGGAATGGAAAGGTCTCAACTGCAAAGGGCAGACCAATCCCTAAATCCAATGATATTCCTGGGTATTGCTATATACTTTGCGATTTGACTTCTAGCGTAATAAGTCGATGCAAATATCATGATTTAACAGAAACAAGTGATGGTCTCGGATATTTCGGATATAAAAATTCCTTCAAAGCATATATTGAAGTTATTTCGTTTGACCGACTCGTGCGCGCCGCCAAACAGCGAAATCGTGCATTTTTTGACCAGCTGGGACTTCCTGTGAACTGACTCTTTTACTCGCTAAGAGTCATTTATATTCAAGTGCGAAACAGATTACGGATTTTCTCTTTCCTCTACAAACATGGTCTGTAGAGGAAAGAACTAAGTATTCCTTGAATCAGGCAAGCTACCGCTTGATGAAAGGGTTCCCCCACGTGTTCGGGCCTGCGCCCGACTTGGTGGCTCCAAACTGACGTTCTATCGGACATGGTGACAGCGCAAAGCTTGCCCTCGTCTGGCCCCACCAAGTCGGGCCCAAAGGCCGACACGTGGGGGGAACTGTCTTTTAAAAGGTTCCCTCTCACGAGGGGATACCCTGTCGGTAACGTGTTGTCTCAAGCTGGAGAGGGAGCACAGGTCTCTTGTGATACAATACTCGCCGGGTGCTCACGCATGAGAAATGAATCAGGCTACCGCCTGTCCGACTCGTTCACAAACGGATGTTGGGCCGGCGGTGGCCCGCTTGATTTTTGATGCCAATGAATATCAACCTGGGAACAACAACCAAATGGGGAGTGGAACGTGAAGTCGGCATAAGAGCCAATGCACTACGCCGACACACCTACCTCATCGGAAAAACGGGCTGTGGTAAAACCACATTACTTTTTTCCATGCTGCGCCAGCAAATTGAACAAGGCGGGGGAGTCGCCCTGATGGATCCTCATGGAGATTTGGCTGAACGGGTTCTAAACGCCGTTCCGAAAAACCGCATGGGTGATGTCTGCTATTTCAACCCGGGCGACATCGAACATCCCATGTCCTTTAACGTGCTCTCGAGTATCCCCGAGAAAGACCGACCTGTGTATGCCTCTGGGCTTGTGGAGGCGTTTAAAGCCATCTGGGGAGCTTCCTGGGGGCCACGTATGGAATATGTCCTCTACAACGCCGTCTCAGCCCTGCTGGACTGCGAGAATGTCTCATTGCTTGGGCTGCAGCGCATGCTGGTCGACGAGGCGTATCGGGAGTGGGTGGTACGCCAGTGTAAAAACCCAATGGTGCGGAATTTCTGGACGGTGGAATTCGCCGGATATGATCCTCGATACGCCCGGGAAATCGTGTCTCCCATCCTCAACAAGGTGGGGCCGTTTCTGACCAATCCCATGATCCGGAACATCGTCGGCCAGACCCGCCGGTCGGTTGACCTCCGTACCATTATGGACCAAAAGAAAATCCTCCTCGTCAATCTCTCCAAAGGAAAGCTCGGAGAAATCGGCTGCAACCTGCTGGGCTCTCTTCTGGTGGGAATGATTCAATACACCGCCTGGTCCCGGACCGACCAGCCGGAACAGGAACGTCAGGATTTCACCCTCTACATCGACGAGTTTCAGAACTTCACCACGGACTCTTTTGCCGGGATTCTTGCTGAAGCCCGTAAATACCGCCTGGGACTCGTGCTGGCCCACCAATACACCGCCCAGCTTCATCCTGACGTCTTACCCGCCATTTTCGGCAATGTGGGAAATCTACTTTCGTTTCAGATCGGCCATCAGGATGCCCGGAACATCTGTCAAGAATTCGACGGGTATCCGGCGGGGTATTTTCCGGAGATCAAGCGTTACCACGCACTGGCCCGCATCTATTCAGATACAGAGCATGTAGAGCCCTGTTTACTCAACCTGTCTCAACATAATGAAAGAACCACCCCTGGACGGATGCAAGAGATCCTTTCCTTGAGCAACCGTCGGTACACACGACCGCGCAAACAGGTAGAGGCGAAAATGAACCGGTGGTTCGGAAAAAAGGACGGCATGGTAGAATGACGGAATGTCTCCACGCTCCCCCCGATTTCAACGTACCTCCAACCCGGCCCGCATCCGCCTCACCCGGCGGGATCTCTTCATGTTGCATAAGGTGTTTCAGTTTCGGCTGTTGGATGCCTCCCATCTTACAAAGCTGACCGAAGGCAGTTCACAGGGGATTCTGCGCCGCCTGCATGCGTTGTACCATCATGGCTATCTTGAACGCCCCAGAGAGCAGATTCGGTATTTCCGTAAAGGCATGAATCGTCCGTTGGTGTACGCAATGACGGCAAAGGGCATACGAGCCCTGAAACATGAAGGGAGGGTTCCACAGGATTCCCGAACGCCCAAGAGCTACCGCAGCTCTCTTGGTTTGGAACACCGCCTGGGGATCTCGGATTTCTTGATTCGGTTGGGGAGTGAAAAGCCGGAGAGTCTGGAACTCCGGATTGAAACCGACATCTGCTCTGAAAAAGAATCAACCGAAAACAATTCGGATCTCCGGTGGGCATGTACCATCCGTGACCAGGGTAGAGAAATGCAAACATCGGTGATTCCGGACGCGGTATTTTGGGTGCGGTCTGCGGAGTGCCCAGAGGGGATTCTGTATTTTCTCGAATACGACCGGGGCACGATGCCGGTGAAGCGGCGAACCCTCCAACAGTCTTCCATACAGAAGAAGTTTTTGACCTATTACGCTTCCTGGAAGGCCAGAACGCCACAAAGGAAATTCGGGTGCTCCCGCATCCGGGTTCTCTTTGTCACATCGAGTCCAAACAGAATGGAAGCCATGAAAGCGCAAGCCGAGGCCTTGAACCGTGGCCGGGGCACAGGATTATTCGCGTTCACCTCAACTGAGGTGCTGAAATCAGCACCGTCTGTCTGGAAAGCCGACCTGTGGTGTACCCACACAGAAGAGCCTCGAACCCTTCTCGATTTCTGACTTATCCCACTCCTGTCCACAGGGGTGGAATCACGCCTTTGGTAGAATATCCGACGGATCGTCGTTCATTCACAACCAAAGGAAACTCATGACGAAACGCACCTATGTCAACTTCAAGGTTCTCAAGGAGCATGTCTCCCTGGAGCAAGTCCTCACTCACTACGGACTCATGCCGTCTCTTACCGTGAAAGGGGACCGGGTGAGCGGTTGCTGCCCGATCTGTAAGAGTCAGAATCAGACCTCATTTCGGGGTTCATTGACGAAAAATATCTGGAACTGTTTCTCCTCCTGTTCGGGAGGCAACATTCTGGATTTCGTCCGACTGATGGAGGATACCGATATCCGGGGAGCCGCGCTGATGATTCAGGAGTGGTTCAATCTGGATACCCGGAGTCTCATGCGTGAGGCAAAGGGTGATCAGAAGAAAAAAACGAAATCAGTCCCCGAGACGGAATCGGAGCTGGACTTGGCGGAAGCGCCCCCAGAGCCGGAGGCAACACCGCAAAGCGTAAACCCGGTCTTAACGTTCGAACTCAAATCTCTGGATCCCGAGCACCCGTATCTCTTTGAACGCGGACTCAATTCCGATACCATTCAGGAATTTGGACTCGGCTACTGCAACAAGGGAATCATGCGGGGACGAATCGCGATTCCGATTCACAACCGCAAAGGTGAACGGGTGGCCTACGCCGGCCGCCTGGTGGGAGAGCCCACCAAAGAGAAACCCCGTTATAAGTTCCCGCAAGGGTTTGAGAAGGAACTGGAGTTGTTTAACCTGCACCGGGCTTTACCGCATCTACCGGCTCAGCCGTTGATCCTGGTGGAAGGCTTCTTTTCCTGCATCAAGTTATGGCAGATGGGGTACCCAACCGCGGTCGCATTAATGGGAACCAGTCTTTCGGAATCTCAACTGGAAGACTTGGTGGAGTTGGAAGGTCCGGAGGGGTCGATACACCTGTGTTTTGATAGTGATCAACCCGGCATCGAAGCCTCTACATCCATCGCCTATCGTCTCTCTCAGCATATGTACGTGCGAACATGGCCGTTGCCGCGTCCGGATATAGGACCGGATGACTGTACCCGGGAAGAGCTTGCCGCTCTTTTGCCATGAGTCTCACACTACATCCCCCGGTTCCACTGGTTCCGGGGGATTTTTTACTGATTTGACCCCCAAAAACCCATTCCCACCCGGCATCCCCGCAAGCCGGTTTTTCCTTTCGCCCCGTCCACCTGGCAGCGGGGATGCCGGGTGGGAATCGCTTTTTGCTCCCTGCCTGACCACCGCAAGCCCCACTTGCACCCAGTGCGCTCGTGCCTCACTTACAGGATGCAAGACGGGCTTTTACTCCCCGGCCACCACCCCGAACTTGAGATCACAGATTGTGATCTCAAACGGGTTCCGGGCGGGTGTGGGGCTCAGGTCTCGTCTTTGATGGTGGTGGTGGGACCATTGGTCTTCACGGATTCGATCCCGTTTTCCATGGCCGAGGTGGAGGAGTACATTTCACTTTTCCCGATCACCTGTCCGTTGCCGGCTGTGAGCACAAAGTAAGGGGATTCATCCTTTGCGGTTCTTCGGTCATACCGGGCATCAAGCGGAGAATTGGTCTGCACGGATTGAATGCCGTTTTCGGCAGCGGCTTTGGTGGTGTAGCGCTCACTGGTGAGAATGATTTCGTGGTTGCCTGCCTTCAGGTTGAACATGAATTGTCCGTCGGCGGCAGGTTTGAGAACGTAGTATCCAGGCATTTGTGACTCCTTGGGTATGAGGGGTAAGGGTCCAGAGGATACCAAACACCCTGCCGGTCTGGTCAAGGATGATTTAGGTCTTAACCGCGGACCTGTGCAGAACCATAGCGATTACAAATTCGGTTTGATATAATCAGTCTATGGAAAAGGACATGTATATAGGGAAACAGACGTTTTTGCGGCTTCGGGCCATCAGGAGGTTTGAATTTAGTATCGGGATTCTATTTATGCTGTCGGGATTCATTTGGGTGCTGTCAGCACCCTATCTGATGTATAGGGCTCTGGATTCAGTAGTTGTCGGTTACCTTGCTCAGAATGGAGGGGCGATTGTCATGTTGATGTTCTGTTTTGTGATGGCGGTAATTTTTCTGGCGGAAGGTTTGGCTTCCGCGTTCATCTGGAGGCATAACAAGCGATTTGCCTCTAACTCTGAAATTTATTCGGACCTGTCCTGGTCGGATACGTTCTACCGGAATTTTGACGACCCGCTGCAAAAGGTGTTTGCAAAAATCATCGTGAGTTTAATCATCTTGATTATGGTTTTCGGAATACCTGTGACCTTGGTGGCAAGGTTCGGTCATTTGCGAATTGTAGACAAAGATGCGGTTGAGGATGCTGAATTTTATGGGTTTATAAAAGGGCGTCGGTACATGGATCGAAATTTTGACTGCAGATCCAAACCAACCTCTGAGTCTTAGGGTTTCTTCGCATGATTTGATATACTACATCCATGACACACGATGTGAAATTCCATGAGGAAAACGAGTTTGCTCTGAAAGCTCAAAAGTATGGGTACCGTTGGGCGGAACCGCCTCTTGTCAATTTCCTGATCCGAAGCGGAATCGTCAAAACGGAGAAACAAGCCAGTGCTCTTTTGCTGGTCGTGACTCTTCTTGCTGCACTGATTGCGGCTGCTGTGTTTCATGGAGGGTCGAATCAGGTCCCGGATGTCATCATGACACCGGATGGCACCGAACTGACGCCTCAGGAATATGTTGAGTTGGTGGGGCAGAGAAAAGACCCGTTCAAAGAACGGGATCATGAAATGTAATATGTATAGGAGACGGACACAGCCGAATAATGGATTCACGTTGATTGAGGTTTTGGTCGTGATTGCCATTATCGCACTGCTGTTCTCCATTGGCGTGGGGTCGTATCGGCGCGTTCAGGTGAATGCTCGGAATGTGAAAAAGGTCGAACTCTCCCGCCAGTACATCAACGCTCTTGAGTTCTATTATGATGAAAACAATGGGTATCCCAACTACACGACTCCCATGAAATGTCTTGGAGCCGGTATCACCAGTTGCCAGGGAGGAGGGCTCACACCTGACGCATCTCTTAATACAGAATTGGATGAATATATTTCGGGTCCGCCTGCGGATCAGGGCAAAGTGATGTGGGGAGAGATTGATATGGCTGGAATCACCTATGTCTGTGACGATGGAGATGACTCGGATGGGGTTTGTGAAGAGTATTTGCTCTTATGGTATTTAGAGGGAATCAATCAAGAGTGTGGGCAGGCAACTGTACAACTTAACTTTCCGTCCTTCGGTACTTCTGTACTGACGCAATGTCAGTATTACTCACAGTAAAAAGCCCTCTCAGATTGCTGAGAGGGCCAAAGGGTGATGTACATTCAGTGTGATCGATTCTGGAAGACCAGGTACGTCACCAGAAACGCACAAAGGGTTAACGCAAATGAACTGGGTTCCGGAATCGCGATGGTGGAATCCTGAGTGGCAAAGACGGTGTAAGTCCAGTCATCAACAGATGAGCCACCAAAGAACATATCCGGCACGATGTTGCCCGTAAGGGTCATCTCACCGATGTTGAACCTGTCGTCATCCACATAGAACTTGAAGGCGGACCAGCCGGGTTCGGTGGTCAAACTGATGTCAGGCAGCAGCGCCATTTCATCTGTTTCAAATTCATGGTCTGTGACTGCAAGGGTGTCGGTGAATCCGTTGTCTACATTGAGGTCCACACCAATCCAAATCGTGTTGAAAGGGTCAGGAATCCCGTACTGAAAGCCTCCTGGCGTTCCGACACCATTAAAGGTGACGGACAGGAAGTTGCTGGCACTGACATCAATCACGAATGGATTGTCGGTGGAATCACTGATGGAGGTATCCCCTTCATAAAAAGGGTCGTCATCTCCACCAAGCCAGAATTCACGTTCAAGGTTTGAATTTCCGGGTCCACCCGGCTGAAGCTGGGCGTACCAGACCCGATCATTGGTAAACGCATCCTTGAAGTCGGACTCGGAAATATTCGAGGTCACAATCAGGGAGGCGTGGAGCGCGCTCATGTAGAACACGCTCAACACTGTAATGAAGACAGTCTTCATGTCGTTTCCTTTGGTAAGGGTTTTGCGTGTAAAGAACGGCTTCTCTACATCTGGCCTGTATTATACATGCGTATAGTTATTTGTCAATGTAACCGACTGTATGTCAATGGGATATGATTTTTTATCTAGGGCCAGGCAGGGTGGTTTCAGAGCCCCCGGTTTCGGGCAATCGTGGTGTAGACAATGGCCTTTACGGCTTCTGAACCGACCTGTAGATCCGATCCCAACTGTTCAATAAAAGCCTCTTCCTCGTCTGTGACCACTCCATCGGCCAGCACGATGTCTGTTGACAGGGCAAAGGCGGTTTCCTGAAGCTCCGGAGTGAGCTGGGCCGCAGCCAGAGTCAACGCGTTTTCCTTTTCCTGCTGAAGCATGCGGATGGCAAAATCAATCAGGTGATCGTCCTCTTCTTTGGTGTTTTGAGAGAAGAGGGGACTCCGGCAACAGATCGCGTTCAACTGTGAGATTTCCTCGGGTTCAATCTCACCGTCTGCAGCCATTGTTTTGATGAGAATGATCATCACAGCATTCTGTGGATTCAGTTTCTCAATTAGGTTTGATTTCATGTTTCCAAACAGTCCCATGGTTTTTCCTTTGTGTGCGGTTAGGTTTGAAGCAAATGAGGTCCTTTACAGGTTGAGCAGAATGCCGATAAACACCGAATTGGTTTCGGGTTCTTCGAGGTGAGTGGCGCCTATGCGGGCCGCGATCGTGGGAACAAACCAGAACTGGAGAGTGGCCCGGGCCATCAGAGCGGAGCCGTCCTCCTGTTCGACCTGAAGAGCAGAGAGCAGCAGGCCCGTTTGCCGGTTCACCTGCAGTTCCAGCCCGCCGCCGTAAGAGAACCCTCCGTCTGAATCGGTCTGTGACAGTCCCTGTTCCGTCTGGGTGGTCCGGGTTAAAAAATATCCACCTGAGATATAGGGATTGAAGCGGGTGCCCGGACGGAGGCTGAGGTGAATCATGGCTTCGCCGGTGAGCCTGTTGAGCTCAAGGCTTTCATTGTCCTCTTCTTCATCCTCATCCAGGCGCAGAAACCATACCGATGTGCCCAGGTCCACATGATCCGCCAGGGGAAGATTGAGGGTGAGGCCTGCCTGTCCGGCATCTCTCATGTTCTCATCTTCTTCTCTGATTCCGCCTGCATGCGCGGCTCCCATATCCACCGTAATCACCGGATGACCTAACAGGCCGGTTCCCGGAACCCCTTCTGTCATCGTGTCGGTGAGTCGGAAGGTGGGGGTGGTGTCGGAAGGGGTCGCGTTTGTGGTCAGGAATAGGGCCAGTAGGAGGGGCAGGAGGTGTTTCATGGAAGGTGTCCTGATGAGTTGGAGGTGAGGTAGCGTTTTCGTTGGGCTTCGGTGACGAAACGGATCATCACGGAAAAAGGTTCGCCTCTGCGGGAGCGGATACTGAGAGTGGTTGCCTGGGAGAGCCGTATGGTGTGCTCCCCCCGTCCGAGATAGCGTTCAAACCCATTGTCCACGCTCAGCCCGATACGAGAACCATTGCGGATCTGCATCCATTCGTGACCGGGAGGAACCGGCAGATCCATGGTCATGCCGCTTGAAATGCTGTAGGGGGTCCACGCATGCTGAAAGGAGGTTTTCTCCCGCTCTTTTCGGGTCCGTTCCGCATGTCTCTCCCGTGCTTTTCGCGCACGTTCATCCGCGAGGGCTTGGACCCTTCTTCTCTCTTCCTGTTTCCGTCTGTTTCTCTCTGCCTCTTCGTTCCGCTTTTGTTCAAGGATCCGTTGTCTTTCCGCTTCCCGTGCGTTTTGTTCCGCCTCCAGTCTTTTCTGCCTCAGCAGCCGGTCTCGTTTTTCCTCTTCGTATTTCGCGCGGAGATCCCGGGTGACTGGGTTGGTTTTGACCCGGGTGTCAGGTGTGTATCCTCGGTCTTTCCAGTATCGGGTACGTCCATCGGTTTCCTGGGAGTAATAGAGTACCGGTCTCCCGTCTGGTTCAAACCATAGATCATGCTCAGGGTTGGCAGCCCGCATCATCCGGGGCTGGTTGCCCGAGGTCCGGTTGGTTGCTAACCGGATAAAGTAGGGAATAAGCATCAGCAGCAGGGAGATCAGCCCGGTGAGGCACAATACGCCGAGCATCTTCAGAGGATTTCGGAAACTGAGAAGGCTTCGTACCCACAGCGACAGAAACCAGAAGGTGGCGGGAAAGGCTGTCATCCACAGCCAGGGTCCCTTCAGCCACCGATAGACTTCCGGCGGCGCGTTCGCAGTCTCTGCAATACGATAGAGCTGTTGATACAGCTCTGTACGGGTGGCAAAGATCCACATCAGCAATCCGCACAAAAGCCCTGCGGCCAATAGAAGGGCGACCTTTATGAGCCGGGAAGAGGAGTGCAGGATGGTGTCGAGGATATTCATGCCGGCTATTCCGTTCGTGTTTCCCGCAGTCTTTCCAAGAGTCCGAAGAGTTGCCCCCATAGGGATCTGAACTCTTTGGCGAGATACATCCCCCCGGTCACAAACAGGAACAGTTTCCCCAGAGAGTGCGGGGAGAAACGAAAGGTGCTGGACCGGGGGAGGCTCATGCTGGTGGCCCGAATTCTCTTAAAATTTCCGTGTGATATTCAACCCTATCAACACATCGCCGCCATCAAGATTGAATCCAAACCCTGCAATCATTGTCCATTCCTCATTCAGATGATATCCCCAGTTTCCTCTTGCTATGAGGAAATTAGTCGACCGAATTTGTAGAGATGCGGTGTAGCGACTAAACCATTTTTCACTATGGACGATTTCAACACCTCCACCACCACCGATTCCGATATCAGTGTCTGAAGAATCACCGAGTTCTGTTTGTTCAAAGATAACCCCTCCAAAGGCAATGGGGGTCATGTTCTTCTCAACCATGAGCGGAAACTTACGTGTGAAGCCCAGAGAGCCAATAATGGATCTGTAGTCCAGGTCAGCAGACCCGTACTGAATGGCAAAGTCATAGTCATATTTCTCATTGAATGACCTGTTGAAACCGCCTCCCACAATGGTGGCCATTCCAAAGAGTTCGTCAGCCAAATCGTCTCCGAACTTTTGGAAGCTCAGAAACCCAGAGTAGTAATCTTCTCCTACCAGTCCTTCTCCGCGACCGGTCATCAGGGTGGTGATGGCTACAAGTATTCCGATCCGTGCTGTTTTCATGTTCATTTCGTATTCCGTTTAGTTGGGGTTAGTGCAGGCGTTTGCCGCACAGTGGGCATTTGGTGAGCGTGACACTCCCTCCCAGCACTCCTTGTCCGGATTTGCAGGAGGAGCAGACGAAGTGTCCGTTTTCGCAGGTCACACCGTTGCGGATTTCTTTATCTCTGCCGCATTTTGCACAGGTTCGTTTGGGCATGGCTGAAGCCTTGGGTTGAGGGTTATTTGGGATTCAGCACCCAGATGATGGGGTGCAGACTGAGGAAAGGAGGCCGCTCAACCGGCACCCAACGGGGAACCACCTTCTGCAGCAGAAAGACAAGGGGATCTCCGATTCCCACCCAGAACAGGGCGTAGAGCATCTGAATCAGAATCACCGGCCTGATGACCTTTGCGAGGACTCCCAGCAACAGGAGGATCGGGAGGCCGAGAAGAGCATAAAACACCACCGTCATGAACGGCATCATCAAGGCTGCGAGCGGATCCTGGTCACCCGTCAGCAGAACCCCCATCCAGATCAGGCCGGTGCAGAAACAGCGCAGACTATTGTGCCAGAGCGTTTGAGGCCATTGAATCAGGTGGCGGTCCTCGGAAAAGTTGAAGTCGGGCATGATGAATCCGGGAAGAAGGTTTCGCAGGAATCGGATGAGGCCATAACATGTCGCGATTTTGATGACAAGCGCGTTTGTCATCATTTTGGTGACAAAGAGGGTCAAAGGGTAGTGAACCCGTTTTCATGGATAAAACGATTCACGATCCCGCTTACAGAACCCTGATCCAGTGGTTATCTCAGAAACGAACCGCCTCCGGCCTTACCATCCGTGAGTTGGCGGCCAAACTGGACTGGCATCATTCCATGTTGGGACGCATCGAAACCTTTGAGCGCAGACTGGACCTTCTGGAATATGTGAAGCTCTGTGACGCGTTGGAGTGTGACCCGAGTGAGGGGTTACGGGTGATGACGGAGAGAAAAGAGAGAGAGCATGAATTCAAATGCGTGGCCGAAAAACCCTCCGACTATCTGAAATAGAGTCGAGAGTGTGGGTGACTTTTCGTCGAGGCTAGACCTCACCTTGCTCTGTTGAGGTATCTACGTGTTGCTGCTTCAGGATCTCATCCATGATTTCGGTGTAAACCGCAGATGGGTCTCGGCCCAGTGCGTTACATATCCAGGCAAATTCAAGCAAATCAGCCCGTCTTTTGCCTGTCTCCAGTCTCCAGACCAAAGACTGCGGCCGGTCCAGTTTGGCCGCCAGGTCACGCTGTGACAGTTGAGCCGCTTGCCGCATCTCCACGAGCTTGGTGAGAATGGCTTGATGTTCCGGACTGGTTGTAGACTTGTTCAGGGGAAAGGGATGCAGAGTTTCTTTCGGCCGCTCACATCTGGCATTAAGAGAGCACTGAATGCAGTATGAGGCCGATAAATAGAGAGGAAAGGGAATCTTTTGATTTGTTTGTGGTCTGATGTTTGGCTAGGAGCCTCGCTTTCATCAGAATTCCTCAGGAGTACAATTCATGTCAGAGCCTTACGATAAAGACAAAACTTACTCAGTCGGTGACAAAGTCACTTGTGAAACACAGCCCCGTTACCGTGGTCCGGTCTCCTTCAAAAAGGTGGAAGGAGAGGAAAACACTTTTATCGCGGTGGAAAAGCGGGTCACAGCAAAATCTCCTTCTAAACGAGGAACAAAAGCCAAAACCAACACAGAGGTTGCGGGTGCGCTGCTGGTGGCGTTGGCAACCTCTGAAAATGGGAAAGAGGCGGTTGCAAGTTTTGCGAAAGGAGTTGAGGTGGGGAATGGGGACAAAATTGAAATCATCAATACCCTCATTGCCGGTTTCGAAGAGGCGAAACAGCAGATTGAAAAAGAGGAGCAGGAACGCAAGGCGAAGCTTGAGACGCTCAAGTCCTTGAACCTCGACAAAGATGCACTGCGTGCACTGATTGATCAGCTCTAATCATCATGTTTTAGAGAGAGTGATCTTGGCCCTGTGTGTAGAACCCGGGGTCATTTTTGTATTTATTCACTGGAGGAATCAATGCAGGTTCCATCGACAGCTAAGGGTGGAATTGAAGACAAAATCCCGTTCGCCTTTCTAAACAGAAAGATGGCGGGGGGGGGCTTGCCTAAAGCCCCTTATCTTGCAGCTATTCAAGCCGTCTTCTCGAGTCTAGAAATATTAGTATAACTTATAACATTATAAAAGTCTGTAATTACAGCTAATGTTTAAATAACGGCAGACACATTATTCTGCAACAAGGTCGGGTTATTCTAAGTCCTGAATCAATCACGAGGACTTGTTTGTTAAGTATCACTAAAATCCGAGCTATTGATGCAGTAGGGCGTATGCGTAGCTTTTCTAAAGCAGCGAAGCTCTTGGGGGTGAGTCAGTCTGCGGTCTCACAACAACTTCGAGATCTCGAGAAAACCTATCACGTAAAGCTTTTTCTCCGTCGCGGAAACCGGATTGAGTTAACCCCGCTTGCTGAAGAAATCTGGAAAAAGTCGTGTGTAGTACTGGCATATCTCAATGACCTGGAAGGTTCACTCACGTCCGGAAGTGACGTGCAGACGGCTAACTTTCCGATAGGCTTGAGTTGCCACTACTTAGTAATGGAATTGATTGCCGCGTTTCTAAAACGGTTTCCCGAGGTCACAGTAGATTCACATATTGGGGATTCGGTTGACCTCATTGATCAGGTGCTGAGCGGCCAGATAGATGTAGCCGTAATTACGGCACATGAGGTGGATTCCAGATTGCACAGTAAGTTGTATACTCGTCAGCGGATTGTGGCACTGGTTGACAGTCAAGGGCCCTTAGCCTTGAAGCAAAGCCTTAGTGTAAACCAACTGGCGGGAACCCCTATGGTTGCCCGGCATAAAGGTTCTGGTACGCGTTCTGTATTTGAGCAGAAACTAGCCAAAGAAGGCGTTGAGTATCGAATTGCACTCGAGACAGATAGTTTTGAAGCAATGTTGGATGCCGTTATGGCTGGGATCGGGTTTGGAATTGCTCTGGAGAACGAGTTCAGGGGACGGGACGGGGTCACGGCGTTGACAATTGAGGGGGAGGATATGGTGGCGGGGCAGTATGTAGTTTGCCTTCCCGAATACAGAGATTTGAAATCCATCAGCGCCTTTTTTGCCTTAGCGGCATCACTTGGTGTTGAACTCACACCGCACTCAACTGAGGAATCTTTATGATCCAAGCCGTAGTAACCGACCTTGCCGGCAGTACCATTGATTTTGGTAGTAGTGCCCCTGCGGGAGCATTTGTAGAGTTGTTTCGACGCCACAATGTAACGATCACCCGAGATCAGGCCAGAGCACCTATGGGGTTGGAAAAACGCGATCATATTGTCGCAATCCTGGCAATGGACACTGTTGCTGCTGGTTGGCGGGAGTCACATGATGGTAGTAATTATAACGAAGAGGATGTGGATAATCTTTATGCTGAGTTTATTCCTCTGCAACTAGAGTTGCTGCCAGATTTTGGGAAGCTCATCCCAGGTGTTGTAGATATCATGAATGGATTGATGGAGGAGGGGATCCGTATTGGGGCTACCACAGGATACAACCAGGCTATGATGGAGGTGGTACTAAAAAGTGCAGCAGAGCAGGGGTTCATGCCGCAGGCGGCTGTGTGCGCAGACGTCGTTTCAAGGGGGCGTCCATGGCCGTGGATGATCTATCGGATTATGGAGAAGCTGGAAATCTTCCCACCTTCGAAGGTGGTAAATATTGGGGATACGCTTCCGGATGTAATCTCTGGCCTTAGGGCGGGCGTCTGGAGTGTAGGTTTGGTGGCCAGCGGGAATATGATGGGCTGTGGAAGTGCTGAGGAATTGGCTGCGATAGAACCTGTGTTCCGAGAAACGAAACTGGCTGAAGGACGGCAGGCCATGTTGGGAGCAGGTGCACACTATGTCATCGACACAGTTGCTGATCTGCAACCTGTGCTCTCTGAAATCAACGAACGACTTTCCAAGGGCGAAATGCCCTGAACCAAACCCGAACCCAACATTACAGGATATCATGAAAACAATGCATGTATGGAAAGTATGCCTGGCCGCAGCTGTGGTCATGACTGGTGCGCTCATCGCCACCGCAGGAGAACTGATAGTATACACGGCTCTTGAAGACGACGAAATCGCCATCTACCGCAAAGATTTCGAAGCTAAGCACCCCGATATCGAATTGAAGTTAGTTCGTGATTCCACAGGGGTTATCACTGCACGTCTGCTGGCAGAAAAAGATAATCCCGTCGCAGATGTGGTCTGGGGAACTGCGGCTACGTCTCTTTTGGTTGCCGATGATATGGGCATGCTCGCACCCTATGCTCCGAAAGGAGTGGAAAAAGTGAAAGCGGGGATGAAAGACACAAAGAACAAAGTTCCTCACTGGGTCGGCATCAAGGCTTGGGTAACTGGGATTGTCGGCAATACCATTGAATTAAAAAATGAGGGTATTTCCATGCCGTCGTCCTACGCGGATCTTCTGAGGCCTGAATACAAAGGAAAATTGGTAATGCCAAATCCGGCATCCTCTGGAACAGGTTTCCTGACGGTTTCTGCTATTCTTCAACTGAAAGGTGAAGAGGAGGGGTGGAAGTATCTGGATGCATTACACGATAATATCGCCCAGTATACTCATTCTGGATCTAAACCTGCAAAGATGGCTGGAAAAGGAGAGTACCCCATCGGAGTATCGTTCGCATATCGTGGGTTTAAACAACGCTCCAAAGGTGAGCCCGTGAAAATCGCATTTCCCGCAGAAGGGTCTGGGTATGATGTGGAGTCAAATGCTTTACTCAAAAAACCCCGGATCAAGAGAGAGGCTAAAGTATTCTTGGACTGGGCGATTTCTGAAGATGCTATGGCGATGTACGCAAAAGTATATCCAATTGTGGCCACCGACGTGAAAGTGGAGGCTCCAGAAGGATGGCCGGAGGATCCCACTTCTGTGATGATCGAGAATGATCTCAAATGGGCGGCTCAGAACCGGAAGCGCATTCTTGAGGAATGGACAAAACGCTACGATGGCAAAAGCGCTCCGCGCAAATAGATCTAAAAAGTGCTTTGTAACGGAGCCTCCCGTGGAACCCCCTGCCACCGATCATCGAATCTTCTTGGAAGTGCGAGAAATCGACAAGCGTTTTGGAGCTTTTACAGCTCTAGATAACGTGTCTATTTCGGCCCGAAGGGGAGAGTTTGTGTCCATCCTAGGCCCCAGCGGCTGTGGCAAAACCACTATGCTAAGGGTGATTGCCGGATTAGAAGCACAAAACAATGGTACGGTGTGGCTGAATGGTAGGGACGTGACCCGTGAGCCCGTTACAAAGCGAAATTTGGGGATAGTGTTTCAATCCTATGCCCTTTTTCCCAATTTAACCATCCTTGCGAATGTTGGGTATGGATTGCAGGGGCGAAAAAGCCTGGATAAACAAAAGAGAAGTCTTGAAATGCTGGATCTGGTTGGCCTTGCAGATCAGGCTCATAAATTCCCGGCTCAGCTTTCTGGAGGACAGCAGCAGAGGGTAGCGCTTGCACGTGCGCTGTCACCTTGCCCAGAATTGCTCCTGTTGGATGAGCCTCTTTCCGCATTGGACGCACGTGTACGGGTACATCTTCGAAAAGAGATCCGTCGGATTCAGGAGCAGTTGGGTATTACTACCATTATGGTGACCCATGATCAGGAGGAGGCTCTTACCATGGCAGATCGTGTTGTCGTCTTAAACGAAGGTCGTCTTATGCAGTTTGCCACACCGCAGGAGTTGTACCGGAAGCCTGCTAATCCTTTTGTAGCGGATTTTATCGGTTCAATGAACTTTATTCGTGGCTGTACAACCTCCGGCAAAGACAGTGTGCTTCTGGACGGTTACACTCTGCAGGTGGATTATGGGGATACTGGTATTAGAGAAGGAGGGCAGATTACATTGGCCATCCGCCCTGAAGACCTGAAGGTTGGTAATCAAAATCGAAACAAAGCGAATTGGTTGAAAGCCCGAGTGCAAGGAGTGGAATTCCGTGGTGCCGTGGATCGTGTGACATTAGACCTGCTGTCCCAGGAGGGAGTGTTGGTGGGTCGTCAGCTGTACTTGGATCTTCAGGATGAGTCCGCTGAAGATCTGGCACTCCGTACCGGACATGACCTACAGATTATCCTGCCACCTCGTAAACTACTCAGCTTTCCTCCCACAGTGAACGAGGACCTCTGATGGCCTCAAAGGATAACATTGAGAACCTTGCGCTGAGTATCGAGACCGAAACAGTCACCTTTCGGAGTAGCAGGGAAGATTGGGTGCGGCGCCTTCTTATTCTTATGGGCTGTGTATGGCTCTTGGTTGGGGTGATTTTACCGTTGTTGGAAGTTGTTCATCGTGCAACGCACAGAGATGTATATGTCCGTATTGAACAGCCGACAGTTGAAGAGATGGAAGAGGATTCCTTCCGCGGACAGATTTCTCTCGCAGGCTACACCGTTTTGCTTTTAGAGGGAGATCCTACTCAGTTATTTGTCAATAATCAGGCAGTTGCTCTTGAAAGAGGGACTTACGAGCATGGAGGGCTGACTGTTACTCTAAAGGAAGGCGCGTTCTCCCAGATTACCGTGACGGCTTTTTATGAGAATGAGGGTGAGTTGGACACTCATTCTTTCCGGGAGATTGAGGTTTCCCGGCACGCTTCAGGTTATTGGGAGGTTGATCGCCGGAGGGCCTCAGATAATGTAACCGCAGTTGAGCGATACATCGGACTTAGGAATTTTTTTGATTATTTTGGACTTCGAGCTTTGAATGACAAAACGATTCTCACCGTACTGAGTTTTGTGACTCTTGCAATCGGGTTGGTGGCTGCTCTAGTTCGGAGCCTATGGCGAGGTCGCACTAGGCCGGACTCTCCTCAGCTTCAAACTTTTGTCTTGCTAGTAGTTCTGGGCGTACAAGCGGTCGGGGCGGTCCGGTTTCTGTCTAGTAATCTAGTAAACGGGGGGATGTCGCAGTCGGTTTCGAACTCACTATGTGTCGCGCTGGTTAGCACTTCTTTATCAGTGGTGTTGGCTTTTGGATTTGCTTACGGGATTAACCGCACCTGTATGCCCGCAAAAGCGCTATTCAAAATGGTTGCCATGTTGCCACTGTTTGCACCAACTATGCTGTATGGCCTTTCACTGGTGTACTTGTTTGGCAATAAAGGAGTCATCACCACCGGATTCTTTGATCGTTTGCCTTGGCTGGCCTGGGATATTAACCTGTACGGTATTGTCGGGGTCACCATCGCAGAGATTGTCTTCACGTTTCCTCCTGCGTTTATGATTTTGCTGGTCGCTCTGGCCACCACCGATGCACGCTTATATGAGGCCGCGGATAGTATGGGAGCTGGGACATTCCGAACCTTTTTTACCGTTACCCTCCCCAGCGTGAAATTCGGGCTCTTGAGTGCTGTGTTTGTAAGCTTTACACTTGCGTTTACAGACTTCGGGGCCCCGAAGGTAGTTGGCGGGCAATTTAATGTATTGGCTGTAGATGTTTATAAACAAGTTATTGGTCAACAGAATTTTGGAATGGGAGCTACGGTCAGTGTAATTCTGCTGGTTCCAACCGTGTTGGCTTTCATTGCTGACCGCATCGTCCAGCGACGCGCGGTGGCTACTGTCACGGCTCGTAGCGTACCCTACGTGCCGAAACCTCACACGGTGCGGGACATTTTTTTTCTAACTTTTAACAGTATTATCTCTCTGGGTATACTCTCGCTGGTATTTATGGCAGGTATCGCGTCTCTAGTGGACATGTGGCCATATTCTTTTACGAATCCGGAGATGTTTCCCAAAACCTGGACCTTGTCTCACTATTCCTTTCAGAGAGTAGGTGGAGGCGGATACCGCGCTTTCTTCAATAGTATTTGGATGGCAGTGCTCACTGCGATTTTTGGAACACTGATTACCTTTTTGAACGCTTATTTGATCGAAAAGACAAAAGGGATGAAGCTGCTTCGGCAAGGAGGATATTTCCTTTCGATTGTTCCGCTGGCACTTCCAGGATTGGTGATTGGGATTGCTTATATTTTCTTTTTCAACTCCCCAAGGTTTAATCTTCCGCTGCTACCCTGGACTTTACCCAACCCATTTACGTTTCTCTATGGAACCATGGCTCTGTTGGTCATATCTAATATTATACATTTTTATACAGTATGTTTTTTAACTGCTACCACTGCATTGCGTCAGTTGGATGTAGAATTTGAATCTGTTTCAGAATCCATGGCAGTACCGTTTTACAGAACGTTTCTGCGTGTGACGGTTCCTGTATGCCTTCCGGCCATGCTTGAGATTGCGGCCTACTATTTTGTCAGTTCGATGGCAACAGTCTCGGCAGTGATTTTCCTTTATTCAAGCGATCTTCCGTTGGCCTCTGTTGCGGTGGTCAATATGGATGATGCCGGGGATACGGCTCCGGCAGCTGCCATGTGTATGCTGATCGTTCTAACCAATGTATTGGCTCGGTTGGCATTTGCAGGTTCAAGCTGGTTTTTCAGACAGAAAACGCAAGCGTGGAGGAAACGATAATGAATGAACAGTCACCTGATCGCACTGAGGGGGACATTAATCTCTCAGAGTGTCGCAGGAAGTGGCAGGACCGGACGTTGAATGAACAAACCAGAGACCTTCTCTTCCGAGATGAACAGGTTTTTCTTCGACAGTCGCTCTCCACCCCGTGTCTGACAGTGCTAGAGGCCTGTAATGGGTCTTATTTACAGGATTTGCAGGGAAAACAGTACTTGGATTTTCATGGGAACAGTGCACATCAAGTCGGCTATGGCCACCCGAAGGTACTTGAAGCTGTAGAGGAAGAAATGCACCGCTTGAGTTTTTGTCCTCGGCGGTTTACCAACCTTCCTGCAATTGAATTAGCGGAAAAACTCGTTGATCTCGCCCCTGGCGATTTATCTAAATTACTTTTATGCCCAGCTGGAACTGTAGCAAACGGCATTGCACTTAAACTTGCACGTTTGTGCACGGGTAGATTCAAAACCATTAGTTTCTGGGACGCGTTTCATGGAGCATCTCTAGATGCGATCAGTATCGGTGGGGAGGCTTTGTTTCGGAACAATATGGGACCTCTGTTGCCTGGATGCATCCAGATCCCTGCTCCCGGATCCCATGCTATGGGTGAAGAGCCTCTGGGTTGGGAAGAGGTGCTGAGTTACACTGAGTTTGTTATGAAGCGAGAAGGGGATGTGGCCGCATTTATTGCGGAACCTCTTCGCTGTACCACCGTCGAAATTCCGCCTGTGCCTTTCTGGAAAGGAATGCGCGAACTTTGTGATCGACATGATGCACTGTTGATTTTCGACGAAATTCCGATCTGCCTTGGCCGAACAGGATACTGGTTCACCTGTGAACATTACGGTGTTGTTCCGGATATTTTGTGCATAGGAAAGGGGCTGGGCGGTGGGGTTTTACCACTCGCGGCCACATTAGTCCGGGACGGACTTGATCAGGGGGCTGCGCAGGCAATAGGCCATTATACCCATGAAAAAAGTACGTTAGGTTGCGCCGCTGCACTGGCCGCGTTACATGTTATTGAAGACCAACAACTCGTGGAACGATCCCGGATCAAAGGTAAGGAAATTCTGTCACGATTACAGGAGTTTGCAGAAAGCCAGAATGGGGTGGTGGAGGCCCGTGGATTGGGATTGATGATTGGTGTGGAGATGGCTACAGCAGATGTCGCAGAACGTGTACTCTACAGCTGCCTGGAACATGGTTTGAGCTTTAAAATTTCAGGAGGCACAACTCTCACGCTTACTCCGCCTCTCACCATCAGCGATGAGGAAATAGAAAAAGCGATCTCCATTCTTTGCACCAGTATTATTAAAACCCTTGAGTCTGATTATGCATCCTGACCTTATACCTGATAATCCGTATCTGTTACTAACTCCAGGCCCTCTCAGCACGACTAAAACTGTGCGAGCAGCCTTATTGCGCGATTGGTGTACATGGGATTCGGATTACAATCAAATTGTTCAGTCCATCCGTACCGAGTTGGCAACTCTTGCAGGAACTTTAGAGGACATAACATGCACACTGATGCAGGGAAGCGGCACATTTTCTGTCGAGTCTGTCATCAGCTCTTGTCTTCCAGAAGACGGGACCTTACTTGTCTTGTGTAATGGCGCTTACGGAGAGCGCATCGTGAAAATTGCGATGGCAAATCGTATCAACGTGATTGCTCAAGATAGTGGCGAACTAATGCCCCCTGATCTCGATCAGTTACGTATGAATCTGAAGGCCGAAGGGTCAATTACACACGTTGCGGTGGTGCATTGTGAAACCACTACCGGAATGTTGAACCCAATCAGAGAAATCGGAAAAGTGGTAAAGGAATTCGGAAAAACCTTTATAGTGGATGCCATGAGCAGTTTTGGTGGCATACCTATCGACATGCAGGAAATAGAGGCTAATGTCCTCATCAGTAGTGCAAACAAATGCATTCAAGGTGTACCTGGCTTTGGATTTATTCTGGCGGATCTTGAGACCATGCAGACTGCCCAAGGGAGAGCACGGAGTCTGAGCTTAAATTTGTATGATCAGTGGGATGCTATGGAAAAGGGCCGAGGAAAATGGCGTTTCACCTCACCCACACATGTGGTCCGGGCGTTTGCTCAGGCATTGACTGAGTTGAAAAAAGAAGGGCTGGAGCATCGTGCTGAACGTTATCGAACTAATCATCGGGTTTTAGTAGATGGTATGCGTAATCTCGGCTTTGAAACATTGTTGCCTGACTACCTGCAATCTCCCTTCATCACTTCATTTCTCAGTCCTGATAAAGTGGGGTACTCTTTTCCAGTCTTTTACGAAGCAGTAAAACGACAGGGATTTGTGCTCTATCCTGGAAAAGTAACTCAAGCCGAGACCTTTCGCATAGGTAATATTGGGGATGTGTATCCTGAAGATATGGAAAGATTAGTGCAGGTCATCAGCAAAGTTGTATCTTTCTAACATTGAGTTTAAAGATGTATCTAATGTGGATGCGCGTTGCGAGAATACTGAGAGAGGAGAATGAGTCGTGGCTTAAATATGAACCACCTTTCGAGTCCATCTTCTAAGTTAAGGTATAGACTTGGAAGCGGTGAACGAACGACTCGAGAGGATTGAGGCAGAGATCTGTTAGAGTATGGGTGTAAGATAGGCCACGTGTTACAACTCCAGGGACCTCAGAAGAGGTGTGGGAAGTGGCCGATGTGGCCGTTGCTTTGGTTTTTATCTGAAAAACCGGTGGAGTAAGGCACTGGAAGTAGCGCGTGGATTGATACAAGGCAGATTTGGTTGAAGGTTTTACCCTCCCCACGTATTACTTCACCAATGTCGATTTGCTTTCTCTATCCGAACTCTACTCCGGTTTATGTACAAATGTTGTCGCCACCGTTTGCATAAGAAGGAACTGATCGCTGAATATCTTGAGTACCGAGAATCTGTCTGACGTCTTCATCCTCCACTTTCCAGCTCCCAATGGGTCATCGAAGCGGAAGGGACCAGCTGATATGAACAAGCCTGGCCAAGTGGCTCGTGTTACCCGGTTGGTTGGTTCTTCACTTTCTCCGGTGTTCATACCGGGCTACGCCCTGATGATGCAGGCTTCAGGTTTCACCGTGACCTAAACCGAGGTGTAGCTCCCCTATGCCATGGGCCTGCAGGTCAACCTCACTACTGCCATAGAGGCGGATTCCTTTTTGCGGTTTGGAAAGAACACCACGGGGACCGGAACCGGCTGGGAGGACTTCCTCATCGACTGGCGGCTTATCGCCTGGAGTTGACCCTACCTTCAGACTGTCTGACTGACGAGTGGATCTGATTGTAACCCCCAATCTGTCCGCTGGACGAAAACAATAGATGAAAATACATCATCGGATTCGTATTACAGTCCAGCTCCTACTGAAGGGAATGGGCGTGTGGACCCCGATGACTATAAGCACCACCCGTTTCCGTTACAATAGCCCCAGTTTTTGCATCCAGTGCCAATTTGAAAATATGGATAAGACCATCTTCAAATCGGGGAGTTGTCATGCCTATGTCATTATAGTAGCGATGATTGGTAAGGGGATTTTCTATGGACCCATCACTCCATCCTAATGGACGATGAATATACGATTTCCAGATCGCGCTGCCGTCCTTTACGTTCAGAGCCCAGGCCAGAATACCGCCGTCCGTATCCGGATGACGCCC